>JAFGEO010000144.1 GCA_016931575.1 Bacteroidales bacterium | reverse complement strand
TTAGTATGCTTCCATTTTGATGTAAATAATCCCATTTATATTTTTATTAAAGGTTTGTTATTTATCGTTTCGACCCTTGCCGCTAACTTGTTTATATAATTCCTAAAAGTGTTCACATGACGTTAATTCAGTGTAATATAAACACTTTTTTTCTACATATCAAATCTGTCACCCGGGGAAGGGGATGAAAAACCTTAAGCCAAAACAGGCCCGCCAACATGGGAACTGCTTCCGGCGAAAGCTGCCCCCTTTGCACCCTGCCGCGAAGGGAGGGGATCAGTATGCCCGATTTTGTGGCAGGCAGAGCATCCGATACTGGCTGCTTTTGTATAACTTTGGGGCTGATAAAAATACTTAACCAATAGAGACGAAGAACATTATGAATCCAGTATCCAAGCGTATCGCAAACTTATCTCCTTCCGCTACCATGGCCATGAACCAGGCCACAAAGGACCTGAAAGCAAAAGGTGTTGATGTCATCAACCTGAGTGTCGGGGAACCCGATTTCAATACCCCTGACCACATCAAGGCCGCCGGCATGAAGGCCATAGAAGAAAATGTCTCCTTCTACCCTCCTGCCCCTGGCTTTCCGGAACTGAGAAAAGCGATCGCCAATAAGTTTAAGCGTGAGAATAACCTCGACTATAAACCGGAAGAAATTGTGGTTTCCGTGGGCGCCAAAAATTCCCTGGCCAATGTCCTCCTCTGCCTGATCGATCCGGATGATGAAGTCATTATTCCTACCCCCTACTGGGTCACGTATGCCGAGCTGGTAAAGCTGGCAGAAGGCACCAACGTGTTTATCCGGGGTGCTATCGGGAACGATTTCAAGGTCACTGCTAAACAGATTGAAGAAGCCATTACCCCAAAAACCAAGGCCCTTCTGCTATGCTCCCCTTCAAATCCTTCGGGGAGTTTCTACTCTAAAGAAGAGCTGGCAGAAATCGCCGCCGTACTCGAAAGAAACCCACGGGTTTTTGTGGTTACCGACGAGATCTATGAGCATATCAACTTTGTGGGAAAACACGAGAGCATTGGCCAGTTTGAGAGTATCAGGGACCGCGTGGTCATCATCAACGGGGTTTCAAAAGCCTATGCCATGACCGGCTGGCGCATCGGATATTCTGCAAGTCCCGAATGGCTTGCCAAAGCCTGCATCAAGCTGCAGGGCCAGCTGATCACCGGAGCCACTACCAATGCTCAGATAGCGGCCATCGAAGCCCTGAACGGCGACCAAAGCTGTGTTAGGGAGATGCTGGTGGCTTTCAAACGGCGGAAAAAGCTTATCATCGACCTGCTGAAAGATATTCCGGGCCTCGAACTATCGGTCCCCGAAGGGGCATTTTATGTATTCCCGAAAATCGATTCCTACTTCGGAAAATCGTACAAAGGACGTACCATCCATTCATCCAATGATTTCTGCATGTACCTGCTGGAAGAGGCGCATATCGGAACGGTGCCGGGTGAAGCTTTCGGCGAGCCTACCTGCTTCCGGATCTCTTTTGCCACTTCGGATGATAAAATAATTGAGGCTATGAAGCGTTTAAAAGATGCACTGGCAAGACTGAACTAATGATATTATCGCCCCGGCAGGGTTCAGAATCCTGCCGGGACAATTTACCAAACCGGACCTCCATGAAACTTCAAATCCAACATCTGAGTAAAACCTACTCCAATGGCATCCAGGCCCTGAAAAACATCGACCTGACAATCGGGAATGGCTTATTCGGCCTCCTTGGGCCCAACGGTGCGGGCAAATCCACCCTGATGCGCACCATTGCCACCCTCCAGGAACCTGACACCGGCTCGGTACACCTGGATGAGCTGAATGTGCTGACAAAAAAACATGAAGTCAGGAAGCTGCTGGGTTACCTGCCCCAGGAATTCGGCACCTACAAAAATATTTCTGCCGAGGAAATGCTTAACCACATTGCCATCCTGAAAGGCATCACGGATAAAAAGGTGCGCAGAGCACTTACGCACCGCCTCCTGGATCAGACCAATCTTTTTGGGGTCAGGAATAAGAAGCTGGGGAGCTATTCCGGAGGCATGAAACAACGCTTCGGGGTAGCCCAGGCACTGCTGGGAAACCCAAAGATCCTGATCGTCGATGAACCAACGGCAGGGCTCGACCCTGCCGAGCGCAAGCGCTTTCTGAACATGCTCAGCGAGCTTGGCGAACAGATCATTGTCATCCTCTCCACCCACATCGTAGACGATGTTGAAGAGATCTGTAGCAACATGTCCATCATCGATAAGGGGGTGGTAAAATATACCGGTCGCCCGCTCGACGCCCTGGAAACCCTCCGGGGAAGAGTCTGGAAAAAGACTGTCACCAAGATGGAAGAAAGCCAGTTCGACGAAACCTACAGGATCCTTTCCAGTCGCCTGGCCGACGGCATGATCGAGATCCATGTTTTCAGCGACAACAATCCCGGGGTCTTCGAAAAAACAAAGCCGGTGCTCGAAGATGTATATTTCGCTGCCATAAAAAATTATCTCCCCTTTGAAGCTTAGCCATCCCTGCCATGAACATGTTCCTGGAAATTGTAAGATTCGAACTGCTTTACCGGTTTAAACGACCGGCAACCTACATTTATTTCGGCTTGTTCCTGGGGATTTCCTTTTTCATGGCGGCAGTTCCCGAGGTGACGTTCACAGATGCTGCCGACCAGGTTTTAAAGAATTCGCCCTACCTGATCACCCAGGTAATGCTGATCATCCTGATCACCGGAAGCATTGTCTGTGCAGGCATTATGGGTGTCCCCGTATTCCGGGATTACGACCACGAATTCTATGAGATCATACACAGCCTCCCCATTCGTAAATCCACCTACCTGTGGGGCCGGTTCACGGGTTCTTTCCTGGTTACGCTGTTTGTATTTACCTCGGTCGGACTGGGCATGGCCCTGGGATTTTCCATGCCCTGGCTGGATCCGGAGATGGTTGCCCCCTTTGATCCATCCGTATATATCGAAGCCTATCTGTACTTTATCATCCCGGATCTGTTTATCACAGGATCACTCTTCTTCATCGCCGGGAGTTATTTCAGGTCGCATATTGCCATTTACACACAGGGAGTCATTTTCCTGGTGCTTTACCTGGTTTCGGACCTCCTCCTCCAGAATGCCATGGAAAACCCCCTCTTCACCCTCTTTGATCCCTTTGGTGCAGAGGCTATTTCCAGGACCACGATCTATTGGACAAGCTACGAGAAAAACATCCTTCATATCCTCCCAGGCGGTCTGATCCTTCAGAACAGGATCGTATGGATTTCCTTTGCCCTGGTTATTGCCGTGTTATTTAACTGGCGTTTCAGTGTCACGCGCCGGAAAGTGTTTTCCCTGTTCAGGAAAAAGCATGACCCTAACACTCTTCCAGTCGGTCCGGCGGATATTTTGCCTGAGGTGATCCCGATAAACCTTGATTTCAGGGGACGCCTGGTTCAATGGTGGCATATCTCCCTGTTTTACCTGAAGGATACCATTCGTTCCATCCCCTTCCTGGTTACGCTGGTATGTGCCATCGGATTTATGATCCTGACAAACTACAGCCAGGACAACATGTACAATACCCCCACCCTGCCAGTTACCTATATGCTGCTGGACAAGTTATCCACCGGCTTCATGATATTTACCATCGTACTGCTCGTCGTTTACTCCGGGGAACTTATCTGGAAGGATATTCACAACCGGTTTGCAGCCATCCTTGACTCCTCGCCCCTGAGCGATCAGCAAATCATCCTTTCGAAGTTTACGGCCATGATCCTTGCCGAACTGCTTATGCTGGTTGTGATCATCCTGACTGGAATGGGCATGCAGGCTTTTCTTGGGTTCTTTGAATTTCAGCTTGCTGTATACTTCAAATTCCTGTTCCTGAATTTCTTTCCGATGCTATTCCTGATGACCCTGCTGACCTTCTTCATCCATACCCTTGTCAATAACAAATACCTGGGGCATGCCCTGATCATCCTGTTTTATATCGCACAGGGTTTTTATGGCAGGCTGGGGATCTGGGACAGGATGTTTCAGTATGCGAACTACCCACGCCAGGGGTATTCCGGGATGAACGGTTTCGATAAATTTATCTTCCCGGCACTCTCCTTTGAGTTTTATTGGCTGATGTTTGGCCTCATCCTACTGGGAATCAGTATGCTATTCCTGAAAAGGGGCAGCGAGAATTCCTTTGGCATGCGGCTCCGGCTATTCCGGATAAGGCTTAAAGCCGGTCATCTAAAGTATTATATCCCGGTTGCCATCCTGTTGTTCATCCTTTCAGGATCATTTGTGTACTACAACACGCATATCCTGAATACCTACCGTTCCAAAAAAGAGGAACGCTTATTCAGGGCCCGTTATGAGAGGACTTACGAGAGGTTCAGGGATGTCCCGCAACCCCGGGTGACAGATGTGAATATCCAGGTCGATATTTACCCGGAAGAGTATGGGGTGAAAGCAAGGGGGACCTACACCCTGGTAAATAAAAACCCTGTGGGTATCGATTCGGTCCATGTGAGGGTGCTCCCGGAGTTTACAATCAACCACCTTGCTTTCGGCAAAACGGCAACCTGCATCCATAAGGCTCCGGAATACGGCTATTATATTTACCGTCTGGGAAAGAGGCTTGAGCCCGGGGACACACTGGAATTCACCTTTGATATTTCCTGTTTCGAGAAAGGGTTCAGTAACTGGGGAAGACCCACCAATATCGTTCCAAACGGGACATTCTTTACAAATACCCTGCTGCCCGGTTTTGGCTACAACGAATCCCTGGTCCTCACCGATAAGCGCGAACGCAGGAAGGCAGGTCTTCCTCCCAACGCATTTGAAGCTTCAGAATTAACTGACTCTTCAGCATACGGGGATAACTACATCAGCATGAATGCCGACCGGATCAACTATGAGGCTGTGGTGAGCACCTCCTCCGGACAAACAGCCCTCACATGTGGTAATCTGATCAAACGCTGGAGCAAGGACGGGAGAGATTACTTTCAGTATAAAATGAATGTGCCCATCTGGAATTTTGTCCCCTTTCTGAGTGCCAGGTATGCGGTATTACAAACCCGCCGGGAGGGCATTGATATGGAGATCTACTATCATCCGGAGCATGACTACAATACCGAAAGGATGAGCGAAGCCATGGAAAAGGCCATCGCCTACTGCAGCAGTAATTTCAGTCCCTTCCAGTATGATGCGATCCGGATCGCAGAGTTTCCCCGCTATGGGAACTATGCGCAATCCTTCCCGGGGATCATTCCATTCTCCGAGGGCATAGGGTTTATTGTTGACGTGGATGAAAAAAAAGGCCTGGACCTCCCCTTCTATGTCACTGCTCATGAGGTTGCCCATCAGTGGTGGGGCCACCAGGTTTCCGCGGCAGATGTGAAAGGCAAGCTCCTGCTGATCGAAAGTCTTGCCAACTATTCCGCCATCATGATCATGGAGAAAGAATTCGGGAAAGAGAATGCCGGCAGGTTCCTGGAGTACGAGCAGGCAAACTATCTCAGGAACCGGAGCATCGAGCAGAAAAATGAGGTACCCCTGAAGCAGGTGGATGACCAGTTGTATATCGCCTACCAGAAAGGAAGTATCGCCCTGTATTCCCTGCGCCATTATCTCGGCGAGGAGAAGTTGAACGAACAGCTTTCGCGGTTCCTGATGGATTACCGGGATATAAACGGCCCCTACCCCACCTCAGAAGATCTGATCCGCTACCTGGGACAAGCCATTCCCGATTCCCTGAGCTACCTGGTTGAGGACTTGTTCGAAAAAATCACCCTCTACAGCAACCGACTCCAAAATGCCGGCTATAAAGCCAGTGCGGAAGGAGGCTACGACATTACAGTGCAGGTGAAAAGTCAGAAGTTCCATGCCGATGAGCTGGGCAAACAGGAGGAAGTAGTCCCTGACGACTGGATCGACCTGGGGATATACACCCGTGAGTACAAAGGAGAAGATTCCCTGGGCCACCTGCAAAAGGTGCATCTAATCACCCGGGATACCCTCCTGCAGGTGCATGTGGGATTCAAACCCGGCAAGGTAAGTCTGGATCCCTATCATATCCTGATCGACCGGAACCTGAAAGATAATGTTAAAGTCCTGCCCTGACAGGAAACCTGTCACTTAGGGTACTTCCCGTTCCACTCAAGCCATTCTGAAAGGTCATTCTTCCTGATAGCGTGCGCTGCCCGGTCCTGTCGTTTTATTTTCTTTCGGTTGATCTTAAAATTTGCGTATCCAACAATTGTTCAACTACCGGCCGGGGTTGATCTGCGGACAAAACTATCTGGAAATTTTCAGTTCGCGCACCTGAGCAAGATACTTTTCATAATAGCGCTCAACAATTTCTGCTTCTTTGATGCGGGCTTCCTCCATGCGGGCCTCATATTCCTCCTTTTTCTCCCCTTTTCGTTTCTCATCAAATAGGCCTGTGGCTTCTTTATCAGAATAAAATTCATCGTAGAAAGCGTATTCGACAAAAATCTTCTTTGACAGGTCCCAGAGGAAGACCTTACTGTCTGCACCCCCACTGGCCATCAAGGTACCCTGTTCATTCACCGCCAGGGTATTTACAGCACCTTCGTGCCCGGTAAAGGTATAGACCATTTTACCAGTCTTCACCTGCCATAACCTGATGCTCCCGTCGAGGGAGGCGCTTACCAGGTGGTTGCCGTCCGGCAGAAAGGCGATGCTCATCACCCCTTTGTCGTGGCCGGAATAGGTCCTGAGGACTTCCCCCGATTCAAAGTCCCATAAACGGATCGTTTTATCCCTTGAGGCGGAGGCGAAATATTTTCCTGAAGGGTGAAATGCAATGTCATAGATATTGTCGGTATGGCGTTCCATGGTCCGCATAAGTTCCCCTGTGCCCGCGTTCCACAGCTTTAGAGTCTTGTCAAGGGAACCACTCACCAGGTATTTCTCATCGGGGCTAAATGCTATGGGAAGAACGCTTTTCTTATGCCCTTCCAGTTCAAGCTCCATTTGGCCGGAATTCACATCCCAGACCTTAGGCTGATAATCGTAGGACCCCGCTGCCACTTTGTTTCTTTCCGGGGCATAATCCAGGGACCAGATGTGTGTTGAGTTACCTGACAGAACAGTGAGCGTTTTGTTATCCGCATCCACCAGCTTGATATCGGATCCCGATCCCAGGAAAATCTGGTTGAGGGCTGTAACCTCCAGGGTAAGCGTTGGAAAATAGTTGTCGCAAAATTCTTTGGCAAGCTCCAGAGTGGCAAGATCATATAAGTACAGGCACTTGTCATCGCCCCCGGAAACGAGGAAGCTACCATCAGGACTGAAAGCTACGGACAGCACGCTTTCCTTGTGGTCTTTGAAAATATGTTTAACATATCCGTCATCCTGTGCCCCAAGGTTCTGAGAAATCAGGATGACAGTAAGGATACTCAAAAAGGTTCTGGTGGTTTTCATGGTTCGTATACTTTATTTCACAAATTTAAGGGCTGATCCTTGCCTCGGGAGGGTTTCTCAATCCCTGGGCCGACTTGAGATAAGTTTTTATTGATCCGACCAGGATCTTCGCTTCGACGATCACCGGCACCCTGTTGCTATCGTCCGTAACCCAGACCTGCAGGTCCTCACCCCCTTTAAATATTGTGCCTTCCACCAGCAGGGCAGAAAACTTAATACAGCGGTAAGCAGTGCCTTCCCTGGTTTCTATGGTCTCCTTACCCAGGTAACGTATATACAAATCGTACCGTTCATTATCGATAAAAGTACCCGTTGGGATTGAATCGCCCGGGTTCATTCCCGAAAAATCCAGGTTTCGCGCGTAGTAGACCAGGGACATCACATCGAAGGTACAGGGGAGCAGGTCCAGGGTATCTTCGCGGTAGGGCCTTTCAGAATTCCAGGTTTTGCTATAAATTTTTTTTCGTTCCGAATCAAATTCATATTCATAGTCAACCTTGAATCCACCCTCATCATTTTGCCTCCGGAACCAAACAGGAACCAGCTTATCTTTATCCAGGTAACTCTGATAATGATCCCTGACGGTGAAGATCCAGTCATAGGATTTATAGGTTCCCCCGGTGCCATCGAGGTGATATACCTCTTTGCCCCGGTATACCCTGGGTTTTACATCAAATTCTACATAACCTGCATTCAGCCACAGGGAACCGAGGTTGTAATATACTTCATAATCAAGTTGTTCTCCTATCGTAAAAGCAGTATTCTCCCGGAAGCACTGAGCGCTTGAATTCAGGGTAGAAACGAATACTATAAATACTATTAAGATCAACCTCACAAGCAGCGATTTTCATGATAGAACAATATGCGGGAGACTCAGGCCTTCCCGGCATCAAGCAATGCTGAATAAATCCTGTAATTCTCTTCATCAAATGTAACAAAGATGACCTCATCCAGGTGTTTCAGGTGGGCATGTTGTCTAACAGTTTCGATAGCTATTGCGGCGGCCCTGTCCTTTGGAAATCTATACACCCCGGTACTGATATTCGGGAAGGCTATGGTCTTGATTTTTAAATTCTCTGCAATCTCAAGACAGCTATGATAACACCTGGAAAGCAGGTCTTCCTCATTGTTTCCTCCTCCGTACCATACCGGGCCTACCGTATGGATAATGAATTTTGCGGGTAAATTATACCCGCTGGTCACCTTTGCACTCCCCACCGGACACCCGCCGAGGGTTTTACATTCTGCCAATAAGCCGGAGCCTGCCGCCCGGTGGATAGCTCCATCGACACCACCTCCGCCCAGGAGGGTTGAATTTGCTGCATTCACAATTGCATCAACCTTAAGGGTGGCAATATCCTGACGTATGACAGATAGTTTGGTCATCTCAAAATGAATTATCGAAGGGTGGCGTTCAGCTCAGCCTTCAATAAATCGGTTAATTTTGACATTATACGATCAATTTCCTTATCGGTTAGGGTTTTCTTCAAATCCTGCAGGTAAAAGCTGACTGCATAGGATTTTTTACCTTCGGGAATATTCTTCCCCCGATAGTAGTCAAACAGCAAAACGCGCTTCAGCATTCCTTTCCCGGCACTGTATGCCAGTTTTTCAATTTTTGCGTATTCGATCTCCTCATCAATAAGTAAGGCCAGATCCCTGCGAACCTCCGGGAATTTCGGTAATTCGGTAAAGCTTCTTGAAAGTGTTATCTTCTTAAACAGCACATCCCAGAAGATCTCCGCGAAGAAGACTTCCTGTTCAATATCAAACCGGGCCAGCAATTCAGGCTGAACAGTTCCTGCTTCCACGAGGATATCACCTGCTAAAGAGAATGCTAACCCGCCGCCAAAAATATCCTGCCTGTCTTCCAGGGGGGCCACATCCAGCCGGCTCTCGCTGATCCCCAATTTCGCAAGAAGAGAAAGAAAGTAGGCTTTAAGCTGAAAGAAATCCACTTTTTGCTCAGCAGCATTCCATCTGGCCTCCTCCCTGTTCCCGGAAAGAAATATACCGAATACCGGGTGCTCCCTGAAGTTTTTAAAATCTGCCGTGTCTTTATTCTCCAGCTGGTATACCCGGCCATATTCAAACAAACGCAGATTTGGATTCTTATGGTTGATATTGCGGGAGATGGACTCCAGTCCCCCAAAGAGTATGGTCTGCCGCATCACATTCAGATCCGCGCTCAGGGGATTCATGACCGGCACCGATTTTTCTGCCGGGAAGCTGGTCAGCTCCCTGTAGTATTCCCCGCGGGTCAGGGAATTTGCCATAATTTCGGTAAAGCCGTTCGAAGTGAGGTAATCACTTACAAAGTTTACCATTTTTTCATGATCAGGTTGTTGCTGGTAGGAAACACTTGAATTCAGTTTATCGCTGAACCCGATATTATTATAGCCGTAGATCCTGAGGATCTCTTCGATAACATCTGCCTCACGGGTAACATCGACCCGATACGGAGCAACGAGCAATTTCAAGTCGTCACCCTCTTCCTTAACAACCCGGATATCGAGGGATGCGAGGATGGATTTAATCAATGAAGGGTCAATCTTTTTACCGCACAGGCGATCGATATGGCTGTATTTCGCATCGATCTCCCAGGCTTTAATCGGGGAAGGATGAATATCAATGATTTCCGAACTGATTGTTCCCTTCGCCAGGTCCCTGATCAGCGAAGCAGCCCTTTTAAGCGCTACCAGAGTAATTTCCGGGTCTACACCCCTTTCAAAACGGAAAGAAGAATCGGTGCTCAGGCCATGCCTTTTTGCTGTTTTACGCACGGATACCGGATCAAAATAAGCACTTTCAAGAAAGATATTTTTTGTCTGTTCGGTAATCCCGGATTCAAAGCCGCCGAATACTCCGGCAATGCAGACACCCCTTTTCGCATCACATACCATAACGTCTTCGGCGGATAATTTGCGCTCCACGCCATCGAGGGTAACGAAGCTGGTTCCTTCGGCAGGTCGCCTCACGATAATTTTGTCATCGGCCAGCTTATCCGCATCATAGGCATGCAGGGGTTGCCCCAGCTCATGCAGCACGTAATTGGTGATATCTACCACATTATTAATAGGTGACAGGCCAATAGCCTTCAGACGGAGTTGCAGCCATTTTGGTGAAGGAGCAACCTGAATATCTGTGATGGTAAGCCCGGTAAACCGGCGGCAGCCTTCAGTATCTTCAATAGTGACTTCTACCGTACGTCCCTTACTATCAGGTTTAATATCAGTAAGAAAAGGCTTTTTCAGTTCAATTTTCCGTGACATGCTATAAAAAGCGGCGAGGTCACGGGCCGTACCGAAATGCGATGCGGCATCGATGCGGTTCGGAGTAAGGCCAATCTCGAATACGCTGTCCGATTCAAGCTTGAAATAATCTGCTGCCGGGGTTCCGGGAACGGCTGTGTTATCCAGAACCATGATCCCGTCATGACTGGTACCCAGACCTATTTCATCTTCTGCACAGATCATGCCTTCCGACAGCTGCCCCCTGATCTTTGCTCTTTTTATGGTAAAGCTGCTGCCATTCATGGAAAGCTCTGTCCCGATGGTAGCAACAACGACTTTTTGCCCTGCTGCCACATTCGGCGCACCACAAACGACAGAAAGAGGCTCTTCGCCGCCAACATCCACCCGGGTAAGGGATAATTTATCGGCATCGGGATGCTTGCTGCACTCAAGGACCTCGCCGACTACCAGTCCCTTCATCCCCCCTTCAACTTCTTCAATTTGCTCCAGCCCTTCAACTTCAAGTCCAATATCAGTCAGTATCGTTCCAAGTTTCTCCGGGCTTTCCTGTATATCAATAAAATCCTTTAACCAGTTTAATGAAATCTTCATGATGTATTCTTCCGTTTCAAGTGTGAAACAACAAAAATAAGGAAAATCGGTATAATTCAGCCGAAGCACCTGTGCATATATTCGATCCTGTGAAACCGTAAAGGTAAAATCCGGACCGAATCGGCCGAAAAGGGTGTTATTCTAGCAGCTTTTTAACTTCACGAAGAAAGTACTTCCCTTACCCTTGGAGCTTTTTACAGTGATATCGCCATCCATTTTTTGGGCAAATTCCTTGCAGAGCATCAATCCGAGACCTGTTCCGCGTTCATTTTCTGTTCCGGGGGTGGTGCTATGCACTTCCGGGGAAAAGAGCATTCCCAGTTCTTCAACACAAACGCCCTGACCTTCATCCTTAACGAATATCTCAACGAATCGTGGATCAGGGGCGTGAACCTGCATGCCTATCAGGATCTTTCCTCCCCGATAGCTGTATTTGATTGCATTGGATACGAGGTTCCTGATGATAGCGGACAGCATCTCCCTATCCGCCGAGACAAGCGCATCCTGATCAATGTTTACCACTATCTGTACATCCTTCCGGCTGGCCGTCTGCTGCAAATGCAGGATCGATTCTTCCACAAGCTCTTTCACCCCTTCCGGCAGGAGTGTAACCCCCATCAGGCCTTGTTGTGACCGGGCCCATCCGAGTAATTTATGAAGCAGGGAGATCAGGTGCTGCGTATTCCCGTCAATAATTCGCAGGAATTTCCTTATTTTCTCCGGCTCGTATTTTTCTAAATTGTTAAGCAACAGCTGACTGAAGCTCCGGTTGGTACCCAGGGGGCTCAGGAGATCATGTGCAATGATGGACAGGAATTTGCTCTTAGTGTCATTGCTTTCTTTTAATTCGGCTTCCGATTTCAGCAGTACCTCTTCGATCCTTTTGCGCTCAATTTCAGCGCTCACCCTGGCTCCGATAATTTTGAGGATATCCTTTGCGTTGGAAGGGACATTCAGTTTATTTCTTGAAACAGCACATATCACACCATTGACTACACCTTCTTTATTAAATAAGGCGGTCCCAATATATCCCTGGGCATTCAGGTCAACAAGAATCTGATCCTTTGGGAAAAGCTTGATCACATCTTCCGGAAAGGCACAAAATCCTTTGCGGGAAGTAACTGAGCAGGGAGTATTTTCCAGAGGGTATGAAAAACCATGGGAGATTTTACCATCCAGGTATAATGGCTCAGCATAGATCCGTTCAGCTTCGCTCATCCTCCCAATCAATACGCACTCCGTCCCCAGCCACTCAGCCAGATTTTCCACTACTTTATCAAAGAAATCCTGTCCTATCTTTCCAGCTGCTGCCTCAACGAGATGATGAAGCATCTCTCCCGACCTGTTATCTACCGCTTTTTCCTTCAGTCTTAACTCCTGAAGGCTGATACATTCTTTTTCCTTCTGTTTTAGGGCAGTTTTTAACTTTGAAATTTCCTGTAATAAATCCTTCTCTTCACGCTCTTTCATACCTTCACCACCATTTTTCCCTGCTTGTTCAGTAGATATAACGAATGCAAATACGTTTAATGTATACTCTAAGTTACTGACTTTTATCAGGAACATGATATTTTTTGGAATTAAAAAAGCCCGGCAGGAATTGCCGGGCTTTTGATACAGGTATTAAAAGTTTTTAAATCTGACTATTAGTAGCCGGGGTTTTGATAGGCTGCTATCTCTTCAGGGGTCATTTCCATACCATCCAGTTGATCCTGTGGGATCGGACGCAGATAATGGAAAGGCTCAATCTCCCGTTCATAGGTAACCGGCGTATGGTCTCCTTTGGCACTTCCACAAATGGTATAGCTTGAAGCGTATTCGGTCCATTTTTGTGTACGTATCAGGTCGTACCAGCGGTAACCCTCACCGAAATATTCACGGGAACGTTCTGCCAGGATGTAATCGATATCGATAGTAGCAGGCGTAGCAGCTACCATATCAGCACTATGATCTTCGATTTTCTCAACATTGCCGTTATTATCCCAGCGCCATACACCTGCACGAGCGCGTAACATGTTTATAAGCTCACGGGCACTTTTCCCGGCCTGAACAGTGGCACCTTTCACTGCAGCTTCAGCAGCGATAAAATACAGTTCAGAGAATTTAGCAATGTTAAACGGACGGGTAAGACCGGCATTAGGTTCTCCATAGCCTTCAGTGTGGTCGGTCCTGTAGGTACCCAGCTTATAAAGTCCCGGGAACATGATACGGCTTATCCCTTCCGGGGAAACAACAAAATCAGCTCTTCCGGGGAGTACACCTGCACCTACACCGCTATTGTATGGGCTGTTTGAATAATCGATCGCCGTTGCAGGCTCTTCATCCAGGAAGGTAAGAACTGCATCGCCGGGGTAGACTTCCATATAGTTGGCATTATAAACGGGAGCCTCAACCGGCGGGTCTGCCTTCTGATAATTGGCACGGTAAACCGTAGTAAAGGTTCCGTCGTAACGGGAATCGTTTGTTTTATCAGCAAAAGTATTGGTAACTACCTCGATAGGAGGTGCCATACGTGTCCAGGGACGTCCAAGGTGTTGCTCAGCTTCCCTTTGCACAGAGCTGACAGTCTTCCATGAATCACTTGCAGAACTGCTGGTGATCTCTGTATAGTTCCAGGTCAGCATCCAGACGGCGAAATTATCGGGGGCTCCTCCGGTACCATACGTAAGGCTGCCTCCGTTATATAATTCGCTTTCCTGGGTATGGTCAGCCCATAGCAGAATTTCCGAATTCCGGTCGTTTTGAGCCAGATTCACGTCGTAGTAAGTAGGCTGCAGACCGTAGGTTTCTCCGTTAAAGTTAGTCCCCGGGTTATCGATGGCTTCGACAGCCACATCGTAAGCTTGCTGAAAATACCATGCTGCATCGTGTCCGTCGGGATCAACGCGGCTACTTTCCGGATAAGTAGGGATATTATTAGGATTTTCAAGCCACCATGCATACGTCAGGTAAGCTTTGGCCAGATAAAGCTTGGCAAGGGTTTTAGTTACTCCACCGTGAACACGGGCCTGATCAGGTGCATCAATCGCTGCCTGTCTGAGATCCGGAAAAATACCAATGGTATATACTTCCGGTACCGTATTACGGACAGAACTTCTGATAGGAGCAGAATTGAATACAAGATTCCCGGCACCCAGGTCAAGCGGTACACCGCCATAGGTTGTTACCAGTAAAAAGTAATCGAATGCACGAAAGAACCTGGCCTCCGCGATCAATTCATCAGACAAACCGGCAACAGAAGCATTTTCAATAATACCGCTTGCCGTATTGATCATGGGGAAGGCAGCTTTCCACGGAACCTCAGTAGGGTGATTTGTGGAAGTCAGATCCCCCTGACCTGTATAGTCCATCTGCTTAAAGTTCAGGTCAGCACTCTGCCCATAGGTAGCCTCATCGGTACCCGTCAGGCAGGAATTGAAATAGTATGCTTCACCATAAATATAGCGCAGATGCGAATACAGTGCAGTTAATCCACCGCTTACACCTATTTCAGTCTGAAAGAAGGCAGAAGTAAATGTGCTTCGGGGTGTTTCTTCGAGAATATCTTCACACGACAAAAAGGAAAAAGTCATTAATGTCGCAACAATATAAGCTTTGATATTTATTCGTTTCATCATTGTTTTCTTTAAAATGTTACATTAAGACCTATAATATAGTTGCGCGTTGAAGGTGTATTAGTACCGATAGTGAGCAAACGCTTCTGGTACGTATTGGTTACAGCAGCATTTTCATTAGCATAGGAATTGGTCTCAGGATCAATACCTGTTTCCTTGTAGAATGGTGAGAACATCACCAGGGGATTTTGTGCAGTAACATACACCCTGAACTTACTTATAGCCATATTCTTTATCCAATCGATTTTTTCAAAACTGTAGGCAAGCGTAACGGCACGCAGTTTGGCATACGAAGCATCGAAATAACCCAGGGTACTACCATACTTCGGGTTGTCTGAAGAAATAATACCTGCCGGATAAGGATATTTAGCATCCGTGTTTTCAGGGGTCCAGTAGTCGATCTTCACATTGTTTCTACGACCGGATTCCATATTGAGGTAGCCGGAAGCAGTGTGCAGGGTACTAATGAGTATTCCTCCGGATTGAAATGCTCCGACGACACTCAGATCAAAACCCTTGAAGGTTATGCGGGTATTAAAGCCACCCTTGAAATCAGGATCAACAGGAAGCGGAACCCTGTCTTCAGAGTTGATTCTGCGAACGGGGGTGCCATCTTCATTAAATTCACCGGTATACCGTACCTTGATCATCCCGGCATTTCCTCCGGATTCGTATAAATCCATTTCCTCAATCTCGTCTTCCTGCCAGAGTCCCAGGTACTCATAATCATAGATTACATTGATCGGATAACCAACGAACCACCAGTTTGACTTATCCTCTTCCACACCGGACGCCAGTGCAACCAGGGTGTTTTTATTGCGATACAGGTTGAAACCCACATCCCATGTCAAACCATTGAAATCGTCCAGGATCCTTCCATTAAGGGAAAGTTCCACTCCCTTGTTTTCAGTTTCTCCAATATTCTGATAGATACTTTCAGAACCACTGGTAATGGGCAGGGAAACTTGCAGGAGGATATCCTGAGTATTTGTCTTATAATACTCAATTGTACCGGAAAGTCTGCTCCTGAAGAGAGAAAAGTCTAAACCGTAGTTATAGGTAATAGAAAACTCCCATCCCAATTCTGCATTCGGAAGTTGAGAGACATAATATCCCGTTGCGAAGAGATCGCCAAAGTTATAAGGTCTGGTTCCCAGAAGTCCAAGAGTTGAATAAGGATCAACTGCCTGGTTTGAAGTCTGGCCGTATCCAAAGCGGATTTTCAATAAATCAACCATAGTCAGATCCTTCAGGAAAGCTTCGTTACCGATATTCCAGCCAGCGGAAACAGCAGGATAAGTATGCCATTTGTGACCTTCAGCAAGTACTGAGGCACCATCCGAACGAATAGCAGCCATGATCATGTAGCGGTTATCATAGGAATACATTGCGCGTCCCATCCAAGAAACCAGTCCGCTCAACTTATAATCCTGATAAGGCACACCTCTGAATGCTCCCGGATCCACTTTAATTTCTCCCAGCGCTGCTCCAAGGTTGTAGTACTGGAAATCAGGGTTGGGGATATCCCTTGCAGAAACGGTAGATTTATTATATTGAGTTTGTTCAGCAGAATACAGAGCAACGAGGTTGACCTGATGCTTTTCAGCAAATGTCCGATCATAGGTTAACAGGTTTTCAACTACCCAGTTAGTTGTCAGGGAATTCTCGATACTTGCTGATGATTCACTCGTTGGGGTGGCAGAGTTAACACCTTCGCCGGTAAAAGTCCCAAGAAATCCCATTCGGAAGTTCAAACCCAGGTTTACACGGTATTTCAGGCCAGTAATTCCGGGTATTTTTAATTCACCGAAGAGGTTATTATAGCTTCCATAAGTTTTTCTTTCACTCACCCAGGTACTACCAAGCTCATTGATAACATCCTCAGTCAGCATGAAAACATCATCAAGAGGCATATGAACGACTCTTCTCAGATTGCCGGATTCGTCATAGGGAGATGCCAGAGGGGACATACTTAAAACGTTGTAAATACCGATCTGTCCACCTTCATTCAGACTGAAGTTGCTGTTAGAATTAAAACCAACGCGGAAATATCTACCCAGCTCCTGGTCAAGTCCTGCCCGCAGTGAATAACGGGTAAATTGCTGGGAAGGGATCGGTGACTGGTCACGAAAATAACCTACACCAAAGTTGTAGCTTCCTGATTCAGTTCCGCCATTTACCATCAGGTCGTGACTGGTAACCATACCATCGCGATAGAGGAGATCCTGCCAATCAGTATTTATATCATCGGCTTCATCAGTTCCATTGTCGTACTTATTAACCAAATTCCTCATTTCCAATAATTCAGGACCATCCATCATGGGGAATTTGATCGGTTTTTTAAGACCATAATAGGAGTTGTAGCTCACTTTTGCTTTTTCGGCTTTCTGACCTTTCATGGTACTGATCAAAATAACTCCGTTTGCTCCACGTGAACCGTAAATTGCTGTTGCCGAGGCATCTTTCAGGATGTCAACACTCTTGATATCATTGGGGTCGATATCCGTGAGCTGGCCGGCAAAAGGAATACCATCAAGTACAATCAGAGGATCGTTGCTGGCATTCAGCGAGCGGGTACCCCGAATACGGATCTGCATACTTGATCCGGGTTTTGTTGAGGTCTGCTGCATTTCGACCCCGGCAACTCTTCCCTGCAGGGCCTGTGTTACGTCGGTCGATGCAACTTCGCGCAATTCATCTCCCCGTATGGATTCAACAGAACCGGTAACTGCTTCTTTTCGCAATGTACCGTAACCGATTACCACAACCTCATCAAGTTCTTTAAGACTTTCAATCAGTATAATGTCAATGTTTGACTGGCTACCAACCAGGATTTCTTCATCATTAAATCCAATGAAAGAAATCAGCAGTGAAGACTGGTCAGAGGAAACATTGATAGTGAACTTACCATCCAGATCGGTAATCACACCGTTTGTGGTACCTTTCTCAACGATATTCACGCCTGGCAGTGGTTCACCATCTGAGTCAGTAATCTTTCCGGTGACAGCCTTTTGCTGCAGTGAAGCTTTCGGAATGATCACAACAAAGTTGTTGTCCATAATTTTGTAATCCAAGTCGGTATCAATAAGGAGATTTTCAAGAATGGTCGTAATATTCCCATCAGAAATATCCATTGATACAGTCTTATCCAGTTCTTTAAACTGGTCATTAAAGAAGAACGAGTACTCGCTGTTGTTCTCAATTTCGCGGAAAAGGTCGCGCAACTGGATATCTTCAACAGAGATACTGATCTTCTGACTTTCAGAATAAACACTTGCCGTAACATTGCTTACAGCATACAGAGACAAAACCACCATCAGGTAGCTTAACAGTCTGCTTCTTCTTAGTTGTATCCCCTTGGCAGAGGATAAAATGGTTAGGATTAATTTCATGAATCAGAAAGTTTTAATTCAATTTATTTTTATTTGGGTTAATACTTAGTTAAGAACGGACGCACTTTCCTATCCGGTTGAGAATCTGCAAAATTTCATAGGCACATCATTTAGTAGCAAGTTATATAATTTGATCTTAATTTAATTCAAAAATCTCAATTTTACCTTCTTCCCCTCAACGGAATACCTGATTGGCCGCTGATCGGGAGGGGTAGATATTTCCAGCGCTTTCAGCACCTGCTCCAGTGGCAGATCCGGAAGCGTTCCGGTATAGGTATAGGATTTGATCTTTACATCCGCAAATTCGATTTTTACGTCATACTTTCTTTCCAGCATTTTCACCAGATCTGCCAGCGTTTCATTATTGAAGTACAACTCTCCTTCTTTCCACAGTGTTGTTTCCCGAATGTCAACATTACTGACAATGGCAATCTTCTCAGAAGGAATGAGCGCCACTGCTTTCTCAGGTGCCGGTAAGGGAGCCTGTTCAGATGTCTCAATTTTTGCCTTCTCTGATGGCTCTGTACGATAACTCCCGGATTTATTATAAATCAGTTTTTGCTTTGGTTTCAGGTACAGGGTGCCAGGGCTTTCTTTCCCTTCAATTTTGATGTTTCCCTCTACCAGCGTCGTTTCTATATTCTTTTCTTCCTTATAGGCCTTAACATTGAATTCAGTTCCCATGACATGAATATCAAAGTGCGAGGTATGTACTACAAAGGGGTGCTTTGATTTTTCCACATCAAAGTAGGCTTCGCCTTCGATGAATACTTCCCTGCTTTTCTTCCCAAAGTCCTGGTTATAACGAATCTTGCTGTCAGCGTTTAACCAGATTTTACTGCCATCCGGGAGTACAAGGCTGGACCTTCCCCCTTTGGGTACCGCTACTTCAAAAAAGGCATTCTTTTTAACAGGTTTCAAAAAGTCCAGCACGTAAAAACTACTGATTCCCAAAATCACAGACAGAAGAATTAATCCGGCATAACGATAAAACCGCTTGCGCATATACAAGATACCCTGGCTTTTTTCGATTTTCCTGTTGGTTTCAATTCGTTCAATGGAAGTCAGAAAACGGTTAAAGGCTTTTTCATTTTGCTCATCACTTGAGGTAGTGCGGGTTTCCATCTCAACAAATATCTTCTTCATCGTGGTAAATCGCTGCAGGTTTGCCTTGCTGGCATCCAGCCATTCAGCTATCTGCTTCAGTTCATCTGTTGAAGCAGATTTTTCAAAATACCTCCAGATTAGCTCTTCGATGGGTTGATGTTTCTTTTCCATTGATTTTAAAGAATCACGTTATTAAATGACGCCCGTAGGTGCTGTTACCCTAAGCAGAAAACAGATTTTTTTTATAAAAGCGTTAATACTGTCTGATAAATACCTTACAAATGACTGAAATTCAAGCGGTTTAAAGAATCATAAAATATTCTTTCAGGGCCAGGCGCATTGTTTTCAGGGCTTTGGTCATATGGTATTCCACCGTTTTTATCTCAATGCCAAGGATACCGGCAATTTCCCTGTTGCTTTTCGATTCCTCGCGACTAAGGTGAAATATTTCACGGGTCTTATCAGGAAGCAGGTCACAGGTTTTCGTATAGATGCCCTGGATTTCATCCATCTGTTGATTTGAAAAACTGAAGTCGTTCCCATTATTATAAAGAATCTCTGCTTCCCTGATCCTGAACTTTTGAAGCTCACGATAGCGCAGGGTAACCTTCTGATGTCTCAGGTACTGAATACAACGGTTATGGATGGCCCGGAAGAGATACGAAGAAATGGTTGAGAATATGACGAGGTCCTTTCGCTTTTCCCAAAGATGGATGAACATATCCTGAACAATATCCTCAGCTGCATCAGGATCGTCAAGGTAACTGTTTGCGTAGCACAACAGGCGTTGGTAATAAAGATCAAACAGTTTCCTGAAGCAGGCCTTATTCCCATTTTTTATGCGACGAATTAATGTTTTGTCACTCATCTCCATCTGAAAGTCTGATAAACCGTATATGTTCTTACCGTACGAATATACCAATGTCTTTGAACATCTAAAAATGAATTTAACCGGGGATCAAGAATTATTAGCGTGAAATAAAACAAATGAGT
Source organism: Bacteroidales bacterium (assembly GCA_016931575.1). Taxonomy (GTDB): domain Bacteria; phylum Bacteroidota; class Bacteroidia; order Bacteroidales; family UBA10428; genus UBA10428. The sequence continues at coordinate 115,074 of JAFGEO010000144.1, read as the reverse complement.
AGTTTAGAAAGCCCAAATGGAAGGTACACTAATGCGCTAAAATTATCTGTATGAAACTTCACTCGATCGATGTTATTATCATTGTGCTATACCTTGTCTCGACGGTTGTTATCGGACTAGTGCTCAAGAATGTAGCCCAGAAGAACAAGGCAGCATACCTGTTGGGAGGGAATAAGCTGCCGTGGTACATGCTGGGATTGTCGAATGCCTCCGGTATGTTCGATATCTCCGGTACAATGTGGCTGGTCACACTCATGTTTGTATATGGTCTTAAAAGTATCTGGATCCCGTGGCTTTGGCCTGTTTTCAACCAAATCTTTCTGATGGTGTACCTTTCTGCCTGGCTGCGACGCTCAAATGTTACTACCGGGGCAGAGTGGATTGGTACCCGGTTCGGTTTCAAACGCGGGGCAGAGCTTTCACATAACATCGTTGTGGTTTTTGCACTGATCAGCTGCCTGGGATTCCTGGCTTATGGTTTCATAGGGCTGGGAAAATTTATCGAAATCTTCATCCCCTGGGAAGTGGTATCTCCTCATATTCCCTTCCATATAGCACCTGAATATGTTCCTCACCTCTATGGTATTGTTTTTACGGCCTTTGCGGTCTTCTATGCCATTATGGGGGGTATGATCAGTATTGTATGGGCAGATCTTATCCAGTTCATCATTATGACGATTTCCTCGGTCGCCATAGCCATAATTGCCATGAAAGCCATGGCCCATCATGAACTGATCGTCCCCAACGGCTGGGATTCACCGTTTTTTGGAAGGACCCTGGAAATAGACTGGGGTCACCTGATTAAAGAAGTTAACCAGAAAATTGCGGAGGATGGCTATTCCCTGTTCTCCCTGTTTTTCGGCTTGATGCTTATGAAGGGGATCCTGTTGAGTGCAGCTGGTCCGGCTCCTAATTATGATATGCAGAAGATCCTTGCAACAAAGAGCCCGAAAGACGCTGCGAAAATGAGCGGATTTGTGTCCGTTGTACTGATGCCGGTCAGATACCTGATGATTGCGGGCTTTGCGGTGCTGGCCATTCTCTTTTATAAACAGCTGGATCTGCTGGTTGCCGGAAAAATTGACTTTGAACAAATCCTTCCTTCCGCCATCAACGAATTTGCCCCGGCAGGGATACTGGGGCTCCTGCTCGCTGGTCTGCTTGCGGCATTCAATTCTACCTTCGCAGGAACACTCAATGCTGCACAGGCCTATGTGATCAATGATATTTACCTGAAATATATTAAGCCGGAGGCCAGCAACAAAAATATAAAGTTCACAAATTACGCCATTGGACTAATCGTTGTCGCCATCAGCATCATCTTTGGTTTCTTCGCCAGGAACGTCAACAGCATCCTTCAATGGATCGTCTCCGGACTTTTTGGAGGGTACATGGCTGCCAATGTCCTGAAATGGTACTGGTGGAGGTTCAACGGACAAGGATATTTCTGGGGTATGCTCTCGGGAATAGCGAGTGCGTTAATCTTTCCCGAAATACTGCCCCCCTTGTTCCCGGACATTCCAAAGGATATCATCCTCCTGTATTTCTTCCCCTTAATGTTGCTTATTTCACTGATTGGCTGTATTGCAGGAACGCTGCTTAACAAACCAACGGATGAAGAGGTGCTTAAAAGCTTTTATAAAAAGGTTCGCCCCTGGGGTTTCTGGAAACCCATTCATGAAAAAGTGCTTGCTGAGGATCCGGGTTTTGAAAGGAATAGGAATTTTGGCCGGGATATGTTCAATGTAGGCCTTGGAACGGTAGCTCAGACAGCCCTTGTTGCCGCACCTGTATTCCTGGTTATCAGCCAGTTTTATGCTATGGCCGCAGCCCTGACAATTGTGCTTGTCATTGCCATCATCATGAAAAAAACCTGGTGGAATAAACTGGAGGATTGACGCTCAGCCTCTAAAATGAATCGGGTAATTACGAAACCCAGGGGAAAAAATATTTATGCCTGGTGCGATTCGATAGTTAAACAGTTCAGTGATACTCTGTCAGTTGCTCAGCAACCAGTTCATCGCTGCATCCCTGGTAGAAAAAACCCTTCGGATACTGCGGTCATTTTTCTTCAACTGTGAAAAAATGAATGTAAAAGCGGTGACATCCGGTTTGCTGACGATAAAAGCTGTTCGAACCGACTCAAAACCCAGGGTGGCTTCATCGGCAAGTTGAGCAATATTTACCAGATCATCTTCTGCCAGGTTGATTTCTCCTTCCTGAAAATCGTACAGCAACCTGATATGTTCCGGAAGTTTATCGATAACTTTAAATTTCTCAAGATACTCTTTAATTTCCAGGAACGATACCGGTCCTGAAAACTTAACCGTAAAAATACCCTGGGCGTCTATTAAATAATCAATCATCCGCTTATCTGAATTTGTGATTTTTCCTGGACAAAGAACTAGTGTCGATTTGAATAGGGACCCTGATCAGTTTTAGAATTCAATGATACATAATTCTGGGATATCTTCCTAAAAATGGCCTTGTTTTTTTTGACCTGCTTGCCGTATTTTGTATAAGTATGCTTTTTGCTGTAACAAATCAGGAAACTATATAAGCTGAAATGTTTTTATTCCGGTTACCTGCCAGCGTATTGGATTCGGTATTCGATTTGCCCTCAGCTCAGGCCGACCCGATTTTGAATTTTCAACAGGATCCGTAAAAAAATAGGAAAGATAAGAATTAACAACTGGAAATCAAGATCAAGGGAGCCAACTGCGATACCTGCCAAAACCAGATTTGGCCATACTCATCCTGACTCTCATATACAGGATATCTCATTTAAAAACGGTAGTCAAACCCTCATGAGTGACACCAAACAGAAATTCCTTAAAATTGTCCCTGGCGACGAATAAGGCTAAGTTTATTCAACACTTTACATGCATCAGCATAGTATGCATTGGATAAATCCTCATTAATCCCAGACAATCTTTCCGATTCCTGCAATAATCTCCGATACTTCTTTTGCAGTTGTTCAACACTGCCATTATGAATACTAAATCTCATCACTAAAAAAATTACTAACGGTCAATTTATCTGATAACTCACTTTGGCATCAATCATTGTGCCATAGCATAAAATTACTTGATAAAAGCAATTTTAGCATATTATTTCCGATGACATTCCTCATCAGCGAATGATTTTATTAACATACATAAAAATCCCCGCCAGGGTTTATTTCCATACATTTTCGGGCTTGATTGAAGTCGTTTTTTTTCCGGGTCTGACTGTTGCTATCAAAATATATTCTAAATTGAAATATAATTAACCAATAGGATCCCTTATGAAAAGAATTATACTTCTGCTTTCTGCTATGTTTTTGGTTTTGCCCCAGCAGGCCCAGAACAGGCTGGATATCCTGACACTGTCAGGGCGGTTTACCCCACCTCAGTCTTACGAAAATGCCACCTACCCCGGCACAGCTCAGGAATCAGGTAGTTTTGTCGGAATTACTGTTCCGGTCCCCATTACAAAAAACACCATTTTCTATAACAGCCTGAATTACTTTTATTTTCACGTATCCAATGAAGCGAGCCTGCCCGACGGAATAATTGATCCCGTAAACCTGCATGGCTTTATTCTGCGCACCGGCCTGGTACAGAATTTTAGCGAAGGCCGGAGTCTGCAACTTCTTCTCGCGCCCCGTTTTATGACCGATGCCAGGGGAGGGGGCATGGATAATTTCCAGTTCGGCGGGCTGGCTATGTATCAAAAAGTATTTAGCTCCAGGTTCACCCTGGGATTGGGCGCCATGTTCAATACCGATTTCTTTGGCCCTTATCTGGTGCCGCTGGTTAACCTCGATTGGAAGATTACTGATCGTTTCAGCATTTCCGGTATGCTGCCAATATATGCAAAGATAAAATACCAGGCAAGCGAGCGTTTTCAGCTTGGGATAAGCCATTTCGGACTGACAACCACTTTTGGCCTGAACGATCCCGATTATGCGGATGACTACCTGGAAAGACAAAGCATTGACCTGGCCCTGTTCGGTAATTACAACATTGCCAGGAACTTGTATGTCGAGGCACGGATCGGTCAGTCTATGGGAAGGTGTTACAGGCAGTATGGCATGGATCAGAAGGTGAGTTTTGCCATGCCCCTGGCAACTTTCGGCGACAACCGTGTACTAAAGAATGCCGAGTTTGAAGACGGTATGTTTGCAGAACTCAGACTGATCTATAGCATCGAAATTCCGGAATAAACCCGGAAATGTTAAAAAAATGCTTTCCCGGATAAACATAAAAATGGCAGGAGCGATCTTTCATCACTCCTGCCATTTCCTTAAACAGTAACGGAGTTTCAGTATTTTAATCTACCTTCTTGAATTCGATATCTCCTTCCTCATCCTCATCCTTGACCGATAATTCCCCTTCCAGTTTCGATTTAGTCAGCTTATCCACTTTAAGGTCAAGATCCCCTTCATCATCATCCAGTTCAATCTCTATCACATCATCGTCCATCTCCCATTCACCTTTCATGCAATAATCTTCATCGTACTCCTCATTTTCGAGGCACATCTCAAAATCACCGTCTTTTTCAAATTCAAAATATACATCGTACTCATCGAGGTCCAGGTCCAGGTCATCATCTACTTTCACGACCTTCCATTTCCCTTCGAGTTTGCTTTTCTTAGAGAATGAGCAGGCAATCAGTAATGCCGCAGCAAATATCGCTGAGAGCAGGGGTACAAATCTTCTTAAGTTTTTCATATCATTCATTAGTTGGTTGTCTATTTCGCACTATCACCGGGAGCAGGAGCGGGAATGTAAATTACCTTAATCCTGATTAAACTTGTTCACCCTTTTCAGGATACATTCTTCATTACATTCTGCACCAACCAGACTAAGCCTGTGGAAACCGGTACAGAACAAGCCTGATGCATTAATCAGGGGTCAAGATACAAAACCCTTCCGCAAAAATCAAATCAGGTAAGCGTCAATCCGAAACTTTTATGTCAAAGGCCCGAAAACCAGGTATTCTCCATACAGCCGACTTATTCTTCCTCGGAGATCCCATAGGCCTCAAGGATCTGATCCTCATACGGTACTCCACCTTCAGCAACCTCTTCATCAAGGATTTCATCGCCATTGCCCTCCATTTCATTCCCGGCTTCAGCTGCACTGGTACTTTCAGGTTTTTCTGCCTTCACCAGGACGACAAAGGCTTCTATACGCTGATTATGATTAAGGGTAAAAAGTTTACCTTCCAGGGTATGCTCAGAGACTTTTTGCAGTTCAAGCGTCCAGATTTCATTGGGCATCTGCAATAAAATTGCATTTCCCTTAATTTCCCATTTCCCGGGATGTGCAGCATGGTCAATGCTCCAGGAAAGCTTCCCGTCACCGGCAAAACCAAACTCGTGTGTCATCTCATCAAATGCCAGGTTTTCGGCAGCCTGCCCTTCTCCATGAACAAGCTTCCAGGTTCCGGTTATTTGCCGGGAAGAAATGCCATTCGTTTCATTTGATTCTTTCTTGTCAGAAGATCCGCAAGACATCATAAAAAGAATCATTATGCAGATGAGGGTTCCCGGATTGAGTGACTGTTTTCTTAGTTGCATTTTATTCAGGTTTTAGTTTCTTTCATTCATTTTATTTATTGCAAACCAGGTTGCTTTTAATCTGTCCCGCTATGGCCATGACCGGCAGAATTCTTACCCGTGTTATGAAAACAACGAAAATTTTAGGGGTATATTTTTCAAAAAAAAGCCCTGCACCATTTATGCAGGGCGGTATATGATTTTCATGCCCGGTTCCTACCACTCGTCGTCAGCCCACTCTTCTTCACCAACATATCCTTCGTCTTCCAACTCTTCTTCTTCTTCATTGTAGCCTTCCTCTTGCCATGCTTCATCCACATACTCCTCTTCATAATACTCACCATAGTCCTCCTCCACTTCCATCGTATCCACTATCGGGGCATCCCCTCTTTCAAGGGTTATGACACTCTTCATCTTCTCCCCTTCTGCGAGAACAGTAAGGTCAGCAATTACCTTCTCTTCATTCATTTCTTTAATCTTCAGGGTCATTTTAACTTCATTCCAATCGATTTTTAATTCCTTCCCGCTCATTTTCCAGGTTCCGGGTTCGCAATCTCCCTGAAGGCACCACAGGAACTCACCGTCATCGTTGAAACTCCATGAGTGGGGAACAACACCAATGCCCAGTTCCTCAGCCATACCCTCGGTTGCTTCCGTAAGGAGCCAGTCTCCTTTTAGCTCTGATGAAGATGAGGAATCCTTGTCATCTGATTTTTTATCATCCGAACCACTGCAGGCAAATAATAAAGCGACCATCAGGATCATCGGGGTCCAGCGAAAGAATTTGTGTTTGGCTAGTTTCATTTTTTTAAGTTTTATGTTAGTACTAAATGTATACGTGCTACCAATCTTCATCCGACCACTCATCTCCGCCGGCATCAGGTTCTTCATCGCTCCAGTCCTGTTCCTCATCCGTCCACTCTTCAGCATCCCATTCAGCTTCCTCAACCACATCAGGATCTTCTTCCTCCATCGGCGAAGTCTGCTCAAGCTGATCAGTCTTTTTATCCATTTCTTCGGAATTATTTTTACCGGAACCGGTACAGGAAATGCCTGCAAATACCAGCAAAATAAAGGACACCCGGGTAAGGACCTTAAACTTTTCTGATTTCATGTTTTCTTTTTTGGATGGATTAAGTATTCATTGAATTTCGTAGTCTTAAATTACAAAAAAAAACAATACTGCAAAATCCAATGGCCAATTGAGGCTTATGTTACAGGACATAAAGAAGAATGCTGATTTTGGTTGGAATGAATCAGATAATAACCTGCGAAGGCTTCAGTTGCACCCGCAACAGCACATCGCCTCTTTTCTCCCTGTCCTTCGGCCCTATCATTAAAGTACCCTCCAGTTCGACCGGGGAGATAGAATGGATCCGGATCTCGATGTCGTCATCACCTTCCAGGTCGATCAGTATACGCTCACCCTCCTGGTGCCAGGTTCCCTTTGGATAATAGTCCTTGAATTTTTCATCTTTCTGATCCCAGATGCGTATGGTATGATTTTCGTCAAAGCTGAAACAGGTTTGTGTGCCCGGACTAAAAAGCGGGACCTGCAAAAGGGAAACATCCGCTTCCCTCAGGATCCAGTCATTCACAAGTATGTCAACAGGGGGCGGGGCCTCCCCGACAGGCGGTTTATCATTCCTGCAGGATGCCAGTATGCCTGCCAGAAAAAGGCTAAAAATTATGAACGATTTTGTGCTTAGCATCAGCCTCATCTTCATTCTCTTCTAAAACATTATAACGAAGCTGAACCTTCGATAGTATCTCCGGGACTGATTCCTGGTTATCCGGGGACGGCTTGCCTCTGAAAAAACAGGCAAGGCTAGATCTTCACCCAGTAATTCAGATCCTCAGAAAGGTGTATGCAGTGTTTTCGCTGTGTATCGGAGGTACCGATCATGCAGGGACTGTTAAAACCTTCAATGACCCTCAGGGAGAAAATTTCCCGTATCCGTTCCGTAAAAGTCAGACTGGCGGCAACCGTCCCGCTGCTCTTATCGATAACGCTGATACCGGCTGTACATTTGTTCTGATGAACAGGCAGGTCCTTAAAAGTTTTGGCGCTTTCGCGCTTTTCGGAGCGCCCGATAAAGAGGTAGCCTCCAGCTTCGGTCATTCCCCGTAGAAAACCATCGAGTGTAGCAATTTCCCGGATTTCCCTGGTGCTTAGATCAAACTCCATCACTTTCCCAACGGCAGAGAGCAAAAAATAGAGGCTTTTCCCGCTTACCATCGGGGAATGTGGCATTGGCAGCTTGTCACAGACTATTTCCTGCTTGTTCACATCCACGATCAGACCTGAGTCAAAGGGGGTTTTCCGCCATCCCTCTTTCGTATCCGACTGGTCGTACATACTTACATAGACCGGAACCCCCTGGTCCAATGCAAACCCGTTCATATGGCAACGGTCTTCGGGAACAAGCCCGGAAATAAACCAGGGTTTCCATTTTGGAAAAAAATTGTGGGCATCATCCATAACCGAGAGGCAGGAAAAGGTGGTATTAACTGCCCACAGGCCCTCCTTCCCCCAGGCGATCTCATGGATATCGGAGTAGCCGGTGTAGTATGTTAACTGAGGAATATAGAGGGCATCATACTCCTTGCTTTTTCCGGGGAATGTTTTTGCCAGTTTTGGAACATTCTTAAACACATCGACCTCAAATTTACTTGCCACGGCCAGTTTATCCCCATCCAGGGCAATGCCCATTGGTCGTTTAAAGGATTTGGCAAAAAGAGTAAGGTTTTTTCTGTCTGTCGAACTGACAAGAATGAGTTTCCCAGCCTGATAAGCCGTCAATGCCAGGGTATAATTATTATCATACAGGAGCCTGGGAAGGGTTTCGGTATAGTAGAGTAAAGGTTTTTCCATGGAAGATCACTCGGGATTGAATAAAAAGTGAAAATACCATTTTTTATTCAGCACGGGATAATCGCCACCGGAAAATAACTATTTCGCATACTATGCACCACCCGCAGCATCTGCGACATTCCCTTTGGTATCGATGGTTACGATCCGGAAGTTTGCTTTCGATCCGGATGCCACTTCAGCTTTGAAGGTAAAAGGTTCCATCGTGGTTTGAGGTACATGGTCAACTTTTCCAAGGAACTTACCATCCTGGTATACTTCATACTTTTCAAGCGGGTAATTCCCTGCATAGGCCGAATTCCATGACAGCCTGATATGTTCAGCATCTTCGTGCACGACTTTCAGGTTGCCGACAGCGCTCAGCCCTCCCTTACTGTGCTGAAAATAGTTGGTTTTACCCTCTTTCACACGGCTTGTCATTTCTTCCACATCTTCGCGGTCGCCCTCGCTTAATCCCCCGGGGCCAATTTGCGCGGCTTCCAGGTCCTGAGAAAGCTGGCATTTAACAGGATCATCGGATATTTGCCCGATCCCCATTATTGCGGTACTGATACCCGGCGTTGTCAATGTATACTGAACCAGGGGCCTAAAAGGCAATTCACTGCTGCCTACCTTCCGAACAACATCGGAGGGCTGCCTTGACCAGTCGGCAGCTTTGCTGTACATAGCCCCGTCAGCAAAAACCTTCATGCCAATTATCCCCATGTTTTTGGCCATTGCCACGGGGATAACATTGTGCTGCATGTTAAAGTTGAGTTTATCGTTGGAATTGATAGCAACCAGCAGTCCTTCCAACAGGTTTTCCTTATCACGGCGGATCATCTCCATCATCACCCCTGCATCATAATGCCCGGAAAAACCGATATGGCGAACCAGTTTTTCCTCTTTAGGATTCAGACCTGTAAGGTTTGACCCATCCCGGAAATCCCTCAGGGCGGCAAGTGCCCCGATATGTTCAGCTTTCGGGTCAGTCCCGTATAAACCTTCATAGACGGCATCCACCTCTGTCATGGAGGTTACAGAGTGGATAAGGACCATATTCAGGTAGGCACCTTTCGGATAATTCCCCTTTCCGTCACCAAAAAGCTGGGAAAGGCTGCGTTTGAGGTCGTCCACGGTTCTGCTTCCCTGCTCTCCATTGGTCCAGTTATTGAGTCCTTCTGCATCATATCCGCCTTTGGCAAAGCGGAGGTGCGTCTTGGAAGTCAGAAAGAATGACCTCCTGAGGGATTCAGCATAGCCGGCAGTGCCGGGGATAAGGTCCAGTTTTTGAAAAGCCTGGTTATAGTTAAGCTGGCTGGGGCCATAAAGGTTGGAGGTGTCGTAATAATTAACCCCTTTTTCGAAAGCTTTAAGGATGATGGCCACAGGGTCGACATCGTCGGGGGTCCATTGTATAGAGGCCTGGCCTCCCAATCCGAAGGTAGTTACTTCATGATCAAGGCTCCCCAGGGGGCGGGTTAGCAGACCGGGTTTTGATCTTAACCTGACAAATCCCGGAGCAAGGGTAAGTCCTGCGGCAACTGCGGCTGACGTTTTAATAAAATCTCTTCTGCTGCTTAAAAAAGAACGTGTGCTTTTCATAGGATAGCATTTGGGTTCCCTTAAAGTTAGGACAATACAACAAGAAAAACAATCCGGAGATTGAATTTAACACCTTCTTAATCCTTTAACATTCAGTGCTTACCGGCTATGAAACCTATCCTTTCAGCTGATAAAGCCAACCCGTAGCCTACAATTCATTCAGCAGGATCAGGCTGATGGCAGTTTCAATTACCGGATCGATACCGCGCATGCGGTCCTGTTCAGACATGATAACCGTAATATCCGGGGGCACACCGGTTTCCCAGTTATTCCCTGCCAGGTCGAGTGCCTGGGTAATTGAGAAGCGATATTGCCAGCCATTAGGCAGCTGTCCTCCATTTGGCAGTCCCAGTCCCCCTCCGGTGGTATCACCCACCTGCACAATATTTGGCAGGGCTTTGCAGGCAAGGGCAAAGAAGGAGCTGGCACTGTACGATCCACGATCGGTCAGCAGGATCACCGGATGGGTATACTTCTGGGAATCGGATGGGTAAACATACGCCGGCTCGGGATCTGAGAACTCCCTGTGCCCCGGGCCACTTTTGATCCTTGAATTAAAAACATGGGTTTGTTCTTCCACGAACCTTGCGAGGAAAGAATAAATGTCATAAGGTGAACCGCCCCCATTCTCCCGGATATCAAAGATCATCCCGCGGGTATCCTGGTATCGCTTCAGAATAAAATCCAGGTTATCATCGCCCACAATACCCGAGAACTCCGAAAACCGCACATAGGCTACCTGACCTGAAGCTATGAAATCATGTTTAAACGGACCGGTAGTATAATAGTTATCAGAGAGGTAATTATCCTCAATGATCCGGAAGTCGAAATTATCGGAACCCAGGCGCTCAATATTGAAATAGGAAACATTGAAATAGGAGACGAGGTTCACATGGCCGTCTTTCAGTTCGTTAAGCATTTCGGCGAGGATGCTGAAGAGTTGATCATCATTAAGACCGGGATGAATTCGCTCGCTGTAAATGTCGTGGATACTGTCCCAGTTGATATTCTTGACTTCGAAGAGGGAGTATTTCTCATCACACTCGCGCCAGAGATACTCAAAATTATCTTCCGGATCCTTTGACCCTTTTGAATCTTCAAACATCAAACCTTCGCAGGAGACCAGGAATATGAGGATTAAAAGCAGGCTATAGTATTTCATGGTATGATTAATTAAGCTTAAACAACAGGGAGAATTGTAAAATATGATGAGCCATTTCAAAGGCCGGCAGATCCCCTCCGGTCATATAGGCATCCCACAGGTATGAAAACCGGAAGGCATTCTGGTTCTTCAGGTAGTAAAAGTAATCGAGCCTGGATCCCATTCTGAAACCGGAAAGCAGGTTAATTTCATATCCGTCAAAGATGCCCAATCGTCCAAGCACCGCATCCTGTCCGATATAGGCATAGCCGTTCCGCACGTTTGCGTTCAGGGCGCCCACATCCAGTCTAAAGGTCAGTAAACGTTTCCGGGGTTTGAGCTTAACAGGCAAAAAAATGAGCTTAAACTCCTTCATCTGTTTTCTGGAAGCTTCTAATCGTACGGAGAAGGATCCTGAAAGGGTACTGAACATTTCGTAGCCGCTGGCATTATTCAGCAGGGAAGGATTAACACGGATGATGGTAGTGAAATCGTAGGTTGCTCCTGCCTTAAAGTTCCATCGCTCCCCCGACCAATTTTTTATCCGGAACAGGTGGCTGTACTGAAAATTATTCACATACGCTGAACTGGGGGTTATTTCGTCGCCATAGAACATGACGAAAGCCCCGTAGGAATTTCGAATGGTAAGCTCGATATCGGTCCGGTCGTTCATCCTGATCAGACTCAGTGGAACGGCAGCCATGGCACCCCAGTAGTTCAGTGGAGAAGTGGCAAAATCGCGATAATGCGCAATATCGACACCCAACCCCGACTCAAAATGGATGGGGGTATCGAAAAAACGTGGCCTGGTACTATCAGACTGGGCACCAACATGGATACCCGGCAGAAGGAGGCTTAGGACAGGCAACAGGAATTTGCCCCAACTGCGAACTGGAATCAGATTTAGCATCATGTATTTTTACTCAAGAATGTTATCAAGCCAATATTATTAAAAGAAATGCAAACCAACGTGCAAATAGCGAAAGAATTATCAGCAGCACGCGCTGCACTCCTTGAAATTTCCCTAAGATAAAATCCCTGGTGGTTTAAAATAAACAGGACTTACCGCCCGTAATACTAGTAAAACATCGCAACGAAATGATTAATTTTACGGAGTGTAAATGAGATAAGCAAAATGAAAGAATTCGAGGAAATAAGCCAAAGCCTTCGGGACCTTATCGAAGAATGGGAACCCCTGTTTTTATCGATGCCTCCCGACCTGATCACTGAGCGAAGAAATTCACAGAACAGGACTATCAGGCAGATTGTCGGCCACATGTGTGATTCAGCCACCAACAATGCACATCGGACAATACATCTGCAATACCAGGAAAGTCCGCTTTCTTATCCAAACTATGCAACACATGGCAATAACGATCGTTGGATTGCCATTCAGAACTACCAGGAGGAAGACTGGTTCAACCTGATCCAGTTATGGAAGTATACCAACCTGCATATCGCCCACGTATTTGAGCAGGTAGATGAATCAAAGTTGGAGAATGTCTGGGATGCCGGCGACAACCAGACTGTTTCACTGCAGGATCAGATTCTTGATTACCTCAGGCATTTCAGGTTGCACCTGAACGAGATTGCTGAGATTGTTGCAGAGGGATAGCTTATTTCAACTGTTCACCCACAAGCTATTGTTGATTATTCTATATTTGTATGCCGAAAATGATCCACTTTATGGCGGAAAGAAAACTTATTCTGGTTACCAACGATGATGGTTTAGGCGCAAGAGGAATTGCTGCCCTGACAGAGGCTATGCTTCCACTCGGAGAGGTAGTCGTCGTCGCCCCTTCTGAGGCTCAGTCAGGAATGTCCCAGGCCATAACGGTAAAGCATCCCCTGCGGGTTCGGCAAGCTGCGCTCAACGGCTGTATCAGCTACGCCATCAACGGAACACCAACCGATTGTGTGAAGCTGGCTTTCAATCAACTTCTTGTGAGGAAACCCGACCTGCTTGTTTCAGGGATCAACCACGGTTCAAACAGTTCGACCAGCGTATTATATTCCGGCACACTGGGCGCTGCTCTTGAAGGAGCTGTCAACGGCATCCCTTCCATAGGTTTTTCGCTGCTTAGCTATGACCAAAGGGCCGACCTGGAAGCTGCTCAATACTATGCCGGACGGATAGCCGCAGCCGTGCTGAAGGAGGGACTCCCAAAGTATACCTGCCTGAATGTAAATGTTCCTGAAGGTAAACCGGATGAGATCAAGGGAGCCAGGATCTGTCGTCAAACCAGGGGGCACTGGCAGGAAGAATTTGACCGCAGAACCGACCCTGCCGGCAGGGAATACTACTGGCTGACAGGAAAATATTTCAATTCGGAACCGGATGCGGAGGATACCGATGAGTGGGCCCTCCATAACAACTACGTTGCAGTGGTTCCGCTACATACCGATCTGACAAGCTTCAGCACCCTTGAAAAAATAAAAAACTGGAAAGTATAATGTTGGAAAAAATCGACAAAGTAGTCATAGGCCTGATCGTCGGGCTGGCATTGCCAATGATTCTCTACTATGTATTTTATGCAGAGTCCATTAAAGCCTATGCCGATATCTATTTTATTACAAAAAGCGGAGAAATAAAAATGGCCCTGCCTGCGGCACTTCCCGTCCTGCTGACCAGGATCATTTTCCCAAACGCACTGATCTTCTTTTTATTCATCTGGCTAAACCGTTTAAAAGTTGCTAAGGGATTGCTTATCATTACGGCGGTCCTGACAGCCTTCCTGGTTATTCTTGAAGTGGCCTATTAACCGAACGGAACCAGCAAAGACCTGATCATCATATGAAATATTACATCATAGCCGGTGAAGCATCAGGGGACCTGCATGGCAGCAACCTCATTAAGAGCCTCAAAAAAGCTGATCCCCGGGCGTATTTCAGGGGTTTTGGCGGCGACCTCATGCAAAAGGAAGGCGTCGAACTCGCGATGCATTACAGAGACATGTCCTTCATCGGGATCATTGAGGTAATCAAAAACCTGAGTAGCATCCGCAGGGCTTTAACTTTCTGCAAAGAGGATATTAAAAACTACCATCCCGATGCTGTTATTTTGGTGGATTACCCGGGATTCAATATGAAAGTGGCCCGTTTTGCCCACCATGAAGGCTACAAAACACTCTACTACATTGCACCAAAGATCTGGGCTTCCCGAAAGTACCGGATCCGGGCCATGCGTAAGCATATCGATAAACTCTTCACCATTTTTCCCTTCGAGGAAAACTACTTCACTGACCTGGGCTGTGAAACGCAATACCTCGGCAACCCGCTGACGGATGCCATTGCTGAATTCCAGCCTCAGGAAGAAACTGAATTCCGAAAGGCAAACCAGCTTTCCGATAAGCCCATCATCGCCCTGCTGGCAGGCAGCAGGCGTTCGGAGATCCGCATGTGCCTGCCTGAAATGATTAAAGCCTGCAAGGATCTTACAGATTATGAACTCGTTCTGGCAGGAGCTCCTTCCATTCCCACGGATTATTATCAGCCTTTCCTGGCTGGCACCGGACTGAAAATGATCAGCAATGAAACCTACCAGTTGCTAAGCCTTGCCACGGCAGCTGTGGTAACTTCCGGAACCGCCACCCTGGAAACGGCCCTGTTCAAGGTTCCGGAGGTAGTGTTTTACAAAGTTGGATCGCTCACCTACCTTATCGGAAGACCCTTCTTTACCATGCGCTTCTTTTCTCTGGTTAATATCATTATGAACCGTGAGGTCGTAAAAGAGTTTCTACAGTATAAGCTTGCGGAAAAAATTAAAGCAGAAATCACTAAATTGCTCACCGATCAGAATTACAGGCAGTCCATGCTGGAAAATTATGATGAACTTTCCGACAAGGTTGGTTCCCCGGGAACCTCTGAAAGAGTGGCCCAAAGCATGTACGAATACCTAACAAAAAAAGTATGAGACTATTTTTAAGCACTTTCTTCCTGCAGCTGGCATTTCTTACTGCCCCGCATGCCCAAAGCATCCGGATATCTGTTTTCAACTCTCAGGAAATCAACTATTTCACGGTCAATATTTCAGAAGGGAGATATGTTCTCAGATCGAATGGAGAGACGCTGGGAGAATATAAAAAAGGAATTTTTTACTTCAGTAAACAGGGGAATTCCATTGAGGTACGCGACAAACGCAACCTCATCGGAAAATTTCAGGAAGTAGAGTTAAAACCGATGGAAGAATCCGGCATCCTGAAGGTAAACCCTGTAAGCCCGAACCTGGAAGGCAGGGAATATGACGGGAACCTCATGGTGAGAATGTCCGGCAGCCGGATGAAGATCATCAATGTCCTGGACCTGGAGAAGTATGTTGCTGCAGTCATTGAAGCCGAAGGAGGCAACCATGCCGAGCCTGAATTCTATAAGGCCCAGGCAGTCCTGATCAGGACCTTCACCATTAAAAACCTCTACAAGCATGCAGAGGAAGGTTTTGATCTCTGCGACGAGGTACACTGCCAGGCTTACCTGCACCGCTGCACACAGAATGCCGATATCCTTTCGGCCACTGTGAGCACTGCCGGAAAAGTCCTGGTCGACCAGGATGGTGTGCTGATCATGTCCCCTTTCCACAGCAATTGCGGTGGAAAAACCAGTGCCTCAGGTATGGTCTGGCAGAAAGACCTGCCCTACCTGAAATCAGTCACAGACCCATTCTGTTCTGTGGGAAAACAGGCAACCTGGACAGCGAGCATCTCCAGGGAAGACTGGCTTAAATTTCTCGCAGACTATACCAAAAGCCCGATTGACTACAGCCGTTACGATTTTAGTTTCAAGCCAGCCCAGCGCGCAAGGTATATTTCCATACACGGGATCGAACTCAACATGCGGACCGTTCGCGAAACCTTTGGGCTGAAATCAGCCTATTTCAGCATCCAGGACCTGGACGGAAAGATCACCTTCAATGGCAGGGGATACGGCCATGGTGTCGGGATGTGTCAGGAAGGTGCTATGGAAATGGCCCGGGTGAACTACTCCTGGCTGGATATTATCCATTACTATTTCAAGGATGTAGAAGTGGTGGATTACCGGGAGATGGAGCTGCACAGGTTCAAATCGGGCAAAGAGTAGTGAGAGTGCAGGGCTTCACGGAGGGAAAGGTGATCGATCAATGTGAGAGTTTCCATTACCCAGGCCTGCCATGGTGATCCTGAAATTACATGCTGACCTTGTTACAAAGACATCTCAAACACGACTTAAGGCAAAATCAGTTGATAAAACCACTAAGGTATTCCCTCCAGGGCAGCAATCTGCCGGTACCGATGGCTGTATCCAGAATTAGCCTGGGAGAACCTGAATAGAAGATATTCCCTTCATCAAAAATGCGGGCTGTAAGTTCTTCTTCCACATTTACATAAACATCCTGTTTTGATTTATTCTCCACAACCAGTTCACTGGTTTTAAGGCTTGTGAAATCTGTCTGGATTGCGTAATGCAGAATGAATTTGCATTTCCCGACCGACCCACTGACCTTCAGGGTACCCGCACTCATATGGGTATCATAGAAGAGGAAACGCGGACAGTTCAGTTCGACATCAATATCGGCAATATACGTATCCTTAGAGATCCCCTTCAGGGAGCTTATAGAACCCTGTCCTGTAATTTTTGAAGGTTCAAGGATCCGGAGGTACCGGAGGTCTGTAAAATGAACATAGGCATTTACGCGGGCTCCGGAAGGTTTCAAAAAAGAAGTATTGTTATTATAAAGTATGAGGCAGGAATCTATTACGATACCCTCCACCTGCCCAAGCTCGCGCATACCCCCTGTAAAAACAACAAAATTGAAGGTATCTTCAATAAGGTACACATTGAAGATACCATCAACCTTCAGGGTTCTGAAATCATCCGGCGATACGCCAATCTCGGCCAGATCGCCGGGATGCTCAGTTAAAAACTCATCTGAACAAGCGGTAATGGAAAGTACCACGAGCATACCCAGCAGAAAATAAAGGCTAATTGTTCTCATAGCGCCTCATCTTTTAAAGGTAAACGATAACCCACCCCCCACTCAAAAAAATCTGCTACGGTAGAATGGGCCTTGACCGTGAAACTCAGAAATACCCTGCTATTGATATCGTAATGTATGCCCAGGCGGCCATACATTTTCGAATAGGGTGCGTAGTGGTAATACAGATAATACCCTGCATGAAAGAGCAGATAGATTTTGTTGTACCGGGCCATGACTGAAGCGTGGCAACCTGCCCTGAAATTATCGGCGGGCACGGCATCGAGTTCAAATTTGGCTGCCTTATCAGGTCCGAGGCTGCCGTCATAGAACAGGTCCAATCCGATACCGCCATAAAATTTAGGCTTGAAATGATTGAGGTACTCTCCGACAAATGATACCACAGGATAATGATCACCCTGGTACTGGTAATCAGTTTTCCATCCCCCGTTCAATTGAAAACCGAGGCTGTGCCGGTCGGCGACATTCTTATTAGTCAGGGTCCTGACAGTATAACGCTTTTTTTGTATTTCCGATTTGAAGCCAAGCTGAAGGGCTATGGCATTCAGCCCATAGTTGGTAATACCGGTTTTCCCGTTTGAGTAGTGCCCCAGGTTAAGTCCCATGGAGATCTCGCTATGGTCAGTCAAAAGGAAATTTGCATTGAAGCGCAGAGAGCCATAGAGATTAAGATGAGTGCTGATTGGAATGTTTACAGGATTGCTTTGCAGATCAAATATTTGGTCCAGGTATGCCACCCCCAGACAAAACTGGTAAGAGGCCCATAGCCTCCTTTCTTTAGGCACCAGAGGTATCTCAAGGTTGAGAAAAAGGGTATGGGAATTGCCAAACACCTCCCGGTTCCCGAGGCTGCTCATCAGGTAACCGACACCATAGCGTGGGTAACGGTAAAGCTCATCCCAATAGCTCTTTCCATAGCTGTCAGTGGTCAGTGAAAGTTCGAAACCCGAGACATTACTATTGACAAGATACCGGATAAAACTATGGTGGGGGTACACAACTCCGCAATGCCCCTTGACTTCCAACCTCAGGTTGTTTATCAGGGAAGTCTTTTCATCCTGCGCGTTCGTGCCTGCACAGATGAAAGCCAACAGTAAGAGCCATAGACGTTTCATCCTGTCATCAGCCATCAAATGAAGAAATACAACTTATCCGGCCCTGGGCCCATGCTGATCAGAAGTGTAATTCCTTAATCGATCCTGTTAAAAAATAATGTATTTTAGCCTCTGTTATTAAAAGTTTAACAGCATTTTTATAAGTTGCTTTAACTGAACTTAAATTAAGTCAATTAAACCTTGACAACCAAAAAAAAATAACATCTGTCCATGATCAGTCTTTTTCTTAAGGAAGTAGCACAATTCTTCAGCTCCCTGACAGGATACATTGTCGTAGTGGTTTTCATGGTGGTCAATGGCCTCTTTTTATGGGTCTTCCCGGGGAACATGAACATCCTGGAAGCCGGAAGGGCCACCCTGGATTCTTTGTTTTTTATAGCCCCATGGGTATTTCTGTTCCTGATACCGGCCATCACCATGCGGAGCTTCTCTGAAGAAAAGAAGTCCGGCAAGCTGGAACTCCTGCTTACCCGCCCCCTGACTGAAATGCAGATCGTACTGGCAAAATACGGAGCTGCTGTGCTGGTGGCCATCATCGCCCTGCTTCCGACCCTGTTCTTTTTTATTTCCGTCCTGTCGCTTCAGGAATCCAGAATGCCAATGGACACGGGAGCAACCTGGGGATCCTACATAGGTTTGGTCATGATCGCAGCCATCTATGCTTCTATCGGGATCTTTGCTTCTTCGCTGACTGACAATTCAATTATTGCCTTTGTGATTTCTGTGCTGATGTGTTTCCTCCTGTTTTCGGGTTTCGATATGATCAGCCTGATGGACCTGGGGAGTAAACCCGGGATCTTTATCATGAAACTGGGAATAAAAGAACATTACCAGTCCATCAGCCGGGGAGTGATCGATACGCGCGACCTGGTCTATTTTCTTTCCGTGATCGTCCTGTTCCTTGGGTTGACACGCTATAAACTAAAAACTACGTACTGATTTGATGAACCTGAAATCCTTAAATACGAAGACCGTTCCAAAAAACCTGCTATACTTTACCGGAATCCTTGCCGTACTGATCCTGATAAATATTATCAGCCAGTATGCATTCTTTCGGATCGATCTTACAGCGGATAAGCGTCACAGTCTTTCTAAGGACTCCAAGGAGATCCTGAAGGATCTGGATGACGTCCTGTACATAAAAGTATACCTGGAGGGTGACCTGAATGTTGATTATGAAAAGTTCAGGCAATCCATTGAAGACCTCTTGTATGAGTTCAGGATCTATGGGGGTTCGCACCTTGAATACGAATTTGCGAATCCTTTTGAGGGTGTCCGCACAGATGCCGAGCGTGACACCATTATCCTGAGAATGATCCGCCAGGGATTTATCCCCAGAAACGTTATTTCAACCGATAATGAAGGCGGGCTGTCGGAGAAAATTGTTTTCCCTTCGGCAATTCTCTATTACGGAAATTACGGTAAAGTGGTGAATTTCCTCTATGACGATATCAAGGCCAGCGGACAGGATGATATTGATTTCTCGAGCAGCATGGTGGAATACAACCTGATAAAAGCCATCAAGGTCCTCACCACCCGCGAGGTTACAAACATCGCATTCCTGCAGGGGCACAGCGAGTTCAGTATTGAATTTGTTAAAAGGGTCACCGAAAATCTGTCAGAATACTACCATGTTGATTCAGTTTATCTTCACAACCGGATCGATGCACTGGACAGGTATGAGGTTTGCGTCATTGCACAGCCACTGGATTATTTCAGCCCACAGGATAAGTATATCCTTGATCAATACCTGATGAAAGGGGGACGCCTGTTCTGGCTGGTGGATCCGATCCAGCTTGATGCAGAAGCCCTGAAATACACAAGTCTGCAACCCACCCTGCTAAACCTGAACCTTGATGACCTGTTCCTTATGAATGGCATTAAGGTAAGCAGCGAGATCGTCAGGGATCTGAATTGCGAGCAGATTGAGTACAAGAGCCAGCTCCTGCCCGTAAGCTATTTCCCTTTACTGATCCCCAACCCGGACCACCCCATAACAAAAAACCTAAATGAGGTAACGGGAAAGTTCACCCACCCGATCAGCCTGACGAAGAAAAGCAGTGCACTGAAGCTAACCCCCCTGATATACAGCTCGGAAAACTCCCAGCTTACACGGCTGCCCTATACCTTCGGCTTTGAAGACCTGATCGCACCTGTTAATCCTGCCGACTTCAATCAATCATATCAAACTATCGGTTTGCTGATGGAGGGGAAATTTGAATCGATCAGCAAGATCAATCGGGCAGCTGCAGGTCAGTTTAATTACCCTGTTCCCGACCCTGTCCTGGAAAGCGTTCCGACGAAGATGGCCATTATTGCTGACGGGGATATTATCAGGAATTCTATCCGCTACAGTGAAAACGGGCAGATCCTTCCAGGCCCGATCTCGACGGCTAACCTCAACCTGATCATCAATACCATCGAATACCTGGCCGGGGATATGGACCTGCTTGCCCTTCGTAACAGGAAATTTGATATCCGCAGACTGGATGCCGGCAAGGTCGGGGGTGAAGAAAATTTCTGGAAGACGCTGAATATGATCGTACCTTCCCTGCTCGTTATACTCTTCGGAGGACTCTTTCTGTATCTCAGGAAAAAACGTTATTCTAAGTAATTGTGCCAATGCGGAAACCCTGGTTCCTTATACTTGTTATTCTGATTCTGATCGGGGCAGGATGGTTGCTCTGGATAAACTTTAAAAAAGATTCTGGATCAGGCCCGGTGAAAAAGGAAGTAATCGACCGGATTGTTTTAAAAGAAGGCAGTTCAGTCATAAGCCTTGAGCATCGGGGGGAATGGTACCTTAATGAGGAAAAGGCCAATCTCCAGCGTGTAACTGAACTGCTTTACCTGAGCTCCCTCATTATAACTGACAATCCGGTATCCGGGTCCCCTGAAAAAGGTATCATGAAGAAACTCGAGTCAGGGATATCGGCAGCCTTTTATTCCGGTCAGAAATGCATCAGGGCGTTCCGGATCTGCCGGCATAAAAACAGGCAGTACATCCGGTTCGAGGATCAGGATCGTGCCTATCCGATTGAGATTGAGGGGTATCCCGAAATCGACCTGTACCAGTTGTGCAGGACAAACAGGAATGCCTGGCTTTCCGAGTACGTACTGGATTACCTCCCGCATGAAATCCGTGAAGTATCCATCAGGTATCCCGAAGCCGGCATACAGAATTTCAGATTACTGATTGATCAGAGAGCAGGCTTTGAACTTTATAATTACAGGGACCAAAGAATTACCCAGGAGGCTGGTGTTGACTTAATGGATGATTACCTCTACGGATTCTCCGGGATCGGTTACCTGCAACGGGATGCGATAGCGGAACCGGAAGGCCGCATCCCCGACTTCGAGCTATTGTTGCGGACATCCCTGGAAGATACGGTAACCCTTAGGGGATATTCAATTTTCAGGAGCAGCGACGGGGCCCCGGACCCCAACTATTTCGAGGGTTTTAGCAGTATTCACGGGCATGTTCTTCTAAGCCTCAGTAATTTTGACCCCATTCTTGTCTCCTAGGAATATTTTCGAAAAAATTAAATTTGCGGCACCTTTAATCGCCAAATTTTTGTAATATTGATACCCCTATTTTATGATCCCTTATATCATATTTTAGTTGGATAATAACGTAAACTTATAACTAAAACCTAAGTATAAATGAAGTTTGTTGTTTCAAGCATAGAACTATTAACTCACTTACAGGCAGTAAGCAGGGTAATCAGTTCCAAGAATACCCTTCCTATCCTCGATAACGTATTGTTCAACCTGAAAGATAAACACCTTGAGCTGACAGCTTCCGACCTGGAATCAACATTGACTACTTCCATGACGCTTGAAAATGTCAGCGACGAAGGAATCATCGCTATTCCTGCCCGCCTGTTGGTGGATACACTCAAGGAGTTTCCTGATCAACCGCTTACTTTTGATATAAACCAGGAAACAATGGGTATCGTCATTACTACTGAAAACGGTAAGTTCAGCATTGTAGGACAAAATGGTGGCGATTTTCCCCAGGTTCCCGAGATAAAGGAAGAAGAAAAGTCAGGTTTTGAAATTGCTGCCAATGTTCTCCTTCAGGGGATAAGCAGCACCATTTTTGCAACAGCTGATGATGAACTTCGCCCGGTGATGAACGGCATCTTCTTTGAATTGTCTACTGAAGAGTTGGTATTTGTAGCCTCCGACGCGCATAAGCTGGTCCGCTACAAGCGTTCCGATGCAAAAAGCAGTTCCGATGCTTCATTTATCCTTCCCAAGAAGCCTGCCTCCCTTCTAAAAAACATTTTGGCTAAGGAAGAAGGTCAGATTGGCGTTGAGTTTGACGGAAAGAATGCACACTTTGTGCTTCCCCACTATAAACTTGTCTGCCGTTTAGTTGATGGCAACTACCCAAGTTACAATTCGGTAATCCCGACGGATAATCCGAACAAGCTTATCATCGACAGGCTGAAATTCTACAATGCCCTGAAACGGGTATCTGTTTTCTCAAACCAGGCCAGCAACCTCATCAAGCTGCAACTGACAGGAAATCAAGTGACTGTATCGGCGCAGGACATTGACTTTTCAATCTCGGCTCATGAGCGGATCCCCTGTCAGTATGAAGGAGACGAGTTCGAAATCGGTTTTAAATCTGTCTTCCTGATCGAGATCCTTCAAAACATTCAGTCTTCTGACGTGGTGCTTGAACTCTCTGATCCATCCCGTGCAGGAATTATGCTGCCGCTTGAAAAAGAAAGCGAAAACGAGGATGTGCTCATGCTGCTGATGCCTATGATGATTAATAATTAGACCTAAAACTATAGTACCCCTCGAAGAGTTTTGTAGGAATACAAAACTCTTTTTTTTCAATACAAAAAAATACAAAGTTAATGGAGCTCAATCTGAAAAATCCCATCGTCTTTTTCGACCTGGAAACTACCGGGATCAACATTGTTACCGACCGGATTGTCGAGATCTCGTATCTGAAAATCCATCCAAACGGAAAAGAGGAATCAGGAACCTACCGGGTGAACCCGACAATCCCCATCCCCAAGAAATCTACGGAGATCCATGGGATAAGCGATGAGGATGTAAAAGATGCCCCCACCTTCCAGGAGCTTGCGAAAACCTTGGCGAAAGTTCTTGAAGGCGCCGACCTGGCAGGATATAATTCCAATAAGTTCGATATTCCCCTTTTAGCAGAAGAGCTGATACGAGCAGATGTCGATATCGACCTGACGAAAAAGAAATTTATTGATGTTCAGGTTATCTTCCACAAGAAAGAACAGCGCACGCTGAGTGCTGCTTATAAATTCTATTGCAGCAAGGACCTGGAGGATGCACACAGTGCTGCTGCAGATACCCGGGCAACCTATGAAATACTCAAAGCCCAGCTCGACAGGTATACTGACCTGGAAAACGATATGGAAATGCTTTCATCCTTTTCAAGTCATACCCGAAATGTTGATTTCGCCGGGCGAATTATCCAGGAGGATGACGGCATCGAACGGTTTAACTTTGGAAAGTATAAAGGAAAAAGTGTTGAGGAAGTCCTTAAGCAGGATCCTGCCTACTACGGCTGGATGATGAACAGTGAGTTTCCCCTCAATACGAAAAATGTCCTGACAAACATAAAGCTCAGGAATGCCTTTTCTGAAAACAAGCGTAAATAAACACAATGAAAATAGTTTGTATTGGCCGAAATTATACCGAACATGCCAGGGAGCTGAACAATCCTGTTCCGGATGAGCCGGTTGTGTTTATGAAACCTGACAGTGCACTGCTGTTAAAAAACAAGCCTTTTTTCCTTCCCGATTTCTCCCGGGAGATCCATCACGAAGTGGAAGTAGTTGTCAGGATCAACCGGGTAGGCAAGCACATACAGGAGCGGTTTGCACACCGTTACTATAACGAGGTTTCCCTGGGAATTGATTTTACAGCCCGTGACCTACAAAACCGCTGTAAAAAAGAAGGCAAACCCTGGGAAATTGCCAAAGGCTTTGACGGATCTGCAGTGCTGGGTGAATTTATAAGCCTGGAGAGTATGAATAGCCCAAAAGCCATTCCCTTTCATCTCGACGTGAACGGAAATACGGTTCAGAGAGGCAATACTGCCGACATGCTTTTCAGCATTGACAGGATCATTGCCTATGTTTCAAGATTTGTGACTTTTAAAATCGGGGATCTGATATACACCGGAACACCTGCAGGTGTCGGGCCCGTTGCAGTGAATGACAGGCTGGAAGGTTATCTGGAAGACCGGAAAATGTTCAATTTCCTGGTTAAGTAAACCGATTTATGCGGCAAGCACCCTCTCAGTGCTTATTCTTTGTCATGGGGATTGAAAAGTAGAATTCAGCCCCCTTCCCGGGTTCTGACAATACACCGATCTTTCCGCCCATCAACTCCACAATGCCTTTTGAAATCGCCAATCCCAGACCTGTCCCATCATATTCTTTCTTCCTGCCTTCATCCGTTTGTTTGTAACGTTTAAAAATGACATTTTTGACCGTTGGGGAAATCCCTACCCCACTGTCCCTGACAAAGAAACGGATACGCTCATCGCCGTCCAGCGAATACCCAAAAACAATGCTTCCCTCATGGGTGAATTTAAGTGCATTGCCCAGCAGGTTGTTCATTACCTGCTTCAGTCTGATCTCGTCAGTACAGATGATCAGGTCATTCCCCGAGTTCGGTACCTGTTTGACAATCCGCAACTTATTCCTTTCCAGTCGTTGTCCCTCAGCGACAGTGGTAGCCAGCAGTTCCTCAAGCATCAGGTTAACATTAAGCTCGTGACAATGAATCCTGAGCTGGCCGGCTTCAATTTTGGATTGATCAATAATGTCATTAACCAGGGTGAGCAGGTGTTTGGTACTCGACCGGATAATCCGGACATATTTTTGCTTTTTCTCCGATGTAATATTGTCCATGCCCAGCATGGTTGAAAAACCAACGATCCCATTCAGGGGGGTCCGGATCTCATGGCTCATATTAGCAAGAAAATCACTTTTCAGCTTATCGTTCAGTTCTGCACTGTTACGTTCAACAATCAGATTCGCCTCCCTCAGTTTCAACTCGTGAATGTTCAGGCAAAACCCTGACCACATGCCAGCTTCTCCTGAACGCCTGAGCGATAATTTATAGAAGATTGAATTTCCTTTTTTGTCATTCAATTCCAGTTCCAGGTGCAACTTTGACTTAAGTCCATCATTACCAGTTATATACGCTTCAATTTGACTGATCGCCTCCCTTGAATCATCAGGAATTAGCTGCGAAAAGCTATTGTTAAGCAGTTCATTTCCTGAAAAGCCCAATTCTTCCATCACAGAAGGGGAGATATGCCGGATTTTCATTTTGCTGTCAATTCGGAAATGAAAGCCCTGTACCAGGCCGAGTATTTCATCAACCTGAGCGGCAGCATCCGCTTGCAATCCCTCAGCATCCCCTGAGGCTCTCACCTGTTCAAGCAGGGCGATCAGGCTGGCGGTATGGCTCGATAATAAGGCTAAATATTCTTCATTCGCCACCTTTTTCAATTGGATTTGTGCCAATTCCCGGCGAATTTCCTGTAAGGTTTGGTCAAAGAGCATTTTGCGAACTAAAAAGTTTGGTAATTCCCATAGTTGAGGAATTGATAGTTAGGTTGTTCATTCATGATCCAGGGTAAATTTATTGAGAAAGAACTTAGCTTTTTCACAGCCACCTAATAAAATATTAACAAAATATCAATAAATAAACTGATAATCTGCACCTTAAGTTATTCAGGATGTACTAAAAGTGAGTAAACAGCTTATGCAATCAGCTGAATATCCAGATCCCTTCAGCTTCAATAGCTTCCATTTCTTCACGGATCGAAGCCAGGAAAAAATTAATCCTTGAATTTTTGACTGTACCTGGGTAATTCCTGAAGAATTTCCAGGGTGAAATGCGGGGATCAACAAGCTTATCTGAAACCCACTGCACCAGAGTAGATGCCGACTCCGGAAAACCGTCTTCCATAATCAGTTTTTGAAGTCTTCCATAGCGCTGAGTGATGCCAGCCATATCAGATCCAAGTTTTTCAGATTGTGACATGATCTTTTTAAAACGCCCGGCCGCATTGCCTGAGATGAGTGCCGGAAGATTGTCTGGAGTATGTCCCCGCAGGAGGTAGATCTCAAGATAACGGTATAATCCCAGAGCCCCGAAAGCATCGATATCATCGGCGATGCAGAGGATCTGATAGACCGGGTTATTCTCGATCCGGGTGCTGTAGTCCTTATCATCATGGTATTCAATCGCCTCCAGGAGACGCGCAGGATTAAAAGACAACTGGTCCCGACGGGTTTTCAGGAACTGTTCACAGAGGATCCTGCTGCGGTACCCGTGCTTCTCTGTCGGGTCGTACAGCATTCCGATGTCATGAAAAAGGCATGCTATCAAGAGTTCCTCATAAAAAAATTGTCCCATCCCGGGCTGATAGTCCACAAGCCTGCAGGCATTTTTCCATACGCGGTAATGATGCCCGAAATCATGAGACGGGATCCATTGATCTGCATAGAGTGGAATAATGAACTCCCTGACAGGTTCAATCCAGTTATTAGCGGCTTCTGCAATTTTTTCAGAGTACATGTGTCAGCTTGATGGTATTCACCCCTTCAAAATCAAACAGCGGAAGGCTGCTAACCTGCACAAGCCTGTCGCCGTGCTTTACCAGATTTAGTTTTTTCAGGGTATTCACAGCATAATCCAGCGCACTGTCGACATCTTTCATGGCTTCAATATGAAAAGTACGGACACCCCATACGAGGGATAGCTGACGTATGATCTGCTCATCGGGAGTAAAAATATATACGGGTGCATTAGGCCTGTTCCCGGCAAGACGAAAGGCAGTCTGAGGTTTGGCAGCAAAGGCAATAATAGCTTTAGCCCCCGATTGATCAGCCATCCTGCAGGCATTGTAGCATATGGAGTCAGGAATATAGGTATGGGAACTGTCAATCGGAATATGCTCGTGCTTGTGCACAAAAGCTGTTCCCTCCGCATAATCGATGATCTGCTGCATGCTCTGGATAGTCTCAACAGGGAATTTCCCGACGGAGGTTTCACCACTTAACATCACGGTATCGACACCATCGAAAACAGCATTGGCAACATCGTTAGCTTCGGCACGGGTAGGCCGGAAATTGGTAATCATGCTTTCCAGCATCTGTGTAGCGATGATTACCGGAGTAGACCGGTGGATACATTTCCCAACGATTTGTTTCTGAATAAGCGGCACCTTCTCGAATGAAACTTCAACACCAAGGTCTCCCCGGGCCACCATTACGGCATCGGCTGCCTCAATGATCTCATCCAGTTCATTCAGTGCTTCAGGTTTCTCGATTTTTGCTATGACCAGTGCTTTTTTGTTCCTTTTTTGCAGGATCTCCTTCAGGTTAGTGATATCCTTAGCCCAGCGAACAAAAGATAAGGCTATCCAGTCGAAGTCATGCTCCATAATAAACTCCAGGTCCCTTTTATCTTTATCGGTAAGCCCGGAAGCAGAGAGCCTGGTATGCGGCATATTAACGCCCTTGCGGGAGTATAGCGGGCCACCGTGAATAATCCGGGCCACAAGCTCATCCTCCCCGTTTGACGATTCCACCTTAAATTTAAGCCTGCCGTCATCAATAAGCAGAATGTCTCCCTTTGCGACATCCACCGGAAGTTCCGGGTAACTGACATAGACCCTCTGATGGTTCCCGATGCACTTGCGATTGGTAAAGATGATGGTATCATCGTCCCTGACAAGGGTTCCTTCTTCAACCTCTCCAAGTCTGATCTTTGGCCCCTGAAGGTCGGCAAGAAGTGCTATGTGGGTATTCATTTTTTTATTGATGGCACGGACCCGCTGGATCATCTCTTCATGAACGTCGTGGCTTCCGTGGGAAAAATTGAACCTGAAGAGATCAATCCCTGAATAGATAAGTCCCATCAGGTGTTTCTCTTCGCTACTGGCTGGCCCAAGCGTGGCAATAATCTTGGTTTTTGATGTCTCGTGGATGGTCATTGCTAACTTGTTAAATCTACCTGAAGATAATGCTTTTAGCATCAATACAAAGGTGCAGTTTTTAATTCATTCATAGAAAAGGAAGGATGGATATTTTGAGGACTCATACAATTTGCACACCTTTGCCTCTTTCGAAAAAATGAGAGATCTTACCACTGGGAGAATCGGGGGGAGTATTATACGCTTTGCAGCGCCTATGCTGGTTGGTAATATTTTTCAACAGACCTATAACATCGTTGACAGCATCATTGTTGGCCGGTTTCTGGGCAAGGAAGCACTGACAGCAGTGGGTGCATCCTTTCCCATCATATTTGCACTTATCTCGTTTGTTATCGGCATTGCCTCGGGGGGCACTATTGTGGTGGCACAGTATTTTGGTGCCAGAGATTATGAGAAAGTCCGCAGGACCATCGATACCCTCTACATATTTGTATTCGCCGCCTCTCTGCTCATTATGGCGGTTGGGATAGCTTTTACTGAGGATATCTTCAGAATGATGAAATTGCCCCCTGAAGTCATGCCGGGTGCAATTGCCTACCTCAGGACTTTCCTTCTTGGAACCATCCTCCTTTTTGGTTTTAACGGGACCAGTGCTATCCTTCGGGGACTGGGTGATTCAGTTACCCCCCTGGTATTTCTTGTCATTGCCTCCATCTTCAATATTATCCTTGATTTTGTCTTCATCAAGTACCTGGGTTTTGGTGTCCAGGGGGCAGCCCTTGCTACCGTCATCTCTCATGGAGGAGCTTTTATTTCCGCCATCCTGTACCTCAACAAAACCCATGAGCTGGTAAAACTAAGACTCAGGAAGATGGTTTTTGATTGGGAAATCTTCCTGAAAAGTGTGCGCATAGGTTTACCTTCCGGATTTCAGCAGACCTTTGTCTCGTTTGGCATGCTGGCGTTGTTCAGAATTGTAAATACCTTTGGTACCAATGTAGCAGCAGCCTATACTGTTGCCGGCCGGATTGACAGTCTGGCAATGCTCCCAGCCATGAACTTCGGTCAGGCGCTATCCACCTTTGTAGGTCAGAACATAGGAGCCAACAAGATTGACAGGGTCCGAAAAGGTCTCAAAGCCACTCTGGGGATGTCCATAGCTGTCAGCCTTATCCTGACGGCTGTTATCCTTAGTTTCAGGTATCAACTTATGCACCTGTTCATTGAAGAACCCGCGGTAATCAGGATTGGTGTTGGCTACCTGACCATTGTAGGCTCCGGCTACATAATCTTCAGCGTCATGTTCTCGCTGAATGGGATGCTACGGGGTGCAGGTGATACCATAGTTCCCATGTTTATCACCCTCTTGTCACTTTGGATTATCCGCATACCCCTGGCTTCGCTCCTCTCCGGCCGTTTAAACAGCATGCTCAGCAAAATGAATCTGGATATGAACCTGCCTGATATCTTTCGCGGAAGCCTGCGGGAACAGGGAATCTGGTGGTCGGTTCCCATCGCCTGGCTGATCGGTACGGTATTTTCCGCTGTCTATTATCGCACCGGTACCTGGAAGAATAAGGGGGTTGTAGAATATGAAGAATCCCTGAGTTGATTTTGTATATCTCCATTTACATAGTATTTTCGTACCTTAACTAAAAATACAAAGAAATCTGATGATGCTATCCATGACAGGTTACGGCAAAACTGTTTGCGAATTGCCTACCAGGCAGGTCACTATTGAGATTAAATCTTTAAATAGCAAGCAGCTTGATATTTACACCCGTTTACCCAATTTGTATAAAGAAAAGGAGCTCGAACTCAGAAATCTCATTTCCAAATACCTCATCCGGGGAAAGGTTGAATTCAACATCACCTACGAAACCACTGATGCTTCGAGCAATGCAAGAATCAACTTCCCCCTGGTAAAAGAATATTACGCTCAGCTTAAAGGTCTTACCGAGGAGCTTGGAGCCGAAAATGACGATGCCCTGATGCAGATTATCATGAGGTTCCCGGATGCACTCATGGCAGAGAAGGAAGAGCTATCCGATCAGGAGTGGAGTGTAATTCAGACAAAAATTGAGGAAGCCCTTCTCAAGATGATTGAATTCCGTAAACGGGAAGGTCAGGCTCTGAGGAATGATATCCTTATGCGGATTGATACCATCCTTGAATTACAGGAAAAGATCAAGCCACTTGAAAAGGATCGCATTGAACGAATAAAAGAAAAGCTGAACAGCAGCCTGGGAATTATTCAGGACCAGGAGAAAATTGATAGCAACCGGTATGAACAGGAACTGATCTATTACCTTGAAAAGATTGATATTACAGAAGAAGAGGTGCGTCTTAGCAACCACTGCAAATTTTTCAAAGAGGTTTCTGAAGAAAAGGATCCCAGCGGGAAGAAATTATCCTTCATATCCCAGGAAATCGGCCGGGAAATCAACACCCTGGGCTCCAAAGCCAACCATTCAGATATCCAGCGTCTGGTGGTGATGATGAAAGACGAACTGGAGAAGATCAAGGAACAATTAATGAATGTATTGTAAAAAGTTAAGATATGTCTGGAAAGTTGATTATTCTGTCAGGTCCGTCGGGTGCCGGAAAATCCACACTGGCACACCATCTGATTGCTGATGAAAGCCTGAACCTCTGCTTCTCGGTATCTGCCTGCAGCCGAAAAAAACGCGAAAGCGAAGTGCAGGGAAAGGATTATTATTTCCTGAGCATCGATGATTTCAAATCAAAGATCGAAGACGGGGAATTTTTGGAATGGGAAGAGGTATACGCCGGCCATTATTATGGTACGCTTAAGTCGGAAGTAGAGAAAAACCGGGCTTTAGGCAATAATATCGTATTTGACGTCGATGTGATGGGCGGCATTAATATAAAAAGATACTATAAAGACAGTGCACTCTCCATCTTCATCCAGGCACCTTCAACTGAAGAATTGGAAAAGAGGCTGACTGCCCGGAATACGGAAACTCCTGAAAACCTGGCAAAGAGGGTTCGTAAAGCAAAAATGGAGATGACGTATGCACGTAAATTCGATCATGTGATAACCAATTCGGACCTTAAAAAAGCCAAAGAGGAGATCCTGGACCTGGTAAAAGATTTCCTGAAAGCTTAGGATAAAATACTGTAACGATCACCATTCCTATGAAAACCGGTTTATTTTTCGGATCATTCAATCCTGTTCACATAGGACACATGGTTTTGGCGAACTACTTTATTGAGTTCACCCCACTGGAAGAACTCTGGTTTGTGATCAGCCCCCATAATCCGCTAAAAAAAAAGGAGAGCCTGCTGGCCGATCATTTTCGGCTCGAAATGGTTGAGCTGGCGATCGGGAACGATTACCGCTTCAGAATTTGCGATATTGAGTTTAACATGCCCCGTCCATCCTATACCATTGATACCCTCGCCTACCTTTCCGAAAAGCATCCAAAGAATGAGTTTGTCCTGATCATGGGAAGTGATAGTTTAGCTGCTTTCCATAAATGGAAAAATTTTGAACAGATCATTGCCCGGTACCACCGGTATATTTATCCCAGGCAAACCGATGCAGCAGTTGATTACAAGGCCCACAAGAATATTACACTTCTTGAGGGTGCCCCAATGTTAGAGGTGTCTTCAAGCTTCATACGTTCGGCTATAAGCGGGAAAAAGGATGTACGCCATTTCCTGCCCGGCCCGGTATATGAGTATATTGAGAAGTATAATTTGTACAGGTAGGCTGTTAGGCCGTTACTGAAAAGGAAGTGCCCCAAATGCAGACAGTTTGCACATCTGCCCTTTGCATTAAACCTTAACAAAGAAAGGGGATGAATCCGAAGACACAACCCCTTTCCAAACTCAATCTCACCAATCCCTCAACTCAAAATATCGTATCCCCGCACATGCAAACCCTGCATTTTCAACCTTGAAAGGACCAGGCAATTTCCTTATAATCCTTTCAATCTTTTACGAATAACATGAGTTGACCGTTCCTGAAAATGCGATGAGAAGCATTAGTGCAGAAGGGCAAGATGCATCAATGCCTCATAGGCACCCAGCCTACCTCATTCCGATGAGGCAGATCATCACATACAGGGGGGAAGCGATCAGGCTAATGGGATCAGGCTTCCTTTACAATCTGCATACCCCTCTTCAACCCTTCGAGGTTCATAGGGATCAGATGATGGTGACGCTGGGGAAGTGATTTTTCCAGTCCTCTCGATACATTATCAATTTTCACGACAGGTTGTACCTTCAGGTACGCTCCGAGGACGATCATGTTGAATGCGCGGGCAGCTCCCATTCTGGCAGCTTCCCGGGTTGCTTCCACCTGAAAAATCCGGATATCCTTCCGTTCGGGATGGCGGGTTATCCCATTGGTATCATAAATGAGAAGACCACCTTTTTTTACCCGGCTCTCGAACTTATCAAGCGATTGCTGATTCAGGATAATGGCCGTATCGTATTGGTTCAGGATTGGTGAGCTTATCCGGTCATCGCTCAGAATCACGGTCACATTGGCTGTTCCACCCCGCATCTCGGGTCCGTAGGAAGGCATCCAGCTAACTTCCATGTTCTGCATTATCCCGGAATAGGCCAGGATTTTGCCCATTGAGAGCACTCCCTGACCACCGAAACCTGCAATTATTATTTCTTCATTCATAATCAATAAGTTTACTTTACTTTTTTACCCTCCACTTTGATATCACCAAGAGGATAAAACGGGAGCATATTCTCCTCAAGCCATTGGTTCGACTGAACAGGGGTCATTTTCCATCCTGAGTTGCAATTTGAAACCACTTCAACCAGGGAAAGTCCTTTTTTCAGCTTTTGGTTTTCAAATGCAGTTCGGATCGCTTTCTTTGCTTTTCGGACCAGGGCCGGTGTATGGACAGCCTGACGGGTAACATAGTATGTTCCGGGCAATTCAGCAACCAGTTCTGTCATTTTTATCGGGTTCCCCATAAGCGCGATTTCCCGTCCGTAAGGGGTGGTTGATGACTTCATACCCGGCAGTGTTGTAGGCGCCATTTGACCTCCGGTCATCCCGTAAATTCCATTGTTCACGAAAATGATGGTGATATTTTCACCACGGTTACAGGCATGAATAGTCTCGGCGGTCCCGATCGCTGCCAGGTCCCCATCGCCCTGATAGGTAAACACAAATTTATCAGGCCAGGTTCTTTTAATTCCGGTGGCCACAGCGGGGGCCCGGCCATGAGGCACACCGGTCATGTCGATATTCATGAAATCATAGGCCAGGACGGAACAACCCACAGATGCCACACCAATGGTATCGGCAACGATGTCCATTTCATCCACAACCTCCATACACAAACGATGGATAACACCGTGTCCGCAACCCGGACAATAGGAAAGCACATTATCGGTCATGCAATCGGTCTTTTTATAGACCAGGTTTTCTTCCTTTATAATATCTTTTATATCCATTTTATACAGATTCAGGGTTCTATTTTAGAAAAGCCTTTTTAAGTCCTTCCAGGACTTCTTCCGGGGAGTGGATCACACCGCCCATCCTTCCGAAATGAAGGGCAGGAATTGTAGTGCCGACAGCCAGGCGAACATCTTCGATCATTTGGCCGGCGCTCAGTTCCACTGATAAAATTCCTTTGACTTTTTTAGCATATTCTCCGATAATATCGTAGGGGAAGGGAAAGAGTGTGATCGGTCGTATAAGGCCAATTTTAATACCTTCTTCACGCCCCATCCTGATAGCCTTCTGGCAGATCCTGGCCGAAGATCCGTAGGCTACATAAAGGTAGTCAGCATCTTCGCAATCGATCAGTTCGTAACGGACTTCACTGGCCACAACCTTCTTGTACTTCTCCTGTAAATCCAGGTTATGCTTTTCCATTCCGTTAGGGTCCAGGTCGAGAGAGGTAATGATATTCCGCTCGCGGTCGGGAGTTTTCCCGGTGGTTGCCCACGACTGATCAAACTCAGTAGCCCGGGGCATCTGATCAAAAAGTTCCACCTTCTCCATCATTTGCCCGATGAGTCCGTCAGAAAGGATCATCACCGGCATTCTGTACTTGAATGCAAGCTCAAATCCAAGTTTCACAAAATCAGACATTTCCTGGACTGATGAAGGAGCCAGTACGATGAGTCGATAATCGCCATGCCCGCCTCCCTTGGTGGCCTGAAAGTAGTCGGCCTGCGAAGGCTGTATGGTTCCCAGTCCGGGTCCCCCTCTAACGATATTTGCGATCACGCAGGGCAACTCAGAGCCTGCCAGGTAGGAAATACCTTCCATCATCAGACTGATTCCCGGACTTGAAGATGAAGTCATTACCTTCTTTCCGGTACTGGCCGCTCCATATACCATGTTGATGGCAGCCAGCTCACTTTCAGCTTGCAGGAGGACCATCCCTGTCCTTTTATGGGGCTCTTCCTGAGCGAGGTATTCCATTACTTCAGACTGTGGAGTAATGGGATATCCGAAGTAAGCATCCGCTCCGGCCCGTATGGCAGCTTCAGCGATTGCCTCATTGCCTTTCATTAATCTTAATTCTCCCATGTAATTTAATTTTCGGCTTCAACTTTTACTCTATACACGGTAATTACACCGTCAGGGCATACTACTGCGCAATTGGCACAACCTGTACAAGCGTCAGGGTTCTCCATAAAAGCATATCGGTAGCCTTTTCCATTTACTTCAGGTGCCATCTTGATGACCTGTGTCGGACACGATCCGACACAAAGTTCACATCCTTTACATTTTTCAATGTCGACAACTATGGCACCTCTGTTCTTAGCCATAAGCCTTGTTTTTAGTTAGATTATACTGTCAATTAAAGCAGGAAACATTAACCGGTAGGTAAATTTGCATAAATGTGTGGCGGTCAACCATGATTTATTGCATAATTACAAAAAAAAATGAAAACCATCGGAGATTTTTTTTCAATAATCATAAAACACCTTCATGACTTCATGTCTAATCACTTGTCTTTAAACGATTTAAAACAGAGAAATGAAAATTATATTTTATTCCCTATCCTTTCATACCTTTGTGTTGTTAAAGCGTATGACCATGAAAAAGATCTTAGCCACCACTCTTTTTTTTCTAGTTATCTATATAGTAACGGGCCATTCCCAGACCGTTCCCAACGGGGGATTCGAAAACTGGGAAACCCGCGTGCTTTATGAGGAGCCAGCAGAATGGACCACCGGGAATATGCTGTCTTTTTTATTCAATGTAACAGTTGCCTCAAAAACGACAGACAGTTATTGCGGAGACTATGCCCTTCGGCTTGACACGAGAGTCACCGATGAGACCATCCCGGGTTTCGCATTTTCAAATGGAATGATCACAACGGGGAATATGGATGAGGGATTTCAGTTTAGTGGCGGGATACCGGTTTCAGGTTCCCCGACAGGGCTTTCCGGATTTTTTAAATACAACATCCCCTTTCTGGATGTGGGGCTGATCCTGGTTGCTTTCAAAAAGGATGGAAATTCTGTCGGGCAGGTGATCTACCCGCTTCTTTTCAGCTCCTCCACCTACACCAAAATCGACATTCCCGTTTCAGATCTTTCCGATGTCCCGGATTCTGCTTTTATCGCCTTTGCTACCACCAATCCGGATGATCCACGGACCGGCGGGTGGATCCAGGTAGACTCTCTCTGGTTTACGGGAATTGAGGACACGGTTCCCAACGGTAATTTTGAGTCCTGGCAGGAAGCAGCCTATTTTGAACCAACAAGCTGGCTTACAGGCAATCTGTTCTCCCACCTGTTTGGCGGGGATACTTCAGCCACTCGGACCGAAGATGCCTATGCAGGAAATTACGCCATCCGCATCGAAAGTGTGGAAACGCTTGTCCCGGATGATGATGGGATTATTTATGCCAACATGGGATACATCATGCCCTATTCGGAATCTGTTAACCTGAATGAATCAATGCCTGCTTTCCCTGTTGATATCAATCCCTCGGGGCTCACAGGCTACTATAAATTCCAGCCCTTTGAGAATGACACGGCGCTGATTATGGCTATCCTCACTGACAGTAAGGGCAACGAATACACAGCAGTCAGGCCGCTTCCGGCAAGCGCTGATTATACTGAGTTTAAGCTGGATTTCTCATACCCCTTAAATGTTTTGATCACGCAGGTAAGCATCATCGCCAATACATCACTCTATTTCGATCCATCAACTCAAATACAGAACCTTGGTGAAAGCGGAAGCGTCCTCTTCCTGGATGAGCTCAATCTGGCAGATGCCTGTAACTATTCTGAAACATTTACTATTGAGACCCTTCAGGAAAATGTCTGTGGTAACGATACTGCTATCCTGAGTGCCGGGGAAGGCTGGGGAAGCATCACCTGGTCGACAGGTGATACCACAGAGGAAATTACGGTAGTTGTAGATGAACCCATGGAGGTGAGTGCACTGGTAACTTCGGCTACCAGTTGGTGTTTCTATACCGATACAATCCGTCTTGCCCCTCTTGACGGCTGTGTAAATTTAAATACTACCCATAATTCAGATGATCTCAGGATCTATCCAAATCCGGGAAACGGGTTGATAAACATCGACCTGGAAGATAAGTATACCGGAGAAATATTGCTTGAAGTCTACAACGAAACAGGACAACTGGTTTTTAGAAAAACTCTGTCCCCAAAAGGTGGCTATGTAGCGATAGACCTCAGCGAACTGAAAAAGGGGCTGTATTACATAAAAATTACCAGTCTGGTGAAAACCTTCAATAAAACTTTGCTAATTGAGTAACTTTTTTTTGCAGATTCACGTTCTCTGTGGTTAAAAACCCATTAAGTACAATGGACCGCAAAATCTAATCCTGCCCGAAGCCAGCGTGTAACAGAAAATGATTGAAACCAGCAGTATGAGATTAACAGTTACTTTTGCATTACTCCTTTTAAGTTTAGTTGCATTTACAAGACAGGATCCGGGTATTCAAAAGCTGGAATTCCGCATTGATACCTTTAGCTATACATGGCCCGATGATGCTGTTTTGCACAACAACCAGAAGGCCCTCCCTTTCTTTTTTGATGACCAGCAGGAAATCGTTGAAGTAGAATTATGGCTGAAAAACCAGGCTTATGAATTCTCACTCCTGCCATCCTCGGATTACAGCATCCTGGACAGCCTGCTGTATACCGGCAATTCGTACAGGTTTAAAGTACAATTCCACAACCTGAATTTCCAGGATTTTCTGAAGTTCAGTTTTAGGTCAGTAAACGACAGTATAGCAAAGCTCATCGACATACCCCTGCAAGCTTACACCCGCACCAGCGCTTCGCTTCACCTGAAAGACCCCACGCTTTTTATCGGCGAAGAAATCGTTTTTGAAGTCCTTTCAAACAATCCGGAAAACATTATAACCACTAATGAATGGCAAACCACACCAAAATTTGATTACCTGCTGAAACTGGAAAATTCGCGATTGTTTCTCCATCTTGTACCAAATACCCTAGGCAGTGGGGAGCTGCTCATACCCATCAAAACCCGGAAGCCTTCCATGAACAGGAAGAAACAATTAATTTATAGCACGGAGCCCATACAGCAAATTTTTTATGTCAAAAACAGCCGGCTGCAGTTCCTGAACCTTAACCCTACCGAAATCACCCTGAGCGAATCATCAAAGACCGAGGGAATTGAGATCCAGCTTGACGATAGCCGGATGTTGGCCATGGAAAAGACCTATCGGATTGAGAATCAGGAAGAAAAAGGCGGGGCATTGATTGCGGAATTATTTACCCGCAGGCGTTTGGCTAACAATAAGGTGCTCTGTCTGGTACGTCCGTATAATTACCATGCAAAATCTGAAGGATATCTGTATATCAAGGATGGTGATGAAGCCCGCTTTCTTACCAACCTCAATGTCTCGCATACCACTACGATCACCGGGATCAGCATCCTTCGGCAAGGCGGTCAATGGAAAAAAAGTAATGTAGTCTATCCTGGAGAACTCATCGAGCTGCAGATTGAAGGCCGGAGCCTCCACCGGGCAAAATTCCGTTTTGAAGATCTTACAGACCTCACCTCGGATACCCTTACCCACTCCGATACACGGGTAAACTTCACCCTGCAGGTTCCCGCAGATATTCGCAAAAAGGAGTTACAGATCTACAACCATCAGGAACCGACCGATCAGGTGCTTAAAGTTGCCGAATATCAAAGACCCCGGGAATTTGATTATTTATACCTCAACTACGGTGATATCGGCAGAAGAGTTTCCGGTATCCGGGGACCGATCCTATTTCAAAAGACCATTCAGGATGTAGTCTTCACGTTCAACGATGATGCAGTTGACGGTAAAGATGAATTCTATGGAAAGCAGTATTTTGATATAGATGTAAGGGTCACCGGAAAGCGAAATGAACTGATCGAAATGAGAACGATCAAAAACGTGGCGGTTTGTCCTTCCAAAAACTCACCCCGCTATGAGTACTATTCATCGCATGACTGCAATACCGAAAGTCTGAGCCTCAATAAATACCTTTCAAGGAAAACCTATGACCTGGATGAGTGGTCGAAAATCAGTCTGACCATCAAAAACGATGAGTCAAAGTATTCTGAAGAAGGCTATCTCAAAGAAGTAGAT
Organism: Bacteroidales bacterium; assembly: GCA_016931575.1. Taxonomy (GTDB): domain Bacteria; phylum Bacteroidota; class Bacteroidia; order Bacteroidales; family UBA10428; genus UBA10428. Next base: position 76,308 of record JAFGEO010000144.1, on the reverse strand, counting down.
ATCATTCTGAAACGAAATTATGCTTTCGATATCGAAGTTTCCTTCCCGGCGGGTTTGATAACCATTGCCCGACAGGATGACGGCGAAATCGGTTTTGGCTCCTTAAGCGGTATCAGTATGGCCATGATTGCACAATTCAGCTTCTACCATCCGGAAAAAATTGCCACTTACAGACCTTATAAGATTGGTGCGGGTTTCCTGGCTTTCAACGCATTCAATTTCTCTGATAATGTCGACGACCGCGACGTGGGCATTGTAGTACTGGGCAGCGTCTACCCCACAAAAAGGGATGTGAAGCTCTCTTTCCCTCTGTATGTCGGTGGCGGTTACTTCCTCAAAGATCAGAAATGGTTCTTCCTGATCGGGCCGGGTATTCGTGTCCGACTCTAAAAATGGATTTTTTTATTTTAAGACTTGTATGTCTTAAATTAAATGACTTACTTTGTAGCAGAAACATGATTATAGCATGACAAGCTACTCTGCATACTATTCTTATATGAAACGGGCATCCCTGCCTATGTGCATGTCATGTTGCAGGATGCCATAAGGAATCCTCTCCTCCAGCATCCTTTTCCACAGACGCTTTCAATTTCCTTCAGTTTATTCACTACTTAAACTATATCATTATGTCTAAAGATTATCGCTTCGAAACCCTGCAGCTACATGCAGGACATGAAATTGACCCGACAAACTCGAGGACTGTACCTATTTATCAAACCACTTCGTACCTGTTCGACAATTCCGAGCATGCTGCGAACCTCTTTGGTCTTAAAGAATTTGGAAACATTTATACCCGGATCATGAATCCAACCACCGATGTCTTTGAAAAGCGGATTGCGGCCCTTGAAGGAGGTGCTGCGGCCCTTGCAACTTCTTCCGGACAATCGGCTCAGTTTCTGGCCCTCACTAATATACTGGAGTCGGGTGACAATTTCATATCCACCTCTTACCTGTATGGAGGTACCTATAACCAGTTTAAGGTGCAATTTAAAAGGCTCGGCATTCAGGTAAAATTCGTAGAGGGGGATGATCCGGCTGAGTTCGACCGCCTTGTGGATAAGAATACAAAGGCCATTTACCTGGAAACAATAGGCAACCCGAAATTCAATATTCCGGACTTCGAAGCCCTGTCAGCTGTGGCGAAAAAACACCAGATCCCGCTCATCGTTGACAACACTTTTGGTGCCGGGGGATACCTTTTCAGACCCATCGAGCATGGTGCCAATATTGTTGTCGAATCGGCCACTAAATGGATAGGAGGCCATGGAACCAGCATTGGGGGAGTGATCGTCGATGCCGGGAATTTCAACTGGGGAAATGGCAGGTTCCCTCAATTCACCGAACCTTCTGAAGGGTACCACGGATTAAAGTTCTGGGAGGCATTTGGTGCCGGCAGCCCCTTCGGTAACATTGCGTTCATTATCCGTGCACGTGTTGAAGGACTCCGGGATTATGGAAATGCCCTTAGTCCGTTCAATGCTTTCCTGCTCATACAGGGCCTGGAGACTCTGTCGCTGCGTCTTGACCGGATAACTTCAAACGCGCTGGAAATTGCAGGGTGGCTTGAGAAACAGGATTGGGTTGAAGAAGTTAATTATCCGGGGCTGGATAGCAGTCCTTATCATAAGCTGGCAAAACGATACCTTAAAAATGGTTTTGGAGGTGTACTTACCTTCAAAGTTAAAGGAGGCCGGGAAACTGCTGACAAGATAGTGAACAGTGTCTCACTGATCAGTCACCTGGCAAATGTCGGTGATTCCAAAACCCTGATCATCCATCCGAGTTCCACAACCCATGAACAGCTTAGTCTGGAAGAACAAAAGCTAACAGGTGTTGAACCGGGTCTGTTGCGACTGTCAGTAGGCACTGAACATATTGAAGATATCAAGGCAGATCTTCTTCAGTCCTTAAAGGGTTAATGAATCTCAGGACCTGAGATAGTCTATATATCCATATAACAGATTGGCCGCAGGCTTGATCCTGCGGCCAGTTCTGTTCACAGGGCAATAACGGATCAGATATAATTTCCGGCGATTAAATGTTTCCTGCTGAAACAAATAAATTTATCTGCAATCCAACCAAAGCCATCTCATGGTTCATAGTAGTCGATCCTGCTACCTAAGAAGAGGAGTTTCCAATCATAAGTCACTAATCACTAGTCTTTGCCCTACGCCTTTTGCCTTTCCCGCTAATAAACCCATCCATCAATCCGCTCAGGGACCGACCTATCGCAGATCACATGGTACTTAAGCACAGGCAGCAGACCTAAACCCCTGAATAAAACAACAACTAAACAGATCATAAAGATTATTGTCACTTAAATTGATAGGTTCAGAAACCAACTCCCACTTCTTGTCAATTAATAGGCACATTTAGACAAATAGTAAAACAATAAACGACAGAGTTTTTCTAATTTGCAGACTGATATTTGTGCCGAAATATACAGGTATCCTAAATACTTGCATTCAACCCGTTAAGAGCTATACTATGAGATCGCTTCCCCTTAAACTGGCAACAGCTATTGCATTAGTGATGGTGTTACCAACCAAACAGACCAACGGACAATCCAAATCCTTTATCGTTAAAGAAAACCAGGTATCTGAAACAGCCAGGGCAAACCTTCCTGAACGAAGGATCCTTTCCTCTTCCCACGATGCCCTTACACTGGAGTATACCTTTGATTCTTATGATCTCCATGAGATCGAAGTTCCCGAACGTCAGGAGAACTTTCAGCTCCTAAGGATCAACTCACTGAGTATGAGCAGCAAGGCAGGAGCCCCTGCCCTGCCGGTTCTTATTGAACGAATTGTCATCCCGGAGAATACCAGGCCGGTTATCCGGATGGGAAGCTCGGAATACACTGATGTAAAAGGGCTTAAGATCTACCCCGCACAACCGGTTCCCGGCGACGGAGAGCACAGTCTGATTGATTTTACCCTGGACCAGGAGGCCTACCAGCAAGATGCCTTCTCACCGCATCGTCTCGTTGATATAGTTGATATTCAAAAATTTAAAGGGAAAACTATCGCCTTCATACAGGTCCGGCCGGTACAATACAACCCGGTTACCGGAACTGCACGTTTTTATAAACACCTGGACTTTTCAATTGAATACCGGAATAAGTTCATAAATGGTAAAGCATCCAGGATGCATGATCAGCGGATCATTGAGAATACCAGCATCGACAAGGTGCAACCCTCTCTTGCCGGATTCGGGAAAGCGGGTACATCTGCAACACCTGTGGGTTACCTCATCCTGACTGTTCCCCAATTTGAGACAGCAGCAAAAAAGCTTGCCCGGTGGAAAGAGCAGATGGGATACGAAGTTGAAATCCTTACTACAGGTAGCTGGACAACAGCAAGTGCCAAAAGTGCCATTGACGATTACTATAATACTGCAAGCCATACCCCTGAGTATCTCCTTATTTTTGGAGACCAGGAACATATTCCCGATTATCTCTATGTTGATGATATTAACGGCAATCCCTGGTATGTATACAGTACCAACTATTATGCCTGCATGGACGGCTCCAGCGATTACATGCCGGAGATGTCGCATGGCCGTATCGCAGTTCAGAATGCCGAACAGGCGATGGTAGTAGTTAACAAGATCATCAGTTACGAACAAAATCCACCCGCTGATCCCGACTTTTACAACAAGGGTATCCATGCCGGTTATTTCCAGGATTCACTTCGTGATGGTACCTCTGACTATCGCTATGCCAGGACAACCATCGAGATGTATGATTACATGACCAGCCTGGGCTTTGATAGTGACTTGATTTTATATACTGAATCCAGTGTTTACCCAAACAAGTTTAATCCATACTTTTCCGGAGTCACCGATGTGCCCGATCAGTATAAAAAATCAAATGGCTATGCCTGGGATGGCAATAAGGATGATATTATTTCTTCCATAAATGAAGGCAGGCTCTATGCCTTCCACCGCGATCACGGATTAATTGACCAATGGATGGCCCCGTATTTCCATATCAGTCATATGAATCAGCTGACCAACATTGACAAGCTAACCATATTCTTCAGTGTAAACTGCGGAACAGGCCAGTTCATATATGCCGAGCCAGCCATGATCAGCTTTGCGGAAACCCTGTTAAGAAATCCAAATGGCGGAGCAGCAGGCGTTGTTGCTGCAACATCACAAACCAAGTCAGGCTTCAATGATGCACTGATCATCGGTATGATGGATGCTATCTGGGCTGATCCGGGTATAAATCCTGATTTTGGTATGGCCGATAATTCAGGTACGCCCGCAGCTCATGATCCTATCTATAACATGGGAGATGTCATGATCCAGGGACTTGTCCGTATGACTGAAACCTGGGATGAAAACGGCTGGGCAAATAAAAACCAGTTCCACCTGTACCATTATTTTGGTGATCCTGCTATGCGGATCTGGTCAAGACAACCAACCGTGATCAGCGCAAACCACGCTCCAGGGCTTCAACCGGGAGATACCAGGTTTGAAGTTACAGGGTCAAACTGTCCGGGCGGACTGGCAACCCTATGTATCGGCGGAGAGCTCGTTGCCGAGGTTAAGCTCGGGAATGGTGCCGGCACCCTGGAGCTTCCGAATCCTGTGACTGCAGACATGACCGATATCGTATTAACCATTACGTCAGCGAATTATAAACCTTATATTACTGACCTGGCTGTTAATTCAGGAGATTTCCTCAACATACTTCCCCTGGGTAATTCCCTGACCTATGATCAGCGCATTGTTGATGATCGGGATGCATCAGAAAAAATTGCCTACCGTAAAGATCTATTCGAATTGCTGAATGAAGCAGAAATAGATTTCAACTTCGTTGGAAGCGAAACATCTGGAGGAGGATTATTCTCCGATCCTGAAAACGGAGGGTTCCCGGGCATGACAGCCCCACAGCTCCTGCATCTGCTGCAGACCGGTTATAACCAGGTCAGCGGAACACAGGAAACGGGCACTTTCTACCTCGATGAATACAATCCGGATATCATCCTGCTGCATATCGGAACTAACGGACTCACCACCGATATTTCCACCTTAGAAAGCATTTTGGATGAAATTGACGCTTTCAAAACAAGGACCGGATCAACAACTAAAACTATCCTGGCCTGCATTATGAACCAGGTACCGGTGAATGCCGATGTTACCACTTTTAACACAAACATGGCAAACCTGATATCAGGCAGGGCAGATACATGCCTCTACCTGATCGATATGGAAAATGCCTCAGGTGTCAACTATGCATTGCAGCCCGATGGTGATATGTATGACCAGTACCACCCCAATCCAAAAGGATTTACAAAGATGGCGCAGGTATGGATGGACGGCATTACGGAGGCTACATACCGCAAACCTGATGTTCCCCTAATTCTGAATGTATCTGATGCTGCCATTCTCCTCGGTGAGGATTACTACCTCGATATGATGGCGTTATCAACTGAACCTGCAACATTGGGTGTTTCAGGACTGGTGAACGGGATGAATTTCGATGCCAAGCTTGGTATCCTGCAATGGACGCCGGATCAGACCGGTACTTTCAACCTGAGCTTCACTGCCACCAATAGCCAGGGCTCAGCCACCGAAGAAATAAGCTTAACGGTTTCGGAGGAAATCCTGACCCCGGCAACACCTTCAAACCTATCAACAACGCTTAACGGAACCACCATTACAATCAGCTGGAATGATGAGTCGGATGATGAGACTGCCTTTGAAATGGAGCGTTCCAACAACGGCAGCGACTTCACCCTTATCGCAACGCCGGGTGCAAATACAGAAAGCGCAACAGATGTCATCTCACAATTCGATATCACTTATTACTATCGTGTCCGGGCAATAAATGCCTATGGCGGATCAGACTACATTAGTTCAGGAGCCCTGTATGTTTCTTCAGAACCTGAGGAGAAAAACCTTGGCTATGAGACCATTTTGAGCAGCCCGGTATATGTTTCGAACCGCAGGGCACAGAAAGTTACCATGCCGGAAGACGGAACACTTACCTCAATTACAATGTACCATGGCGCAACCTACGGGAACCTCCTCTTTGCCGTTTATGCAGATGAGGGTGGTGTTCCGGGAGCCCGTCTGGGAGTAACTCCTGTCACTTCATCTGCCAGTTCGGAAGGATGGCAGGAAGTTGATCTGACAGAATCTGTCTTTGTTGAGGCAAATACTTCGATATGGCTGAGCTGGGTGTATGAACATGCCCCGTCGATCCGGTACACCTCGGGCGGAGAGGGCAGGGCTTCTTCAGGCGACACATATTCCGCGGGTATGCCTGCAGATTTCGGTTACAGCTCGGTAGCCGCCTACATGTATTCCATCTATGTCACCTATCAGACTGCTGCCTCCAATCCGGTTCCTGCCACACCAACTAACCTGGGGCTGAGTTATACTGAAAGCACACCTTCAGTTATACTTAACTGGACTGATAATGCAAGCGATGAAATGGACATACTTGTTGAAAGAAGCGATAACGGGGCGGATTACATTGTTGTGGCAATACTCGTAGCCAACAGCACCTCATGGACCGATAATACCCTTGCATACAATAACGACTACAGTTACCGTGTATATGCCGGCAATGCAAATGGTTATTCGGATTATTCGAACATCGTCAGCATAAATACGGATTATACAGAGCCGGGGGCTCCCAACACACCGAAAAACCTTAGCGCTGATTATAATCAGGACGTTCCCTTGATTAATCTTGCCTGGGACGATCTTTCGATCGATGAAGACAATTTCATTCTTGAGAGGAAGATAAATTCCGGAGCTTACAGCGCGCTGGCCAGCCTGGATGCCAATGTCACCACCTATACCGATGCAGACATTACCTATGGTAACAGCTACACCTATCGGTTGTTTGCACAGAACAGCACGGGTAATTCAGACACGCTCGGGACGGAAGCGATCAGTGCAACTGAGCCGGCTGCACCGGCAGCTCCGACCAATATCGCCATATCGCTTGGCGGAACTGCCATTTCGATAAGCTGGACTGACGAGTCAGATGACGAAACCGGATTTGAGCTTGAACGTTCAACGGATGGAGCTACCTTCAGTCTGATTGCAACCCTGGCAGAAAATTCTGAAGAAGCAACAGATGTGATCTCAACCTACAATACGAATTATTACTACCGGGTACGTGCCATAAATGCCTATGGTGAGTCAGACTACCTTACTTCCGGAGCTCTGTATGTATCTTCCGTTTCTGATGAAAAGAAGGTCGGTTATGAGGATGAGTTCAGCAGCCCGGTATATGTTACCAACCGCCGGGCACAGAAAGTTACTATGCCTGAGGACGGCACTATTCAGTCTGTCACGATGTACCATGGCGCAACTTATGGCAACCTTATCTATGGTGTCTATGCAGATAATAATGGAGTTCCGGGAACCCGTCTGGCAGTAACTCCGGTAACTGCCGTATCAGGTTCAGCAGGATGGCAGGAAGTTGATCTGGCAGAATCAGTCTTTATTAAGGCGAATACTTCGATATGGCTAAGCTGGGTATACGAACATGCCCCGCAAATCCTCTACACTACCGGAGGGGAAGGCAGAGCATCTTCAAGCGCCACCTACTCAGGGGGCATGCCTTCTGATTTCGGTTCGGGCTCGGTAGCTGCGTACAGGTATTCCATCTATGCCACTTACCAGACTTCTGTTGTTAATCCTGTACCTGCAGCTCCTTCGAACCTGGAGGCAGCCTATACAGAAAATGAAACAAGGCTTATCCTGACATGGGATGACAACGCATCTGATGAAGAGAGCTACACCGTGGAGAGGAGTGATAACGGAGGTAGCTTTGTTATCGTAGCAAGTCTCTGTGCCAACAGTACTTCATGGACCGACAATACCATTGCACTGAATAATGACTATAGCTACAGGGTTATGATCAGCAATGCAAATGGCAACTCCGGTTACTCCAATGCTGTGCTGGTCAATACCGATTATGTCGCTCCTGCGGTACCTGAGGCACCTACCGACCTCATTGCAGTGTATAATCAGGATATTCCTTCCGTCACCCTTAGCTGGAGTGATACTTCAGATGACGAGGATGGTTTTACCATTGAGCGAAGCGAAAACAGCGGAGCCTGGGCAGTTGTTGCAAGTCTGGCAGCGAATAGCACCAGCTGGACCGACAACAGCATAAACTACAACAACAGCTATGACTATCGCGCCGCTGCTTACAACAATATCGGAAGTTCGCCTTATGCTGCTGGTATCAGCATCTTCGCTGAGCAATTTATGCCCCCGGCAGATCCTTCTGACATTAGCCTGAGCTACGACGCAGAAGTTCCTGAAATAGTCATCAGCTGGACAGATAATTCGGACAATGAAGAAGGTTTCACCCTCGAGCGTAGTATAAACGGAGGGGCTTTCTCCTCATTAACAGCACTCGCAGTCAACACAGTGAGTTATACGGATGCAGCAATCAGCTATGGTGATGATTACGGGTATCGCATTTCGGCTTACAATGAGAAAGGCAGTTCTGCTGCGGCAACAAGCATGACAATAAGCGCTGACATTCCGGCTGTAGCCCCTCTGGCTCCGACCTCGCTCACCGCGATCTATGATCAGGATATACCATCTGTTCAGTTAAGCTGGACCGATCATGCAGAATTTGAAGATGGATTTACCGTTGAGAGCAGTACCGATGCAGGCGGTTATGTGAGCCTGGCGAATACAGGTGCAGATGAAACAACATTTGAAGACCTGTCCATTGAATACAATCACGACTACACCTTCAGGGTGCTTGCCTACAATAGCTTCGGGGAGTCCGATTATTCGAACACGGTAAGCATCACCAGTACTGAACCGAATAACGATCCTATCCAGGTGGGCCATACCGATGTGTATTCGACTCCTGTATTCACCGCATATCGCAGGGCTCAGCAGATTATCGTTTCTGAAAGCGGGGTCATTGAATCAATCTCCATGTATATGAATCCTTATACCCCCGGCTATTTTATCCTTGGGATCTATAGTAATCATGAAGGGCATCCGGACCAGCTCCTGGCAACTACCCCTTCTGCGATGCAGAATTCAGGTGCCAGCTGGAATACCGCAGCACTGACCAGTCCGTTAAGTGTCACTGCCGGACAAGCCATTTGGCTGGCCTGGACATTCCAGCATGGAACGACCATCTACTATACATCGGGAACTCCCGGCAGAGCCGACTCACAACAATACTGGACCGGTTCGCTACCCGCATCCTTTGGGTCCTCCTCCGTCACCAGTTATGTATACAGCATCTATATGACCATGTATCCGGATGCCACCAAGGAAGCAAATGAACTAACAGCTGGTATTGACACGAAAAGCTCCCTGTTTGTTTATCCCAATCCGCTACGTGGCAACTCACTGCACTATATGCTGACCGACATGAAAGAGGACGGTATGTATAACGTGGAGTTGGTTGACCTGAGCGGACGCATACTTTACCGTGAGGAAAGCTGGATCGAGGCAGGAAAAGATAATGAACTGCTCTTTGAAAAGCCGTTTGATATCTCCCTGCTTATCTTCAGGGTATATAACCAGGATGAGATGCATCTCCATAAAGTAAGTGTGGAAAATTAGAGATCACCAAATTCATCACGATAGAAGGCGCCGGCATCCGGCGCCTTTTCTTTAATTCATCCCTGCGGAATAATACAGAAATGCTTACTTTTGCCATGTATTCCAGCAATGCAGCTATGCGAACAGAAAAGGACTCCCTGGGTGAGATCAAACTTCCGGAAAATGCCCTGTACGGTATTCATTCCGAAAGAGCCAGACAAAATTTCCCTGACCGCACCCCTTTCCCGAAAGAGTGGTATAAAGCCCTGGCGCTCGTTAAACAAGCCTGCTATCAAACCGCTATCGATTTCATCAGGAAGGCCGAAGAAAAAACAGATCTGAGCCGAAAAAAAATCAGGCTCCCGGATCTGAAAGTTCTGGTATTCCTTGATTCTGCAGCTGCTTCCTGTGCTGAAGGCGACTACTACGAAGAATTCATTGTACCGGCAATTTCGGGTGGTGCCGGCACGAGTTTCAACATGAACATGAATGAAATTCTGGCCAATGTCTCCCTGATCAAATTGGGGCATAAGCCGGGTGAGTATTCACTCATTGACCCGGTTGAAGATGCCAATATTTTTCAGTCTACCAATGATGTTATCCCCTCTTCCCTTCATCTTGCCGGCATGCAACTGCTTGTTAGCCTGGAGGAGGAAGTTAACCTGCTGCGCACTGAAACCGAAAAAAAAGAAAAACGATACAGGAACACCCTCCGCATAGGATATACCCAGATGCAGGAGGCTGTTCCAACCACTTACGGGAGATTGTTCAGTACTTACAATGATGCCCTCTCCCGCGATTGGTGGAGGATATCCAAGTGCTTCGAACGTATCAAGGTCATTAACCTGGGTGGGACCGCAATTGGAACATCAATAACCACCCCGAGGTACTTCGTGCTGGAGGTAGTGAAAAAACTCCAGCAGTTAAGTAATCTTCCTGTAACCCGTGCAGAAAACCTGTCGGATGCCACCAATAATGCGGACACCCTGGTTGAGGTTCATGGTATTCTGAAAGCTCATGCTGTTAACCTGGAGAAAATGGCGAACGACATCCGGCTGCTGGGATCCGACCTGCATGGCAACCGGGAGTTAATCCTTCCAAAGAAACAGGTAGGAAGTTCCATTATGCCGGGTAAGATAAATCCGGTGATCCCTGAGTTTATCATCAGCGCTGTGAACCGTGTATACGCCAATGACCTGCTGATCACCCATCTGGCAGGACAGGGCTCCCTGGAGTTGAATGCCTACCTTCCGGCACTGGGGCAAGCCCTGCTGGAAAGCCTTAACCTCCTGATCGCCTGCAATTCCAGCTGCAGGAAGAACCTTATTTCGGGACTGGAAATTGATGAAGAAGCTGCAAGAAAGAAAGTCATGGAAAGCCCGTCTATATCAACGGCGCTAGTCCCCCTGCTGGGATACAACAAAGCAGGTGAAGCGGCATCTTTCATGAAAGAAAATAAGGTAGATATTTTCCGGGCAAACAAAGAACTTAAGCTTCTGGATGAGGTAAAACTGACCGAGATCCTGAAACCCGAGAACCTGGTCCATGGAGGATACCTGTTGAAGGACCTGGAAGAATAGAAGGAAAGCTATGACAAAAGGCAAAGATCATAAACCCCACATTGGAATTTTTGGCCGTCGCAACTACGGTAAGAGTTCCATCATCAATGCCATTACCGGCCAGGATGTCGCGATTATTTCTGAAATTGCCGGCACCACGACCGATCCGGTAAAGAAAAGTGTTGAGATTGAAGGCATAGGTCCGGCTGTGATCATTGACACTGCCGGAATAGATGACGTGGGTGATCTGGGTGAATTGCGCGTTAAGAAAACACTTGCTGTAATCCGTCAGGTTGATTTTGCTATTCTGGTGATCACCAACCAGACTTTCACCCGGTTTGAACAGGACCTGATCAATAACTTCAATGAATACGACCTTCCGTATCTTATCCTTTACAATAAAAGCGACCTGAAACCTCCTGATGAAAGCTTCAGGGAAGAAATCCGGCGGATAACCAACCGGGAGCTCCTTGAATATTCTGCGGTTAACGCGGAAAAATACAATGCCGGATTCCTGAAAACGCTCCGGTCGGAGATCCCAAAGAGCTCGTACAAACACACAGGGCTGATCGGTGACCTTGTCACCCCCGGTGATATCGTTTTACTAATAACGCCCATTGACATTGAAGCTCCCGAGGGAAGGTTAATCCTGCCACAAGTGCAGGTCATACGCGATGTCCTGGATAACGATTGTACCGCTATCGTGCTTAAGGAAAGAGAAGTAGATGACTTCCTGCGAAAAAATCCTGTAAAGCCCAGTCTTGTTATCACAGACAGTCAGGTGTTCCTGAAAGCAGACGCTTCCATACCCCGTGATATTCCCCTGACAAGTTTTAGCATTGTGCTGGCCCGTCAGAAAGGTGATTTTGCTTCCTACATCAAAGGCACCCCTGCCATTGGAAAGCTGAAGGACGGTGACCGAGTGCTATTGCTGGAATCCTGCTCACACCATGTTTCCTGCGATGATATCGGTCGTGTTAAAATACCGAGGTGGATCTCCAATTTTTCAGGTAAGAAAATCGAGTATGATACGTTAGCGGGGCTGGATAACCTCCCGCGCCCGATAAGTGACTATTCGCTGGTTATTCAGTGCGGTGGGTGCATGATCACTCATAAGCAGCTAAAAAACAGACTTAAAGATGCCATCAACCATGATATTCCCGTTTCGAACTACGGAATGGCCATTGCGTATGTTCACGGAATTTTCAACCGGGCAGTAGAGCCCTTTCTGGGCATACTAAACAAACATGATGAGATCATCTGATCCGGCCAGGACTTAGTGGAGCTTTCTGAAACCGGACAGCAGGGAAACCGGGAATACCTATTTCCTGGTTCGTTCGCGGAAGAAGGAAGAATCTCCCCATTCCCCAAAACCAATCTCATTCCCTGTCATTCCAACTCTGGCTTTGAGGCAGTGTGTACAATCATCTGAATTTTCATCCGTGCAGGGCTTATTGTTATACAGATCGTAATTATCACGATAAATGCCTGGTGTGATGTTGGGCATGATCACGTTGGCCCCGATCTTCAGGGCTTTCTCCCTACCCATGGGATCGATTGCCTGGAGGGCGGTAGCTGCAGCGATATTAATTTTTGGCATAAGCATACGGAGACAGGCAATCATTTTTAGGGCCATATTGAAGCGGTCCATAATTGGCCAAAGATGATGGCGAACTTCGTAGAGAGGCGTTTCTTCATGTTCAATATAAGGCCCCATCCCCACCATATCGATCCCAAAATCGCGCATGAAAAGCAGATCATCCGCAAGCTGTTCAATGGTTTGGAAAGGCAAGCCGATCATAACACCTGTCCCAGTCTGATAGCCGGTATCCCTCAAATTGTGCAGGGCCTCAAGGCGTTTATCAAAACAATGCAGGTCATCTGAGGGATGTAATTTCCTGTAAAATTCCGGATCGGAAGTCTCAATGCGAAGAAGGTAGCGGTGAGCACCGGCATCGAACCACTCCCGGTAAGTTTCTCTGCTCTGTTCTCCAAGGGAAAGTGTAACTCTCAGTTCGTTATTGGTTTCCTGATGAATTTTTTGGAGCAGCCTGGTAACTCTTTGGGTAAAAACCGGGGATGCCAGTTCGCCGGATTGTAACACCAGCGATGCATACTTCTCCTGATGTGCAAAACGGGAAGCTGCCAGGATCTCTTCATCGCTCAGGTTATAGCGTTTTGTGTGGCTATTTCCCTTCCGGATGCCACAATAAAAGCAATTCTTGGAGCAAATATTTGAAAATTCAATTAGTCCGCGGAAATAGACTTTTTTACCAACATGTGCCTCCTTAATATTCCCGGAATGGTAAAAAAGTTCTTTCTGACCGGCAGCATCCAATCCCAACAGGGATATCAGGTCCTCCTTACCAAGCGTATCTTTGGTAAATAATTCCTCCTGCTTCCTCATGGTTTAAAAATAAAGATCACGTTCACCCTGTCTGATCCGTTCAAGCCTGGCCCTGATTTCGGGAACATTGGTGCTGCCGTTCAGGCTGTCCAGGTTTTTTTCGATCATCTTCCATCCCTTGTCCACCAGGTGAGGTTTGGCATAGTCCTCCAGGTATTCCGCCAGGGTGAGTATGGCATTGGGGGAGCAAAACCGCTTGATAAAACCCGGAACCGAAAATTCCATAAAGTGCTCCCCGGTGCGGCCCAGCCTGTAGCAGGCAGTACAGAACGAAGGCAGATAATCCTCCTCGAGAAGCTCTTCAATAATTTCGCCCAGAGAACGGTCGTCATTGATCCTGAACTGCTCCTTATCCAGGTTCTGTTCCTTGCGCGAAGTATCGGAATATGCTGCTATTTCGATTTTGGTACCCCCATCGATCTGGGAAACACCGAAGGACATGACCTCTTTACGCAGGCTTGCATTTTCCCTTGCCGTAAGAATAAGCCCGGTATAGGGAACCGCGAGCCTGAGAATGGCTATAATACGGGCGAATTCCTGGTCATTGACAAAATACCGGGTATCAAAGTTCACCTCTGAGGCATCCTGCAGCCTGGGGAAAGAGATGGTATGTGGCCCAACATTATAGCAGGCCTCCAGGTGGTTGGTGTGCCGTACCAGTGCCATCACTTCAAAGCGCCAGTCGTACAAACCAAACAGAGCGCCAATGCCCACATCATCCAGACCGGCATCCTGAGCACGGTCAAGTGAAACCAGTCGGTTTGCGTAATCAGATTTTTTGCCGCTCGGATGATACCGCTTATACATCTCAGGATGGTATGTTTCCTGAAAAATCTGATAGGTGCCGATACCTGCCTCAGTCACTTCCCTGAATCCTTCCACACTTAAGGGAGCTGCATTGATATTCACACGCCGAATCGCTCCGTTCCCCTTTTTTACACTATAGACCGTCCGGGCAGCATCCGCAATAAATTTAGCATTGTACCGGGGATGCTCACCAAAAACCAGGATCAGCCTTTTCTGACCGCTATCCTCAAGCGCTTCGACTTCCTTTACCAATTGGGGATTGGAAAGTGTATTGCGATCAGCTGAGGCATTGGACGTCCTGAATCCGCAATATTGACAATCATTTGTGCATTCATTCCCCACGTAGAGTGGGGCAAAAAGGACAATCCTGTTGCCGTAGACTTTCTCTTTAAGCTGGCGTGCACCCTGTTTGATCAGGTCTATTGATTCCTGATCTTCAGCATTTATCAGACTGGCAACTTCAGGAAGGGAGAGGCGGTTCTTTTCGAGCGACTTCGCAATTATTTTGCGTACCGTTTCCGTATCAGAGTTCGCCTCGCTCAGCATTTGCTGAATTTCCTCAGTGTCAATAAATGGTACGCCGGGTTTGTCTTCAATCCGGTATTGTTCCGGTTTAAATTTCATGTGCAGTAAGTTTGTTCATTCAACATCTATTCGTATCGGGTCAAAACCGATTTGACCTGTACACCCTCAAGCCTGCCTATCTTTCCTGTTAATGAACTGATCTGC
Organism: Bacteroidales bacterium; assembly: GCA_016931575.1. Taxonomy (GTDB): domain Bacteria; phylum Bacteroidota; class Bacteroidia; order Bacteroidales; family UBA10428; genus UBA10428. The sequence goes on along the minus strand of JAFGEO010000144.1, from coordinate 61,251 downwards.
TCCGGAGCGCCTTCCAGGATAAGATTAATGATGCTTATCCCTTTATCCCGGAGTGGCATACCCTGCCGCCCAAGAATAATAGCTGAATGATGACTAAGGATATGATTGATATCCTCTACCGATTCTTTTTTTTCAATTAGAATAATGGCTGCGCCGATTCTCTTCTCCATCAGATTTTCTTTTGGGTCAGACTTTACAAGGAATTCTTTGAGACCGATAAATCAAGCTCTCAGAAATACTGTTACAAAAATAACAATAAGAAATTAGCTATCACCCTTTTGTCGGTAATATCGATTAATGTTTCGTTATTTAGAATGATTATAATTAGTCAGGCGTAACACTAACGGTAGCTTTCAGGACAAAAAAATGGTAATTTTCGTCAAGACGAAGGAACTGGTAGGCATATTTTTCACCGGTTTTCCGGATAATATCGATGAGTCCAAGCCCTGCCCCGCCTTTCATGCTCAGCTCTCCAGCCTGGATTTGCTTTTTGTGCAACTTGTCGAGTGCATCTCTGTTCATCTCGTTAAGCATTTCAATATTATCCTCCAGGTCACGGACAACGGACGATCGCACGACATTGCCTGTAATGATGTAATAATATTCGGCCCGTTCCCCCACCACAAAAAGGCCGTTACCGCTACCACCTTCGTCTGCATCGGCAGAATGCCGGGTAATATTCTGAAGCATTTCCACCATCACATGGAAAACTTTTCTCCTGACAGAAGCATCTTTACACCTCACCGAGATTTTATCTTCGGCCATTTTAGTAAAAAACTTCATGGTCTCATGCGTTAATGCACCTTTATATACCAGTGGAAATCCCTGGGAGATCATCCCATCCGACAAGATCGTCTGAATAAATAAGAGGTCTTTATCCATCAACGCTGAATTCGGTTTTCATCCTTTTTTAATCGCAGTAGCAGAAAGTTAGTTATTTTATTCAATACTGTCAGCATATCACTTACATTTATTTTTTAACAGCTATTCCCCTCTGCACCCGAACAAGACTGATACTGCAGACAACGGGACAGCCCATAAAAAAGGTTCTCCAACCCGGCAAATATTTTCCTGGCGCCCTATCTGACCTTCACCCTCCTAATCTCATTATTTCCCTTTATCAGAGGGAAATACATGAGTTCCGCCTTTGCCGGGTTCAGGGTATAACTCCCCGAGTACCGGGGCATAAGCTTTAGCTCAAAGGAATATTCACCTTTAGGGAGGTATTCACAAAAAATTGCCGTTTCATGTCTGAAGTATTCCCGGTGGGCCTCGTATCGGCTCCCGTTTTTCTTTTCAGCATAGCTACATCCGGCCGGAATCGGAATGTTGACCATCACATAACGTGCATCATCCATGACTTTCACCGTAGCCCTCAAGGTAGCCTCCTGCCCTGCTTTAAGTTCGTTCCTTTCTATCCCTACAAATTCAGTGCTCACTGCAAACCCATCCCTGGTGGCGATCGGGGCCGGATTCCAGAAGTGCTGATAGTTGGTGAAATACACCGGGAAGGACCCAGTCCTGGAAACTTTCACCTGCAAGTGTGGATCGACCTTCATTTCGAAGGGAAACCCGGTGATCGTAGTATCCAGGTCGCCAGTCAGGTACAATACAGGCTCTGCGACTGTTCCTGAATTTTCCAGCATCCCGGGAAGTATGGTCTCGATGATGCGGATAGATTCATAGGTATTGCTCCAGTATCCCTCGCTACGAATCTCAAAGAAGTAATTCCGGATTTTTTTTAATTCCTCCTGATGATCAAGGGTATCGGCCTCCAGGATACGGTATGCCAAAACGGTATTCTGAACATCATTTATCAGCAGGTCCCTGCCCTCTTTTGCTGAAAAATACAGATTTCCAAAATGTGTGGTATCCTGGAATGAAGGAAGAACATCAAGCGAATATTCCAGTCCGCAGAGTTGCTTCAGACGGATTAGCTGCAGGGACTTATCAGGTGACCGGTCCGGCATCCGCTCCAGGTCCCTGATATATAGTTCATAATCATAGGGCATTTGCATCAGCTTCAGCATTCGGAGAATCCTGAGCCGTACATAGAAATCGGAGCTATTTTCAAGGTCCCAAATGAGTTTCCCGGCAAGTTCATCCTTATCCAGCTTCACTGAAAATCCCTGTTGACCAGCCTGGAGTAAGGCTTCCAGGACATGCAGACTGATCCATTCATTTTCCGTAGAATTTTTCCACCAGCCCCAGAGCCCGCTTTCTTTCTGATTCCGTTGCAGCAACCGGATCATCTTTCGGATCTGCTCTTCTCTTGTGAAATCTCTGCCCCTGTATTTCGCCAGGGTTTGTTCGCTCAACAGGGCCTTCAGTTTGGACGCGATTTGTTCATTGCAGCCATACCGATAGTTGATCAGCCGGCTCATTTCATCCTGGAGCACATCAAAAACATCGGCCCTGGCATATAAACTAACTTCCCCAAGACCTGCATCAAATGACAGCTGCACCGAAGTATCCTCATCGAGTACATAGAAATTACCCCTGCTCTCTTCAAGTCCGGCCCTAAATACAGGAATTTCCCTTCGTTCCCCGTCAAAATAGCCATCATTCAGTTCAACAGAATACGTCAGGACCACAGAATCTTGAGGAGCAACGACCTGCAGGCTATCCACCAGTGCGTTTGCACAATAGCGGCGGCGGCTGTCAGTATGCTGACCATCCACTTCAAATTTCATCCTGGTCTGAAGCGAGTCAGAAGTATAGTTCAGTACTTTCCCGATCACATAAGTTGTATCATCAGGGATCAGGAACCTGGGAACTGCCAGCTGTGCCATGATGGGTTTATAGGATTTTACGAGTCCTTCAGCCTGACCGGTTTGTTTTTTTCCATTCATTGCCAGGTAGTAGGTCTCCCAGCTGGTGACATCATCCGGAAAACTGACATCAAACCGGACCCGGCCCTCACCATCCGTGAGCAAACGGGGTTCCCAGAAAGCATAATCGGAGAAGTCCTCACGTATCGAGCTGGCTTTCGATACAGCCTCAAAGAAAGCCGCATCGTAGTTGGCACCCTTCAGGGCAGGCTTAAATGCCTCATCCTCTGTTTCAATAACCACTACCCCGGCAGCCCCCCTGGTTCCATACATTGCTGTAGCCGTCGAATCCTGCAGGATATTTATAGCAGTGATCAGGTCTGGGTTAAGGATTGAAATATCTCCGGAATATACATTTCCATTAATGATATAGAGAGGTCGTGAAGCAAACTGATAGCTTGAGATTCCGCGTATCTGTATGGAGACCGCTTCCCCCGGAACGCCGCTGTTTTCAATAATTGATACACCAGCCGCCCTACCCTGCAGGGATTCTACCAGGTTCCCGCTGACACCTGGTATTCCCTGTAACAGGTCCCCTGTTTTTACTGACATTACGGCTCCGGTAACAGAAGATTTTTTTGTTACCCCATACCCTACCACGACCACCTCCTCGAGTGATAACAAGTCGGAGGGGAGTTCCATATTTACGATATCATTTTCTCCCACAGCTTTTTCCTGGGTGACATAGCCCACATATGAAAATTCCAGGACCGGATTTCCCCAGGGAACTTTTATGGAATAGTATCCGTCAATATTGGTGATCGTCCCGAATGTTGTGCCCTTCACCACAACCGTGACCCCGGGAAGTGACTCCCCTGTTTCAGCTTCAACTACATAACCCTGGATCGTCGTACCCTCTCCGTTGAACTGATACTGTTGCTGATACTGCCGGTAAACCTTCTGAAGCTCACGGGCCTCCACTCCCGGAAGGGGAGTGGATTTGAAAACAGTTTTCCCGATCAGATCATTCACATAGATACTAAAAGTATCCTTTGAGAATTCGTCCGGTTGTTTAAACTGGTAATAATTCAGGCCATTTGCCTTAACGAAAACAGAATCCTCTATGTGATATTTCGAACCGGGGTAGAAGAAAATCAGTCTGTATGAACCCTCCCCAAGCTCATGGACCATCCTGGCATTTCCAGGATAAATCCTAAGAAACTCATGGTTATCGTACCGAAAGACAAGCATATTCAGTGGAACTCTGTCTGTGTTTACTTCTTCATTCGTAAAGTGGAATTCAAGCCGTCCAGCCCCCGGAGATGTTTTTGTCGGGTAAAGGTACCTTGCTTTGGTATACCGCTTTGAATTTACGTACTCTTCCCATAGCAGATCGACCGAAGATTTTGTCAGTACTTCTTCATTGAGTAAGGGGATCCTTGGATGAGAGTATATGTACTTCGGATACTTCCAATCATCATAGCTCGTCATTTTCAGTAAACCCTTAGAAAATTCATATTCGTAATTGGGGTCATGATTAAAAGTTGTAGAAAAACTATCCAGGAGGTGAAAGGTCCACTGCCCCGAAACAGGCCCTCCGATCATATCCCGGGGGTATGACTTCAGGGAGGGATTAAGCAACTGAATTTTACCAAATTGTTCTATATAGGCCAAATTTTCTCCAAAGTTATTCCTGTAGGGGAAGAAATAGGGGTATAAGGCACGTTTCTCAGCATCACTTAGCTTATTCTCCGCCTTTTCCATGCGAACAAGTGGATGTTTTGATTCCAGGTCGACACTCATTATGGTCTTCATACCGCGCTCAACCCAAACGCTGTCTACAGTTATAATTTTGTTGAGAGTCCGGATCTTCACCCTGTGATAACCGCTAAAAGCCATGAAGGAATATGGGGAATTGTTGGTAGCCCATCCAAGGTATACGGGATGATTATCAAAATATACCACATATACCGGCTCAATCTCGCCCTTAAATACTGCAAAAGGAGCAAACTGGGTAATACCCCTCTTGGTTTTATAGGAGGTTTGGTAAATAGAATCTCCCGGATAGAGGAAACGGTAATATTCTATCGAATCCAAACCAGCCATCACTTTCCAGGTATCATAATTCAGCCGTCTCCCATATTGCCCCCCTGCTGGGAACTCACCCAGAGTGAAACTGTTGATAACCGTCCGGTTGCTCCGGGATTTTTCGAGTGCGGGTAGTTCAGGCGGAGAATACTTGAATTTACTGGTAAGAGAATAGGCTGTCAGGTCCACTCCTTCAACAGGCTTTCCTTCTGCATCCGTCACCTGAACCTCAATGGTAGAGGTTTGACCCGGATAAACCAGTTTTGGTTGTTTAACAGAAACATTCAGGTGATTCTCAACCAGCGGGATACGGTATTCATCCCTTTGCATTTTCCCGCCCCACAAATACTGAATGCTGATGAAATAGTGCTGCTTCCCGGCAGTTTTATCCGTCAGATCCAGAGAGTCGGTATAGTCACTTCTGATCTTAGTATTCCGGCGATAAAGGGTATAGTTAAAAGGCAGCTTCCTGGGATTATCAACGACAATATTGATCGAATCAGCTGTACGGTCCGAAAAACATTTCAACAAGGAAGGCTGTTGGGCGATCAGGAAAGTTTGCACCATACTATCGGTTTTGATGCGATACGATGCATAGAATGGATCCAGTTCAAGCATACAGGGAACCTTTCCCTCGAACATCAGTGTTTCATTTCCATAGTTATCAAGAGCATGAATGGAAACTTCCCGATTCTCAGAAACACCGTTTTTCTCATATTCAAACTTTATGGAATCCATTTTCAGATCCATGGTGAAGTTCTCCCTTTCATAATAGTAAGTCAGCTTTTCGCTCCCGGCGATCACCTCGTTGTCGCTGGTCAGTAATCGGACATCAATCGAATAGTCGATGTTCACTTCGGGAAAAAGGGAATCTGAAATCGGGATCCTGGTTTCATCGCCTGGGTCCAGTGGGATTTCCGTATAAAAGATGGTATCCGGAATAAAAACATTCGCGCCAATTATATTGTTAATGGAACCGGGGGTCAGCAAAACTTCAAGCCTTGCATCAGGCAGGTTCAGATCGTTCTCATCAGTGCCTTTTACATAAAGCATCATTTCCTGGTCCCGATAGTGGTCAGCTTGCCCGAGACGAAGCTCCAGCTTATTTTTCCCCAGCTCATAATCCTCGTAGCTGAAGTCTTTGCTGAAATAGATTTTCCGGTTGTTTTTTCTCAATTCAACGCTGTACCGACTGTCAAGTTTGAGATCCAGGGAGTCATGCAAAAGAAATTCATAGCTGTACCCTCCCTTACAATAAGGGGACAGGTGATTCAGTTTGATTTCCGTACGATACCCTTCCAGCATAACATCCACGGGTTTATTCAGTGGCTTTCCTTTTTTATCGATAATATAGGCTTTGAACCTAACCGTATCGCCAGGGCGGTATTTGGGTTGGTTGAAGACCATGTACCCGGAATAACGGTTGGTGAATTTATTCAGGATGTAGTTCTCACAATAATACTCATTGAACCGGCAGGCAATACGTTCAAAACTTTGTCTGAAGAAAGTCGTTATCCTTGAGATTGTCCCAACCGGCCATAGCCTGATCACAGATCTCACCCCGTCAACCGGTATCCTGACGATAAAATTGACCGGGATCCAGACATACTTAACCGGTGTCCCATACACCAGCTTTCTGAGTCCCCGTTTAAAACAGGAGTTATTATAGTGACGATTCAGGTCAAAATAGGCTCTTTGCCCGTTGTACGAGACTTTCAGTATACCTTTCTGGTTTGACTTACTGTCGGTATACGAGCGGGTTGATTTCCTGTAATGAAGGTTTTTCCCCCGGACGCTAACCGCTGCATCAGGGATAATATTCCCCTGAAGATCGTATACCTGAACAATCAGATCAACACCATTGTCGAGTATAAAAACTTCAAAATCAGAAATACTTGTGATCGCAACTTTTTGTCGGTTTTCCTCGGCATGGACCTTCAGGTAGTGTCCGGGAGCCAGTTTCCCTGAGTATTTTTCATCAGTTGGGAAAGAATCCACCAGTGAGTGAAAAAAACTTTCATCGACTTCCCATACACTCCTTCGGTACACCTTCAGGGCCTCCATGTCTGTGATCGAGAAAATATAGGTATAATAGCTTGAATGCCTGCTTTCCAGTATTTTCTGGCTCTTTGCCGGAAGGAAGTAGAATGAAAATACAAGAAGTGTAAGTACCTTAGGGGAGGTTAGGATTGATTTCATTGGACTATAGTTTTCTGAAAGGATACATCTACTGCGAAGTTTCCATAAAAATATCAGATTTTTTTAAGGATTAACTCCTCAGTCCAGGAATAATCCCAGGTAAAAAAAAAGCCTGAAAAATCAGGCTCTGTTTTCAATTCAATCAGGTCAATGTTATTGTATTAATTCTGCCCTAAAGGCTGAAATCTCGTTATCCAGGGGAACAAGTTGCTGAAGTGCCAGATCAATCGCTTTCTGCCCTTTTGCAGAGTTAGAATTAAAGCCGGCTTCAAATTTAATGTCAATATTTGCGAATACCTTCTTAATTTCTTCCAGTTTTGGCAGGTATCCGGCTACAGCATTGTGGGATTTATACACTTCAAGCATTTTGATCAGGTTGCTGAGTGAAGCTTTCTGGTATACCAACCGCTCGATGATATCAGCATCACGGCTTTCCCTGGCAACGTCCAGGGCAATGTGCATGGCTTCAATCCATCCGCCCATAATTATAATGGCAGCGGTTGTGTTCCTTCGGTTTTCCTTCAGGTATTCATCTGTAGTTACATACACCTCATTTGCCAAAGCTATCAGCGAGTCGATATTTTCATTATTATCTTCAAACCGCTTTATGGTATTTTCAAAATAGTCAAGAGGGATCTCCAGTGCTTCAGCCAGTTTTCTCATACCATGAAAATATTTACTGGCAACCTGGACCTGTTTGAAAACCCGGGCATAGCTAAGATCAACGGCATAAACTCCGAGGTTTGCAGCCTGCTGCGAACTAGTCAGGTAGTCGGGCACCTTACTGACCGAATTAAGCAATTCCTGATTGAAGATGGCTCCTGCAGCATCAAACAGGCTGGACAATTCGACCTCGAGGTACATGTTGTAAAAGATAGGCTGCCCCAGTCCGTCAACATCGAGAACAGCATTTGGCATATCCCTCATTACTGCGGCCAGGGTGGAGTCATCACCAATAAAATTCTCCAGGTCGATGGAACCGTCAGCAGAGGCCTGGTTCTTTGCTTTTGTCTGGTCTCTTTTAGCATCTTCCTTTGATTTATCACCAGAAGTGCAGGAAAAAATCAGGAGACCCATGATTACAATTCCTGCAAGAAAAATGTTTCTTCGCATAATTTTCCGTTTCAGTAAACTAATGGCTTAAAGCTAATAAGTTTTCCCTCAAAAACCAAAGAAGAGTTTTCACATCAGGGAAAAATTAAAAATAGGCTTCTACGATGTTAAGTAATTCCTGAACATTGATAGGTTTTGAGATGTATGAGTCGAAGCCTTCATTAAGGTATCTTTCCCGGTCGCCGGACATTGCGAAAGCAGTTTGGGCAATCACAGGCAGTTCGGGTCGAAACTTCTTTATTTCCAGCATGGCTTCCCGCCCGTTCATCACAGGGAGCTGCACATCCATCAGAATGAGGTCAATATTTTTATTTTCCCTGCAAATATCCACTGCATCTTTACCGTTGTATGCCGTTAACAATTCAAGCATAAAGGGTTCAAATAATTCTTTAAGAAATTCGAGGCTTATTTCATCGTCCTCCACAACAAGCATTACTTTCCCTTCCCATTTATTTCCTTCCATGTTGGCACATATTTAAACTTAGCAGTAAAAATTCAATCTCTTCTGGCAATTTAGTATATATCGCCGGGATAATCAAAAATATTTACTAAACAAATGATTGCACATCCCGTCGACCTGTCAGCTTCATCAGATCAATTCTCAAAACTGCTTAACTTTGTAAACGGCACATTCCAGGTTTTGGTTTGCACATTTTTATTAACCTGCATTAAAAATTGTTAAAGAAGGCACTTCCAATGATCAAACCATGGGGGCTTGTTGAAGAAAATCCAATATTTCCTTAAACGCAATCTCCAGATTCTTTTTCCCGCCCTCGGTAAGCGGCTTCATAAATTCGAATTCATAAGCTTTAATGTGGAGCTGATAACAGGCAGGTTTACGATCAAAGACCTGGTGACACAGACCCACAACAAAGGATGGCTCCACGTAATGCATGCTGAAATCAGACCTGAAATCGGGAACGATTTTTTCAAGGAGTGTTGACTCAATATCATGCACAGAAGCATCAACAAAAACGACTCTGTCAAAATCTGCAATCCTATCAGCATCTTCGATATTTAGCTGATAATTCTGGTCTGTTTCCGCCCTGACATGAGGATTTTCTTTCAGCCAGGCATCCAGCTTATCCACAAGAAGGATTCCCAGTGCATCATCCTGTCTGCCGGGATTCCCGATACCATAGATCAGAATTCGATCAGACAAACTTATCGGTTCCTCTTTAGGTCAATCAGTGTCTCCCCCTTGAAGAGTGAGATCTCCAGGGGCATTTGTCCAAGTGCATGTGTAGCACAGCTCAGGCAGGGATCATATGCCCTGATGGCAACTTCCACTGCATTCATCATAGGTTCAGTAATCTCTTCCTGACCGGTCATCATTCTCACGGCTACCTGGTTCACCGCATTGTTCATGGGTTGGTTATTATTGGTAGTAGAAACAATGAGGTTACACATTTCTATCTGATCCCTGTCATTGATCTTATAGTGATGGAAGAGCGTACCCCTTGGAGCCTCGATAAGACCGACACCCTCCATTTTTTTCTCGCCTCGGGTGGTGAGTTCACCTTCCATCAGGTCAGGATCGTGGAGAAGGTCCCTGATTTTCTCAGCAGAGTGAAGAATTTCGATCAGGCGGGCCCAGTGGGCATGCATGGGTTTATGGCTCATCCTGCCACCGGAGTATGCCCTGAACTTTTCAAATTCAGCCTGGGCAAGAGGCGTATCAATAAAATCTGCATTATTCAGACGGGCCAGCGGACCTACCGAGTACCATCCATTCACTTTACCGAAATCTTTCAGATAGGGGAATTTCATATAGCTCCAGCTTCGGACCTCTTCGTCGATATACCTCAGGTAGTCCTGGTAATCCACATCATGGAGAATGATCTTTCCGTCCTTATCTTTTGCCCTAAGCACACCATGATACAGATCGAGTGAGCCGTCCTTTCCAACAAGACTCAGGTAGCTGGAGGGGAAATCCACAAAATCATCAATAACAGCCTTATTCTTATCGTGATAGTCGTGGAAAAATTCAAGTGCTGCCTGCGACCATTCGATCATGGTATCAATATTCAGAGGATCGGCACCATGAAGGAACCGTTCCTTATCCTCTTTTGAAAGATGCTTGTTAATTCCCCCGGGAATGGCTCCCGTACCGTGAATCTTCTTTCCAGCTGTAGCGGCAATGATCTCCTGTCCGAATTTTCTCATCATGACACCCTGAACGGCCAGATCTTTGTTTTCCAGAGCCAGGGCCAGTACGTTCCTTTTCAGCGGATCAGCATCGTACCCGAATAGAAGATCCGGGGAAGCCAGGTGGAAGAAGTGCAGGGAGTGTGACTGGAATATTTGTCCATAGTGCATCAACCTGCGCATTTTTTCTCCGGTTGGAGTCAGCCCATCTCCGGTTCCGGCTCCAACAATCACGTCGAGTGCTTTTGCAGCAGCGAGATGGTGGCTTACCGGGCATATACCGCATAAGCGTTGTACCAGTACGGGGGCCTCCCAATAAGGGCGTCCCTGCACAAAACGCTCAAATCCTCTGAATTCAACAATATGCAGACGTGTCTGTGTGACCTTTCCTTCATTATCAAGGTGAATGGTAACTTTTCCATGTCCTTCGACCCGGGTTACGGGTTCTATAGTAATTTTCTGTCCCATAGTTCAGGATTAATCAAATTTAACAACTTCATAAGGCAGTTTTAGCTCACTGCCCGTGATAAGTGCCACAAGCGCATCCCAGATCAGATCGGCCCTTGGGGGGCATCCCGGCAGGTGAAAATCTATCTTGACCACCTCATGACAAGGATATACCCTGTCAAGCATAATTGGGATCTCCGGGTCATTGGGAATAATCTTCTCCGTATTGTTTTTCACCGAAGGACCGTTCAGGTAGGCTTCTTCAAGGCATTCCCTGATGGGTATTCCATTCCTCATGGCAGGTAATCCGCCCATAATGGCGCACTCACCGACTGAGATAAGGATTTTGCAATTTTCCCTGAAATCCTTTAAAACATGAACATTTTCACTGTTACAGCATCCCCCTTCGATTAAGCCGATATCACATTTTTTGGTAAACTTTTTAATGTCGTTTATAGGAGATTTATTGAACTCAACAAGCTCAATGAGGTCCAGGATGCGTTCGTCGATATCCAGAAGGGACATATGGCATCCGAAACATCCTGCCAGTGAAGTAGTGGCAACAATTGGTTTACTCATTATGATTTAATTTAGATGATATCCATTATAATTTTTCAATATCACTTCCGATAGGTTCCTTATCGTATTTGCGTTCACCTATAGGTTGATCAAATCCTTTCTCTTTGACGAGCAGGGCACCGACAGGGCAGACATCCATGGCTTTCTGGGCCAGCTCATCTGACAGATTCTTCCCGATTTTAGGGTCGAGGCAGATTTCGACCTTATTTCCACGTTTGTGGTAGGCAAATATTGCTCTTCCATCCGCGTCATGAATTGCCCGGATGCAACGTTTACAAAGGATACACCGGTTCTGGTCTTTCACAAGCTTTGGGTTTTGAGCGTCCACCTGCCTTTGGGGAAAGGTGTATGGAAAACGGGGAACCATCATGGAATATCGGTAAGCCAGGGCCTGCAATTCACAGTTACCGCTCTTCTCACATGCCGGACAAAAATGGTTCCCTTCAATGAACAACAATTCGATGATTGCTTTCCGAAGTTCAACTATATCCCCGCTGGTGTTATCGATCTCCATATTCTCACTAACAGGGGTTGTGCAGGCTGTCATCATCCTGCCATTAACTTTAACCGTGCAAATCCGGCAACTACCCTTGGGTTTCACTCCCGGATAATTACAAAGTGTAGGGATGTAAATACCGTTCTCTTTGGCGACATCAATGATATATTGACCGCTGGTTGCCATGCACTCGACACCGTCTATGGTAATTTTTACTACGTGACTCATTGTGTTTCTGGTTTAGATATTTGGCACTCTTCCGGTTACTTCGCAAGCTTCAATAACTGCTTTAGTCAGGTCAAAGCCCGTATCATACTCCTTACGGCTCTGAACCCTGGCTTCGTATAGGTGACGGAAATTTTTAATGGAAGTTATAATTGGATTAGCGGCAGTCTGACCCAGACCACAGCGACTGGCCTTCAGGAACCCGCTCCAGTTAACCATATCTTCGATATCCTGTTGAACGCCGCGGGCATTCATAATTTTCAGGAGTTTTGTCCGAAGCACGCTGGGTAGTATCCGGCAGGTGGAACAGCTTCCACAGGATTCTTCAATGAAGAAATCCATGAAATTCAGAACAACATCTTTCAGCAGATTTCTGTGTTCCCCGAAGATAATCAGGGAACCCCCGGTGGCCAGGTCCTCATATCCAAGGTTTCGGCTGAACTCGTCCGGGCCGATCAGTGAACCTGACGGACCTCCGACCTGAACTGCCTGTACATTGGCACTTTTTCCAACCATAGCCAGGATATCATTAACCGAAAAGCCCCAGGCTACTTCATACACACCCGGGTTCCTGCAGTCTCCTGAAATACTGAGCAGCTTGGTCCCTGTTGATTCAGCTGTACCGAAGGAACGATACCATTCCGCTCCATTTAGTATAACCTTCACCACTGAACAGAGCGTTTCAACATTATTGACGATAGTTGGCATTTCGAGATATCCTTTTTCCACAGGGAATGGCGGCCTGTCACGAGGTTCTCCCCGTTTTCCCTCCGCAGATTCGATCAGGGCGGATTCCTCCCCGCAAACGTACGCTCCGGCACCAAACTGTATCCGGATATCAAAATCGAATCCTTTTTTACCCATGATATCTTTACCCAGGTAATTCTTCTTACGGGCTGCTTCCAGGATCTTCTCAAGGTAGGTCTCGAGGTATTTGTATTCGTAACGGATATAGAGGATTCCTTCAGTCGCCCCTACTGCATAGCCGGCAATTACCATCCCCTCAAATAAAAGTCTGGGGAGTTCTGTCAGGATTACCCTGTCTTTGAAAGTACCGGGTTCTCCTTCATCAGCATTACAAAAAATATACTTTCTTTCACCTTTGGCATTACGGCAAAATTCCCATTTCAAACCTGTGGGGAACCCAGCTCCTCCCCTTCCCCTGACACTGGAATTCTTCACCTCATCGATCACCTCGAGGGGGGTCATCTTCGTGATCTTCCTGATCGCTTCACCGATCTTATAGTTGGGGTCCAATATTGGACCAATCTTCCGAATATTGTTAGAAACCACCGATTGTACCGAGACATCGCGATTGGCACCGTCACCAAAGCTGGCGGAATACAGTTCCTCGATTTTTTTTCCATCCTTAATATCCCGGATGATCTCCTTAACCCTGAAAGAGGTAAGCTTCGTGAAAATCCGGTTATTAATGATCGCGGCAGGTTCCTGGTCGTTCATACCTATGCAGGAAGTCTCAAAAAGTCCGATTAATCCATCCGGGGTAACCTGACCAAACTTTATTCCTGTCTCCTGTTCAAGTGCAGTAGCAACTTCTTCCCTCCCCATCATATTAGCTACCGCACTGTTGTTCAGAAAAATGGAAAATTTACCAGTCGGTTGAGCAGAGAAAAAGTGATAGAAGGACACCGTTTGCTCGACGTCCACATCAGACATTTTCAGCTCATGAGCAATCAGAGCAATGGATTCTGATGAGATGTAGCCATACTCCGACTGAACAGCGATGAGAATATCCATCAGACGGGTTTTGTCATGATGGTATTTCTCTACAATTTTTTGGGTGTAATTCTTCATAAACAAGAAGATATTTTACTGATTTATAAGTAGTTGATTAGAGAAAGAGCTTTTTATTTGTGAATAAATTCACAAATAAAGATAGATTTTATTAAATACTTCTGCAAATCCTTCAAAATATTTAGACTTATTATAAATATGAGCGACCACAACAAAGCACTGACAGTCAACCTGACAGAAATCATAAATCTTTTGAAAAAAAAATAGTTAGCTTTAAATGGATTAAAAAAACATAGTATGAAAGTAGGTTGTGTCAAAGAAATAAAGAAGCATGAATACCGGGTAGGACTGACCCCTTCGGACGTCAAATCCTATATCACACGGGGGCATGAGGTGGCAATTCAAACTAATGCCGGAACCCAGGCCGGGTTCTCCGATGATTTATACATTGAGGCAGGCGCGAAGATCTGTAATACCCCTGAAGAAGTTTTTCAGCTTAGTGAAATGATTATCAAAGTTAAAGAACCTTTGCCTGAAGAATACGATCTTTTCCGCGAGGACCAGATCCTGTACACATATCTTCACCTGGCGGCAAACCGTGAACTTACGGAAGAGCTCCTAAAGCGTAAAGTTAAAGGTGTAGCTTATGAGACCATTGAAAATGAAGAAGGTCTGCCATGCCTGAAGCCGATGAGTGAGATAGCAGGGCGGCTCTCTGTTCAGGAAGGGGCCAAATACCTCGAAAAAACCTTTGGCGGAAGAGGCGTGCTGCTTGGGGGCGTTCCCGGTGTTGCCCGGGGGAAAGTAGGTATTCTGGGTGGCGGTGTTGTTGGAACAAATGCCTGTAAGATCGCCTCCGGAATGGGAGCCGATGTTACGATTCTGGACGTAAGTGCATCCCGGCTGGCTTACCTGGATGATATTTTCGGTTCCAGGATTACCACATTATATAGTACCGATGCCAACATAGAGAAAGTATTACAGGAATGCGATGTGATCATTGGAGCAGTATTGCTGGCCGGCGCAAAGGCTCCTGTCCTGGTCAGAAGGGATCAACTTAAGCTTATGAAGCCGGGCTCAGTCATTGTAGACGTTGCGGTTGATCAGGGGGGGTGTATTGAGACCATCCATCCGACCACCCACGATGATCCCGTATATGTCATTGACGACATTGTTCATTATGGTGTAGCAAATATGCCAGGAGCTGTTGCCCTGAGCTCAACGCTGGCACTCACCAGCACCACACTTCCCTATGGATTGATGATCGCTGAAATGGGACTGGAGGAAGCATGTCAGCATTCACAGGAAATATATAAAGGAGTCAACACTTACAAAGGTAACTGTGTATATGAAAATGTTGCAAAGGCCTTTGATATAAATTATACTCCCCTGAATACGCTGCTCCGGAAAAGTTAAAGTGCACTTAACTCTCCAATATACTATCACGAACGTATCAGGATGAATAAAGCGGAGGCGCCAGACAGAGCGTCTCTGCTTGTATATTCACCGTTCGTCTTATTGTAAAGGGCTTTTAATGAAAAATCCAATTTCTTCCAGGGAAGTGATAATATCATAATCTTTCAGATAAATCTCCTTCGGCACATCCAGGTGGACTGAAGTGAAGTTCAGGATCCCCGTCACACCGGAACGGATAACCCGGTCAGCAATTTCCTGGGCAGATTCGGGAGAAGTGGTCAGTATGGCTATATCAACCGACAAGACTTTAATGTACTCTTCGATCTGTGAAATGTGATAACAGGGCACCCCCTCGATCGTCTCATTCAGTTTACTCTGGTCGATATCAAATCCGGCAACAATGTTCATACGTGTTTCATTCTTACGGATAAAGCGGGTGACAGCGCGGCCGAGGTTCCCCATACCCACAATGGCAAGGTTGTGTCCCTGCTCAGTATCAATGGTCTGACTGATCACCTTCAGTAACTCTGTAATGTTGTATCCCTTCCGGTGGTTGCCGGACAAACCTATCAGCATCAGATCACGCCGTACCTGCACAGGAGTCAGGTTAAGCAATCTTGCCAGATGGTGTGAGAAAATATATAAGCCCTCAGTCTTGGGGTATTTCTTAAGCAAACGACGATACTTGCTAAGACGTTCAATAGTTCGCGGAGGAAGATTCATGTATTTTGTCCCGATATTAATTAGATTAGCACTCCGGCAGGGAGTGGTGGAAATAGAAATGCTAATTTAAGTCTATTCATAATATTTACAAATTTGTCTGACGCACCATTTCATACTAATAACTACCGGGCATTCCGGCTGAAGGTACGCGGCCGGGTTCAGGGTGTAGGTTTCAGGCCATTCGTATTCAGGCTTGCACATGACTGTCATCTTGCCGGCGAAGTCTGTAATCAGCCGGATGGCGTTTCTATCTTTATTGAAGGTACAGAAACGGACTGCCAAAAATTCATCCGGTCTTTAAGGGAGGAGGCACCTGGTGCAGCAGTCATCAAGGAAATAGTTTTACAGGAAAGCCCCCCTGAAAATCACAGGGTATTCAGCATCCGGCCGAGCCGGGAATCCGATCAACTGATTGCTGAAGTCTGCCCTGATATCAGTATTTGTGACGATTGTCTGGAAGAGCTCAATGCCGATACCCGCCGATCAGGATATCCTTTTATCAACTGTACCAACTGCGGGCCCCGGTTTACAATCATCGAAGATTTTCCATACGACCGCAAGCATACGTCCATGAATGAATTCAGCATGTGTAAAACCTGCCGGAAAGAATTCGAAAATCCCCTGGACAGGCGCTTTCACGCACAGCCAACCAGTTGCCCGGACTGTGGCCCAGCTTATGTCTTTCATGAGAACGGGCAGACTGAAACCGACTTCAGCACGATCATCCGAAAACTAGGGGACCAGTTGGATGAGGGCCGTGTTGTGGCGCTGAAGGGACTGGGGGGATATCATATCGCATGTGGTGCCTTTAATGAAGCAGCTGTCGCTGAGCTCAGATCTTTTAAGAAAAGGGAACGCAAACCCCTGGCTGTAATGTTCCGGTCGGTTGATGCACTCAGGAAGATCATGCCGGTCAGCATCCGGGAGGAACAGATCCTTACCTCCTGGCGAAAACCCATTGTGGTCCTTAGCGGCCAGCCGAAAAGCACCCTGGCATCAGGGATTACGGCAGGTCTCAAAAGTCTGGGTGCTTTCCTCCCCTACCTTCCGCTACACCACCTTTTATTTGAAAAGCTCAGCACGGATGCCATTGTCCTGACGAGTGGAAACGAATCGGACACCCCCATTCTGCATGATGACCGGGAAGCTCTGCACCTTTTTAAAGAACTGTCGGGGGGGACCCTGACCAATAACCGGAGAATCGCGCGAAGGGCGGATGACTCTGTGGTGCGGGTAATCCTCAACAGCGCCCTGCTTATGAGGAGATCAAGAGGATACTGCCCGGCTCCTGTTGACCTGAATTTCAGTGTGGATGGAATCCTTGCCACCGGGGCCGAACTCTCAAATGCCTTTTGCATAGGCAGCGGAAATCAGGCAGTCTTCAGTCAGCATATTGGCGATCTGAAGAATGTCGAAACGTATGATTTTTTTACGGAGAATATCGCCAAATTCAGTGAAATATACCGGTTCAAACCCAGGAGGTATGCCTGCGACATGCACCCGGATTACCTCTCAACGAAATATGCCCTGGACTCAGGGAAGCCCTGTATCGGGATACAGCACCACCATGCGCACATAGCTGCGGTCATGGCCGAACACGGTCTGGAGGAACCAGTCATTGGCGTGGCATATGACGGGACGGGCTATGGAACCGACGGGCATACCTGGGGAAGTGAGGTAATGCTTGCCGACTATAAGAATTTCCAGAGGATCAGTCATTTCGAATATATTCCGCTGCCGGGTGGTGACCGGGTGACAGATGAACCCTGGAGGACGGCCCTCTCCTACCTGGTGCACAGCTATGTTGGCGAATGGGACGAGCTGGATATACCCCTTCTTCAAAAACTGGATATAAGCAGGGCAAAGAAACTGGAAGAGGCTGTCCGGAAGGGCATCAACAGCCCCCTGAGCTGCAGTGCCGGCCGCCTGTTTGATGCCATCGCCGCACTTACCGGAATCTGCACCGAAAGCAATTACCATGCTGAAGCACCCCAACTGCTGGAAAACTACCTGCATGATGGTCCGGTATTGCCCTATAGCTTCCTGCCAGGGAAAACCGTATCCTTTTCTCCGATGATCCGGGAGATCATCCTGGACCTTCAGCGGCACCTTCCCCTTGAATCCATCATCACCCGCTTTCATACGACCATAGCGGAAGCTGCCAGGCTGCAGGTAAAACTTGCAGCGGAAAAGCAGGATATTAACAAAGTTGCTCTGAGCGGGGGCAGCTTTCAAAATAAGTACCTCACTGAAAAATTAGTACATTTGCTAAAACAGGATGGCTTCACGGTTTTTCTTCCCGGTGAAGTATCCTGTAACGATGGAGGAATAGCACTCGGTCAGCTGGCTATCGCTGCCCACAAAATGAAATAAAACTATGTGTTTAGGTATTCCGGCAAAAATTTTAAAAACAGACGGAGACTATGCAGATGCCAACATCAATGGCGCAACCATACGTGTCGGTCTCCAGCTGCTGGAGGATGTACAGGTCGGTGATTATGTACTTGTCCATACCGGCTATGCCCTTGAGAAACTCAGTGAAGAGGAGGCAATGGAAACACTGGAAACCCTTCGGCAGCTGGATGCATTCGATCCTGAAAATCCCAATCCTGAGGAATGATATTCACAGAAGGTTTTCGAGATATCGGTCTTGCAAAAAAGCTGCTGGAACAGATCCGGCGGACCACGAAACATGCTGTGCGCATCATGGAAGTATGCGGGGGACATACCATGGCCATACGGAAAAGCGGGATCCAGACCCTTTTACCCGGGGAGATAGAACTCTTGTCCGGCCCGGGGTGCCCGGTCTGTGTCACAGACCAGCGCTTCATCGACCTCGCAGTTGCCTATGCCTGTCTTCCGGAGACCATCTTGCTGACTTACGGTGACCTTATCCGTGTGCCGGGTTCAGCCGGTTCACTTGATGAAGCAAAAGCCAGTGGTGCCGATGTACGAATCATACAGTCCACCTTCCAGGCACTGGAAATTGCCAAAGATAATCCGGGGAGGAACATCATTTTTGCCGGAATCGGATTTGAAACTACGATACCCGGAACTGCTGTCGCCGTGCTGGAAGCCAGAAAAGCGGACATCAGGAATTTTTTCATCATCTCGGCCCATAAGACCATGCCCGAAGCCATGGGGGCCCTGATCGAAGAGGGAATTCCCATTGACGGATACATCGGTCCGGGCCATGTTAGCACTATTGCAGGAAGCAGGATTTTCAACCCCCTTGCAGATACGTACCGGATCCCGATTGTAATTTCCGGCTTTGAACCGGTCGACCTGCTGCAATCAATCTGGATGCTCATAAAAATGCTGGAAGAGAAACGGTACGGGGTTGAAATTCAGTACAGCCGACTGGTAAGCCGGGAAGGCAACCTGAAGGCCCGGCAAATGGTTGATGAAGTATTTGAACCCTGCACCCAATACTGGAGGGGTATAGGCCCTATTCCGGGCAGCGGGTTGAGGCTCAGGAAAGAATTCAGCGATTTCGATGCCGAAAAACACATACCCGTCGAAGTGAAATCGGGGCCGGAACCAAAAGCCTGCATTTGCGGACTGATCCTGAAAGGACTGAAAAAACCAACAGACTGCCCTCTATTTAAGAGAAAATGTACTCCGACCTATCCGGTTGGCGCCTGCATGGTTTCCTCAGAGGGTGCCTGCAGCGCATATTACCATTACAATTCCTGAGATAAATTTCCGAAAAGCTTTCACAAATCCTTCCTTTTAGGTCCGGGAATCATTACCTTTGATCAAGAGATTAATAAACAAACACCTATCCCTATGAAAAAAAATTACTATAAGCTATTCTTCCTGTTAGTTCCCGCCATATTGATCGCCACTTCCTGCATTAGACCCAGGAATACAGAACCGGATCTGCAGACAGTGTGCGAATCCAAAGGAGAAGCTGTCTCAGAGGCAGCCACCGTTTTCATCAACAATATGACCGAGACAACCTGCGAGGATTACAAAGATGCCCTTACCGATTATGTAGATGCCTGCCGGCTTTATGCAGCTTATAACGCCAGCTATGAGGAAGCCATCTCAGAATGGGATTGCAGTGATTACGCGAAGTAATTTCGATAAGACTCAAGCTGCAAAAAAACTCATCCCGGTTAGTTTCTTATCCGGGATGTTTTTATTTTGCAGACTGGAATTCCTCAGAAGAGGATAAATTTTTCAGGGAAAATGGAGGCAAAGCATATTTTAATCGGTCATGGAAGCGGTGGCAGACTCAGCAGGGACCTGATCAGGAACCTATTTGTGAAATACTTTTCAAATCCGTTCCTCGATGGTCTGGGCGATGCCTCCCTGGTAAGTATCAGGGGCAGTAAGTTGGCTTTCACTACCGATTCCTATGTGATTGATCCGATCTTTTTCCCCGGGGGAAACATCGGTCAGCTGGCGGTCAGCGGAACCGTGAATGACCTATCCGTGGCAGGTGCGATTCCTGAATACCTGACGGCCGGATTTATTATTGAAGAAGGATTATCCATCAATGACCTGGAACGCATTGTACAATCCATGGCAGAGGAAGCCAATCGCGCCGGGGTATCCATCGTTGCAGGAGATACGAAAGTTGTAAAAAAAGGACAGTGCGACAAACTCTTTATCAATACCAGCGGCATAGGCCATATCCCGGAGGAACGAAGACATATCCAATCCGGAGAACGAATTGAAACCGGGGATAAAATTCTGCTTACGGGGACCCTGGGGGATCATGCAATTGCCATTCTGTCGGCACGCGAAAACCTGGAGCCGGATGAGGCGATCCTTTCGGATGCAGCCCCTTTAAACCTGGTAACCGAACTTGCACTGCAAACTCCTGCTGATATAGCCGCCATGCACGATATTACCCGTGGCGGACTGGCAACCATCCTCTGTGAAACCTGTGAAAACAGATCCTTCGGGATAAAGTTGTATGAAGATAAAATCCCCGTTAAGCAGTCGGTGAAATCGATTTGTGAATTGTATGGCTTTGACCCCCTTTACCTTGCCAACGAAGGAAAAATTATGATGATCGTAAAGAAAGGAACGGAAGATCACCTCTGCTCCCGCCTGCGTGAGGAGCCGCTCTCGAAGGATGCAGTGATCATTGGGGAAGTTACCGGTGACTACCCAGGAAGGGTCGTGATGCAATCCTTTATCGGGGGCATGCGAAACATAGACATGCTCAGTGGTGAAATGCTTCCCAGAATTTGCTAAACCTGAAACCATGCACGAATTCTCCCTGGCCCGGAATATTATTGAGATTGTCACCGAGACAGCCTTAAAGAATAAGCTAAGAACCATCGGAGAGCTGGTCCTTGAGATCGGAACACTTTCCGGTGTTGAAGTTACGGCGCTCGACATGGCTTTGGAGAGCCTGCAACCGGGTTCTGTACTTGAAGGTGCTACGATAATCAGGGACATCGTTGAGGCAAGCGCCCGGTGCTTGGAGTGTCAGAAAGAATTCATTCCGGATGATTTCTATTGTGCCTGCCCGCATTGCGGCAGTTTCAGCCATGAGGTACTTCAGGGTAAAGAGTTGAGGATCAAGTCGATCAGCGGTGAGTAGCCATTTAGAATAAAACCTCCGGAAATCCCGGTATCCTTAAGGGCTTGATGAGCAAGCCGAAGGGAATCCTGTCAAATAATCATTGCACCTACTTCTTTTTTTAGTAATTTGGAACACCAAACCAGTATAATTATGTGCGACACTTGCGGCTGCGGATCCGAACACGGAGAGTTTACCATCACCGGCACCCATGATCATTCCCATGATCATTCCCACGGTCACTCACACGATCATGAACACCCACATGACCACGTCCATTCCCATGATCACCATCATGAACAGGATGATCGCGTCAGCAGCAAGTCTGTTACGATTGAAACCGATGTCCTGTCAAAAAACAATCTCCTGGCTGAAAGAAACCGGGGCTATTTCGAAGCAAAGAGGATCAGGGCCATCAACCTGGTTAGTTCCCCGGGGTCCGGAAAAACGACTCTTCTTGAAAAGATAATATCCCGAATGAGCGGGAGCAGGAAAATCTTTGTCATCGAAGGAGATCAGCAAACCGCGAATGACGCACAGCGCATCGAATCGGCCGGAGCAAAAGCCATCCAAATCAATACCGGGAATGGCTGCCACCTGGATGCCCACATGATCAATCATGCGGTGAAAGCCCTCGATCCGGACGAAGGATCAGTTCTATTCATTGAAAATGTTGGGAACCTGGTTTGCCCGGCACTCTTTGATCTCGGCGAACAAATGCGTATAGTTATTGCCAGCACTACTGAGGGGGAAGATAAGCCCCTGAAATATCCCAATATGTTTCAGACTTCAGATATCTGCATACTCAACAAAACAGATCTGCTGCCCTACCTCGATTTTAATACCGAAATCTTCAGAAAAAACCTTGAAAAAGTAAAACCCGGAATGAGGCTACTGGAAATTTCAGCAAAAACGGAAGAAGGTATTGAAAAAATCGAAGAACTTTTATAAAAAAAAAGGGGCAAACATGCCGAAACTTTGCCCTGTCTCTGTTGATTATGCCGGCAAAATTTTCAACTATCTGAAAATTTATCTTACACTGTAATTTATTCCAATTCTAAATAGCCCTGAATGATGCGTTATCTCTGTTATTCAAATAACATATCAATTTAGATCCTTTACAGATTGAGGTTTCTGGTGTAACTTGTTATTTGAATAACAGTAAAAAGAGTAATTTTGTCAAGGTATTCTCGTACGAAAATTATGCAGACAGACGCGATTAGTAAAATAACCCAGGCAAAAGTACTTACTAAAGGTACGACAGAGTCGGTTGATATCAGCTATGCCTTTACCTCCGATCTGATGAGCGATGTGTTGACGATAGATGTCAGCAAGCTTGTGCTCATCACGGGTCTGAATAACCTGCAAACCATTCGTACGGCAGAAATGGCTGAGATCCGCTGCATTCTTTTCGGTCGGGACAAAAAACCTTCCATGGAGATGATCACATTGGCTGAAAAGGAAGGCATGGTGCTGATGGTTTCGGAAAAATCGCTTTTCCATCTAAGCGGGCTATTATTTCAGGAAGGAATAAAACCTGTTTATTAAGAGAAATGGAATTCAGCTATATCATAGAGGGAGGGGATTTTTCGAAGGCAGGATCGGCCTCCAGCGAGGTAAAAAAGATCCTGAAGCAACTGAACCTTGCGCCTGAGAAGATAAAAAAGATAGCGGTGGCCATGTATGAAGCCGAAGTCAACATTGTCGCCCATGCCTACAAAGGGGTAATGGAAGGCAAAATTGATGCAGAGAAGGTATTTCTCCGGTTCAGGGATGAGGGCCCGGGGATTGAGGATGTGGACAAAGCTATGCAGGAGGGCTTTTCCACAGCAAGTGAGGAAGTGAGGCAAATGGGGTTCGGAGCGGGAATGGGCCTTCCGAATATCAGAAAGAATTCAGACTCCCTGAAGGTAAGCAGTGAGGTTGGCAAGGGGACAACGGTGGAGATTACAAGCTATATTAACAACTAAGCATGTCAGGCAGGAACTTTCATCATGCATTAAAAATTCTGGAGGAAGTGTGCATCGGATGTACACACTGCATGAAAGCATGCCCTACTGAAGCGCTTCGCATCAGGCAGGGTAAGGCCCAGCTTATGGAAGACCGCTGCATTGATTGCGGCAGATGCATGGAGGTTTGCCCTGTCAGTGCCATCAGCATTGAGCAGGACGATTTCGAAGATATTTTCAAATATGCCGTGCGCGTGGCGCTGGTTCCCTCTGTCCTTATAGGTCAGTTTCCACGACATTATGCTGCCCGGAAAATTTATTCGGGCATCCTGGAGCAGGGATTTACGCATGTCTATGAAGCCGAACACGGCGCATCCCTGCTAATCCGTCAGATCAATCAATACCTGGAACAGCATGCGGATCCGCGGCCGGTTATTTCCTCCTTTTGCCCCGCTATCGTTCGCCTGATCCAGGTCAGGTTTCCAAGTCTTGTTGAAAATATTATTCTACTGAAAGCCCCACTCGACATTGCTGCCATCTCATTTAAAAAAGAACTGATGGAGCGCGGGTACGATGAAAAGGAGATCGGAATATTCTATGTTACCCCCTGTGCGGCAAAAATTGCCGCTATTAAGAGTCCTGTCGGAGAGCTATCCTCCCCCATTACAGGTGTGATTAAACAGGATGATATCTTCAATAAGGTATATACCAGTTTCAAGAAGGAAGAAAAATCCACCTGTATCGTTCCTGAGAAAGAGCAGCTAAGGGCCGAGGAGATGGGATGGAGCCTGACAGGCGGTGAGTCCCGCCACATAAACGGAAGGTGCCTGGCCATCGATGGGATCAGCAATGCCATCGAATTTCTGGAGCAGATCGAAAATGGTTCCGTTTCCAATTTCGAGTTCATTGAGCTGAGGGCCTGTGACGAGAGCTGCGCAGGAGGTATCCTGACCACCGCAAACCGTTTCCTGGTGAGTGAGCGCTTGCAGGAGCGTGTCCTGAAATACAATGCTGATTTCAAAGAAGGTAAGATCATTGATAATAAATCCATCGACAGGCACACTGAATACCTTGTCGATCATATTGCTCTCGAAAACATTGAACCCCGTTCGATGATGAAGCTGGATGATGATATGGAAGCGGCCATGAAGAAAATGGATTCTATACAAAAACTCCTGGGATATCTGCCGGGAATAGACTGTGGAGCCTGCGGAGCACCGTCGTGCAAAACGCTGGCTGAAGATATTGTTCAGAAAAGGGCTAAAACGAGTGACTGTATCTTTGTGCAAAATGCCCTCGCAGTGGCTCCCGGAAAGCCCGATAAAGCTGAAAAGATATGGGGTATAAACCGCTTTGATAAACTGGTTCCATGAAAACGCTGATTCTTGAAGATGTCGTAAAACAACTTGAGCTAAAGCCACTTTCCGGCCAGGCTCTTTTACAGAAAGAGGTAACCGGTGCCTATTGCTCCGACCTTCTGAGTGATGTCATGGGGCACTCGGATGAAGGGCAGGTCTGGATTACCCTGCAGACACATAAAAATATCATGGCTGTTGCGGCACTCAAGGACCTGGCAGCCATTATCCTTGTCAAGGGACTTGTTCCGGAAGCAGAAGTTCTTTCCCTGAGTGAGAAAGAGGGTATTCCCGTGCTGAGCACTACTTTATCTGCTTTTGAGATAGCAGGCCGTTTGTACCAGCTTCTGGAGGCATGATGAAAATATTCAGGGCCGACCTGCATATTCATTCGGTACTCTCCCCGTGTGGAAGCCTGGATATGAGCCCGGTAAATATTATCCGGGAGGCCCGGAGGAAAAAAATTGACATACTGGCAATGACCGATCATAACGCCACGCAACACTGCAGGCTTATGATGGAGCTGGGTTCCGAGGAAGGTATCCTGGTGATCCCCGGCGCTGAAGTTAACACTGCCGAGGAAATACATTGCCTGACGCTCTTTGAAACACTTGATGATGCTGAGAAATTCCAGCAGATCCTTACCGCCGGTCTGGCACCGGTAAAAAACGATCCTTCCCTCTTCGGGGAGCAACTGGTCGTTGACCGTGAAGAAAGGATCCTGAATGAGGTTGAACCCTTACTGATTGGTGCCCTGGGACATAGTATTTATGAAGTCCGTGAGCAGGTGGCCCGGTTGGGAGGCTTGTTCATTCCTGCGCATATCGACCGGCCGTATAACTCCCTGATCAGTCAGCTGGGGTTTATCCCCGAAGATCTGGAGGCGGATGCATTTGAGATCTCCGCACGCAGCCATCCAGGGGAATTCACCAGACTTCATCCGGAGCTTACGGGAAAGTCGCTGATACAAAACTCGGATGCGCATGATCTTCCGATGATCGGTCAGACCGTCACGAAATACCTGATGGAGGAAGCCAGCTTTTCCGAGTTAAAAATGGCCCTGCGGAATACGGATGGACGAAAAATCCTTTCAGAATGAAAGAGATTGCCCTACATATTCTGGACATAGCACAAAACTCCGTTAATGCCGGAGCCGGTGAAATTTCCATTGAAGTATGGAAAAACGAAAAAGACAACAGGACAGGCTTCCGGGTGAGGGATAATGGAAAGGGGATGGACCTGGAGACGCTGAACAGACTGAACGACCCCTTCTTCACTACAGGAAATAAAAAAACCGGGCTGGGGATCCCACTTCTTCGTCAGCATGCCGAAGCAGCAGGGGGCATTCTGCACGTTGAATCTGAAATCAACAAGGGAACACTCATCCGTGCTGAATTCGAACTTGATCATCTCGACCGGCAGCCTATGGGTGATGTACTTTCCACCCTGATCAGCCTGCTGAGGGCATATCCTGAACGGGAATGGCTGTTTAGCTACCAGGTGAATGACAGGGAATACAGCTTTAATACCCGGGATATCAAAACCGAACTGGATGGTCTCCCCGTCAGCCATCCCCGGGTGATCCGGTTTATCCGGGATATGCTGCAGGAAAATATGGATGCATTGTCAAAATAGAATAAATATAAATAAGCTGTTAATCAATTGATTAGATAGATAATCTGCGAAGAAATCGATAAATTTAAATAAACACTGAGAAATGGGAAAAGTTAAAACACTGGATGATTTACGCAAGTTGAAAGACGAATTGAAGTCCAAGACTTCACTTCGCGACAAAAGCGAACACCCCGAAAGCATGGTTCAGATCAAAGTAGCAATGGCAACATGCTGTATTGCCTCCGGTTCGAGGGAAACCATAAACTACCTTGCCGATGAGCTGGAAAAAAGAAATATTGAGGCAGTGGTTACCCAGACCGGTTGCATGGGCTATTGCTATGCTGAGCCGACCATTGAAGTTACCCTTCCGGGAAAAGAACCCATCATTTTCGGATACGTCGATGAGAAGAAGGCTGATGAGATCATTGAAAAATATATCCGCAACGGAGAGTTGGTTGAAGGAATCATTCCAATGAATTACAAAAATATCGAAGACACTACAAAATAAGTAACCAGGAGGAAACGAGATGTCAGAATACAAAATACATGCCCTGGTATGCGGCGGTACCGGATGCAGGGCATCAGAAAGTGATAAAGTCATTGAAAATCTGCAAACCGAGATTCAAAAGCAGGGTCTGAGCGATTTTGCACAGGTGATCAAGACCGGCTGTTTCGGTTTCTGTGAGAAGGGACCCATTGTCAAATTAATCCCGGACAACACCTTCTACACGCAGGTTAAACCCGGTGATGCACGTGAAATCGTTGAGGAACATATTGTGAAGGGAAGGAAAGTGGAACGCTTGCTCTACACTGCCCCTGATAGCGATGAGAAAGTGAGCGATTCCAAGAGCATGAATTTCTATAAAAAACAGATTCGCATTGCACTGCGTAACTGTGGAATCATCAATCCGGAAGACATCGGGGAGTACATTGCCCGCGACGGATATGAAGCCCTGGGGAAGGTGATCACCAGCATGACCCCTGAAGGTGCCATTAAACTGATAAAGGATTCCGGTTTGCGCGGACGCGGAGGCGGAGGATTCCCGACCGGACTGAAATGGGAGCTGACCCGCAAGGTAGAAAGTGATGTAAAGTACGTGGTTTGCAATGCTGACGAGGGTGACCCCGGAGCATTCATGGACCGGTCAATCTTGGAAGGAGACCCCCACACAGTTCTGGAAGCTATGGCTATAAACGGCTATTGCACGGGTGCTTCGCACGGCCTGATCTATATCCGGGCAGAATATCCCCTGGCCATCGAACGCCTGAAGATTGCCATTAAGCAGGCCCGTGAATTCGGGTTTCTGGGCGATAATATTTTCGGCACAGATTTCTGCTTCGATGTAGAAATGCGTTACGGTGCCGGCGCCTTTGTCTGTGGCGAAGAAACTGCCCTCATCCACTCGATGGAAGGAAATCGTGGTGAACCCACCCTGAAACCTCCGTTCCCATCCGTTGA
This sequence comes from Bacteroidales bacterium, assembly GCA_016931575.1. Taxonomy (GTDB): domain Bacteria; phylum Bacteroidota; class Bacteroidia; order Bacteroidales; family UBA10428; genus UBA10428. Next base: position 33,372 of record JAFGEO010000144.1, on the reverse strand, counting down.
AGGCTACCTGAAAAAGCCCACCAACGTGAATAATGTGGAAACCTATGCAAACATCCCGGTGATCATTAATAAAGGAGCCGAATGGTTTGCTGCCATCGGAACTGAAAAATCAAAAGGGACCAAAGTATTCGCCCTGGCTGGAAAAGTCAATAACGTAGGGCTTATCGAAGTGCCAATGGGAATTACCCTTCGTGAAGTGATCTTTGAGATTGGCGGAGGCATAAAGGAAGGGAAAAAATTTAAAGCAGTACAGACCGGAGGCCCTTCAGGGGGTTGCCTGGTTGAGAAAGACCTCGACACACCCATTGACTATGACAACCTGATCGCTGCGGGCTCCATGATGGGCTCCGGCGGGATGATCATCATGGACGAGGACGACTGTATGGTGGATGTGGCGAAATACTTCCTGGACTTTACAGTTGAAGAATCATGCGGTAAATGTGCACCCTGCCGCATTGGAAACAAACGGCTTTATGAGTTGCTTGACAAAATCACTAAAGGGAACGGCGAACAAGCCGATATCGACCGCCTGATCAACCTTGGTAATGTTATCAAGGATACCTCACTCTGCGGCCTGGGACAATCGTCCCCAAACCCTGTTCTATCCACTATCCGGAATTTCGGACATGAGTATGAAGCCCATATTTTTGATAAAAAATGCCCATCCGGCGTTTGTAAAGCCCTAATGATCTATGAGATAGTAGAAGAAAACTGTGTGGGTTGCACAGCCTGCGCCAGGGCATGTCCGGTAGGAGCTATCACGGGCGAAAGAAAAGAAGTGCACAAAATCGATCCTACACTCTGTATCAAGTGCGGAGCCTGCGAGGACCGTTGCAAATTCAATGCAGTAATCGTAAAATAAGAAGGGAGAAAATGGAAACTGTTAAAATTACAATCGACAATAAAATAGTTGAAGTTCCTAAGGGAACAACAATATATAAGGCAGCCAGGCAACTGGATATTGATATTCCTGTACTCTGTTATATGGACCTGCCGGATCTGAAAATAGAACACAAACCCGGCGGGTGCCGGATTTGTTCCGTAGAGGTGGAAGGCCGCCGAAACCTGGCCCCCTCCTGCTCGACCGAGGTGTTCGAAGGCATGGTGGTCACAACCCATACCATGCGGGTTCTGAATGCACGGAAGACCGTCATGGAACTGATCCTTTCCGATCATCCCAAAGACTGCCTGGTATGCGCCAAATCAGGTAATTGCGACCTCCAGGATATGGCCATAAAACTGGGTATCCGGGAGATCCCGAATCAGGATATTGCAGAGATGTCAACCTACCGGAAAGACTTCTCCCCTTCCATCATCAGGGATATGGACAAATGTATCATGTGCCGCCGGTGCGAAACCATGTGTAACGAATTCCAGACTGTAGGTGCGCTCTCTGCCGTCAACCGCGGATTCTATTCCGTCGTTGCTCCGGCTTTCGAAATGGACCTGGAAGATTCCCCGTGTACTTACTGTGGACAGTGTGTTGCAGTCTGTCCAACCGGTGCCCTTACGGAGGTTGATCACACCAACAAGCTGATCGAGGACCTTTCCAATCCGGAGAAGACAGTGATCGTTCAGACTGCTCCGGCAGTTCGTGCTGCCCTGGGAGAAGAATTCGGCATGGCTCCGGGAACTTCAGTTACCGGAAAGATGGTATCTGCGCTTCGCCAGTTGGGATTTAACTATGTCTTTGATACCGATTTCGCTGCTGACCTCACCATCATGGAAGAAGGTACCGAGTTCCTCGACAGGATCAGCCGCCACCTGAAAGGGGATAAAGACGTCAAGTTACCCATCCTTACCTCCTGCTGCCCCGGCTGGGTTAACTTCTTCGAACAGCAATTCACTGATATGCTGGATATTCCTTCCACAGCACGCTCCCCGCAGCAGATGTTCGGAGCGATAGCTAAAACTTACTTCGCCGATAAGATCGAGGTGAAACGTGAAAACCTGGTAGTTGTTTCTATCATGCCATGCCTGGCTAAAAAATACGAATGCCAGCGTGACGAGTTTGCTGTTGACGGCAATCCTGACGTTGACTATTCAATATCTACCCGCGAGTTAGCCAACCTTATCAAACGGGCCAACATGGACCTGAACAATATGCAGGAAGAAGATTTTGACAAACCCCTGGGTGAATCAACAGGAGCCGGGGTGATCTTTGGAGCAACCGGGGGTGTTATCGAAGCTGCCACCCGCACTGCCTATGAGATCTTCACGAAGAAATCCCTTGATAAAGTGGATTTCAAACAACTCCGTGGCATGGAGGGCATCCGGCAGGCTGAAGTCGATTTTGACGGTACAACGATTAAGATCGGGATTGCCCATGGATTAGGAAATGCCCGCAAGCTGCTTGAAGATGTCAGGGCAGGAAAAAGTGAATTCCACGCCATCGAGATCATGGCCTGTCCCGGCGGATGTGTTGGAGGTGGTGGACAACCCTTGCACCACGGAAATCTGGAGATCATCAAGAAGCGTACTGAGGCTATCTATCGCGAGGACGCTAATAAACCCATCCGCAAATCGCATGAAAATCCCTACATTATCAAGCTGTATGAAGAATTCCTTGGTAAACCCATGAGTGAAAAGGCACATCACCTGCTGCACACCCATTACTCCGACAAGCGGAAGAAAATCATTTACATGAAGTAAATCCGCCACGACAGGGAATTTGTTAAACACATTAAAGCAGACGAAAATGTCAAGAATAAAAGTAGAACTCAAAAAAGATCAAGTAGATAAGATTAAAGAAATCTGCAAAGCATTTGATAATGCAGAAGGAGAATTAATCAATGTTCTTCATAAGGTACAGGGTACTTTCGGGTACCTTCCTGCCGAGATCCAGGAAGTGGTGGCACAGGAGCTTACCATCCCGATTGCCAAAGTTTATGGAGTGGTAACCTTTTACAGCTTCTTCACCATGCTGCCAAAAGGGAAACACCCCATTTCCATTTGCACGGGAACTGCCTGCTATGTGCGCGGTGCAGAAAAGGTGCTTGATGAAATCAAGAAAGTGCTGAAAATTGAAGTTGGAGAAACCACCGCCGATGGAAAATTCTCGATCAGCTGCCTGCGGTGCGTTGGTGCCTGCGGACTTGCACCGGTTGTTATGGTAGGTGAAAAAACCTATGGCCGTGTTGCCCCTGAAATGATCAAGGGCATCATTGCTGAATATGCTGATCAGTAAACAGCCATTAATTGTCAGGGTGTAAAAATGATCCTGTCGCGAATCAGACAGGATCATTTACCTTCTTCAGGGGACAGATTTTTTAATTGTCCCTTTTTTCAAAGTTCTCCTGCTTTTTGATCCTGATCCTCCTGAATATCAGAAATATGACCAGAATGAGTGCTATGACAAAAGCAGTGCCCTCAATGGCAAGTACAATGATACCTTCCTGTGACATCTTACTTTAGTTTTACAGCAGTTCCGTATGCCAGGATCTCAGCCGCACCCTGCATGACCATAGAAGTAGCAAGCCGTACATTGACGATGGCATCAGCATTCAGTTTCTTCGCGTCTTCGATCATGCGCAGCATAGCCTGTTCGCGCGACTCCGCCTGGAGTTTGGTATACTCTTCGATTTCGCCGCCAACAATGTTTTTAAGACCTGCAAAAATATCACGCCCTATGCTTCGCGCACGGACCGTGCTTCCCCGGGCAATGCCCAGGATTTCAGTGATTTCCCTGCCGGGAATCTGATCTGTAGTTGTGATAATCATAGTTTTATGTTTATTGAACCTGAAATTAATCAATAATTATGGTGGAAGCAAAAAATCATTTCAACGGTAGAAGGATAGGCATATCGGATTGATCCAGTTTGAAAATGAAATTCAGGCACAGGTATTCATAGGATTATATTTCATTTTATAGTTTTTTTACTAGTAGATTTCTCATTTTATAAGTTCTATGAAGTTAGTTTTAATTTCCGTGAATAATTTGTATATGACTGTTATACAGTATGTTATTACTCTGGATTCATTCCGGCATTACAGGCCGCCAAAGCTTAACCATTTCCATCCCCTGCAAACCATTCAAACAGGATTGACGAAGCACGAGCTATTTTTCGAAAGTAAGCACGTCATGACGTAGAAGCTTGTTTATTTGTTTTTACCTTTCGATACTAAAAAAATCACAGCTTGCTTAAGGAAATCCCACCCGGATCTACCATCCCTAACACAATTAATCAACAGGATAACAAGCTGGATATTCTTTCATCACTCTGTCTGTCTGTAGGTTAGAGCTTAAGGTATGATAACTTCTATTTTGCGGTATCATATTCCAGTCACAATTTTTGTAAATTTCCTGAGCCACCGTAAAAACCGCCTATATGTCCATAAAGCTCAACATCCGCTCGAAGATGCTACTATCGATTATGAGCACTGTAATTATAATCTCAAGTATCAGTATCGGGTATATTTCGTATGAATTCAGAACCAAGGCATTTAAGGATGCAAAAGATTATATCGATGCCAATGCCCGGGAGCATGCAAGCCGTGCCATGGCTGAATTCAACAGCGATATGGATGTTATCCGCACCTTAACACAAGCCTTTGCAAATTATAAGAATCTTCCTGCAGAAAAACGGGCTGACATCCACCGTGACATGTATGAGTATGTCTTTATTAATAACCCTCAGTTTTATGGGATATGGGATAGCTGGGAGCTGTCAGTACTTGATCCTGAATGGAAATTGCCGACCGGGAGGTATGTTGAAGAATTCTGGCGTGAAGGAGATTCAATACACAATAACAATACCCTCAAAAGCCTTGATGGGGACAACACCGATTATGGCCGCCTGAAAAGGGAAAAACTGGAAAGTATCGAGGAACCCTATTACTACTCCTATACAGGAAATAAGGAGGATGAAATTTTAATGACGAGTTTTATTTGCCCCATACTGGTTGACAGTATTTTTACAGGCGTAGTCGGAACAGACATAACCCTTGACCGTTTTCAGGAAGAAATCAACAGCATTCACCCCTTCGAAAACAGTATTGCCTTTTTAATCTCGAACCAGGGAATTTTAATAACCCATCCGGATACCGCCTACATTAATAAACCGGTCACAGAAATACTAAATGATAAACGAATTATTTCGAAAATTAAAGCAGGGAAATCCTTCTCATTCATTTATGAAAACAAGGATAAAACCAAATCCTATGTATCATTTGCGCCCATAATTGTCGGTAATACCCCTACCCCCTGGTCGATCGGAATTGCGGTACCTCTGGATGTTATTTTATCGGAAGCCAATAGCAGCATAAGCTTCACGCTGATCATCGGTTCTATTGGTTTGCTCCTTATACTTATCCTTGTCTGGTTCATAGCGTACAGCATTACCAGGCCCCTGCAACATGTTGTGAAATATGCAAAATCGTGCAGCCAGGGAAAACTGGATGCCGAGATTGGCATTGTCAGAGAAGATGAGATTGGTGAGATGGCGAATGCTCTCAAAGTATCAACAAATTATTTCAGGGAAGTCATAGACCTGGCGAACCAGATATCCAAAGGGAATTTGTCAAATGAGGTAATACGATCGCTGGATAGCAAGGAGGGAGACCTGATTCATTCCCTGAAAGTGATGGTCATGCAGCTTAAACAAATAACGGAAAACATCAAATCCAGCACAGCGGGGATTATGAAGGTTTCGGAAAACCTTATCGTCAATGCAGAAAAGATAAACCAGGGAGCAAGTCAACAGGAAAAATTCACGGATGATTTAAGCCAGTCAATGATTAAAATCGAAGAAATTTCTGCCAATGCCACCCGGAATATCATTGCAGGAGCCGATCATGTAAATGGGACAGTGGATTCCATGAAGGATGTGGTAGGTAAAACGAAAATTATTGAAAGTATCTATTCCAGAACAAACTTCATAGCGATAAATGCAGCCGTTGAGGCAGCCCGTGCAGGGGAATATGGAAGGGGCTTTGCCATTGTAGCAAAGGAAATACAAAGCTTGGCAGAACAAAGCAAGCTTGCCGCCGACGATATTGACGACATCTCCAATCAGAGTATTGGGAAAGCCCAGGATTCGATCAGGAACCTAAGGAGGATTATTGATGACATTCAAAAAACCTCGGATCTCATTAAAACTTTAACCAGTCCGGAAAGTGACCTGAAATCGCAAAATGGCCACTCCAACATTTCAAAATTGCAGGAAATCACTTCTGACAATCTGATGATTTCTAATGAAATCTCAAAAAATGCCCAGGAATTAGCCAGGAGAACTGAAGTATTGAATGAACTGCTCAATTTCTTCCAGGTTGACTAAACACGACGGCTTACAAAAAGGGATATCCGGAATTGAGAAGGAGGCAATATTGAACCGGCATGGAGGAAAGATCATCAAAACCCATTCCGCGATGCGGCGAATGGAATAACAACAATACGCTATGAACAAATGAAAATCAGTATAGTACTTCCATTGGACACGAACGACTTTATCAATAGCAGTCTGCCCTATACCTCACTGACATGCCTATATTTCACATCCGATCCTGAGGTTCATCATAATCCATAAACAACTAAAACATCTCATGAAAATCAACCCGTTAAAATTTAGACCAGACCTCATAAATACCTCTTCGCTAAAGCACCTGACATGACAGTAACCAAACAAAAAATTCTCCAAAATATCTGCTACACAGAACTTGTTTACCAGAGGATCAATAAAAAATTAAACGCTGATTATTCCAAACAACAAATTGAACTATTCATTCATCAGATTTTGAAAGATACTGATGAAGCATTCTATTGCAGAACAGGTAAGAATTTTTATGTGACGAACAGCAACAACAACATCAGAATCACCATCAATGCGATGACGTTCAGGATTATTACAGTGGACAGACTAAAAAAGCTGATCCGTATTAGTGAGACCATGAGCCCGCCCCACCCCTTAAACACTCAATAGCCTGCGTTATTAAAAGGCATAAGAATTAGTCCTTTGAAAGTATTTTACAATTGCAGTTAAATGAGTAACTTGTAATAGAGAAACCTTATTTATATGGCATTTGATATAGAGACGATTTATACACTCATCATTATTATCAACATTGTTATTGCCATTATACTTATTTTCTATAAATCGCTCATAAGTATAAAGCCTTCAGGATTGTATTTAATCTATGCTTTGGGAAAATTTCTGCAGGCTGCAGGTTTGTCATTTTTATTATTCCGGGAAGAGCTACCCGGAGCATTGTTCATCATTTTAACCAATATCTTTCTGTATTTTGGTTTCTCCCTTGAATTCTTTTCATTCTCAGCCTTTGGCAGTAAACAATTTATTAAGAAACTTCGGCTATTCCTGGTTCTTGCATCCATATCTTCGGTTGTCTTCGCATTAAATGTCCACCAAACCTTTAACATAAGGATTTTTATTTCATTCATTATTTTCACGTTCATGGGATTGATTGCAGGAATCAATCTTATAACCATAAGACCCAAAAGCAAAATAAAAGGCGCCACCGGCATTATGCTGATATGTTTCTCTTTTGTGATGCTGTTCCGTTCAGCAGATGCTTTAATATCGCATTATACTGAAGCCCTTTTTTTGCCGGATTTTGCCAAAGTTTTAGTGTTCATCGTTTATTTCGTTACCACCTTTGTTTTAACAATAAGTTTTGTCTTTCTAAAAAAAGAAGAAGATGTCCAGTCTTTATTAAACAACAGTGAACTTCTAACCAACATAATTGATAATCTTCCTATAGGACTTGAAATGTTTGATGTTGATGGATTCTGTTCAGACATAAACAAATCCATGCAGGATATTTTAGGATTGCCAAAAACTGAAAATGTTGTTGGAAAGTTCAATATTCTAACTGACCCGTTTAGTAAAGCAAACGGAACCGATAAGCGCTATCAAAAGGTGTTTGCCGGAGAAAGCATAAATCATGTTTTAACAATTGATTTTGGTCTTACAGAAAATGGCTTTAATACCAGAAAGGATAAACGTATTCTACAGGAAATTGTGTTCCCTATTTTCGATAAGAACCACCAGGTTTCACATGTTATTGCTCTCATCTGGGATTTAACCGATATCAGGAATAAGGAGAACGAACTAAAACAAAGCCAGGACAAATTCAAGCTGGTTTTCGAATCCTCACCAATTGGGAAAGCCTTACTGGATTCAGATGGTAAAGTACTTTTAATTAATAAAAAAGTTATTTCACTATTTGGCTACACAATTGATGAAATACCTACTCTCGATGAATGGTACAATAAAGCCTTCCCTTCGCCTGATTTAAGAGCAACCATAAAATCAAGATGGGAACAGTATAAGTGTGATAAAAAAAATAACCAGGAAGGTTCAGGTTTCGAAGTACAGATAACTGCCAGGGATGGCGGCAAAAAACATATTCAATTAAATTATGAGGATATCGGAGATTTGCGCATTATTACATTTATTGATATAACAGAACGTAAGAAAAACGTTGAAGAAATCCAGCGAATCAAAGAGTTGTTGGCTGAAAACGAACGTTTATTCGATGTAGGCGCCTGGGAATATAATGTGGAAACCAAAGAAATTTTTTGGTCCGACGGTTTGTACAATATTCATGATTTTGATAAAAGTAAAGAAGTGAACCACATAAAGGAAAGTTTAAAATGCTATAGCGATGAGGACCGCATAAAAATAGAAAAAGCATTTTCAGACTGCATAACCAAGGGAAAAGCCTATACGCTGACATGCCGGTTTACTTCAAAAAAAGGATCTAAAAAATGGATCAGAACCATTACTAAACCGGTTTTTGACAAGAACCAACAAGTACAGGGAATTATCGGTGTTGTTGTAGATATCTCCGAACATATTTTAACTGAGAATAAATTAAAGGAACTGAATGCAACAAAAGACAAACTCTTTTCGATTATCGGGCATGATCTGAGAAATCCACTGGGGAATTTAATACAGCTAACGGATTTATTAATAGATAAAACTGCAGATATTCCGCCAGACACCCTGGCGCAATACATAAAAATGATCAAAAGTTCCAGCGAGAAAAGTCTTGAGCTGCTCAATAACCTGCTGGACTGGTCAAGAATTAGCATTGGCAGTATATCACTTGATATCGCGGAACATAATATACATGCTATTATCGAAGAAATTTCGGCAATGTATCAGCCGACCTTAATTAATAAAAACATCTCTTTTATTAATTCCATCCCGAAAGATCACATGCTGAAGGTTGATGAAAAAATGATACAAACCGTATTCAGAAACCTGATATCAAATGCCATAAAATTTACACCACAAAGTGGGAGGATAGAAATACAAGCCAATACAGAGAAGGGATATGATAGTATTAGCATTTCAGACAATGGAGTCGGAATGAGCAAAACTGATATTGAAAAGTTGTACAATCCTTCTGAATTCATCACAAAGAACGGGACCAACAGTGAACAGGGTTCAGGATTAGGAATAAAATTATGTCAGGAATTCATTCATCTTCATAAGGGCAGTCTGAAGATTGAAAGTGAAATAAATAAAGGAAGTACCTTTTCTGTTTGTATCCCTCAGACATAATAAACTGAATGGCGACCGACCGGTTTTTAACTTTTTCCCCAATTTGATTCATTATAAACTAGTCATGGTTTTAAAAAGCCTGAATATGGTTAGCTATTTAGCGGTGATGTTTATAACCAGCATGTGGTTAATCCAGTCTTGTCACTTGCCAGTTAACACATCTCATTAGAAAAAAACGGAGACCCAAACTGAGCCCCCGTTTTCAATTTAGTAAAAATGCCTCAGGATCCTATCTTCGGATCACGATCTGTTCCATCGCTATCGGAACATTCCGTTGACTCATCTTCAGGAGGTAGATCCCCTCATTCAAATCTGAGATATTTATGCTCATACTGTTCTCCCCTGCAGATATCCGGGCCTCGCTGAGGTGTGCTACCTGCTTTCCGGCCATATCGAGAATGTCAAGGCAGATATCACCTTCCTCAGGCAGGGTAAACTTAAGGATAGCCAGGCCGGATGTGGGGTTGGGCGTGATCTTCATGTGGGTTGCTTCACCGGAAATCCGATGTTCCACAAGTGCGGTGGTATCGCTTGTAGTATCCTCCGGAACTCCCGGAACCGCCAGGGCAATATAATCGAAGCTCATCCAGTTCCAAACCCCCACGATCTTCACTTCATTTTCGCCTTCGGGCAGGTTTACATTGATCTTGTAGGTCTGCCAACTGCTGGTATTGGGTGCCGTAAAGGCAATCTGCTCAATGAATTCTTCATTGACATACAAGTCCTGCGATTTGGGCGACTCATAGTTCAGCCTGTAGCGGATGTGCATCATATATTCACCGGCTGAATCAGCCAGCACTCCGTTGAAGGTCAGTACAAAAGCATCCTGCAGGTCAACATACTTATTGCCGCTGCACTGCGAGCTGTTCTGGATAGAACCGCCTACAAGGGTGGCCTCTTCCGCCTCATAGATAATCAAAATGATGTATGACACGGTCAGGTGAATGGTATTGGAAGTTGCAGATACACCCATATCGTTGGTAACCACAGCCGTAATCGCGTAATCTCCTGTATCGGGCGGCAACCAGTTCACCTCGTAAGGATATTCGGCATCCACCCCAATGCTGACTTCATCCACAAAGAACTCTACCTGCGTCACGCTTCCTCCTCCGGGGGCATTGGCCCCGGCGGTGATTGTTACCTCAACTTCAGGTTCCACAAGGTCGCCCTGCCGGCTTTCGATAAAGATGGTGGGCAGGGGATCGATCACGTCAATCCTGATGCTCACGGTATCCTTGTCTTCCGGATTAAGCCTGCTAGTTGCGATCAGCATGTATTCAGTAGTATCCAGGGGCCAGACTTCCATGCCTCCGATGGAGTCGACGGGTTCGCCATTGAGGGTAATATCGTTTGCCCCGTATACCTTCCAGGTCAGTATGGCGCTGGAACCCCTTTCCAGAAGGGTGTCTGTGGCATTGAATTCACTGATGCTGAAGCCCGGGTAAACCACATCGATCATAAAGGGAGCTGCCGGCAGCAGGCTGTCATTATACAGGTTCACCCCTTCAGGGTTATACTCCCAGGCATAGCGTACCACGGCAGGTTCGGCAACTGCATCATTCCAGACGATCACGCTGTCGCCGTCCAACACTGCTTTTGCCGGATAAAGGTTCCCGTTGGCATCAGCAATGGAGAACCAACGAAGGCTATCCCCCTGATCGCCGGTGGCCACGAGTCCACCGGCCACGTGGTCAAATTCGATTTTCACTTTGCCATCAGCCAGCAATTCGTGGGTTTTATAGCGAGGTGATGACGGGTCAAAAAGTCCGGCATAGATCTCAGCCCTGGCCAGAAGGGCCAGGCGGGCACCGACAGGCTCCTTGTTGGTGGGATGAATATCCACATCGCCAACATCGATGGTAATCACCTCGCCGGTATTTGGCAGTGCCAGGGCCCTGCTTTGTCCTGCCCGCAGTTGTGGCCAGGCATCCCAGGTACCCGGTGCAAGCTCATCAGCCGGATCGCTGAAGTTAGGCAGCTGCACCCAGAGGAAAGGCATCCCGGGCATATCCCACAGTTGGCGGTAGGCATTGATCATCCGTTGAAACAGCTCTCCGTAAGCCAGGGCATCTTCACGTGAATCGGCATTGGATTCGCCCTGGTACCAGATAATCCCTTTTATGGGTACCCGAAGGAAAGGGTGAATCATGGCATTGTAGATCAGGGTGGGCTGACGTTCGTTTTCTCCATTGGCCAGGGTTACCCAGGTTTCATCGAAACCCAGCATCCCATCGCTCATAAAAGCTTCGATGCGTGCGCCGCCATAAGCAGTATTGATAATTCCGATAGGCACATCGATTTCTGCCTGCAGGTCTCGGGCAAAATAGTATGCCAGTGCCGAAAAATTACCAGCATAGCTTGAGGTTGCAGGTGTCCAGGAACTGCTGGTGGGTATCACATCAGAAGGCTCAGTTGCAACGGTTTTGGGAACTTTAAACTGTCGGATGGAGGGGTAATTGGCGGCAGCAGCTTCAGCTGCACCGCCATCGGCGCTGCTCAGGGCCATTTCCATATTCGACTGACCGGAAGCCATGTAAACATCTCCGATATAAACATCGCTTCGGGTGAAAGTCTGTTCACCGCTGGTAATAATCATCTGGTAGGGACCACCGGCAGACATAGGGTCCAGCGTAACTAACCAGTTACCCTCCTGATCAGCCAGCGTGGTGGCTGAAGAGGCATTAACTGTAACACTGATGGTATCAAAGGGATCACATGAACCCCACACAGGAATATTGGCATCGCGTTGCAGCACCATTCCATTCGTGAAGATCCTGGAGGTCGACAATTGTGCGAAAGTCAGGGCGGGTAGTAGCATCCATACCCCTAACATCAGGCAGAGAACTCTGGTGTACCCCCTGCGTTTCATAGGTAGATTTTTCATAGACATCGCTTAGTAAAACAACTCACTTCTTTCCCTTCCGGGCAGAAGTATAAAAATACACTGAAAATATTATTCATCATACCTGTTATAACATTTTTAATAGATAAGCCCATATGCAAAAGCGCTCAGGATTCCTCACAAATAATCTATATTTTTTCTAATTTCCCCGGATAAATACAAAAACCACAACTATGATCAGAACCAGCTTTGTCCTGACCTGTCTTCTTCTTATCCTGCCTGCATCTGCATACCAGTTTGAACCGGTTTCCCCGAATGCATCAGCTGAAGCCAGTGCACTCCTGGATTTCATCAGCTCCATATCCGGAAAGTATATGCTTACCGGACAACATAATTACCCGAATACGAAGGACCGAAACACACAGTTTGCTGCTTACTATACCGGAAAGACCCCGGTAGTCTACAGCATCGACTGGGGACATGCCCGGGAAGGGGACAGCGATTCGTACCTTGCCCGGCCGGATATTGTAAAGGAATGTATCAGGCAGCATAGCCTGGGCTCCCTGATCACCATCTGCTGGCATGCTGTGCCGCCAACTGCCGAAGAACCAATAACCTTCAGGGCTCTGCCCGACAGTGATCCGGACTCGATACAAAGCGTCCAGGGGAAACTGACCGACAGACAATTCCGGGATGTACTGACCCCGGGGACAGCGCTGTACAAGCAGTGGTGCAAACAGGTAGACTCTGTAGTTGTCTACCTGAAGCAACTGCAGGATGCCCATGTGCCGGTTCTCTGGCGCCCTTATCATGAGATGAACGGAAACTGGTTCTGGTGGGGAGCCCGCACAGGTGAATACAGTACCAGAAGATTATACATTCAGCTGTTCGACCGCCTGGTTAAACATCATAAACTCAACAACCTGGTCTGGGTGTGGAGCGTCGACCGTTTTGACAATCCCGCGATGTACTATGAGCAGTACTATCCTGGGAAAGAGTACGTCGACATTCTATCCCTCGATGTTTACGGGAATGATTTTAAGAAGACCTATTATGACAGCCTGAAAGTACTTGCTGACGGTAAACCGATTGCGCTGGCAGAAGTTGGGAATCCACCCGCCCTGGAGATCCTTGATGAGCAACCCGACTGGGCATTCTATGTAATCTGGGCCGATATGGTGCGCAATACCCTGAAGAAGCAATACGACGTCCTGTTCCCGGACCCTCGCTTTGTGAATAAGGAGGACAGCATCTTCCTTCCCCTGATCAGCTCCTACCGGCTGGCGTGCGGACTGAACCCTCTTCCTGAAAAGGAAAAATCCGGCACCGACTTCAACGGAACCTGGCATTTCAGCGAAGAAGAAAGTCAGACAGGAGACCGCGGCACCAGCCAGGTTCCGCCAAGCATAGTAGTAGAACAATCTGAGGATAAAATCCATATCACCCGGCAATTTCTTTATGAATATGCCTCCACCCGGACGGAAGAAACAACCTACAGTCTCAATGGGGAAGTCTATAAATCGACTTTTTGGGATTCACCGCGGGAAACCACGGTAAAACTTAGTGAAAGCGGTGACAGCCTGAAGATTGAATCCCATACCCGCTTGAACCGGGGTGGCAGGGCTGAAGAGCTGAGCGAAACGGAAGAATGGACCTTGCTTCAAAACGGCAACCTTCTGCAAATCCACATGAATACAGATTCCCCCTGGGGAAAGCATGTGGTAATGCTCATCTATAAAAAAGCCTGGTAATATCCCGGCTTAATCCGCCCACAAAGTGCGTCCCTTGATCAGCCAGGAAGTACCAAATGCAAACAGCGCAATACTTTCCAGCACAAAGATCGGCTTGTAATTTTCGAGCTGAACCAGGTGCTCCTCAAGGAACATCACATAGACAAACATTATCAGGATGGATCCAAACATGATATAGCCGCAGCTCCGGTATATCCGGTTCCGGATAAGTTTATTTCCCGCTGCCTTCCCTCCTTTTGTTGTCAGTGTAAACAGAAAGATCGAGATCAGCGACAGGGTAATAAAGAAAAGTGCAGCCGAAATCAGGTGAATGTAATGGACAAACTCCTTCTCACTACTGGTGGGAAAGAAAGCCACCCCAAGGGCAAAAAAAGCCGCAAAGTTGGCCGCTGCATTATCCATGACATTGAACCCCCGGTACGAAAAAAGGAAGAGGGCCACAGCGCAGAGTATCCCGACAAAAATGTCGCGCATGTAGGTGTCATAATATTCACTGATGGATGGCTGGATGGTTTTAATGCCGCCCGGGACAAAGGAGCCTGCTATAAGGATCAGTGGAAGGGCTAATCCGAGAAATCCGATAGCCTTTCGCATTTTGAGATAAGAAATTGCATAGTCTGAGACATTGGCATATTCCTTCACATTTCGCAGTAGTTTCATGATGTGTGGTTTGGTTTAGTATTGTCGTTTGAAAGCCACAAACTGGTTTTCTGCACTTTCAGGCTGACAAACAACCCACTCTATCGACTCCCGAAAACCAGGAGGTTTGCAGCATTCTGAGAATAGTTATCCGTATCATAATAAATCGTGATGGATTTGATGATCCGCAGGCGGTCGGGTATGGGAATGACCACTATGTCATTGCCCGGACGAAAACTATGCGTTACCGGGATTTCTTCACGATACCCGTCTTTATATTCGATTTCGATGTCATACAGGTTCATGGTACCATCGACCAGACGCAACTGTAAAACTGCATACCTTGATTCCCGGGATCCAAATTCGATTACGTCGCTGCCAAGAGAGTAGTCCACCTCTCGCTGTGCCAGCATGATCCAGCGCCAGGCCTGGGCGTCTGCAGGTTCCATTGGAATTCCCAGTAAAAGGCATGCCAGTAACACAAAAATGATATGTCCTGATTTTATGATCATAGTTTGATTAGCATGCAGCGACACTTCAAAAATAGAAAAGAATTTCTTTTTAAACCAGCAATGCGGGCATAAGGCATCTCATTCCTGAATGTGCCCGTATGCTAGTGCTTAATGCTTTCAGTGGTTTTTTGTATTACTTTTTCTCAGGTTGTGGACGAAAAAGCGCCAGATCCCAGAACAGGACAAGCAACACAGCTCTATGCAGAACATCATTCAATCGTCAGTCTGCTATCACTATCAATATTGGTGTGCTTGTCAAAGTGAAATTCCAGGTACCGTGTTTCATTTTCTGTACCTTTCACAGGCAGAAATGCTCTTCCCATCTCCAGAGAATGATCATCAAATGCTTTGGCAATCAGGGTGTCATTAAAATCTTTGTTGAAAATAACATAGGCCGTTAACAAGTTATCCTCACCCGTTGAATCATCGCTGACCATACACTTACCAAACTCAAGTCCTTTTGCTTTTAAATTTCCATTGATTTCCAGTTGAACGTTAAACGCATCTTCAATACTTTTTGACGCACCTTCAACAAATTCTCCGGTTACCGAGCCCGCAATCTGACCCGCTTTATTCACTTTTTTCTTAACGGTATCCGTTGAACAGGAAAGCAGTATGATTAAGACGGTTGCAGAAAGAAAAAGTTTATACATGGCTTATTGAATTTTATACTGAATAGCTGATATACTGTCACTTCATGATTCCGGAAAATGCATTTCCGGGACTATTCCGGGTTAAAAAATACAGGTGTGAGCGCATAGCCATCCTCTTCCAGCAAGTTGATCAGACCGTTTTCACCAACCAGGTGAGCAGCTCCCACAGCAATGAAGGAAGGTGCCCCGACAATGATTTCCTTAATTTTTGGCTCCCACTTCAGATTCCTGTTGGACAGAAATTCGGTCTCATAACTCATCAGTTCGGCATCTCCAAACACCATGGCTTCAATCCCTTTCAAATCCTGACTCAAATAAAAACTTTTTAACTTTTCGTACTCCTTGTCCGACTTATAAGAATCGCCATGTATCTGCAGCTGTGCTTCGAGTGGGATGCTGTCGATAATATCCATTTGCTCCATAAGCGTCTCCAGAGGAATAAAGGTTTTGTCTTTGGACCTGTCAGTTAGCTCAGTCTCGAGCGCCACAGGATCCTCTATTATTTCAAACATGATCATCGATTCAAAAAAGAAGGGTTTCATAAGAGTGTATTGCCGGAGCTTTTTCTCGCTGATACCAATGCTATCTGTTAAATAGCAATATATCATCTGGTAATCGGTACTGTCCATATAATCTTTTACGGTTTTACCTTCGGGCAACATCATCCGTTTAGCAAGGGCCACCTGGTCCTTCATACTAAGGTCCAGATCCAGTTCAAGAACCAATACTGCAGCCCGGTCGAGATATTTAATAAGCGAATCACTTATGAGCAGTTCCGCTTTTGGCAGGGCGTGGATGGTACCGAACAGGTAAGAAGTATCTTTTAGTCCGTTGCCTGAGATTTTCCACAGCAGGGCATTATGTTCAACCTGAGCCGAGAGGGCAAGTGTAAAGAAACTTAAAATTGTAATGGATAATTTTTTCATTTTTTTAAGGTTTGAAAGGTTGCACGTAAGATTCATGGTGTATTGGAGTAAAAGTACATATTTCTGCCGGAATCAGGTATGTTATTATATCAAAACCTTGTTGTGCCCGTGCGGGAAAGTGCATATGCTATTCCGTTCCCGAAAGAGTATCAATGGTTAAGATCTGCTCTCCAGCGATGTTTTTGCCGGATCAGATTTACAATTAAGGCCGCGGATCATCCTCCACAATGGCATAATGGTAATTATCGACCCATTCTCCGCGGATGGGCAGGATTTTTCTTCTAAGTCCTTCGCGTGTCATTCCGCATTTCTCAAGCACACGGATCGAACGTTTGTTGCCTGTTGCCACTCCCGCTTCCACCTTATGAAGCTTTAGCCTGTTGAAGCCAAAGCGTATTAGCGCTTTTGCCACTTCAGTAGCAAATCCCATTCCCCAGAATTCGGGATGAAATTTATAGTAGATCTCACCCAGACGAAATTTGTCGTTCGAAGGCGTTAAACCAGCCATGCCGATCAATACATCACAATCGCAAAGCATGATTTTCCAGGTATAGGATTCCCTTGGTATCCGGGAACCGGAATCCAGCAAACGCTTTACCAGTTTACGGGTCTCGCTGATATCTTTCGGAAGGCCCAGGGTGTTAAATTCATCGACCTCCGGAATAGCGTGCAACCGGTGGATATCATTCAGATCCGCAAGCGTTATTTCACGAAGCCTCAGACGTGGGGTGGTAATTGGAGCAGGCATAGGTCACATACTTGAAAAGCGTAAAAAGCACAAAAAATGAGTTGTTTTGATAAAGGGAATAAATATAATTGATTTTACCCATTATCAATATCCTTGCTTATGAACTGATCTGATAATATTCACCCCCCGGAATCCGGAACTGGTCAATGCCGGTCAGGATTCCTGTAAACGCAAAAAAAGGACCCGAAAGGGCCCTCTTTTTTACTGAAAAAGGGAGCTTGCCTGCAAGCTCTCTGCTCACCAGCTTATTTCTTCAGAATGGCATTTAATACCTTATCCTTATCCAGCTTTCTGGTACAGAAGAACCAGTCTTTGCAGTCATCCACCTTGCTGTCTTTACCTTCCATACGGTCTTTTGCTGTTCCACAGGATCCTGCGGGGCTAATGATCACGTCATCACCTGGACGCCAGTCGGCCGGAGTGGCAATATCAAACTCATCAGCTGCCTGGAGAGCAATAGTTACCCGATAAAGTTCATCAAAGTTCCTTCCAAGGCTCAGCGGATAATAGATGATTGCACGGATAACCCCTTTGGGGTCTATAAAAAACACAGCACGGACAGCTTTTGTAGTTGCTTCGCTCGGCTGGATCATGCCATATTTCTTGGCTACTTCCATTGAAATATCCTCGATCAGGGGAAAGTTAACCTCAACATCCTTCATGCCCTTGTACTCAATCTTTTCTTTAATGGTGCGCAGCCAGGCGATATGGCTGTAAAGGCCATCAACAGAAAGGCCAACGAGTTTGGTGTTTGCCTGGGCAAATTTATCTTCCATTGTGGCGAAAGTCATAAACTCAGAGGTACAAACCGGGGTAAAATCTGCCGGGTGACTAAAAAGGATTACCCAACTTCCCTTATAATCAGCCGGGAAATTAATGGGTCCCTGGGTAGTTACAGCTTTAAATTCGGGTGCTGGATCACCAATCCGTGGCATGCTAAACACTTGTTGTTCTTGTACTTGTTCCATTTTATAAGTTTTTAGATTTGTTATTTAATTGAAATTTCAGATTTAACATTTATTAAAAGTACCCCGGATCTGAAGCACTATGTTATCCAGGTTAAAACCCGGAATGTCTTTATCTTTGAAATAATTCTTCAGTATCCGGTCCAATTCATCATCAAAGTAGTCTTCGATCAGGTCACATTCCGAACAATACAGATGGTGGTGCTGCTCTGAGACACCGTCGTACCGCATAACATCATGGTCTGTTTTAACTCTCGAGATGATTTTCTTCGTCACCAGGGTTTCAAGAATATTATAGACCGTACCGGTTGCCACTGAAGGTATCCGGTTTCTGACAAAATCAAGGATATTTTCGGCTGTAGGGTGATTATTCAGAGAAAAAACTGCCTCCAGTATAGCCATCCTTTGAGGGGTCACTTTCAGACCCTTTTGAGTAAGCTTCCCGCGTATCATATCAGCCTCCATATCCATCAGAATTAAACCTGTTTATGAATCATTCTTATATAGGAACAGTTTTGGTTTAGGAAATGTTCATTAAATTCTGAAAAAAATGAAAAATGCAGGGGCGTAGCATGCACACCCCTGCCAATTTATTTTCAACACTATTTCTCTTTCTCATAAGGCCAGGCCATAATACCGCCTTCCAGTACCTTAACATTCGTATAGCCGTGAGCTCTTAGCAATACCGACGCCTCATAACCACGAAGAGAAATTTTACAGTAGGCAATAATCTCTGCATTCTTATCCTCAGGTAGTTCATGAAGCCTTTTCCGCAGGAGCCCTACAGGAATCAGGGTTTCCCCGATACCCAGCCGGGTTTGTTCATATTCATCTGCCCCTCTGCAATCCAGCAGGAACATCTTGTCTCCCTGATCCAGTTTAGCTTTCAGTTCAGGAGCTGAGAGTCCGTCAAACAATCCGTGCATTTTATTCTGGAGAATATGTGCTGTAGCTATGCTGTGATCAATTGCCAGAGAGAAGGGGGGCGCGTAAGGCAAGTCTCCGTTGACCATATCATCAACTGTGAGATTTCCCTTTATCGCTGTTGCCCAGATGGCGAGTTGTTTACTGACATCACCGGGACCTATCACCTGTGCGCCCAGGATCTTTCCGGTTTTCCTTTCTGCTACTAATTTAGTGATCAGGAGTTTGCCTTCCATAAATCCGGGTTTATCCGGGCTTGCATTGAGTACTTTTACATAATCCATACCACTCTCTTTTGCCTTAACTTCAGACAAACCGGTAATTCCGACTCCGTAATCGAACAACTTGCATATACCTGTCTGGATAGTCCCCGGAAAACTTGCTTTATTTCCCCTGATAACATTTTCACCGGCAACCCGGCCTTCAAGGTTTGCAAGATCGCCATAGGGTGCCAGCACCTTCTTACCTGTAATAATATTGGTTATCTCACAACAGTCTCCCACGGCATAAATATCCGGATCAGAAGTCTGCATATGTTCATTCACTGTAATCCCGCCAAGACTTCCGATATCAAGACCAGCATCCTGGGCCAGTTTAATGTTAGGTTTCACCCCTATTGCCACCACTGCCAGCTCGCAGGGTATTTCAGTTCCGTTCTGCAGTTTCACGCCAGTCAGTTTGCCATTCTCTCCCAGGAATTCTGCAACCCCATTTTGAGTAATAACATTAGCTTTTGTCTTCAGGTAATTCTGCACAAGCTTTGCCATTTTCCAGTCGAGGAAGGTAAGCAGCTGGGGCAGTAGCTCGATCATGGTCAGTTCGATACCTGCCAGGTGGAGTGCCTCAAGGGTCTCTATACCAATCAGCCCACCGCCGATTACCACTGCCTTTTTTATCTTCCCCTCATCGCGGATCTTCCTCAGATAATCGGCATCCGACATAGACTGCAAGGTAGTTATGCCTTCCAGTCCGACCCCGGGAAGCGGAGGCATATTTGCCTTGGCACCGGTAGCAATCACCAACTTATCATATTCCTGGGTTCCTTTTTCCCCGGTCGTGAGATCAGTATATTCAATCTTTTTATTTTTAGGGTCGATATTCGTAACCTCTGTGTTTACCTTTGCGACAATGCCCTTCGCATTCCAGTAAAATTTTGGATCACGAACCACACCTGTCGGAGTACATAATAGTTTGTTACGATCATCAAAGAATCCACCCACAAAATAGGGAAAGCCACAGGATGCCATGGAAAGATCCGGTGCTTTCTGAAACATAGTTATTTCAGCAAACTCGTCCATTCTTCGGGCTCTGGCTGCAGCTTTTGGTCCTGCAGCAGACCCGCCGATAATGATAATCTTTTTACTCATAGTATTGTTTTTTGAATGTGTATTTAAATAGAAATCTCAAATATCGTATCTAAGTAAAAGTTTGGCAGGTCATCATTGCACGGCAATGCCTTTAATACCTACAACCACTCCCTTATTGTTCTTACCGGTCTTTCTTATGTTCTGGCCCATACAGGCAGTCAGTCCGACAAACTTGCAGGATTCACAGTGTTGAAGTCCGCTGATCTGCACTGCCCAGCACTCATCGGATGTGAGTAATGAAGTATCTATTCTGCGCATATTTCAAACTAGTTTAAATTGTCATGATGAGAATTATCTTACTTTGTTTTCATAACTGAATGGGATCAGGAGCTTAAAACTCACATTCCTGCCCAGATTGTAATATCCCAATTCTTTTAAGGTGGAAAGGTGGTCGTAATAAGCAGTATCCAACAGATTTTGAAAATAGAGGCCAGCTTCCATGGTTTGGGATTTAAGAGCAAGCATAATCCTTATGGATCCATTCAGTAAAAAATACGCATCTGTCTCACTTTCATGATGATGTGGATGAACCTGCGAAAGAGCATACACTGGACTAAACACAATCTCCAGCTTTTTCATCACACCTTTCCCGGGTATCATAATTTCTGCCTGGCCAGACAATTTATCCTGAGGTATAAATGGCAGATAGTCTCCGTCATCCTGCCTTGCGATAGTATGTGAATAACTGCCGGAAAGAGTAAGAAAAGATAAGGGACTCCATTCAAATTCAGATTCCAGGCCGTAAAGCAGAGCATCGCTCTGAGCATACTGATAGACCAGCAGCCCTTCCACGGTAGTGTCTGAACCGGGTGATAAAAAGATATAATCAAAAATTCGATTACAGAAGACAGCTACCTCCACTTTTAAAGTTTCAGCATGATAATGAAGACTTAGGTCCCCTTCAATATTTCGCTGCGATCTAAGGTCCCGGTTCCCCCGTTCATAGGTGTCGGCATGAACTCCATCCTGCATCAGTTCTGCTACGGAAGGCGTACGATAGGCGGAAGCTAGATTTCCTCTTAACAGGACGGAGGAGGTCAATTTCTGTGTCATGCCGGTAGAAAGACTGAAGTTATTGTAGGAACGCCCCAGTCCGTTAAGCATTTCCTCCCCATCACCTTCTTTCAGCTGATCGGGCACATCAAGCGATTTATGATCGAAACGAATTCCGAACTGGTAAAAAGTACTTTCCTTAAAATTTTGCTGCCAAAGTCCAACCATGGAATGATTGAAAATCGAATAATCCGGAAGAACATGTTCAGGGGCATCTCCGTTTCTATTGGATTGAAACATGCCCTGATACGCGAAGATCAAATTACTCTTTTCCGAAACATAATATTTTGTCTTAGCCTGCCAGGTTATACTCTGCAGATACATATCGACCATAGTAAATGCGGGTGTGAAGTCTGAACCCTGCAGGCGCCGGTGGTTTCCCTGGTAGCTGAGATCAAGGTTCACTTTCATTCTACTATAGAAGAGCGTATTATTCAACGTGATAAGGTGGTTATCCAGGTTTTGGTACCACAGCTCATTCTTATAGCTGTTTTCGTCCACCAGGTTAATAGACTGTGGCAGGGTAAGTCCCGGTGTCATCTTTCCATAATCCCAGCTAAGCTTGAATAATCCATTCTTTGAACGCAGCCCGCCATTGGTACTAAATCCATAGCCGGAAAACCTTGAATTGGGAACAGCCCTGCCCGCTCCGGTGGTAAAATCTTTTGCCATGGATTGGTAGGCAGAAAATCCTCCGAAAATATTTTCCCTGCTCCCTTTAATTACCAGCCGGTTGGTTACCCCCTGATAATTGGACTGAAACTCAGAACGAAGACTTCCTTCCATGGTATTCACCGGGGCAGGAGGAGCTTTAATCAGGTTCAGGACTCCTCCAATTGCGTCCGAACCATAAAGCAGGGATGCAGGTCCCTTAATAATTTCAATACAACTGATATCCGTTTCATCAACCACATAGGGATGGTCCACTGAGAACTGAAAGTTCTCCATTTTAATCCCATTACTTAATAAAACGACATTTGTCGTCGACAATCCCCTGATCACGGGTGTTGCAATCCCCTTACTTCCGGAAATCACATCGATACCGGGAATATTACTCAGTTTATCCATGAGGTTCCCTGATCCCGAATGATCAAGGGAAGAAAGTTTCACCAGTTCAATTTTTATGGCATTCTCATGCTGGGTACTGATTCTGCCGCTGGTAACGATAACTTCCTGTGCTTTAATGGCCGATTCATGAAGCTGAATATCGAGAGTCTGCGTTCCACCATTATTAAAATTGATTTCCCTGACATATGTTTCATAACCCAGGTAGGAATACTGGATTTTAAACCGTCCTTTCGGAATATCTTTAAGGGTATAAAAACCCTCCTGGTTTGATACTGTCCCCTTTTGCAATTCCGGAATATAGACATTAACCCCTATCAGGCTTTCGTTTGATTCCTTATCAGTAACAGTGCCCTGCAACACAGGCTGAGACAGCATATATTGACCTCCTGTCAGCCAAACTAACAGGATGGTAACTACGTATGCTCTGCTTCTGAACTTCATACTAGGATGGATTAATTTTTGAGTATTGAACATAGCTGACAGTCCTGGATATACTAATTGTAAACCCTGGACCGGCACCAAGCTGTGTGCCGTTAAAATTTTGATAGACCGGAACATCCACAATCAGTGAGAGGTTCCATTCATGCGGGAGAACATAATTAACCTGTGGGGCAACAAAGAACAGGATACTCCCTGAAGATTCTTTTTCAAGATCCACCAGTTTGTCCCTTCCCCGGATCTCGTTCCGAACTTGAAGTATGGTGGTCCAATCACCTTTAAGCCAGGGCATCATCAGGTGTTTGGATACATAGATGGAAGAAAAAACAGAAGGGCCAAGCCGATACCCGTGAATGTTTGTACTGAAGAGTTCTGTTCGGTTGGTCAGGAAGAAACGCAGTCCGCGTTTGGAAATCTCTTTGACATATGAAGCTCCCAGTACCAGGGCAAAAGCTCCGGAAGAGGGCTGAATCTCTATGGGCAACTGCACGTAGTCTACAGTCTGCATTTCTCTTCGACAGGGTATTTTCACTCCTCCGGTAAGCGACAGAAAGTTTCGACCGAAAAAATCATTAATCATACTGTACCTCGCTAACAGGGTAAGGTAATTAAATCCCCAACCCTTGAGCTTATATCCGGACTGGACATTGTATTGCTGGGTTTTATTCAGGAAGAAGCCGGTTCCGGCTTCAAGGGTTAATCTGCGGCTCAGACCATAAGCCAGGTCCAGGGACAGATAATTGTACCATGCCCGGTCAATAAGGTCGAATTCAGATGCCTGAGATCCTTCATAATACTGGTTTCCCTGTCCATATTTATAAAAGCCATTTACACGAATTGATTTACGTTCCATGGCCAGAAGGTTCTCTGTCCCCCCGACCGGATTAACAGAGGACAAACATTGTGAACGACCTGTCAGCGAAAGGCAGCAGGCCAGAATAAGTATACTGTATATCCTATTCAACAACAATGGAGATGGTTTTAGTTTCAGATTTTCCGTTTCCGTCCTGAACCTTGCAGCTTACCTGGTTGGTGCCTACATGGCATGGAGAGGTAGCGTACTGGACCGTAGCCCCCGATCCCAGGATATCCCCCAGACTTGCCGACCAGTGATATTCCAGCGAGTACCCGGAGGCGGTAGCCTTAATCTCGGTAGCGTCGCCCGGACTTATTGTTTCTTCTTCCGCCACCAGAGACTCAAAAATCAATACTTGTGACGGGTCGCCTTCATCCGGATCCTTTTCTCCGCATGCAGTAAACAGTAACACAAGTAAAAAGCCCATTCTGATAAGTTTTTTCATCTTGAACAGTTTAGCAATTATTCATTCTTAATACAACGTACCGAGAAGGCGTAAGTCTTTGGAAAGGTATTCCACCTGCCCACTCCTGTAGAGTTGATGTCGAGGCATCGCCTCCAGGCATAGGAAGAACCGTACTCATCGGAGGACCACATATACTCAAATTGATTCAGCAGACTGAAGTCGCCGGATGATGTTCTCCTACCCGATAACAAAGCATTGTATCCGGAGGTACCGCCAGATTTCAGTTTTGTTCCGACACCGGCTCCCCTCCAGGTATTTTCCAGATCCGCTTCCTCCGGGGTCATCCCCAGGAAAATTTCCAGCTCCTTAAACTCATCATCTGTCGGAATATGCCAGTTGCAGGGACAGGCGCCCTGGGCTCCGGATTCTGTTGAACCAACCATGGCAGCATCCCAGGAGTACAATCTTCCGTAAATAGCTGCATTGGATTCCTGATTATTAAAAACATAGCTATTCACGAAATATCCCTCAGCACTATGCTTCACACGAAGATTTTCCCCCATCCAGTACTGATCTCCGATTTTCATAATGCTATAAGCATTCCCGTCGATATCCACCAACGAATCGCTCAGACTGTATTCACGGGTTACCACTTGCGATTCACTGTCAGTAACTGTTACAGCGTAATCTCCTGCGGGCAGATCACAGATATCTTCTGATGTTGCTCCTGTTGACCAAGACAGGGAATAGGGAGGATAGCCCCCGGAGATGGTCAGATCGATCGCCCCATTGGCAGCACCGGTGAAAGCAGGATCACTGATGTTCGCCTCCATAATAATATCATCGGGACCCGGTTCATTTACGATAGCAGTATCGGTGATGCCGGTTCCTGTCTGATCTGTTACCGTGACGAAATACGTGCCGCCATCCAGACTGGTGAGTACAGGAAGCTGGGAGCCATCCGACCACAGGTATGCATAAGGAGGAAAGCCCCCGGTCACGGTGGTGAGAATCTCACCATCGCCGGCACCATAGCGGCTGACGTCATGAACTACCAGGGAGAGCTTCAGACTATCAGGATCCGGCTGATCAATAATGAATGTATCAAGCTGTGTTTGCTCTGCCTGGTCGCAAACAATTACAGAATAGGTACCAGCAGCAAGACTGTCAAGATCTTCTTCAGTACTCCCATTCGACCACAAAAAGGAAAAGGGTGGGCTGCCTCCGCTGATTTGCAGGTCAATAGACCCATCGTTGCCACCATACTCCGAGACATGAATCAGTCCGGCTTCAAGGGAAATCAGTAAAACCAGCTCTTCCTCGCGACAGGAAAACAAAAAAGCTGTCATCAGGATCCATATTCCGGTTTGCAGACCAATGTATACATTCAAACGCCAAGCCCTGCATAAGAAAACAATCTGCTTGCCAGGCTTTGCAGTATTGATTTTTTTTATGGATCGAGGGTAGTACATCGCTCGGGTCCTAGGTGGTTAATGAAGCTTCTTTCAATGCGTTCCAGACTAATTTCAGCTGATTCCCTGCTTCAGAGTCCGTCCTATATTCAAAAATGGTTTTCCCTACAGTCATTGCCTTTACCATGTTTTCATCAAAAGGAATTTTCGCCAACAAAGAGATCTTCTCAATCTTTAGATATTCCTCAATCACAGTTGTAATATCTAAATTAATATCAAATTTATTAATTACAGCGAATATTAAAACCTGAAAGGTCCTGGCCAAATCCACCAATCGCTTGGCATCATGTAATCCCGACATGGTCGGTTCGATGATTACCAAGACAATATCCGTCCCCGACAATGAGGCAATTGTGGAGCATCCGATTCCGGGAGGACCATCATTGATAATATAATCTGCTCCTTCAGCTTTTGCCAGCTCTTTGGCCTTTTTCCTTACCCGGGTTACCAGCTTTCCTGAATTTTCCTCTCCCGGTGCCATACGGGCGTGCACCAGCTGCCCGAATCTGGAATCTGAAACATACCATGCATTATTCGTACTCTTTTCGGAACGTATCGCCTCAGCAGGACAAACCCGTTCACAAAGACGACAGCCTTCACACTGAAAAGGATTGATGACATATTCCCCGTTCTCCATGACATGAATAGCCTCAAACCGGCAATGATCAGCACATATGCCGCACTGCGTACATGCTGAAATATCAATAAAAGATTTCAATCCACTGGCGAAGCTGTGCTCTTCACGTACTTCTGGTTGGAATAATAGATGAAGATCCGCTGCGTCCACATCGTTATCACAAAAAACACAGCTCTCAGCCAATGCTGCCAGTGCTCCGGTTACCGAGGTTTTCCCGGTACCACCTTTCCCGCTCAATATCGTTATTTCCTTCATTTTGCGCTCTTACCTGCTACAGGAAAATCTTCCTCAGGCCGGTATTTCTATTTCGTTGCAGATTACGTCGACGATCCTGTCAGCCACTTTCTTTAAATTTTCCAGGATGTTCCCGGGAATATCACTAAAAAGATTTGCCTTTGCATACTTCGAAGCGAAGTCCCGGTTAAAAGGTATCTTCCCCAGTAATTCGATCTTTTCTTTGCGGATATAGTTATAAACCTCCTCATCACCCAATCCGGCTTTGTTTACTACTGTTCCAAAAGGAATTTTCAGTTCCCGCATCAGTTCAACCATAAGTTTAAAATCGTGTAGGCCAAAAAGCGTAGGCTCCGTCACGAGGACCACATAGTCCGCATCGCTGACCGTAGCAACAACCGGGCAACTTGTTCCGGGAGGAGCATCATAGATCACCATGTCAAGCCCGGCTGTATCTTCCTTCTTAAGTTCTTTGATCAGCATGGTTTGCATGGCTGAACCGATTTTCAGCTTTCCCTCTGCCAAATTATCCCCGGCCTCACTCTGGTAGGTACTGATATCTCCGATGCTTACAGGATGCTCAGTGATAGCTCCCTGATCACACGCGATCAGGCAGGCACCACAGGAATGACACAGGCTGGAATTCACTTCCGCAAACCCGGCAGGGGGAATAACAACAATGGCGTTGAATTCGCAATAGTCCGCACATTTTCTACAAAAGTTACACTTACCCGTATCTATTTCCGGAATCAACTGATAAACAGGCCTGGAAGAAATCAGCTTAGCTGAGGAGAAAAACAGCAGATCATTAGGTTCTTCCACATCACAGTCAACCAGTTGAATTTTTCCTTCAAAGCGATCTTTCAACTGCTGATAGAGGCTGACCGAGAGTGTCGTTTTCCCGGTTCCTCCTTTCCCACTGGCAATCGCTATCTTACAAAGCTTTCTCTCCATACTTTAACTTTCTTATTACCATGTCATTTGCCTCTACCTCCAACATATCAGCCATCGGCTTACATTTGGCAATGAGCATAAAATACGTATCAGGATGACCTTCATTCATCAGTCCTTCAAAATTTCCCTGCCCTTTGGATATAATCAGGTCTGCCTTGCTGTATATCTCCCTAAACTCAACGGAACAATATTCGAGAAGAGTTGACGGCGCATCATAGCCATTTGAGATGAGGGTGGAAACCTGATCGATGCCCACCTCCAGGGCATCGTATTTGATAACATCATTGATCACCGGCTTTCCCCGGGTAGCAAAAAATATGTTCGGGTGCTGCATCTGCTCAATGAATAAACGGTCGAAGAAGACTTCCCCGGCATTATCCCCCAGGTAAAGGACCAACTTAGCCTTGTTTAGAGCTTCACGTAGTTCCTTCGTCTCATCGATCTTAAGCGGCACCTCATTCAGCGCATGGATCTGCTCCAGGAGATTGTCTCTCAAACTGTGTGCGCCATAATCAATAATATTACCTACTACCGCCAGTTTCGCAGCTGTTGCAAAAGAATCTTTACTCTCCCTGATAAAGCCATTCCAGTAGTCAGACCATTTCAGGAGTGTCTGGTTTACCATCCTCTTCTCGCTGTTGTACAGGTCTTCGTTTTTCAGAATTGCCTTTGCCTGACGGTGTATCAACGTTGCCAATTCCGGATTCCGGAGATCCTTATTTTCACCCAGTATTTCATGGATTGAAAAAATAAGTTCTGAAGCCTTATTGTCATCCGGATTGAATTTCTCAATCAGATTCTGAATGGTTTTAATATGACAGAAATAGCATTCCGGACGCATAGCTTTCCTAGTGGTCACAATAGTTAGCCGTAAATTGCAATGTACCCTTCAGGAATCCTGCAACCAGTTCTTCGGCGGTCATCTTTGGAGCACCGACAAAAACATTTACCCCACTCTGATTAAACAGCTGGATAGCACGTTGTCCCATTCCTCCTGCGATGATGTCTGTGGCACCCTGGTTGGCGACCCAACCCGGCAACAATCCAGGCTCATGGGGTGGCGGAACCACTTTCTTCTGTTCCACAATCTCATCCTTCTCTATAGTCAGAATCAGAAAATACTTGCAATGACCAAAATGTGCATCCAATACTCCTGATTCGTCGACAGGAATTGCAATTTTTTTACTCATACCTTTAAATTATTATCATCAGTTATTACCCTCTTATCTTTGGATCGGCTCTCCATTTCTGAGCATATCCCTATTCAATCGTGCTAAAAAACACGATAATGCTTTATTTTTCCGGAAACAGGGCAGGCCTATGCTTGTCTTCCAAAGCCTCTCCCCTGCTTTCTGCCATTGCCCATTCCGGAACCACGGGAAGCACCGCGACCTCTTCTCAGGCCTAATCCCATTGAGAATTCATCAGCATTCTGCTGATTTTCAGTTTTCCTTGCATTCGGATTGCATTTTCCGAGTCTGCGACCGGTCTGTGAACCTTGTCCCTCCGGTCCTGTTCTGTCAAATCCTGGCATAGTTTTTAGTTTAAACTATCTATTTTTGCATTCTTTTGATAATATCACCCACCGCTATATCATCTTCCTGAAGGATGACCATCTGGATCTCAAATTTATCCAGCAGATCTTTTGCTTTAGGACCAAAATCTCCGGATATTACTTTTCCAATTTTCAGCTCAACCATTTTTTCAGCTGCTTTTGTTCCTGCTCCGTTTCCTGCATCCGCAAATCCGTTCTCATGGAATGTGACCTCCTGATTCTGATCATCATATACACAAAACCAGGCTGCCCTGCCAAACCTTCTGTCGAATGGAGACTCAAAATTATTTCCTGTTGCTGTAATTACTGTTTTCATTTGCTTTCCTCTTTTTAAGAAAACCATATTGTATCCGGGTTTTCTTTATTCTGTTTATTTATTTAGTAATTCGATTTCTTTTGATGCACATACAGGGCATTCCTCTTGGTTCAGGGAACGGGGAATGGTAAACCTGACATGACATTTTAAACAGGAATACCAGCTTTTGTCCAGCACAGCATTTCCATAAACAGCCCTGATTTCGAGCGAACCAACAAGTGCCTGGGCAATTTTTCGCCTGGCCGATTCATAAATCCTTGCAAAAGTAGCTCGTGAAATCCCCATTAAGCTGGATGCTTCCTCATGATTCATCAGATTATAATCAGCCAGCTTAATCGCCTCATACTCCTCATAGAAGAGTTCCACATAATCCACTGCATTTCTTCCGCTACCATAGGGACGATAACCTTTAAAATTTGGCGGAGCAACAACCTTCCTTAATCTTCTGCGCCTCGGCATATCCATCGTTTATTTTCAATAATGAGAATATTCCCGATACAAATATAGTGAGAATATTCTCATTTAAAAATGAATTCAAAAGAAAATTGCCTTGCCGGAAAGATCTCGGCAGAAATATAAATTTTTACTCCTGGAATGGTAAAAAAAAGGAGATTGTTAAGCGTTCACCGGTATATCCATGAAGGGATTATTCCAATATAACTGATACCGCCAAAATCTTTTACATACTCAGGAAGGCAGATAAACCGGCAAACTTAAACCTGGAAGGCTTGCGACAGGATCAGGGAATAAGTATTTGTCGTCTTCACCCCGCCGAAGGTGAGGTTGAAATAGCAAACTCCCGGTTCAGATGGATTTCTGGGGGTCAATGATGTTTCCTGCTGCCAGACTATACCAGAAGCCAGGCAATGCTTGCAGTAGATGTTTTTTCATCATGATTCAGGCTGGAATTTGGTCTGGTTAAGTTACTTGTTCTATTGATGAATCTCCGCATCCAAACGTCGCGTATTGAGATTCCAAATTTCGAATTTCACTGCGGTATTTACTGAACTAACCCTTTGCCTCTGTTTCAGTCGTACACTGTATCGGAATGATCCGGATCCTCATACTCCTCTTCTTCATAATCTCCTTCATTCCAGTCTTCCTCTTCTTCGTATTCCTCATAATACTCCTCATACTCCTCATATTCCACATCCGGACTCAAATCATACGTATGGTTCACCAGTTCATCATTGATGGTGGTATTTTCAAACCCGATAAGGCTATGGGTATAGTCCTCCGGAACCGGATCTGCCTCTCTGTCAATATACCACTCCCCAAAATCATAATCATCAATCACGAACATTACATCATAGCTGCTACCATAGTAATCCCATGGATTATAATAAAAATCATAGATCTCCCTGATGGTACAATCGGTGAAAGTCAGGTTGCTATGGTAAACAGCAAAACCGCGGAGGGAAACATTATT
This sequence comes from Bacteroidales bacterium, assembly GCA_016931575.1. Lineage (GTDB taxonomy): Bacteria > Bacteroidota > Bacteroidia > Bacteroidales > UBA10428 > UBA10428. The sequence goes on along the minus strand of JAFGEO010000144.1, from coordinate 2,103 downwards.
TTCCAAAAAGTTGCACTCCTCAAGCACTGCATCGTGCACATTGCTGAAAGTAGCCAGCTGTTCAGAGCTCTCGGTGATCAAAGAGTTGGTGATCTTAAGGTCCGTGATATCGATCATCGACAATCCTTCAGTTCCGCTACCGGAAAGCACCATCTGGTCAAGCAGAATGTTTTCACCATTATAGATCAGCAGCACACCTCCCATACAATAGCCGGCTGTTTCATGGCCCAGGAACAGGTTTTGCATAAAGAGATTTTCCACATCCCTGAATTTCATCACATGGTTATATCCATCAGGTTGAAGAAAGCGAGGTCTTTCTTCTCCTTTGGCAATGATAGCCAGGTCGTGAAGTTCATGAATATAGTTGTCTGTATAATGCGTTGACAGCTCTTCAAAATTATCCAGTTGATTCTGCTCTTCTTCATCGCCGAGAATATCCGAGTCCGTAAAATAGTAGTCGCCGGGATTAAGAATAATGGCCGTATTGTTATCCAGTGCCTCAATAAACTCTTTAATGGTACTTACTTCCCTGATTTGCTTTATTTCAAAGCCCTGCTTATTCAGCTCCTTCAGGATTGGGTAATCTCTGAGTTTCTGAGCGGCGACAGAAGTGACTGCAAGCAGGCCCGCAAGAACAGAAAATGTTTTCAGGCAGCTTGCCGCCCGGGGTACAAATCGGGTATATAGTATCATTTTATAGATTTTAGAGAAGTGAAAGATACAAAAAAATGAAGCGCTCTAATCCTCCTTCACTATGGCAAAACGTATTTCATCATAAACTGTACCCTCCTTCATCATGGCCTTCCGGAATACACCCTCCTGGTTGAACCCGTTCTTTTCCAGAACCCTGGCCGAAGCGGCATTAAAGGAAAATATGCCGCAATGAATCCTGACCAGATCCAGTGTATAAAACCCGAAATCAACGATCAGGTTTATTGCCTGCGTGGCAATTCCTTTATTCCAGAAGGGTTCCCCAATAAAGTAGCCTATTTCAGCACTTTTACGATAAATATCTTTACCCGGTGCGAGGCTGATATTTCCGGCATACTTTCCCTGGTATTCTATGGCAAACCAGGTCTTTGGATCTTGCTTCTCCATGCGTGCCAGGAACTTTCGGGCCTCCTCAATGGTATAGGGATTCGGAAATGCATCGGTCAGATTCCGGCTGATTTTTCTGTTGTTCGCCAGGGCCGCAATCTGTGCAGCATCTTCCGAGTTGAATTCGCGAATAAGAACGTCTCCGTTTTTACCAATAATCCTTCTACCCATGCCCGAAGAATATTATATAATGAATGCATCACCTGCCAATCCAATCCCGGCCCCTAACACAAGCGCAAAAATTATCATAGGAACGATCGACTTATGATCTGTGGGATAAACGATGATCATGGTAGGTATTGCCACCAGGGTTGCGACGATCATACCGGTCAGCCAGGCCGGTATCCCCCAATCAACAAAAGGAATGACCAGCCCCAGAACAAAGTAATGAATGAAAGCGGAAAAGTTGGCCCTTTTTTCCAGCTTCATAATGATCATGGGCACTACATCAATAGTTCCGGCTACGATGCCGATTCCGGCAGCAATAAGAAGTTTATCCATTGTTTTGTGTTTAGTAAATAAGTTCTTTTATACCAAAGAATAATTTAAGCGGATGCAGACTAAAATCCGGTAATTTTCTCCGGATATTCACCATTCAGCTACCTTGCCGATCTTTGTGCGTACATCCCCGACAGAGGATCAGAAGTGTTCGAATTGATTTCGGACTGGATTCAGATAGCTTCATGTCGGTCGAATTCATTAACCAGTGTTGACTGCCAACAATGTATCGGTCTATAAAAAAATTTCTTGGTATCCAAATTTAATGTTTTTGGCAGGCTTACCAAAGATGGGCTGAACATACTATTTCCTGTTTCGGATAATTTTCAATATATATCTCCATCAGGGTGCAGGGAAACGCAACGAGTTATTGAGGGTTGGAACGTGCACAACGGGTACATCCGTACCGTCACCCAACATGGTATGTTGGGCTGCGATGAGCTACCCCTGCAGGGTGGGCAGAGCGGATTTGGACACGCCTATCGGCAAGTAAGCTGGTAGCGCATC
>JAFGEO010000143.1 GCA_016931575.1 Bacteroidales bacterium | reverse complement strand
ATCTGCTTATTCTCATCATAAGGATTGTAATACAGATAGGTCGGGCAGGCAGGTTTCCTGTAAAAATCTGTTGCCAGACAATTTAACTGAAGGATCTTTTCCACATTGGTTTCACGTATGATGGAGCCAAAAATTCCGACATGCGCTGAACCGTAGATACTGAACATCGATATTTCCGGTTGTCCGATCACCCAGTTGGGGCCGTCACCCAGGGCAACCGGCGAAATGCCTTCCAGTTCTTTCTTGTTATATACATCGGTTTTCTTAAGTCCTTCATAGGCGATAATGTTTTTAGTGATGGCTTTTTCCTGAGGCAGCCATTGGTTTTTATCCGGAATTTCATAAGGATAAAAGAGTCTGGCCGCACTGGCAGCATGCAGCATCCATTTTCCGATCATCATTGCGTATTCAGGTTCGTATCGTACCATGGGCACCAACGGCCAGGCCATATCAAACGTATTCATCAGGAAACCGTATCCCCCGTCCTGAATGGTGTTGCCCAGAATACCGCTCACGTCATATTCTCCCCAGCGGTCAGCGATGATCCCCCAGCCGGTGCGACCATCCTTGGCCGTGCAGCCATCAAAGGTCCATGATAACAATTTCAGGATATCATAATGCATACCCTTTTCAGCGTTGAGTCTCGCTGCCGTATAAGCACCAAAAGGCATGAGTACCTCATAAAAACGACTTTCATCCTGAGCATAAAGCGCATCCAGTGAGGAGACCGCACCGTCAAGATACCTGCTGTCTCCGAACTTCTGGTAGGCGGAATACAAAACCCAGGCATGACCCGCAGCAGCGTCCTGCTGATAGGGAATCTGGTTTCGTTTTCCCATGCTTCTGCTGTAATCGAAATAGGAGTAATCGTAATTTCCGTCGAGCACAGAATCAGCTTTAAAGAACTGTTCCGCAATGATTCTTTGCAGGCTATCCGCCCGGCTCACACCCGGAAAGACATCAGAAACTGCATAGTACAACACATTCGGGAACACATCGTACCACCAGTCCCGACCATAGCCCCCCCCCAGATGTGCCACCGCTGCCGAAGTATTATTCATCATAATATTCCAGCTGTTGTCGCGGTTGAAATAATTTTGAACCATTTTTACATAATTGAATCCATGCTGATTGGTTTTATCGATCCCGACCAGTCCGGCACTCAACAGCGCTCCCAGTGAGTTTATGGATTCATGAAATTCTCCGTTGTTTACATCGGGTCCCTGACGAACATCACCGATTACAGTAAATAAACCAAAAGTGGGCTGGGGGAAATTCCTTCCCGCAGTGTCTATCCAGATGAATGAATTTCCCTGTGAATCGGCAGGATGATTAAAAATGATTTCATCGAAATTTTTTGTTTTTTCATACCAGTCGAGCATCTTGTAAGGTACAGGAAGATCGGGCATCTCATTCACTTTCTGCAAATCAGTTTGTGCAATCCTCACATCATCCGCACAACCTGTCATCAGAATGACAAGGGCAATCAGTGCACTTATTTTCAAAACTTTCTTCATGGTTATTGTATCAGGCTATTTTTTTCTCCTCAAATCTAGGTTCGGGTTTAATTGCATACGTATTGGTCTGCCTGATCAGCTTTCGTGCGACTGGGATAGAGAGTAATTGTACGCTGGCTATAATGATCAGCGAATATTTCAGGGCGAACGATTCGGACACATAGAAGATGAGTACCATAAAAAGCACCAGACCAACAAATCTTCCGACGTATAATCCGAATTCATGATTAAAAAGATAGGCAAACTGATTTCTATTTTCCTTGAACGACAGCACATCAATAACCTTCAATTGTATGGGAAAATAGGCAATATCATGCAGCGGCATAAACAGAACCTTGCAGATCACAAATACAATCACTCCCGTAGCAGAGAATGCAATACCGTTAACCAGTGTCCCGATGAAGAAAATGACCAGTCCGGCAGAAAAAATGTAGATCCGGTGCTTTGGTTTTGAAACCCTGCCAAGGATATAGAGGACTATTGCGGACAATATCCCTGAAAGACTCTGAATGGTACCCAGTGATCCTTCATCACCTACCAGCCGCATAATCAGAATAGCAGGTGCGGTAACAAGATAGCCCTGGGCCAATCCTTTCAACGATGAAAGGAGTAACATCTTGCGCCATAATCTGTCAAACCTGAAGAAAACGAATTTTTTCCGGGCTGGATTTTTAAATTTTTCGGTATGAATGATGATGCTGGCGAGTATGGCAAGCAGAAAAACAACAAGGGTTACAATTTTATAGGCATTGGCTATACTGCCGATCCACTTCCAGTTACCGGCAGTAATAAGGAACCATCCGATGATAAATGGAACAATGATCGTGGTGATTGTATAAAAGAATGTTTCCAGTCCGTAATAGTAATTCCGGTTGTTGTCGTTGGTGGTATTAAGGGCAAGAAAATCACGGTTGGCCCAAAAGAAGCCGAAAGATGATCCCATAATAAGACCGGCAAATGCCACGCCGCGGATATTCATCTCTCCCAGTGTCATCATGAATATCATGGAGATACCGCTGAGAAGCATCCCGAAACTATACAGGTTTGCAATTTTTATTCTTTTTAACAGGTACCCGTTGATCAGAAAGGTTAAAGGAATACCTGTATATGCAGCGAGCTGGTAAATGGCTACCAGCATGGGATCATCTGCGCTTCTCATGATATAGGCTCCCACAAACAAATCCACAACAGGTAATACCAGCGCGTAGATAATATTTGTGATCAGAAGCACCCGCATATCCCTCGGCATACTGAGGAAGAAATCGTATTCTTTTCTGAGATTCGGGACGCGGGCTCTTTTCATGGCCTATTTTAAATGAGAAAGGATGTCCGTGATCGAGAAATCAGCCATGCAAATGACTTCGTCACTCGCACCGTAATAAATAGTCAGGATATCTCCATTTACCAGCTGCCCGTTGGTAAAAATGACATTACCGAAAAATCCCGTCCTTTCATATGCTGCCGTGGGTTCCATAATTGGATGCTCACTGCGGGCAATTACCTTTGAAGGATCATCAATATCGAGCAGAAGTGCACCCAGACAATATCTGTTGTTGAGATCCGCACCGTGATAGATCTCCAGCCAGCCTTCGGGGGTTCTGACAGGTGCTGCCCCGGCACCAAGTCGTGCACTGTCCCAGCTGTTTTCCCGGGTGGTGGCTATGCACATGTGGTTTCCCCAGTGTAACAGGTCCGGCGATTGGGCGATCCACATGTAATTACCACCCAGCTCTGGACTGCTGGGCCGGTGTAGAGCATAATACTTCCCGTGAACCTTAACTTCGAAAATCGCGCAATCCTTGTTATGGGGAGGGAATATCATACCCCGGCGATCAAAATCTTTCCAGTTTCTGGTAAAAATATACCCGACACCTACGCCTTCCGGTGCCACTTTGGTATAGCTCAGGTGGTATCCTTCGGCCATTGTGGCAACGCGACAATCCTCAATTCCGAAAGTCTCCTGTGGACCTTTGCCAAAAATGGGAGCATACCCGTCGGGCTCTTCAAAATGAAGACCGTCACTGCTGCATACAAGCCGGAGATGAGACAGGGTGGTCAGGTAGTCTTTTCCTTTGTATTTAATTACTCGCGGATCTGTGGCGTCAAGGTCCGGATCATCCTTT
>JAFGEO010000142.1 GCA_016931575.1 Bacteroidales bacterium | reverse complement strand
GCTCAATTGGGTTTTAAATCTTGTTGTGCTAAACCCTTGAAAATTAGCATTTACCTATAAGGGGATTTAATACTTACCCTTACCCCATAAACCCTCTAAATCATCTACTGCTCATACTCAGGCTCAGCAACCCGTCCCATAAAGACAAGTGTATTGGTTATCTTTTCGCGAATAACGAAAAGGAAAGGCCGGTCTACATACATATAGGTGCCTGGTGCGGAAGTCAGGTCGACACCCACAACCGTTACAGCTGCTGCTTCAGTACCTTCTTCATTCACATCGACAAAGGTTTTATGCTTCACCTTGCTGATAAACAGGTTGCCATCCGGATTGATGCCAGTGAAGTCGGCAAGGCCTGCTTCGAAAGCTATCCCCATTCCCATGAGACCCAGGATTTCCTTCAGTTCTTTTTCATATTCAAATTTGAATTTGGGAAGTCCGAGCGAGATTTCTGTCTTGGCGAAGGAGCTTGTCCAGACATCCCACATGCCGGTTTGAGCCTCGGCGAGAATGGTATCCGCCGGGATTCCTTCATTCGGAAGGAGGACGATCATGCTGAAGTTGCCCCTGCCATAGTCGAGTTCACAGGCTTTGAAAAGGTCATTTTCGAGATAGCCCACCTCCTCGGTGAAATTCATCATCGCTACCTGTTTGGTAGTGCCGTTTGCGAGATAGAAGTCACAATCGTAGGTGTGATTTTCCTCGAATTCGATCGACCAGCTACCCTTAAAGTATATGGCGTTGATCAGGAACATAATGGTACCCGGATCGATCTTGTCGATTATTTTGGTGATCTTATCGTGTGTATTTTCTGCCACCCATCCGTTGATGGTGGGTACAGCATCTGAGGCATCAAAATCCAGCTCACTGACCTCTGCATCATAATAGGTTTCGTTTACATCAATAAATTCCTGCTCAACCGGGAAACCCTCCCGGGACCAGATGGAATTGGCAATTTCGAGGAGCACCTTGTCATCGCAGGTTTTAAGTTCTGTCATCAGATCCTTAAAGGTCTGGTTGATCGCATCGGGATCTATCAGATCCATCCGCAGGGCATGGACCATGGAATCTTCTGTGGCGTTATTGGCTCCGTTCAGCGTCATGGCAAGGGCCAGGGAAATGCTGGTAGGCGAGATGAACAGGTTTTCATTATCGGCCTCGTTATTCAGCAACCGCTGAAAAATATCAAGCCCGAACTCGTTCATCGATTGAATAACCGCTTCGCTGCCCGTTTTCAGGTCAATGGGCTTAGGGTTTTCAATTCCGGGATCTTTTTCCTTATTACAGGAAATTATACTCAGAACCAGTAGCACGAATAAAAACTGTATGTATTTCATGATTTAGGATTTAATTGTCTCAAAAGATGATTAAAAAAATTAGCTGGTTACGCAGGCAGGTTTCCGGACTTTCGTCTTCGATCCGCAACCTACTCCTCATACTCCGGATCAGCAACCCTGCCCATAAACACAGCAGTATTCGTTTCTTTTTCCCTTATTACAAAGAAAAACGGTCTGTTCACGTTCATTACATTGCTCTTTACGGCCCGTTCATTGATAGCTACTACTGTTGCTGCAGCGGCTTCCGTACCTTCTTCATTCACATCGACAAAGGATTTATGTTTTACATAATCGATATACAGATCGGCAGAGGGATTGATGCCCGAAAAATCAGCAGTTCCTGATGCAAAAGCAATTTCCATACCCATATCTGACAGGATATCGTTTAGCCTGATCTCGTAATCGAATTTGAATTTTGGGAGGTACAGCGTGGTTTCGGTTTTATACATATCGAGAGACAATGATGAAGGGGGAGCCATATCCATTACCGAAAGATTCATCAGGGAGTCAAGGCTGACACCTTCTGCCGGAAGCATGATCATCATGCTGTAGTTACCCCGGCCGTAATCCAGTTCACATGCCTGGAAGAGGCTTGTTTCCATGTAGACAACCTCCTCAGTGAAATTCATCATCGCAACTTTTTTCGTGCTGCCGTCGGCAAGCTTGAAATCTGCTTCAGCTGTGTTTTTCTTATCAAATTCAATGGACCAGTCTCCTTTGAAATAAATGGCATTGATCAGAAACATCACACAGTTCCCTTCTATCATGTCGATGATTTCAGGGATCTTGTCATGCGTTTTATCGGCGACCCAATGGTTGATCGTGGGGACGGCATTTGGAGAAAGAAAATCAAGCTCGGTCACCTCGGCATCATAGTAGGTGCTGTTAATATCCAGGAAATCCTGTTCAGCCGGGAAGCCTTCCCTATACCAGATAGAATTGGCAATTTCCAGCAGCACCTTCTCATCACAGGTCTGCAGGGCTTCGATAAGGTCCCTGTAGGTTTCGTTGATCTGATCGGATTCAAGTCCCTCCATGCGCAAGGCATACACCATGGAATCTTCTGTGCTGGTATTGGCACCGTTTAACGTCATGGCAAGAGCCAGGGAAATGCTCGTCGGGGAAATAAAAATATTTTTGTTTGCCGGTTCGTTCTGAAGGATCAGCTGGAACAGGTCACTTCCAAACTTATTCATCGATTCGATAACCTCTTCACTCCCTTCCTTAAGGTTTATTTCCTGAGGCTGGGGATTGGGATCCTTGTTACAGGAAAGCGTTAGCAAAAACGAAATTATTGACAGTATAAATAGTTTTTTCATGCGTTTTGTTTTTTTTAATGATGCAAATGAGTGATTAATGGTTGCGTATTCCTGGTTTTTGATTGGTTACAACAGATTCCAATGAGACTGTCCCTTAAGGTTTAGTATAATTGTTATTTTTGGCAGACTAAATTTATAACGAAGCTATATACCTTACAACATGAAACACATCTTTCATACCTTCAAACTTCTTTTCTTACTTGCAGGAAGCTCCTTCTTCCTGTCAGATTGTGCATCGTACAAACCTACTGAGCTGGAAGATCTCTCAGCCGTGCATGCTCCCTCGTTTGCCCAGGAAAAGCCTGTCGATATCCTGTGTTCCTATTATAATCTTAAACATCTTGATACCCTTGAAGGTTCACGGCAGACCTATTTCGAAAGAGATCAGAAAATTGCCAGGGACGAAGTTGCAGATCAGCTCGGGAAACTTTGTAAGCAAAAGAGTACCTGCATCTCACAATTCGCATTAACAATCGATTCAACCGCAATCGACAAGGATAATTATATCGATTTCAGGATTCACCAATTTGTTGCCTGGTCTGATATTCTTTTAATGTTGCTTCCCTGGTATTATGCCATAAACGAATCTTACTGTGTTACCGCAGACGTTTACCGGAATGGAGAATTGGCTGATTCCTTTGAAGAATGGGGATTCATTAGGGTTTCCGGGTTCTGGATCATTGAATTTGCAGATCAGCCACGGGGTCTCGATCTTCGTTCATACCTGGTACTGAAGGTTCTGAATAAGGTTGCTGCCAGTTATCCTGCGCAATGAGGATGAATGCTCCCGGTTAATTTGTATTCATTCCGTGTAAGTGCACAGTGCTGAGGAGTGCGATGCTGTTTCCTCCAAAATAAAGTGTATTATATTTGCAGGTAAATTGCATCGTATGTCGCAAAAGAAAATTCTTTTTATCGCCAGTTGGTTTCCTGACAGGATTACCCATTCCAACGGTGATTTTATTCAGCGACATGCCCGGACCGCCGCATTACTTCACCAGGTTGTTGTGCTCTTTGTTAAGTTTGATCCGGCAATGAAGTCAGGGATGGAGGTCGAGGAAAACGATGACGGCAACTACCATGAGATACTCATTTATTTCGGGCACCGGCGGGGTTTTTTCCATGCGCTCCGCAAAGTTTGGCGATACTGGAACCTGTATCGTTGGGGATACGATTATATCAGGAAGAAACATTTTGAACCTGATCTTGTGCATGCGAATATCACCTACCCCATAGGGATGTTCGCCCTTTACCTGAACCTTCGATACAGGAAACCCTATGTGATTTCGGAACACTGGTCGGCTTACCTTCCGGTAAATAGTCATAAGCTTTCTTACCTCCGCAGGATGATCGACCGGAAAGTAGTGCGAAGGTCTTCACGCATGTTGCCGGTTACCCGGAACCTGAAAGATTCTCTGCTTCGGTTGAAATATCAGGCTGAATATACCGTTATCCCCAATGTTGTTGAGGTGGAAAGTTTCACTCCGGCTATGAGTTTACCCGACAACCATACTTTTATTCATCTTTCAACACTCCATGATCCTACCAAGAATATTACAGGCATGTTACTGGCGGTAAAAAAGCTCTCGGAAAAGCGAAAGGATTTCCATCTGCAGATCATAGGCCTGGAAAATGTGGAAGGCTATAGAGAGCACGCCCGGGAGCTGGGGATCTATGATAAGCTGGTGAGTGTTCATGAAGAAATTGATCATGGTCAGGTTCCTGAGCGGCTTAGGGAGAGCATGTGCCTGCTGCTGTTTTCAAATTTCGAGAGCCTGCCCTGTATCATAATAGAGGCCCTGGCCTGCGGAATACCGGTTATTTCAAGTGATGTCGGAGGGATAAGGGAATACCTGACAGATAAGGAGGGGATCCTCGTACCCAGGCAGGATATTGGAAAACTTGTTGAAGCAATGGAATATATGCTGGATAACAGGCAGAAGTATGAATCTGAACATCTGCGAGAGTTCGCATTGGAAAATTTCAGTCCGGAAGCGGTAGCGGCCCGGCTCGACTCGGTATACAGATCAATCTCCGGCGATGATTAAGAATGTCCTACATACTTTTTTCACACGGATTTTTTCCGCACTTGCTAACCTGGCGATTGCCATCATTATCTCCAATGTTTACGGAGCATCTGTTAAAGGGGAGCAGGGGCTGATCCTTACCAGCATTACGCTGATATCATTGCTCACAGCCATTATCGGATCGGGATCGCTGATATACCTTACTTCCAGGTACAAGACGGTTCACCTCCTGGTTCCTTCTTATATCTGGAACCTGGTGGTCTGCCTTTCTGTCTACCATATTCTGACCTTCAGCCACATTCTTTCGCATGATCTTAGCCTGCATACCAGTCTTTTGACTTTTATCCTGACCATGTCTCACATCCATTCAGGTTTGCTGATGGGAACGGAAAGGATACGACAATCTAATTTTGCTTTTTTGTTGAATAACATTTTCCTGCTGGGTTCCTTGCTGGTCTTTGTTTTTGTGATCAAAATACCGACAGTCTATGCCTACGTATATGCGCTGTACATCGGCTATTCGATAAATTTCCTGGTGAGCCTGGTTTTTATGTTCTCCAGCTGGCGTTCTCATTTTCAGCCAATCAGCAACGGGGGGAGCAGCTTTTGGACCGCGGGAAAAAAACTTTTAAAATATGGTTTTTTAAATCAGCTTGATGTCATTGCCCAGATGCTAAGCTTCCGGTTGAGCTATTATTTCATTAATCATTATATCTCGAAAAGTGCTGTCGGAGTATATTCCAATGCCATTTCGATCATTGAATCCATTTGGCTCATAAGTCGCAGTATTTCAATGGTTCAGAATGCACGGATCGCCAATAGCAGGAACCTGGAATATTCGGTAAATATTACCATTAACCTGCTGAAGATCAGTTTTAGTCTGGTTCTGCTGGCCGTATTTGTTTTGTTGTTGATCCCCGCAGAATTTTACCAGTTTATTTTCGGAGATGAATTTGGTGATGTCCGGCTGGTAATTGTGTCGATATCTCCCGGAATCCTGCTTTTTAGTATGTCATTCATCCTGAGTGGTCTGTTTTCCGGCACGGGCAAGTATAGCTATAATGTCATGGCCAGTATTTCCGGATTACTGGTGACCCTTATGCTGGCAATCCTGCTTATCCCGCGCTTTGGATTGGTAGGTGCCGGAATTACAGCTTCTGTATCCTACATCGTCTCGGTGTCGGTAAAATTGATTATCCTGTTCAGAAGATACCCCGTTAGCCGAAAACAGCTTATCATCCGAAAGGCGGATTTTAACTATTTTATGTCCCTGTTCAGGGGGAAAATAGAATAATCAGGAAATTAAAATCAGAGGGAATCAAAGTTTATATCCTCATCATTTTTTATCTCCCGCAATTTACCACTTTCGAATTTGATTGTCCGGGCGGGAAATTTTTTCATGAGAATGTAATTATGGGTGGCCATGACCACAGCCCTGCCGGATTCCTGGATTTCAAAAAGGATCTTCATAATGCCCTCGGAAGTTTCCGGATCCAGGTTTCCTGTCGGCTCGTCGGCAAGGATGATCTCCGGATCGTTAAGCAAAGCCCGGGCAATGACCACACGCTGCTGTTCGCCACCTGAGAGCTGGTGGGGCATCTTGTAGCCTTTGTGCTCCAGTCCCACCTTGGTTAGCACCTCATCAATCCGGTTGTCGATCTCTTTTTTATCCTTCCATCCGGTAGCTCCAAGAACGAACCGCAGGTTATCCTGTACGGTACGGTCAATTAACAACTGGAAATCCTGGAAAACAATGCCCAGTTTTCTTCGTAATTGAGGGATCTGGTTGAATGCCAGTGCGTCCAGTCTGAAGCCGGTCACAGATCCTGTCCCCTCCTTTAGGGGGAGTTCTGCGTTGATGGTCTTGATCAGACTGGATTTTCCGCAACCCACTTTTCCGATAAGGTAAACAAATTCGTGTTTCCTGATTTCCAGGTTAACATCTGACAGAACCAGGTAGTCATCCTGGAAAATAGAAGCATGTTCAAAGGAGATAATCAGATCTGATGACATGGATTAAATTCTTGCGATTTATATGTAATTGTGCAGGCTAAATTAAAATAAAATGAACAATTAACAGTTTTATGTTAATTAAAAAGGAACGCATAAATGGCCTGATCATGAGGATTCAGTAAATTTATGCTTGTTTATAAAAAGACCATGATCAGATTTAAATCGTATTTGCTGCTGTTGTTGGCTCTAGGATTGTTTATGCCTGGTTTTTCCCAGGAGACAATACTGCATATCAATGAAGGGAGTGAGTTCAGGCGGGCGCTGGATTTATTTGAAAAGGAAAAATACAGCACGGCTCAACAGATCTTTCAGCAAATTGCTGAGGATGATTCCTATTCGGATTCTTACGAAAGGACCCAGGCAGAGTATTATATTGCCTGTTGCGCTGTGCGCATGTTCAATGAAGATGCTGAATACCTGACGTATCAGTTTGCCGGCAAACACCCCGAAAGCCCACTGGTCAACCAGGCCTATTTTAACCTGGCCGATTATTTCTATGCAAGGAAAAGGTGGAGGCAGGCCATTGAGTATTACCTGAAGACCGATGCCGACCAGCTATCAAAGGATCAGTGGTCCGAGTATTATTTTAAGTTGGGGTACTCTTATTTTTCAGCCAAGGACTTTGATAAGGCAAAACCGGTATTTTACCGTATCAAGGATGTAAATACGCGGTATACCCCGCATGCACTGTATTACTATTCACATATTCATTACGACGAAGGAAACTACCAGACAGCCCTGGAAGGTTTCCTGAAGTTATTGAACAACCGGAGTTTCGGCTCCATTGCCCCGTATTACGTTGTTCAGATCTACTATAAGCAGGGAAGGTTCGGGGAGTTGGTGGATTTTGCGCCAGGGGTCATGGACCAGATTGCTGACAGCCGCCTCGACGAGGTTGCCCGCATCACCGCCGAAGCCTTTGCTCAGCTTGGAAGATATAAAGAATCGGTACCCTATTACCGTACCTACCTTGACAGTGCCAATTATCTAAGAAAGGAGGACAAATACCAGGCTGGATACGCCTTTTATAAGGCGGGAGAGTACCATGATGCCGTGTCCATCCTGGAAGAGATCTCCACAACAGAAAGCGAGTTGGGACAGAATGCTGCCTACTACCTGGCAGACTGCTACCTTAGGATGAACGATAAGGAGCATGCCAGGCTGGCTTTTCAGTCGGCATCTCGAAGCAACTTCGATCCGGCGATCCGTCAGGACGCACTATTCAACTATGCCCTCCTGTGCTATGAGTTGGGGAACGATCCCTTTAATGAAGCTATTCGTGCGCTGGAGGATTTCATTCAGCAATATCCCCACTCAAACCGGATCGAAGAGGCATACAAATACCTTATTCGCGCCTACCTCTATGCAAAGAATTATCATCTGGCTTTGCAGTCCCTGGAGAAATCCGATATGAAATCTCCCGAGCTCCGCAAAGCCTACCAGCGGATTGCTTTCTTCCGCGGGGTAGAGCTGTTCAATAATGTCCAGTATCCCGGTGCTGTGATCCACTTCGATAAGTCGCTGAAATACGGGGATATGGACCAGGCATTAAAAGCGAAAGCCCTTTACTGGAAGGCAGAATCATTTTATAAAATGAATAATTTCCAGGATGCCATTAACGGCTATAAAGCCTTTAAGGCGGCCCCCATAGCGTATACTCTTCCTGAATACGACAAGCTTGAGTACAACATTGGTTACGCCTGGTTCAAGACGGAGAATTACGGCAAGGCTATCGAATCGTTCCGGAAGTTTGCTTCCGAGGCTCCGGCAAGGATGGCCGAGGAGAAATCGGATGCCCTGCTGAGAGTTGGCGACTGCTTTTTCGCCCAGTCTGATTACTATGCAGCAAACGATTACTATAACCGGGCTTCGCAACAGGGGGCAGGAGCAGACTATGCCGTTTACCAGAAAGCGCTGTGCGAAGGCCTGGAAAACAGGGATGTTCAGAAGATCCAGGTTCTCCAGCAACTCATCCAGACCTACCCCGGCAGCACCTATAAGGATGATGCCTACTTTGAGATGGCTCAAAGCTTCCTGAAAATCCAGAATGGTGATCGTGCTATAGAAACCCTGAAAAGCCTGATCGAAGAAATGCCGCAAAGTCCCCTGGCGCCCAATGCCATGGTCCAGCTTGGCCTCCTGCATTTTAACAGGAATGAAAATGACCAGGCAATACGCTATTACAAGCAGACAATTTCCAGGTACGGTGGCACCCAGTCTGCCAACGAAGCCCTGAGGGGATTGAGGAATATTTATGTACAACTCGACCGGGTCGACGAATATGTCTCTTACGCCAACAGTCAGGGTTCTGCTGCCCCCATGGTGACCATGAGCGAGCAGGATTCCCTGAGTTACGTATCTGCTGAAAAACTTTACCTGGCGGGAAATTGTAAAGAATCTTCCACCTCATTTGCCCGCTATATCTCAAATTACCCTAGGGGAAGTTTCCTGCTGAATGCACACTTTTATAAGGCCGACTGCGATTATCAGCAGGGCGCATACGATGAGGCCCTGAAATCGTTCCGGTTTGTGCTGGATCAGCCACAGAATATGTTTACGGAGCATTCCCTGCTTACTGCTTCAAGAATCGAATTCCTGAAGGAAGATTATCAGAATGCGATCCGCCATTATGAGCAGCTGGCATCGGTATATTCATCACCCGGAAACGTTAAGGAGGCCCGGATCAGCATCATGAAGGCATACTTTCAGTTAAAAAATTACGATGAAGCGCTGAAAGCTTCCCGGAGTGTTACAGCGATGGGTCAACTGCCGCCTGAAACTCTGCGGCAGGCGAGCTACATTGCTGCCCGCTCACTCGAAGAAGGGGGAAGAGATGTGCTTGCGCTGGAAGAATACCAGAAGATATCCGGCGATGTTTCGAGCGAGGAAGGAACAGAAGCAAAATTCAAAGTTGCCGAGATTAATTTCAAACGCGGCAACCTGGAAAAAGCCGATCAGGAGATCAGGGAGTTTGTAAAAATGTCACCTTCCTATGAATATTGGGTTGGCAGGACCTTCATCCTCTGGGCAGATCTGGAAGCAGCAAATAAAAAGTATTCAAGAGCCGTACAGAAGCTCCAGAGCATCATCGACGGGTATGAAAAATCCGATGATGGCATCCTGGATATGGCCCGGGAACGAAAAACCAGGTATGTGGCAATGATTGAAGCAAACGAGCAACCACAGGAGGATGAAGCGGTTGAAATTAAAGACGAATAAAATGATCAGAACAGCTCATATGGCAATTCGCATAAATTATCGATCCCTGATGGCGCTGATTTTTGCAGCATCAGGTCTGGGTACTGCTATAAATGCCCAAAACATAACCCGGGAGGTACATGTGGTAACCTCCTACCGGCCTAAAGTTGCTGATGTCGACAAGATCAGCAGCCTTCCGGAGATAAAAGACACCTTTACCCTGAAAACCAATATTGAATATTCAGTATTGCCCACAAAGATCAAATCGGATTATTCGCTGCGGCCGATTAAGGAAGCAACGATGTCCAATCCTCTCGATAAATTATACAAAAGCCGGCTGAAGGTAGGCTTTGGCAGTTATTACACCCCCTTGGTCGAGTACAGCATACAAAACCTCCGATCAAGCGAGTATGCCGTTGGTGCTTATGCCTTTCACAAATCGTCGTATGACAAACTGGCCCTGACCGATTACCTGGAGGTGCCGTCGAATTATGGCAAGACAAACCTGATGGTTTACGGCAAGAAATTCTACCGGAAAATAAATGTAACAGCAGATGCTGGCGCCGATCGTTATAGCTACAGGTATTACGGCATTAGCGATGAGTACATCACCATTGATACGGTGGATGGCTTCCTCGTCGACGGACAGGATATCCGCCAAAACTACAATAAAATCTGGGCCCGTGCAGGCATCCACTCCAATGAGTCGGATTCAGGGCGTATTGACTACAGTTTGAGCCTTCGCGGGGATTATTTCTGGGATCGCTATGAGATCAGCGAACCACATGTCGGATTTAAAGGGAATGTGAATTTTCCGATAAAAACCTTCCGGCTGAGCCTTGATGGGGAGGTGGAGCATTATGTGCTTAAAAAGCCCCATGTTGAATTGCCTTCAACACTGTATACTGTGCATCCGGTCTTCAGTAAACGAAAGGATCAGTGGAGTATCCGTATCGGTGGCAGGGTGAGCATACTGCAACGGGATACTGTTGCTCCTGTCTACATCTATCCGGATGTCGACTTCAGGTTTAAGATACTGGGCAACTATCTGAGTACTTTTATGGGTGTTACCGGCTACCTCGAACATTACAGTTATGAGGAGATGAGTAAGATCAATCCTTATATCATTCCCGGGCAGGAAGCTTTCCGGATAAACCATCCCTATGTTTTCTTCGCAGGAATTGACGGTTACCTGAGCCGTAAGGCTTCCTATCGTTTCAATATTGAATATGAGGCCATTTCCGGTATGCCTTTCTATGTTAACTACGTGGATAGCATTAACTTCAGGAACCAGTTTATCATGGTCGAGGATAATCCGGACCGGATCAGGCTGCACCTTGAATTTAACTGGGTCCCGCTGCCCGAACTTGAATTGCTCCTAAGGTCGAATTATTACTCCTATACACTTTATATCCAGGAACACCCCTGGCATATGCCAAACTTTGATCTAAGCTTCACGACACGTTATAATTATCGGGAGAAGTTCTATGCCGAACTTGATTTTATCCTGCTGGGCAAGCGCTATGCTGCCACAGTGAATGAGGAAGGTGTTTTTGAGCCTTCACTTGAACTGGATCCTGTTTATGACCTGAATCTAAAACTGGAATACAGGTACTCCGATATCCTGAGTTTCTTCCTACAGGGAAACAACCTCATCAACCAGCATTATTACCTGTGGAATCAGTACAGGAGCCATGGATTTAATGTATTGGGAGGAATAAGTTACAAGTTTTAATCACGCCGTCCTGTAAACTACTGAATAACAGAAAAATACAATGTTTGTTTTTTGTTGAAAACAACTTGCCTTTTAGCGTGTTTTCGGACTGATTCCCCGTTGATTTTTAGTATATTTACCCAGCTTTTTCAAGCAGTAAGATCAAGCAGAAAATTTTGAGTTGAAGAAGTATTTTCAATGCAGTTTTTTAGTCATTTTCAAGGAATATAATTTAGCACGCCGATCACAAAAGTAGCGATACGGATGTGTTATTTTCATGGAATTATGATAGTAATTAAAAGATAATATATGAGCGAACAGGACAAGGAGAAAGATTTAGCCCAGAACAAACGTAACGAGTATTCTGCGGATAGTATTCAGGTACTTGAGGGTCTTGAGGCCGTTAGGAAAAGGCCGGCAATGTATATCGGTGATGTTTCGTCCAAAGGCTTGCACCATCTGGTATACGAAGTAGTTGACAATTCAATCGATGAGGCCCTGGCAGGTCATTGCGACCGGATTGAAGTTTTCATAAATGAAGATAATTCCATCATGGTCAGGGACAATGGCCGGGGTATCCCGACCGATTACCATGAAAAAGAAAAGAAATCGGCGCTTGAGGTGGTAATGACCGTCCTCCATGCCGGTGGTAAATTTGATAAAGACTCCTATAAGGTTTCCGGAGGGCTCCATGGGGTAGGTGTTTCCTGTGTGAATGCACTTTCAATACTTCTTAAAGCTACTGTACATCGAAATGGTAAAATATTTGAACAGGAATATTCCAAGGGGAAACCCCTGGCACCGGTAAAAGAAATCGGGACTACCGACAAGACCGGTACGGAGATACATTTTAAACCCGATGACAGCATTTTTGCTATTACGGAGTATAATTTTGAGATCCTCTCATCCCGTCTCCGTGAACTGTCCTTCCTGAATAAGGGTATAACCCTGGAGATCACTGATTTCCGTGAGCTGGAAGAAAATGGTAATGGCGGCCACCACCCGCATGAGGTTTTCCTGTCTGAAAAAGGTCTGATCGAGTTTGTGGAATTGCTGGATCAAAACCGGGAGAAGCTTATCGATGCTCCCATTTGTATCGAAACTGAGAAAAACGATGTTCCTGTTGAGATCGCGCTGCATTACAACACCTCCTTTACCGAGAATATCCATTCCTACGTCAACAATATCAATACCATTGAAGGAGGTACACACCTGGCTGGTTTCCGCAGGGGACTTACCCGTACCCTGAAGGCCTATGCCGAGAAATCGGGTATGCTTTCCAAACTGAAGTTTGATATTAGCGGCGACGATTTCAGGGAAGGCCTGACTGCCATTGTATCTGTAAAGGTTGCCGAACCACAGTTTGAGGGGCAGACCAAAACGAAACTGGGTAACTCGGAAATAATGGGATCTGTTGACCAGGCGGTTAGTGCCATGCTTGGCAATTACCTGGAGGAAAATCCCAAAGATGCCAGGGCGATCGTACAAAAAGTGATACTGGCTGCAACGGCGCGTCACGCTGCCCGAAAGGCCAGGGAACTGGTACAGCGCAAAAATGTACTTTCAGGCTCAGGCCTGCCCGGGAAACTGGCCGACTGTGCCAACAGGGATCCCCAGATCTGCGAAATATTCCTCGTGGAGGGAGATTCAGCAGGCGGAACGGCAAAACAGGGCCGTGACAGGGACTTTCAGGCGATCCTTCCCCTGAGAGGTAAAATCCTGAACGTCGAGAAAGCTATGCCACACAAAATCTTCGACAGTGAGGAAATAAAAAATATTTTCACGGCTCTGGGCGTAAGTGTCGGAACCGATGAGGATTCCAAGGCGCTTAATCTTGAAAAGCTTCGCTATTATAAGGTGATCATCATGACCGATGCCGATGTGGACGGAAGCCACATTGCCACGCTGATTATGACCTTCTTCTTCAGGCATATGGAAGACCTGATCAACAGGGGGCACCTCTACATAGCAACACCCCCGCTTTACCTGGTTAAGAAAGGGAAGCAGCAGCGTTATTGCTGGACAGAAGAGGAACGCCTTGCAGCTATTGAAGAGTACGGAAAAGGCAAGGAAGGTGGCGTAAATATTCAGCGCTACAAGGGTTTGGGTGAGATGAATGCAAGTCAGCTCTGGGATACTACCATGAATCCTGAATTCCGGACACTCCGGCAGGTGACCATTGATAGTGCAGCCGAAGCCGACCGCATTTTCTCCATGTTAATGGGAGACGATGTCCCGCCCCGCAGGGAATTCATCGAGAAGCATGCCAAGTATGCGAAGATTGATGCATAAGACGATATAAAAGCTGGACCTCAGGTTCAGCTTTTTTTTCACCCTCTTGCCTTTCCTGCAGAAATACTCCTGTGAATGGTGGAATTTCCCTTATCTTTTTTGGTTTCTGCTGTTGATCTGCTTCCTGATACCTTCTGTTAAAAAAAAGATTGCCTGTTTTTATTCATTCACCCCGCTTTCATTAACTTTAATAGGAAAAAGGAAGAATTATGAAGCGATTTTGGATTCTGTTTGTGTTGGCATTTACCGGAGGGACGATCCTAAAGGCTCAGGTAGAAGAGATGAAATGGGAACTGGACTATGAAGTCTTCCTTTCTATGTCCAACGATTCGACGTACACCTATGACATCAGGACACTGTTTCATGTTACGGATGCCCGGGACCTTGATTACAGCTCCGAATTTGTATTTTACCCGGTCAATCCGGGCGAGGATTTTGCCCAAAGTCTTAAGAGAAGTGAAAATTCAATTGACCATAAAACGCTCTGGAGTGCCCTTCACGCGAACCTGGGTGGCGGATGGGTCCACTTTACCAATTGCCTGGCCTATGCCCTGGAAACAAGGACACTGAACCTGAAGGAGCCTATCATGAAACGGCCGGAAACAAATTGGAAACCCAATCCTGTGACCGAAAGCTGGAAAAGGACCCGAAAATGGGAATACTACATTCCGGTTTCGCAGAAGCTTGCCAGAAAAGAGTATTCTCTTCGGCTTAAGAACGATGAGCTGGGCGATCTGAAAAACCTTCCGGAGGAGTATATCGGGCTGTTTTTATCGACCTCCGACCGTGCCTATCAGAACATGCTCGGTGAGTCCAATTATAGGGATGCAGCGAAAATTGACCTGGTGAGAATTATGCTTGGTACCAACTATTTGGGAAAAGAACAGATTAATTACATTAGCAATGCCGTAATCAATGCGATTAACAGCTATTCCAGTTCAAAATTACCTTCGGTCATCATCTTTGATGAATTTAGCGCGGCTGCAGCCATGAGTCTTGATGAGAACGGCTATAGACTTGAATCCGTTGCATTTAGCAGGGCAGAGGATCTGTCTCCCGAAGAAGTTGAGACCCGAAAGAAGGAGATCGGGGACATTATTATGACCATCAACCAATACAATCAACAGGCTTTTGAGAAAAGATTAGGTAAATACTATGAGACAGAATGAAAACTTACCTTGCACCGCTTGTCAGGGAATATGAGTCGCACAGTGCCCCACAGACTGCAATTTGGGCAAAAAAATATTTAAAGGACCAGTTTGAAATGCTGGGGGTTGGGACAACTGCCAGGAGGCAATTAATGAAAGCTTTTTTTTGTGAGTACGGATACCCTCCGCCAGGTCAGTGGAAGGATTTTTGCATTTACCTGTGGCAATTGCCTGAACGGGAATACCAGTATACTGTCCTGGATGCCCTGCGAAAACATACTAAAAAATTAAACAAGGAAGATATCCTCTGGATTGAAGAACTGATTGTATCCAAATCGTGGTGGGATACCGTTGATGGATTGGCAGCATGGATTGTTGGGGATTATTTCAGGAAGTTTCCGGAGCAAATTATTCCCGTCACCGGTCGATGGATGGATTCAGGAAATTTATGGTTGCAGAGGACCTGTCTGCTCTATCAGCTGACGTACAAAGAGGATCTGGATACCGCCTTGCTAAGTCGTTTCATTGAAAAGCTGGCGGATCATAAAGACTTTTTTATCCGAAAGGCCATCGGCTGGATACTCCGGCAGTATTCAAAGACAAATCCGCGGTGGGTAGGGGATTTTCTTGCTTCCCATGAACTTTCCGGCTTAAGCAGGCGGGAAGGGAGTAAGTATATTTAAGGTACAGGGAAAAGGCCCTGTCAGTTGGTGGTGAAAAACCTAAACCAGTCAAATGATATTTTTGAGGATATAATTTTAAGGGATGACACGCTTATTAGAATAATTAAGAAGGCTACTTTGTATATCCCATATCATCATTCTTCAATCGCATATCAATTTTCCAGGAGTTAGTCATGACTTTTTTTTCTGGCATCTGAAGACTCACTCTGGCTCTGTTCTAGCCCCTATCACTGGGTGATTGTCCTCCTCTTACAAGGGACAGGTGGCTTCGATCGATGTTTATCGAAAACATTGAACAGGACGTCATTGCGATCGGAGGGAAGCCTTTCGTGCATCCCATGGCACTTATGCCTGGTTGCTAGTTCTAAACAACATTTCTAAGTGAACCCCTGCCAGTCAAGCCCAGGGAGAATCGTCAGTTCCTCAGTTCCATAACCCCATCAACCTGACATCCTGACAACCCTCGTTAAATAGTGTTAAATCACCTCGCTTTCCTGCACAATATGGGCAAATATTGCGTTATAATGGAATAATTTTGTATAGATCCTTGCTAAGGGTATGATTTTTGGTTAAACTCATCCGGATTTTGAAATAGAAATTAATTTTACACAAAACATAATTTATCATGAGAGCGAAAAATATAGTATGGACTTTTGTTGCAGCCCTGGCAGCCAGTATTATTGCTGTGTATGCGTATTCGAAGTTCGTTCCGAGAGAGAACAGGATTGTGATGGCACAGATAAAGAATCCTTACACCTATGCCGGGTATGAGGGGAAACTGAATCCCGGATCCCTGAACTTCATCAATGCGGCAAAAAACTCAGTTGAGGCAGTTGTGCACGTTAAAACACAATCCACCCGGTATTCCTATAATCCGATCATGGAGTTTTTCTATGGTGACGGATATCAGGAGTCCATGCCGGTTGTGGGATTTGGATCAGGAGTGATCATTTCTGCGGATGGATATATTGTAACAAATAACCATGTGATTGACAAGAGTGAGCAGGTGTACGTTACGCTGAACGATAAACGTGAATTTGAAGCCAAACTTGTGGGTACTGACCCGAGTACTGATCTGGCGCTGTTAAAAATTAAGGCTGAAGACTTGAAATTTATTACCTGGGGAAATTCGGACTCCTTGCAGGTAGGTGAGTGGGTATTGGCGGTAGGGAATCCTTTTAACCTGACTTCTACCGTAACAGCAGGGATTGTCAGTGCCAAATCCAAAAGTCTGGGGATCATCCAGGACCAATACAGGATGGAATCATTTATTCAAACTGATGCAGCGGTGAACCGGGGTAACAGTGGAGGGGCCCTGGTGGATGTAAACGGAAATCTCGTGGGGATCAATACAGCCATCATTTCACCTTCAGGCGGTTATGCCGGGATTTCTTTTGCGGTTCCTTCAGCTATTGTAAAGAAGGTGGTCCTTGACCTGATTGAATTCGGAGCAGTACAGCGCGCCATTTTAGGCGTTAGCATCCAGGATATCACCGCAGACCTCGCTGAGGAGAAGAACCTGGGCGAGATCGAAGGGGTATATATTGCCGATGTTAGAGAAGATGGCGCAGCAAAGGCAGCAGGTATTCAGGCAGGCGATGTTATTCTTTCTATCGATGGTGTGAAAGTTAATAGTTCAGGTGAACTTCAGGAAAAGGTAAGTCGCTACAGGCCAAACGATAAGGTCTCGGTAATACTAAAAAGAGAAGGTGAAACGAAACATATTGAAGTTACATTACGTAACCTGCAGGGAAAAACAGAGACAGTTTCCAACAGTTCATTCGATGAAGTTCTTGGTGCCAAATTTGAAACTGTAGATAAAGAAGAAAGGGAAAAACTTGGCATCTCGTATGGCGTTAAAATTATCGAACTGAAAGATGGAAAATTAAGGGCAGAAGGAGTCAAAGAAGGCTTCATTATTACACAGATCAACAATAAACCCGTCTATTCTATTGAAGAACTTGAGAAGATTGTCAAGGGAACCCGTGGGGGTGTGTTCATTGAGGGAGTATATCCGAATGGCGTGGTGCAATATTATGCCATTGGTCTGTAGCAAAACGTGGAGCATTTAAGATACTTTAAGGGCTTGCAGTTTTGCAAGCCCTTTTTACTTGATCCCCTGTGGCTTATAAATATTGTGTTTAAATAATTTTTAATCTAAATTCGCGACATAATTTTAGAAGGAGTATGAGACAGTTAAAGATTACAAAATCTATTACCAACCGTGAGAGCGCATCGCTTGACAAGTACCTGCAGGAAATAGGAAAGGAAGATCTTATCACCGTAGAGGAAGAGGTAGAATTAGCGCAACGCATTAAGAAGGGGGACCGTGCAGCACTTGAAAAACTTACCCGTGCCAATCTTCGTTTTGTCGTTTCAGTAGCCAAACAGTATCAGAATCAGGGATTAAGCTTACCTGACCTGATCAATGAGGGGAACCTCGGACTGATAAAAGCAGCTGAAAAGTTTGACGAAACACGTGGTTTTAAGTTTATCTCTTACGCAGTATGGTGGATTCGTCAGTCCATACTTCAGGCGCTGGCAGAACAATCCCGTATTGTTCGTTTGCCACTGAACCAGGTTGGATCCCTCAACAAGATCAACAAGGCATTCTCCAAATTTGAGCAGGAATACGAACGTACTCCAACTCCTGAGGAGCTTGCAGATACACTCGAACTTCCGAAGGAAAAGGTAACCGATACGCTTAGGGTATCAGGTCGGCACGTTTCTGTTGACGCACCTTTCTCCGACAGTGAAGATAACAGCCTGCTGGATGTTCTGATCAACAACGACTCTCCAAAGGCAGATAAAGCCCTTCTGAACGAGTCACTTACCCGTGAAATCGAAAGGGCACTGTCAACCCTGACCGACCGTGAGCGTGATATCGTTCGCCTCTTTTTTGGAATCGGTTGCCAGGATATGACGCTTGAAGAAATCGGGGAACGTTTTGGCCTGACACGCGAGCGTGTACGCCAGATCAAGGAAAAAGCCATCCGCCGGTTGCGTCATACCTCCAGAAGCAAACTGCTGAAAGGCTATCTGGGATAGGATAAGCGGGAAAAAAACATTGAAAAGGCGCCTGTTTTTGCAGGCGTTTTTTTTTGCCTGCATGCTGTCATGCATAACCCAAAGATTAGAACGAGTACCTATGGTCCAACGATTCTACTTCCCGGCCTATCGGAATAGAAGTCACAAACGATCAGACGGCATGTATAAGGGCAGGTAATTATAGACAGGTTGTAAGTTTTCCAATAAAGCAGATCTGATTTCTCCTGCAGATTCTGCAAAATAAAACTGCCGGCACAGAGGCCGGCAGTTTCTGTTTATGGTAAACAGATCCCTTATTTTATCAGGTTCATTTTCCCTGTGAGTTTAAATTCTCCGGCTGAACCTTTGCCACTGATCGTGCAAAGGTACTGTCCGGGAGTCAGACCAGAAGCATCCCAGCTGTACTCCTGTTGACCAGAGGTTTGCTGGCCGAGGTTCCTTTGGTGGACTATTGCCCCGCTAACCGAATAGATGGTAAGCTGTACATTCGACGTTGCCGAAAGGGTATAGTTTATGGTTGTCTGGTTCCTGAATGGATTCGGGTAGTTTTCGATGGTACCCCTTTTCGGAGCAACAATATGATTGACTGCTACCGGAGTGTAATCGCTGATCAGTTCTATTCCGTAGCCGGTACCCAGGTTACGGGTATAGAGTTTATCCGTTGCATTATTCCAGTGCTCATGCGTACCCAGGCTGGTAAGAACGGATCCGTCATCCTCAGGATCATAATTTATACCAATCGGCCAGTTTGCCGGGTCGGCTGCCTGGTGCAGGAAGTCGTCTGCTGCAGGGAACCTGGAGAAAGGCCCCTTATCTGAAGTTGCAGGTATACCCTCGGTCGGATGGTCTTCATCGAATTCCTCATAGAGGAAATCATAACAAACGGATTCTATAGCAACCGGATCCTGCGAAAGGAACAGGGAGTTCGGATAATCGTTATTGAAGGGTGCCATTCTCCATTTGATGGGTGGGTGCCCCCAGTTTACAGAGCTCCAGATGCCATCAACAAGGTATAATATGGTTTTACCGCCAAGGTCCTCATGCCCCATGATGTCAACGAAACAACGGTAGATGCCGTATTCCGTATTAGGTTCCTGACCTTCCTCATTGGCATCAGGAACGGGCAGGGAAGGGTGAAGGTGCCATGCACCGCCGGAATAAGCAGCGATGGAGCCAAAGTGGTTCTTGGCACAAATAGAGATACCTGCACGGTGATGTTTTTTAAATACCGGAAGGTTGATCATGTATTTTGCATCTACATAGGCCTGCGGCAATTGATTGTCGAAGCTCCCGTCACTGCCATGGATTACTTCGTTAGTAGTAGATGCGGGGGAAGCAGCGCCATTGGCCCTCCAGTAGATGACATTTGGGAAAGTGGCGTGGCACTTTTCATAGGTGCCGGATACCATTCCACAGTTTGGGTCACCAATGCCGATATCGGCTTGTGCTACTCCTGCAGTATTGATCAGCTGGTCAAGGACAGCATAGGATACATGGGGTGAGGTGTTAATTCCGTCATCACCATTCCAGATGGCATTCATATTGATTTTGATGACGATTTTTTCACCGGCGGTATACCCGACATTCCCATTTCCATGTTTGCGGTTATGGTAGTGGAAGATTGAATCCCATGCTGCAGCATCGGTGGTAGCACCGGTAAGTTGCTGCAATCCCTGGGAAAGCATGTTCTGAATAACTGCCCCATCTGTGTAATCGTCTTCATACCAGTACTCTCCGCCGCTGTTTGGACAATCGGCATCGGTAGCATCGGCATCATGGACCCAAACAACACGCCCGGGGAAAATTCCTTTGCCCTGGCCTATTGGCTCGTTCCCTGCCTGGGGTCCCTGGTAATCGATGGCCAGGATATCGCTGGTACTGTTTGTCAGGGCAATGTAGCCCGCAGCAAATCCCAGCATAATGAAAAGCGAGGCGATCAGGAATTTTGATTTCATCATTCTTTCCCTGGCTTTCTTAAACAGCAGTGTGGCACTGGTAATTCCAAGGATATAAGTTACAAAGGATGATGCAACCGGAACGGTAGCCTTCATACAAGGATAGGCAGCCCTGGACGGTTTAGGGACAACCCTGATAAGAAACCAGATTAGTGATCCGAGCCCTAAAGCAATAAATACGATTTTTGCCCAGGACTTTTTAATGACTGAGTAAATTTTCTGTAGCATAATTAAGTTTTTAAAACAAATAACTATTTATCTGAGTACTGACGTAAAATCAAGTCAATTAGAGCGCATACGGTAATGTAGCTAAAAGTAGTAAAATCATATAAGATACAAGTCCTGCCTGGATTTTTTTTTCAATTCTCCCCAAAAATTAACAGAAATGTTGCTATTGACAACACATGGTCTTCCTAGAACCGGATGTAAGCAGGGGGATTTTCAGGTCATTGGTTTTTTAGCCGCTTGAAAAAGTCCTTTAAAAAAGTGGAAATGTATCAGTTGATCCCTGATGCATCTAAGGGGTAATCCGTTTACCCGTTCCCAAGCTGTTTGCCGGGTGTCCTCTAAAGGGGATTAATTCTTCTCATCCAGCAATTTTTGATAGGCCTGCATTTCATCGCGGTATTTGGCAGCCAGGATAAAATCGAGCTCTGCGGCGGCTTTTTCCATTTTGCTCTTGGTGCTGTCAATAGCTTTCATGATAGCCTCCTTATTCATATACCGGACCACAGGGTCTGCAGCAATATCTGGTTTTTCCGGCTCGACATAGGCTTTCTCCTGACCGGTAATGTTGCGTACTTCCCGCAGGATATTCGACGAAGCTTTTATTATCTGTTGCGGGGTAATGTTATGCTCCTCATTATACCTCAGCTGTTTTTCTCTTTTGCGGTCTGTCTCGTCAATGGTGCGCTGCATGGAATCGGTCATCTTATCTGCATACATGATCACTTTACCATTCAGGTTCCTGGCTGCCCGTCCAGCGGTTTGTGTCAATGACCTTTCCGATCGGAGGAAGCCTTCTTTATCAGCATCAATAATTGCAACCAGAGAAACTTCCGGGAGGTCAAGCCCTTCGCGGAGGAGATTTACCCCAACGAGGACGTCAAATTTACCTTCGCGCAGGCCCTCCATAATTTCGATCCTTTCCAGGGTGTCGATATCGGAGTGGATGTACCGGCATTTAACATCGAAGCGGAGGAGGTAGCTGGTAAGCTCCTCGGCCATACGCTTGGTCAGTGTGGTTACCAGGACACGTTCCTTTGCCTCAGTGCGGAGCCGTATCTCATTCAACAGGTCGTCGATCTGGTTCAGGCTGGGCTTTACTTCAATAACAGGATCAAGCAAGCCTGTTGGACGGATCAGCTGTTCAACCACCACACCCTCCGACTTTTCCAGTTCGTAATTCGCGGGTGTTGCACTGGCATAGATGGTTGTGCTTACAAGACTTTCGAATTCTTCGAACTTTAGCGGGCGGTTATCGATAGCCGCCGGAAGGCGGAATCCATGTTCCACCAGCGTTTGCTTGCGGCTGTGGTCACCCCCGTGCATGGCCCTGATCTGAGGAAGGCTGACATGGCTTTCATCAATAATCGTGATAAAATCTTTCGGAAAGTAATCCAGCAGGCAGAATGGGCGTGTGCCGGATTCCCTGCCGTCGAAGTAGCGTGAATAGTTCTCAATGCCCGGACAATGCCCCAGTTCCCTGATCATCTCCAGGTCGTAATTTACCCTTTCGTTGATCCTCTTGGCTTCGATCACTTTTCCAATAGAATTAAAAAAGTCAACCTGTTTAACCAAGTCATCCTGGATTTGATGGATGGCCTGTTGCATTCTGTGTTTGGTGGTAACAAAGATATTGGCCGGGAAGATCACGGCCTCCTCCATCTCTTCAATAGTTGTTCCCAGCAGAGGATCGAAAGTTTCGATTTCATCGATCTCATCCCCGAAGAAAGTGATCCGGAAGGCGTTGTCGCTATAGGCAAGGAATATATCCACAGTATCGCCATTTACCCGGAAATTCCCGCGGTTAAAATTGATTTCATTTCTGGAATAGAGGCTGTCGACCAATTTCCTGAGAAAAACATTCCGGCTCACCGCCTGGCCCCTTTTAATATAGATGGTGTTGCTGTAAAAATCATCCGGATTTCCGATACCGTAGAGGCAGGATACCGAAGAAACCACCAGGACATCTCTTCTGCCCGACAGCAGCGATGAGGTTGTGCTCAGCCTTAACTTTTCAATTTCATCATTGATGGACAGGTCCTTTTCAATATAGGTATCGGTAACGGGAAGATAGGCTTCCGGTTGGTAGTAGTCATAGTAGGAAACAAAATACTCCACCGCATTTTCCGGAAAGAACTGCCTGAATTCACCAAAAAGCTGGGCGGCAAGCGTCTTATTGTGACTTAGTACGAGTACCGGTCGGTTGATCTGTTCGATGACGTTGGCAATGGTGAAGGTCTTCCCCGATCCGGTAACCCCAAGTAATGTCTGGTATGGCATTCCTGAATGAATCCCTTCCACAAGTTTTCGGATGGCATCAGGCTGATCGCCTGTCGGCTTATATTCTGAACTTAGCTTAAAATCCATATTGCTGAAAAAATTCTGATAAAGATTTTGATTCCTGAGACTATTTGAATTATTTTAAGGAACAATTCTCAAAAATACGAATTAATAGGGTAGTATAGGCAGCTGAAAAAATTCAAATTGAAAGGAATCCTCATTTAATGGAAGAACAAAGCAAGAATAGCTTACGGCATATAGCAGAGTTGATTTCTCAGAATAAAAACCTTGAGGAAGAAAATATAAAGCTGCAACAACAACTCGAGGAGATCAGCAATGAACGCGATAAGTATAAAACGCTTGTAAATCGCTACAAGCTTGAGAAGAGGGAGGAATCTGTAAAAACCAAAAAGGAAGTCAATGTTCTCCGGTTCAGGATGGCCACTGTGCTGTATGCCGATGCGGAAGGTTTTGCCAGCATTTCAGAAGATATGGACTCCGGTCAGCTGGTCGATAATCTTGATGAGATCTTTATTGAGTTGGGGAAGATCCTGGAAAAACACGAGCTGAAAAACCTGAAATCAATAGGTGACAGTATGCTTGGAGTAGGGGGTATCCCGCATAAAAATATTACGAACCCCATCCAGGTGGTCCTTGCAGCCGTTGAAATGCAGTACTACCTGAATATGATTCAGAAAACCCATCAGGACGACCGCATCTGGAAACTTCGTGTGGGGGTGCATACCGGGCCGGTTATTGCACAGCTTAGCGGGCGCAAAAAGATTAACTACGACCTCAAGGGGGAATCTGTCAACCTGGCAACCCGAATCCGTTCGTATTGTGAGAAAGGAAATATCCTCATCTCGGAATCAACCTACGAACTGGTGAAGGACCTCTTCCAGTGTGAGTATTACACACGCATGCCGGTAAAGTACAAGGGAGATATGCTCCTCTATCATGTGAAAGGTATCCGGCCCCAATACTCTCTGCAAAAGAAATGCATTATCCCAAACCGGACTTTCATTATACGCTTCGGACTGATCCAGTTCACCGACCTGCAGGAGCTGATGCTGAACAAACTGGAAAAGGAACTGCCGGAATATCTGCACTATCATAATATTAAACATACCATCGATGTGGTTACCCAGGTGGAGCTTATCGGTCTGGGTGAGGATCTGAACGACAGCGATCTGCTTCTCCTGAAAACGGCGGCCCTGTTTCATGACTCCGGGCATATTCTCGGCTATGACGACCATGAACGTTTCAGTACATTGATTGCCCGGGAAATCCTGCCGGATTATTATTATACACAACCCCAGATCGATCAGATCTGTGAACTGATCATGTCGACACAGATGCCGCCAAAGCCTGTTAACAAACTTGAAGAGATCATGTGCGATGCCGACCTGGACTATCTCGGCCGGAGCGATATGATCCCGGTATCAACCCTGCTATACCGTGAACTGAGGGAGATCAGCAAGATCAAATCCTGGAACGAATGGAACCGGCTACAGATCAAGTTCATCTCCAATCACCAGTATTTCACCAAAACGGCCATGTCGCTGCGTGAAGTGAACAAGCAGAAACAGATCGAACGGATTAAAAAACTGCTTGAGTCGGGAAGTGAAGGTTAGTCACTGAGATACTTTTTCCTTAAAATAAATCGACAATTTTCGGGAGAAAAATCACCAGGCCGACAATCAGGGCGCCGATGGCTGTCAGGAGGACAGCACCCGCCCCCATATCTTTGATATAGGCCACTTTCTTATCCTTTTCAGGCTGAATCAGGTCCGCCATTTCCTCGGCAATGGTATTAAACAGCTCGGCTGTAAATACAAGGATAATAGCCAGGATGACCAGCAGCCATTCCATGGCCGATATCTCGAGGATCCAACTCATGGCTATGGCCAGAATTGCTGCGACAAGGTGGATCACAGCCTTACTTTCCAAACGAAAAAAAGCAACAATACCCCGGAAGGCAAATACGAATGTCCTGAGTTGATATTTTATCTTATCCATGGATCGAACGGCCTTTGATAATCCTCTACAAAGCAACAGTAAATTGTTTTATTTTCAAAATCAAAGTTTTTTCTTAAGGCCTGCCACCCTTTCCATACAATATAATTACAGGAAGCTTCGTAAAAAATCCTTATATTTCAATACACAAATTAAGCCGACCAGGAATTATGAAAATAAAGACATCCATAAACCTGTTTAACCTTATCATCCTGTCTGTCCTGCTCCTTTATACAGCTTTCCCTGTCTTTGCACAGGCAGGGGACGACCAGGATATTATACTTTATCACCCACCGGCTGAAAGGAGCCCCAGGGATTCAATTGAAAAGGTGAACGACCGGCCGAACGGCTATCAGGTTAATGATGAAGCCACTTCAGAGTATGAGTATAGGGCTGATTCCCTGGATGCCCGGATACTTTTCATTGAAGATTCTATCCAGACCCGGATGAAATTCCTGCAGGATTCGTTGATGGCCAGGGAAGCATTTATCCGGGATTCTATTGCACGAAGGGAGCACATCCTGGATTCCCTGAATGTTTATGTAACCCAGTTGCCAAGGCTTCTGGATGCGGCTATGAAGGCATATTCAGAGGAGATCATCTTCAAGACAAGTGAAATAAGGATTGTGGGGGATTCCACATTGAGTAATTATGAGAACTTCATTCTGACTTTTGATTTTTCTTCTCCATTTACCCCCTGGAAGTCGGTTGTCAACCTGTCTGCTAAACCCCCTGTTTTTGAGTTAGAGCCACACTCCGGAAGGATCAGGTCGATTAAATCTCCTAAGGTGGATTGTGAATTTGTCTATGGAAGGAACAACCAGATCCTCGTACTGAAAACCCAGAGCAGTATCATGAGCACCCGGACCGGAAACCTGTACAAGGAACCGGTTGATTCGGTATTTTTTAATCAGCATGGGCAGGTGGTCAAAGTCAAGAAATATTTCCAGTTTTATGAAGCATCTGCCACCTACCAGAGAGGGGCAAAACTATTTCTGTACCTGGCGCAGGTGAGGCAATACCAATATAATACACAGGGAGAAATGACACGTTTCGAGCTTACGAAATTTTGCGAGCGTACCCGAAACCTGGACCCTGTGAAGGTATGCTCGGTGATCACGTATGATATCGTTCCAAAGGGTGGGGTATACCTGATATCACGTAATAATCAA
The DNA here is from genome assembly GCA_016931575.1 of Bacteroidales bacterium. Classification (GTDB taxonomy): domain Bacteria; phylum Bacteroidota; class Bacteroidia; order Bacteroidales; family UBA10428; genus UBA10428. Next base: position 8,147 of record JAFGEO010000142.1, on the reverse strand, counting down.
CCTAAAAATGAATTTTCTGACGGACTGTTTACCTATGAATTTTCGGATAACAACACCCTGTCAAGTGTATCCTTTGTGAACAACAGACAAACAGAACGATGGAAAACGATCATTGAAGTGAACGAAGATGGAAATGTGAGCCGCTACTTGTACGATAAGAATGGAAAGATCAATCAGACCCTGCTTGTGAACTATTACCTCGATGATCCACGTGCCAGGTATAAAGTAGAGACGGTTAGCTGCTCTTTTGAAGACGACGGAATCAGCTATTTTCAGCAGAATAATATGACCGGTAAGTCAAGATCAAGAGACCGCATGACCCTGGAATGGACTGACTGGCACTGATCACGGATCAGGGAACCAGGATCTTCTTCTGTTCAAGCTTGCTGCCGGCTTGTACCCGGACAAGATAAACACCTGAGGGCAGGTGGTCAACCGCCAGACTATATTCCCCTCTGCCGGGGCATGCTGGAAATGACTTAACTGAGAGCAGTTTTCCCTGCATGGAATAAACAGAGGCTTCCAGGTTCCCCCTAAAACTATCATCCGGACTGATATCAACACCTTGTTTCCCCGGGGAGTATTTTATCATTATTTTACCTTCTGATGGGGGCAGGTGCAAATCTGAAATGGCGGCAGTGATGTCAAGGGAACCTGCAGGACCTGAACCATATCCATCATGGCTTGCGCTGACCAGGAGAGTCCCCGTTGTAAAATTGCCGGTGAAAGACAGGCGGATGCTATTTGTAAGACTTTCGCCATAAACTCCTTCAGGAAGGATCCAGTTGTAGGTGTCCGCATTGAATATCCGTGGAACTGAATAGGCCACACCGGTATCCCACTGGGTAACCTGATCGGGTCCGCTTACAGGACCTGTACCACACGGGACACTGTAATAATCCAGTTCGTTCAACTGAACCGTATCGATCAGCGCCGTGAGCTGAAACCAGACTGAGTCCTCGTTTGCGACATGCACCGTCAGGTAGTTTTCATCGTAAACCTCACCCATACCCGAAGCGATCAGCGTGACATTGTCCCAACAGTCATAAAAAGCAGCAATGGCATCCGGATTGCCGCCAACATCCCCGGCGATACAGTAGAAATTGATATCCGGAAACGATGTGAACAGGGGATGCAGGTCCTCCCAGTAATTTGAATAGGAAATTATCTGGTCGTATCGTGAGCGGCTGTTACTCCGGGTATCCACATACTTCTCATGGCTATTCCACAGGACCTCATGGAAAAAGACAAAAACATTGTGAATGCTGTCTCCGGTGGTGTTTAGCAGGTCACCCAGGAAGAGGATCTGCTCCTCCGGGACAGACCGCTGTTCCACCGTGCTGTTCAGCACAACGAACATGCTGCTCTGACTGGTAAAGGAATAATAGGTACCTCCATGTTTCTCATTGAAAACAGCTATGCCTTCAGGAGTATTATCATGATTTCCCATCACATACCAGGACTCCAGCGGATAGGCTGAGAGTTCGGTTTCGACCTGTGTCCAGCTTTCCTCGCTGCTAAGGTTAACGATATCGCCGGTAAAAACGATGAATGCGGCATCTGAAGAAAATCCGCGGTCAAGACATTCCAGCAGGGCAGGGTGGAGGCCCAGGTTGCCGCCGCTGTGGGCGCCGTAGGCATGGCCGGCTACCAGGAAGGAGTAGGCAGTGTCACTTTGTCCTCTGACAGTAAGGGCTGCAAAACAAAGCAGAATTATGCTGTAGCAACCAGAGTAAATAACCGGAGACAATTTAGAGGTAAGGTTTTTCATGGAGCATGGTTTATTGCTCTAAAGTACACTTTTTTTGCTTCGCCGGGAAGTAGCTTCCTTTGGGTCTGCCCTCCTGGCAAGACATGGAAGCAAGCTTAGGCACAACGTTGGATCTTAATTTTCATTTCTTGCTAAAATCAAAAAAAACAAGTATGTTAGCAGCACAGAACAGCACAGCATGGATAGACAAAAACACCTGGTTCTTTCCCTGGATACCTCCTCCGGAGAGACAAAATTACAGGCCCTTATCAGGGAATTACTGCGACTGATACAGGCTGAGTTGCACGAGGGTGACAGCTTGCCTTCCGTAAACCAGGTAAGCAGGGAACTCAGCCTGTCAAGGGATACGGTTTTTAAGGCCTACAGCGAACTCAAACGCAGGAAGATCGTTAAATCCACCCCTACAAAGGGCTATTTTGTAAGTCATGACATCAGTCGGGTACTGTTGTTGCTGGATTATTACACTCCGTTTAAGGATATGGTTTACCGGGAGATTGAAAGGGAAGTAGGCAGAGATTATACCATCGATCTGGTTTTTCATCACTATAACAAGACAGTGTTTGATACGGTGGTACTGAACAGCATCGGGAAATATGATGCGTATGTTATCATGAATTTTGACACTCAGGAATTCTCCATATCCGGAAGCCTGAAACGTATCGATCCCTCAAAACTGCTTCTTCTTGATATCCCTGTGTTCGACTGGAAGAATTTTGAGTCAGGAAGGTATTCTTACGTATGGCAGGACTTCGATGAATCTGTTTTCAGTGCCTTACAGGAGATCAGGGAGCAGGTAAGAAAATATTCCCGGTTTGTTTTCATGAACCCGGACAGGTTAAAACATCCGGCCGTGACCCTGGAGGCGTTTAGGCGTTTCTGCGATCAGAACGGAATTTGCCCGGAGGTAGTTACCCTTTCGGCCAGCCTGCGGGTGAAAAAAGGCGAAGTGTACTTTGTACTGCGTCAGTCGGACCTGGCCGAGATCCTTACGCAGTGCAGGGAGGCAGACCTGATACCCGGCGAAGACATTGGTGTGCTGGCATATAATGATATACCGCTGTACGAATTTATAGGCAAGGGAATCACGGTGATTTCAACTGATTTCAAAAAAATGGGCCAGCTGGCAGCGGAGTTTATTAAGGAACAGCAGCCCGTTCAGAAAATATTACCCGCAAGTCTGATAAACAGAAACTCATTATAAAACATGGAAAATTACCCCAAAATAGGCATCAGGCCCACCATCGACGGTCGCCTGGGAGGAGTGAGGGAATCCCTCGAGGATCAAACAATGAACATGGCAAAGTCTGCAGCAGCACTCATCGCCTCACAGTTAAACTATCCTGATGGTTCACCGGTGGAATGCGTGATCGCAGATACCTGCATCGGGGGAGTGGCTGAAGCTGACCGGTGCGCAATTAAATTTAAAAAGACCAATGTCGGAGTTTCACTAACGGTGACATCCTGTTGGTGCTATGGAAGTGAGACCATGGACATGGATCCGCACCTGCCGAAAGCGGTCTGGGGATTTAACGGCACCGAACGGCCCGGAGCGGTTTATCTGGCAGCGGTACTTGCCGGGCACAACCAGAAAGGCCTGCCGGCCTTTGGCATTTACGGCAAGGATGTTCAGGATGCGGGGGACAGTGGGATTCCGGAGGATGTCCGGGAAAAGATCCTTCGTTTCGTTCGTGCCGGTTTGGCCGTAGCCCTGATGAAAGGGAAGTCATACCTTTCCATGGGAGGGGTGTCAATGGGGATTGCCGGGTCCATTATTGATCCCGGTTTCTTCCAGGAATACCTTGGGATGCGGAATGAATATATTGACTCTTCTGAATTTCTGCGTCGAATGGACCAGGGCATTTATGATACTGATGAATACCGGAAAGCCATCACATGGGTGAAAGAAAATTGTGTAGAAGGGGAAGACTACAATGACGTTAAAAAGACCGAGGTGCAAAAAGAAGGGGAATGGGAGAAAGTCGTGAAGATGACCATGATCGCCCGCGACCTGATGGTTGGGAACGAGAAACTAAAGGCGATGGGCTATGGTGAGGAAGCACAGGGCCATAATGCTATTCTTGCCGGCTTCCAGGGACAACGTCAATGGACGGATTATCAGCCCAACGGTGATTTTATGGAGGCCATGCTTTGTTCCTCTTTTGACTGGAACGGACCAAGGAAGCCCCACCTTCTGGCAACGGAGAATGATGCCCTGAACGGGGTGGTCATGTTGTTCGGGTACCTGTTAACGAATACTGCACAAATGTTCTCCGATATCCGTACGTACTGGAGCCCGGAGGCCATCGAACGTGTGTCGGGATGGAAGCCTTCCGGCGATGCCCGGCATGGTTTGATCCACCTGATCAATTCGGGTGCCTCGGCCCTTGATTTCTCGGGAGAACAGAAAAAAGACGGCAAGCCTGCGGTGAAACCTTACTGGGAAATTTCGGATGCAGAGATGAAAGATTGCCTGAAAGCTACCAGCTGGTGTCCTGCGGTCAGGGAATATTTCCCCGGCGGCGGTTTTTCTTCAGAGTTTTTAACCCGGGGAGGGATGCCCATCACGGTATCCAGGATAAACCTGATCAAGGGGCAGGGACCTGTCCTGCAGATTGCAGAGGGATATACCGTGGAGCTCCCTGCCGAGGTGAACCAAAAATTGTCTGACAGGACAAACCCAAGCTGGCCGACAACCTGGTTTGCACCACGTTTGACAGGCAAAGCTGCCTTTGGCGATGTCTATTCTGTCATGGCCAACTGGGGGGCGAACCATTGTGCTTCCTGCTACGGGCATATTGGAGCAGACCTGATTACGCTTGCATCCCTCCTGAGGATCCCTGTAAATATGCACAACATTCCGGAGCAAAAAATTTACCGGCCATCGGCCTGGTCAGCATTTGGTATGGAAACTGAAGGAGCTGATTACAGGGCATGCAACACATACGGACCTTTATACAGATAGCTCCCGGCATGAAAGATGAAGTTGTTCTTGTATTGGATTGTGGTGCGACCAATGTTCGGGCCGTAGCCATAAAAACAGACGGGAAGATACTGGCTGCCTGGCAGGAGCCAAACAGAACAGTCCCGGATCCTCTGTTTCCCGGGGGGATCATCTGGGATATTGAGGCTATTTGGCGCAAGATCACCCTTTGTATCCAGTCGGTGGTCGAAAAAGTGGAGGTCTCCTCCATTAAAGCACTGACACTAACTACCTTTGGTGTGAATGGTGCCCCGGTAAACGGGAAAGGTGACCTGCTGTACCCGGTAATATCCTGGCAGTGCCAGCGGACTATTCCCTTAATGGAAATGGCAGAGCAAATTATACCCTTCAGGCAGCTGTACCAAAAATCGGGTATCCATCAGTATAGTTTCAATACCCTTTATACCCTGATGTGGTTGAAGGAAAACAGGCCCGACGTACTGGACAGGATGAAAGGCTTTCTGTTCATCAGTTCGCTTCTGATACACAGGCTTACCGGTGTCCTTGTGAATGATACCACCATGGCCGGAACATCCATGCTGACGAATATCAATAAGCGCAGTTTTTCAACCGGGATCCTTTCAGCCTTTGGCCTGCCGAATAAGTTTTTTGAGCTTGCTGAGCCAGGCACAAAGGTCGGGAAAGTCTCCAAGGTTGCAGCAGAAGCCACAGGACTGCCAAAGGGCTTACCCGTCATTATCGGGGGACACGATACACAGTTTGCCTTAATAGGTTCAGGAGCCGGACAGAACGAAATGGTATTAAGTTCAGGCACCTGGGAGATTCTTATGACCCGCAGCAGACAGGTCGACCTGGGAGAAACTTCCATAGCCGCCGGGCTCACCAATGAGCTTGATGTTGTTCCGGGCATCTACAACACCGGTAAGCAATGGCTTGCTTCGGGAGTAATTGAATGGGTAAAGAAAAGCTTCTTCAGGGCGGAGGTGGAGGCCGGGGAGCGGGGACTTTACTCCAAAATGCAGGATGAGGGACTTCAGGCAAGGAAGAATCCCGGAGACGTGGTGTTTCACCCCGATCTTGCAACAAACGAGGGACTGCTGTCCGGGATAGGGCTTAAAACAACCCGGGGGCAGGTTTACCTCGCGGCCCTGAGGGCCCTGGCGGAGAAAACCAGGGAAGCAAAGGACCTCCTTGAGAAAACTGGTGGCTTTCGCGCAAATGCCCTGATCATTGCCGGCGGGGGATCCAGGAATGCATTGTGGAACCAGATCCGGGCAAATACACTGAGCATCCCCGTGAAATGTGTCAGTCAGCCTGAAACAACGGTCCTGGGCGCAGCCCTTGTCGCCATGCAAACCATGAATGTCTTTTCATCCATAGAGGAGGGGGCAAATGCCCTTGCGCGGACCTATGAAACAATTAACCCGGAGGAGCCTGTGTGGCCCGACTAAAAACTGAATAACTCAACATGTAAATAAAACACTATATTAGGGATGGGAAAAAGATATTGCCTCACACTGGACCTGAAGGATGAGCCTCAATTGATCCGGGAGTATGAAAGCTGGCACAAGCCGGAAAATATCTGGCCGGAAATACCGGAAGGGATCAGGGAGGTTGGCATTCTGGAGATGCAGATCTACCGATGGAAAAACCGGATGGTCATGCTGCTTGAAACGGTTGATGACTTTGATCCGGAAAAGGATTTTAAAAGGCTTGGGAAGCTTTCGCGACAGCAGGATTGGGAAAAACTTATGGACAGGTACCAGGAAAAACTCACAGGGGCAAACGAAGGGGATAAATGGCAGATTATGAACGAAATATTTAACTTATCAGATTGTAAACACCAGATTCCATGACATCGAAACCTAAAATTGTAGAGAAGAAGATTCTTCTGCCTTTCATCATTATTACAAGCCTCTTTTCATTGTGGGGCTTTGCAAATGACATTACAAATCCGCTGGTAGCTGCTTTTAAGGATATCATGAATATTTCCAATGCGCGGGCGGCATTGATTCAGTTTGCTTTCTACGGGGGATACGCTACCATGGCCATTCCTGCTGCACTATTCATTAAGCGCTACAGTTATAAAAGCGGAATTCTTCTAGGATTGGCCCTGTATGCTGCCGGGGCTTTGTTGTTTTATCCGGCAGCGAGGTTTGAAGTTTTTGGATTCTTCCTGCTTTCCCTGTATATCCTGACATTCGGTCTGGCCTTTCTGGAGACCACAGCAAATCCGTTTATTCTGTCCATGGGGGACGAACGAACCGCTACCCGCAGGCTGAACCTGGCACAGTCCTTTAACCCCCTGGGTTCCATACTTGGGATGGCAGTTGCATCGAACGTGATACTTGCCAAACTCCAGTCAGGAAAAGCAACAGCGGCTGGCTCAGCCGGATCATCTGAACCTCTGGGTATGCTCAGTGATACCATTCAAACCCTTCAGTCTGACAGTCTGCCCTCAGATGCCCTGGCACTTCATACCGGTGTGGCAAACCTGCCGGCTGATACGCTTCAGGCTATGGCTGATTCAGGTGCACACACTGCCTCCGACTTCCTGACAGCTGCTCAGCTGGCTGCTCAGAAAGCACACGATCTGGTAGTAATCCGGAACCCGTATGTATACCTTGGACTGGTCGTATTGCTCATTTTTGTTATTGTGCTGGTTACGAAAATGCCTGTCCGCAAGGGAGCTGATCACGAAGTCCACCCCCTGGATAGTTTTCATCGCCTGATAAAGATCCCCAAATACCGCGAAGGTGTTATTGCGCAGGCTTTCTATGTGGGAACACAGATCATGTGCTGGACCTTCATCATTCAGTATGCCGGGAGACTTGGCATTGAAAAAGCACGGGCACAGGAATTCAATATGATGGCCATGGGCACTTTTATCTCATTTCGGTTCCTGAGTACATTTCTGATGAAATACCTGGATTCCCGTAAGCTTTTGCTGTATTTTGCGCTGGCAGGTATGATTACAACCACAGGCGTCATCTTTATTGATGGCATGTTTGGACTGTATATGCTCATAGCCACTTCTGCATTTATGTCGCTCATGTTCCCGACCATCTACGGAATTGCCCTTGGAGGTGTGGGGGACGATGCAACGATAGGTTCAGCCGGACTGGTTATGGCTATTGTCGGTGGTGCCCTCATGCCACCCCTGCAGGGGGCTATTATCGATCTGAAACAGGTCGGATTTCTTGCTGCAGAAAACTTTTCCTTTATTTTACCTTTTATCTGTTTTGTTGTGATAGCGATCTATGGATACAGGGCCAGCTATGTTTACCGGGAGGCTGTTAATCAGTGAAGACCTTGAGGCAGAAGGAACGGTCTGTGTGGGTTGATGGGTGCTTTTTGGATGGGAGGTGGGGAAGTGAGGTTGGTGGGGATGTGTGATGCTTGTGTTTTGTTGAGTTGTTGAGTTGTTGAGTTGTT
>JAFGEO010000141.1 GCA_016931575.1 Bacteroidales bacterium | reverse complement strand
TTATAAGACTGTAAATGTGTGATAATTCAGCTCATATGATTAGAATTCTGTCATTTATATCAATTATTACTTAAAATATACTCTATAAAATACTGATATTCAGTTTATTAAGATATGTTTTAGAATTTATTTTTTGTATTATAAATTGTATACAAATGTAATTCACATATGTTAGAATTGGTTGGTTACCTTTGTATATTTTAGCTTTTTTATTAGATTTTACAGTTGTAAATCACCTTAAATGTTTACGTATGTATATTTCTTGCTTTTGTAATTTTTACTTTTACTTATTTTTTTGAAATGTGTGATAATTTCTGTGAATGCATTTTTTGAAGGTTGTTTGCTTTTTATCAGCATATTTTTAACCTGAGTATTTTACTAAAGAATTTTCTTCGATCGTTATGTTTTTTTATCATTTTAAGCCTCTGAGAATTGAATATTTGAATTCGAGCTCACCCTATCTTCATAAAACTCAAATTAAGATCCTTAAAATATTCATTTGAATCCCTTATATCCCCTATTCTGCAAGGCTTTCAGCTGTTTTTACCAACTTTTTTTTCTATGCCGGATAATTGTATTTTTGCTAAAAAAGAGACAAAAAATGAAGAAAGTCGCCCTCCACTGGCAGATTTTGATTGGAATACTGCTTGCCATAGTCTTTGGATACTTTTTCCCAAGGGCCACACCTTATGTTGGTTGGATGGGTACATTGTTTATGAGGGCGCTGAAGATGATTGTTGTTCCACTGGTCTTTAGTTCACTGATTTCTGGTGTAACCCGTGCCGGATCGGGAAAGTCCCTGGGTAGGTTAGGTTTTAAAACCTTCCTTTATTATCTATCTACAAGTTTGTTAGCCATTCTGACAGGCTTATTCCTTGTTAATCTGATACAGCCGGGTCTGGCATTAGAAGGTAAAGTAGGTTCACTGCCAACAATGCCTGACTTGCCAGGTAAAAAGCTTGATGATACCCTCATAGAAATAGTTCCTGAAAATTTTTTCCACTCCTTGACCCTGAATGAGGCGATGCTTTCGGTGATTTTTTTCGCCTTGCTCACGGGAATATTTATCACCCGGCTAAGGACAGATCAAAAAAACCTGCTAACAGATTTTTTCAATGCCTTTTTCGAACTCATGATGAAAATTACTCTTTTCATCATTCGCCTGGCCCCATTCGGAATCTTCGGACTTGTTGCTGTTATGGTTGCAGAACAAGAGATTAGCCGTGAACTGTTCAACAGTCTGGGGAAATATATGCTCACTGTTGTTGCGGGTTTATTATTTCATCTGCTCATAACCTTACCACTCATCCTGCACTTTATTGGAAAGGTAAATCCCTTTGCTCACTATAAGGCCATGGCTATGCCATTAATCACAGCCTTCACCACTGCATCCTCCAATGCCACACTCCCGATAACCATTGAGGCCGTTGAAGAAAAGGCCGGGGTTTCCAATAAGGTATCCGGTTTCACACTTCCAATGGGTGCAACGATCAATATGGATGGAACCGCTCTTTACGAACTTGTTGTTGCCGGCTTTGTCGCCCAACTCTATGGGCATCAGCTCGGCTTCGGTGAACAATTCATCCTGGTAGCCACAGCCCTGCTCGCTTCAATCGGAACCGCGGCAGTGCCCATGGCCAGCCTGGTTACCATGTCGATCATTTTTACAGCGGTCGGACTTCCTTTTGAAGCGGTTGCCCTGGTATTGGTGGTTGACCGTCCGCTTGATATGTTACGAACTGCAACCAATGTTTTTAGCGATACCTGCGGGGCAGTGACCATTGCCTCCTCAGAGGGTGAAGAACTCCTGGTTTCCCGCCAGGTGTTAACAAGATCATGAAAGGTATAGTTTGCCTGAAAACAATTTCTGCAGGCATTAAATCAGAAAAGAGGCAGGCATCAAGGATTGACAGCACGTATGATCTCGCACAAAATCTGAAATAGGTCTTTAATAATAAGTTAAAATCAATTATTTTTAATCTGCGGATAATTTATTTAACTATCATCACTTCCGGAATAAAATCTTCCAGATGGTGGTTAGCATTTTGTTAAACTCAGAAACACAAAATCATAAACCAACAAAATAATTTTTTTATGAAAAAACTCATGTCAATTGGTTTTACCATCGCTCTCCTGGGTATTGCACTTTCAACATTCGCCCAGGGCTACCATGTTCGGATCGGCACAATCGGGAACAGCATAACCCATGGTGTTGTTCTTTCCGATCCGGCAACTCAGGCTTTCCCTGCACTTCTGAATAATCTACTGAAGGATGTATATGGTGACACCTGCATAGTTACCAATTATGGACTGACCTCTACCACCATGTTAAAAAACGGAGACATTCCCTACTGGGAATGTCAGCAGTTCAGGGACTACCTTTCCAATGTACCGGAGATATGTTTTATCATGCTGGGTACCAATGATACCAAACCTCAGAACTGGGATGTGCATGGTGATGAATATATTGGGGACTATCTATCCATGATCGATACGATAAAACAAAGGAATCCCTCAACCGTTTTCCTTCTTGCCTATCCACCCCCCGCTTTTTATACCCAATGGGGAATTCGTGATTCCGTGATCATCAACGGAGTGATCCCGGCCATTGATTCCGTTCTTAAGATCGTCGATGCTGAATTGATCGATTTCTATCACCCCCTCCTTGACAGCGGGCATTTATTCAATGACGGTATCCACCCCTTCGAGCAGGGAAATGTGGTCATGGCTGATATGCTTCTGGAAAGATTCATTGAGACGGACCTGATCCATAAGGCTGATACCGGGAATACTTTCATTACCCAGTTCGAAACCAGCTTGTCACCGCTTCGCCTGGGAGATAGCGCTGTTCTCAGCTGGACTTCCATTAATGCCGATTCTCTTTTACTGGATGGAATCAAGGTTGACCAGGAAGGCAGCCTTACCATCGCCCCTGAAGAGTCAACAACTTATAAAATGATTGCCTACGGCCAAAAAGGAAATGACACCCTTTCACTTGTACAGGAAATATACGTGCCTGAGTTAGCCAAACTAACACTCAACCCCTATAAGGTTACCCGTTATGCCGGTGATACTGTATTCTTTCAGACTTATTACTGGGACCAGCTGAACCGGAAAATCACAGATACTCACTACACTGTTAGTTGGGAGATTACAAGGGGGAGCGGAACGACCTTTAATCCTTCCGACACATCCATCTTCTTTATAGTTGAAAGCATGGATGCTGACACTTCAACACTTCAGGCAAGTTATGAAGATATTATTGGAACTGCAGAAATCATTACCCGAAAAACCGATGCTGTCACGGGTCTCTCGCAGGAAGCTCTTTTTAAGGTTTTTCCAAATCCTGCAGATCAGGTGCTTCAGATTCAATTCCTCGCCCCGGCCAGTAAGTTAGAGGTGGAGCTATTTGACATTCACGGAAAACTAGTCATGAAGAATTCATTGACCAATGTTCTGTCACACCAGGAGGTATCACTTGATGTCGATAATATCCTGAGAGGTACCTATTTATTAAAGGTATCCATCGGGGAGAATTTTTTCGTTGAGAAGCTATCCATTCGATAACAAACTTACCCAATCTGACAACTAATACTGAATCCTTTACCGGGTTCAGTATTTTTTTTGTTTTTCTTTCCGAAATGTCACCTTACATAAGTTTTAGCGTATACTCCGCAAATAATTCAAAATGAAAAGAAATACATTCTGCACACTGGCATTCACGATCGCAATTCTTCTCATTTTCAGTTCCTGCGAGAAAGAGAATGATATAATCTCAGGTCATATCCGCAAGAACACTACCTGGAGTGGTAAGATAAGCATTGGCGGTGATGTGATTATTGATGAAGGGGTAACGCTTACCATTCAGCCTGGTACAATCATTACGGTATTGGGAGATCAGGATGAAACCCAACAGAGTCAGCTGGGTGAACCTGATGACCTGACAACCGGTGACCCGACCGGGGATCCGGCCGTTGGCGGAACTGAGTACCATACCAGTCACATAGGCATCATCGTAAATGGAAGAATTATTTCTAAAGGCACCAGGGAGGAGCCGATCATTTTTACCAGCTCAAAGGAGAATCCCACCTATACTGACTGGATTGGTCTTGTTGTAAAAAACGGGGAATTCGAGCACACCTTGGTTGAATGGTGCCTGAATGGGATCTATTCCTGTGTTGGTGTTGAAAAACTGACCATTGATAATTGCCATATCAGACACATCTGGGCTGCAGGTTTAGGTTTTCAGCAGCCTGCAAGCACTTCATCAGAGGTTTATGTAAAGCACACTACGGTAGAGGATTGTGGGCATGAAGCAGTGGACACCCACTCTCCGGGTACTATCGAATTCGCCTTTAACATTATCCGTGACTGTCAGGTAGGGCTTAATCTACATGATGAGATCTATGCCAGCGCTCACCACAATATTATTTTGAATACAACTTTTCCGATTTTGTGCGTAAACTCCCAGGATGTGTTTATTACACAGTCGATATTACAGGCAGCTATTCAGGACAACAACCGCTGGACATATCAGGATTGGACCATGCCTCAATTTCAGGATCCTTCAGCCCTATTTGTAAATAACAGCGATGTGAGTCAGGTAATCATTACCAACTCGATAATTTTTGATTCCCCAATAGGACTAAGGAACGAAGCGCCGGTTGGTGCCCTGGCCAATGGTTACCTTAATATGGATAATGTTGCCAATCCCTACTATGTCAATGCAGTGCAGGGTTCCGGATGTTTGAATGTAGCTTCCGGATTTATTGATAAGGCAGGTGGCGATTTTAAACTCCTTCCTACCTCTTTAGTAAAAGCGGCTGGGAATCCTGATGATGGGAATCCTGATCTTGGTGCATATGGAGGAGCTGATGCTGAGGAATTAATTGGTTGCACAACATTTTTGTAACCGCAAGGTTTCAGGAAAGACAGGAGTTTGATGTCTTTCATTCCAAAAAGAAATGGTTTAGAATTTAGCCTATGCTCAAATTCTGAACCATTCTTTTTAAGACTATTCAGTCAGAATATGCTCCAGTATAGGGATTCTCCAGATCAATCATCAGCAACTCCTGAATTTTTTTACTTGGTAAAACAGGACTGATTTTTTTTCGAAATTCCGGATCCAGTCGAAAGTTAAGCTTGCCGGCATCAAGAAAAACCAGCTCCTGGAAACCGTCAAAAACTTTGCTGTGTTTTGCATAATCAGGATCCAGAGCATGAAGTTCTGTCAGACTGTTCAACTCAAGCCGGCAATTGCTCTTTCCTATTCCGGACCAGATAAACAGGGGATCATTGCTGTTGGTTGTTCTGACATAAACATTATGATCAAATTTTTCGAGCTGTAGTGTATTTAAACTTTCGCAAAGAGGCGGGGCTTGCCATACTTCCAGAATTGGATCTTTTTTGCTGCCATCCTGAAAAACCAGGTTACTAAAAAAAACATGGCCATACCTTTCGTCAACATCCGGACCTGTGGCCGGGTGCCATCCAAAATGATCATTGGCCGCACTCCGCTCCGTTCTTGCGAATACCACCTTACTATTAATATAGGTATTCTGATAGAACTCCACCTTCGAGCTATTCAAAACAAATGATCCGTTATCACAATTCAGGAAAACATTTCCGGCGCAAACTGCTCCTTTTGAAATCTCGACAAAAAATCCACTCATATTCTGAAATGAGCTATACTTCTCTTTGGAAGCATCCCCAACATTCTCAACCCAGTTATTAATAAATACACCATCGACATTTCCAACATCATACCAGACACCATTTGAATTAGGCAGGTCTGTCAACAGGTTATTCCTGCAGGTTACCCGGTAACTCTGATTAAATATTTTTACGGCTGCCGGAAAGTAACCGGTCAGATGCTCGATGTTATTGTCAGAAATAATGGTATTCTCGATCAGGGCATCCGATGCTCCGACCAGGTAGATTCCTTCTGTACTTGTATGGCTTACTTTACAGTTACGAATCGTGAGGGAATCCCCCATCAGGTATGCACCAATTCTTGAGCACCAGGATACCTCACAGTTTTCCAGTAAGGTTCCCACCACATCATTTCCATACTCCCGTTCGTGAGTCAGGCCTTCAGGATAGGTTCCGGGTATCAGGATTGCGGTGTCAGCATATTGAGTAAAGGTAATACCTTGAATTACCGGACCGATGCTGTCATTAGGAATACCTTTGTACATCCCCGGAACCCTATGAAGAGCCACATTGTAATTCGTAATCTCAATAAGTCTGTTGTCAGGTTCCGTACCAATGTATACCAGTTTATTTTCGTAATCAATAAAAAACGTATTAGTATCTACCTCTGCTGTATCCCCGGCAGATTGAAGGAAGCGGCCGTCGATGAAGACCATGTCATCATTAAACCTGTGCAAGGGAGTAAATTTTATGTTATGCTCCATATGCCACCAGTCTTCAGGGGGAGCCGGAAACAAATTTTCCCAGGTGGTAAACCATAGTTGACCTCCGGCTTCTGTCCAGGTATCAGCCACTCCTGTTCCCTTTAGAACTGGTTTTTCATCCGCATAAGGCTGAAGGGTAATCCCTTGATTAAATCGCAGATTTCCAGTGCGATAAATTCCACCTTTCAGGACAATGACATCGCCTGTCCTTGCCCTGGAAACTGCCACATCAAGCTGTGTTGGCTGGTTCAAATCCTGGCCCGGCCTAGCTGCATCCCCGTCGGGTGCTACATAAAAAATTGTTTTTGCTGTTTCGGGAATCTTATACTCCACAGCTATTGGGCCATAGGGTCCTCCTGAGGGTTGTGCGTATACCCCATGCAGGTAAAAAAACAGCAGCATAACTGCTGAAAACTGGTAAATTCTTTTCATGTTTTCAAGTTAAATGATTATTCTGAGTACTGAAAAGTT
>JAFGEO010000140.1 GCA_016931575.1 Bacteroidales bacterium | reverse complement strand
TTCAGCTTGCTGTTCTTTCAATTGGTGGTATATCCTATTATCAGGAGATCCCGCTTTCATTTCATTGCAGCGGGATAAGTTCGACTAGCAACTTTCAGCGGTTTCAGCTTGCTGAAACCGCTGAAAGTTGAGTCTCACTTACTTCCCAATACAAAAATTATCAAAGATATTGCTGAGTATATTGTCGGTAGTGATTTCGCCGGTTATCTCACCCAGGTAATGCAGGGCTTCCCGGATATCCTGTGCCAGTAAATCTGTAGGCAGCGAAGAGGCCAGTCCTTCGCGAGCCCGGGCAAGGGCCTCGCGGGCATGACTGAGGGCTTCGAAATGCCGGAGGTTGGTGACAACTACATCCTGCTCTTCCGAATGGCCCTTATTTGCCTCCTGCAGGAGAATGTTCTCCAGCTCGCCAATGCCTTCACCATCCCTGGCCGAAAGTGCCAGGTAGTGATCGCCCTCGGGGAGGATTGTCCTGATGTGTTCCAGCTTCCTGTTTTTGTCTGTTGGGTCCAGTAGATCGGCCTTGTTAAGTGCCAGGATCAGCGATTTCTTGGGCATCGCTTTTTTCTTTTCGTCCAGGAAGGCCAATGACTGCCTGATGGCATAATCATCCTCCAACGGGCCGATCATCAGGATAACGATGGACGCCTGCTCATATTTCTTCAGGCTCCGCTGAATGCCTTCGGTTTCGATCTTGTCTTCCGTATGGCGCAATCCGGCTGTGTCAATAAACCGGAATTGAACACCACCGATCACAATGGTATCCTCAATGGAATCGCGGGTGGTGCCGGCAATATCCGATACAATGGCCTTATCATCCTGAAGCAGCCGGTTGAGTAAGGTTGACTTCCCGGAATTTGTCGGACCGACAATGGCCACGGGGACCCCATTCTTCATGGCATTGCCATATTCAAAGCTGGATATTAACTTGTCAAGGAGACTAATTATCCTCTCTGTCAGTGAATTAAGCTTTCCCCGATCCGCAAATTCAACATCCTCCTCGCTGAAATCCAGCTCCAGCTCAATGAGGCTGATGAATTCAAGCAGTTCGCTCCTTAATTTCTTTATTTCGGCGGAGAACCCTCCACGCATCTGGTTGATAGCCAGTCGATGTGCCGCAGCTGATCCGGATGCGATCAGGTCGGCAACCCCTTCGGCCTGTGAGAGGTCCATTTTTCCGTTCAGGAAGGCACGCTGGGTAAATTCACCGGGCCTTGCCACGACAGCCCCGGCGCGGATAAGCAGCTCCATGATCTTTTGCTGGATCACTACGGAACCATGACAGCTGATCTCTACCAGGTCTTCCCCGGTATAGGAGCGGGGAGCCTTGTACAGTGAAAGGATAACTTCATCCAGCAATTTTCCCTGATCCATGATTTCTGCATAATGCAGGGTGTTACCCTTCTGATCAGCGAGCCTCTTTCCTTCACCGGGAAAGCGGACGAGTTGATCAGCAAGTCTGACTGCATCCTTACCGCTGATGCGGATCATGGCAATCGCTCCGCTACCTCCTGAAGTGGATATAGCACATATGGTATCCTCGTTCAACATGGGCATAAAAAATATAAGTTCACAAAGGTATGAAATCAAAGCAATTGCTGAAATATTTCATTTTGACGGGCAGGAAGCTCAGAAATATTGCTTAAATTAAAAAATTGTTTTGATGAGGAAGTGCAATTTCAAATTCTCAGTATTCGTATGAAAACAATTGGGATGCATCGCATTGCCAGCCAACCCATATTAAAGCGTTGCAGAGGTACATTTTTATTGAGTATACTTCTGCTATGTTTGAGCTCCTCTGCTGCATTTTCTATTAACCGTGAGCTCCGGTTCAAGCACATTACAACCGAAGATGGTCTTTCTAATGACATTGTTACCTGTATCACCCAGGACAGGCAGGGCTTTATCTGGATCGGCACCATGGAAGGGCTGAACCGTTACGACGGGAAGAATACCAGGGTGTTTTTAAGGGAGCTGGATGATCCCGGAAGCCTTTCAGATAATATTGTTTATGACATCTGCACCGACAGGCAGGATCAACTCTGGGTGGGAACACAGGGTGGTATTTGCCGGTACGACCAGGATCATGATAACTTTCAGAGGTTCCTGCTCGATCAGGAAAACACCCATATCAATATTGCCAACCGGGTTACCGGAATTGAGGTGAATGCCAATGGAGACCTTATTGCCGCAGTTGAATATGGTTTTTTGTATAGCTTTGATAGCAGGGTTAATAAATTCGAGAAGTACCAGGTGCAATTCAACAATATCCGGGACTTTATGATTGATGATGAGGGTTTGTACTGGATTGCTGGTATTCAGGGTCTAAGCTCTTATGATAGTGGGTCGGGTGAGCTCATTAACTATGAACAGATACTGAACAGGCCGGATGAATTATTCGAGAATGTCAGCACACTTTACCAGGAGGGGGATACGATCTGGATTGGCGCCGACAACGGAAGGATTTATTATCTGCTGAAGAGTACCAGGGAACTCAGGAAACTGGATTTCACCCTCAAAGATACCTACCTTATTTTTGATATCTTAAAGAGAAGTGATGGTTCCCTGTTGTTTGCCACAGCTAATGGATTAATTGTCTATGATAAGGAGGCGGAATCCTATACCACTTTTAGAAATGAGAAAAACAATCCCATCGGCCTGAATGCATATGGGGTTATGGCGATCTTCGAGGATTTTCAGAACAACTTATGGCTGGGAACCAGCCAGGGAGGTATTAATCTCGCTCTGAATACCAAAGAGTTTTATAATTACAACGAATTCAGCAAAAGCATTACCCTGGATCTTATTAATATTAATTGCATTGAAGAGGATAAACACGGAAACCTTTGGCTGGGGTCCTTCGACCAGGGCATTAATCTGATCAATCCGCATACCAATGAGCGTAAGGTCTTCCTGAATGATCCTGATGATCCGGGCTCCCTCGGGTATGGCTCGGTTTATGCCATCTATGAGGACAGTAAGGGGAATATTTGGGTAGGTACTTACCTTGGTTACCTGCAGCGCTATAATCCATCCGGACAAAGCTTTACTTCCTTTCCTTTTGAACGGGAAAACCATTCGAAGGGCAGGGGGCACGATATTCGAAGTATTCTGGAAGATGGGGATGGCATGATCTGGGTGATTGCCCATGGCAGCAGCCTTAGCCGCCTTAATCCGGAAACTGGGGAGTTTAAACATTTCAGCTCGGATCCGCAGAATATAAAGAATTCTCTGCCCGATAATTATGCCTTCCAGGTAGTTCAGGATCATGTCGGCTATTTCTGGATCGCTACCCCTTCAGGTTTATCCCGGTTCGACAGGAAAGCAGAGACTTTTCATAATTACTACCATAGTGATGATGATCCCTCAGGTCTTTGCCACAGCTTTATCAATGTTGTATTCGAAGATTCGAATAAGAAATTGTGGATCGGGACAAAGTTTGGTCTGAGCCTTTTTAATCGGGAGACTGAAACCTTCATCAATTTCTTTGAGAAGGATGGTCTGCTCAGCAACGACATTAAGGCAATTCTTGAGTACAAACCCGGGGAACTTTGGATTAGTACCGGCCATGGCATTTCAAGGATGCAGTATGAAGTTACAGATGAGGGAAAAATTAAGGCAGATTTCAGGAATTATGATGAGTCGGATAACCTTCAGGATATCTTCTTCTGGGATCGTTCAGCCTGCAAAACTCATGATGGTAAGCTGATTTTCGGATCGGAAAAAGGGATCGTCCGGTTCTATCCCGGGAATATCAGCGAGAACAAAGAAAAACCGAAGGTATTCCTGACTTCCTTCAGGATTTTCGGAAAGGAAGATGAACCGGGGACTGAAGGTTCTGTCCTTTCGGAGCACATCAGCAAAACCAGGACCATAAACCTGAAATATAACCAGAATTTTTTCAGCTTTGATTTTGTTGCCATCAATTACATTGCCAATGAAAAGAACCGGTACAGGTATAAACTGGAAGGTTTTGATGCAGAGTGGATTGACGCAGGCGATCGCAGAACAGCCAGTTATACCAATGTGAGCCCGGGGCGTTATGTTTTCAGGGTAATTGCCTCCAATAACGATGGTCTCTGGAATGAAACAGGGGCCAGGATTGTTGTTGTCATTAAACCCCCTATCACTCAAACCTGGTGGTTCAGGGTGCTTGTAAGTCTGGTTATTCTGGGATTGGTCCTGGGTATTGTACTAAGAAGAATGAGGATTCTGCGTAAAAAGAATATCGTTCTCGAAGAGCGGGTGGCTGAACGTATCACAGAACTATCCGAACTGAACAAAAAGTTCAGGACACAGAATGAAATGCTCGAAGATCAAAAGAATTCTGCACATAAAGCCTACGATGAACTACAGCACTACCGTTCAAAACTTGAAGACCTGGTTGAAGAACGAACCCGGGAGCTGATCATTTCGAAGGAGAAAGCCGAAGAGGCCGACCGACTTAAAACTTCGTTCCTGACCAACCTGTCTCATGAAATCAGGACCCCGCTTAACTCAATAATTGGCTTTTCCGGCCTGCTGTTCGATGATAGTATCACCTTAGAGGAGAAGATTGAGTATAAGAAAATAATCGATGGAAGTAACAACACCCTGTTGAGCCTTATTAATGATATCATCGACTTCTCAAAAATCGAGTCAGGACACCTGGATGTGGTATTCAAAGAGGTAATCCTTGATAGCATTTTTGAGGACCTCCAGAAAATCTATAGCCTTGAGATTAAAAAACAAACTCAGGAGGGTGAGAAGAAAATCGAGTTCAGGACTGTTATTGATGAAAGGAGCAGGGGGCTCATTCTGATTACCGATGAGATAAGAATTAAGCAACTTCTTACCATATTGATTAACAATGCAATAAAGTTTACTTCTAAAGGATTTATTGAAGTTGGGAGTAGGATGGTAGACAATAAAAGTCTGGAATTTTATGTTTTCGACACCGGAATAGGTATTGATGCAAAGCACCACGAAGTGATTTTTGAACGTTTCAGGAAGCTTGAAGATGAGAAAAACCTCTATCGCGGAGCGGGGATCGGTTTGTCAATAGCCCGGGAACTGAGCCGGAGGCTTGGTGGGGAAATCTCCCTCATCTCTGCACCGGAAAAGGGTGCCAGGTTTTCCTTTACGATTCCTTTAGTAACTAAGAATATCAAGAAAATCTCGAAAACAAATATCCTGCCTGTGGAGATGATTCCTGATCTCAACGGGAGGAAAATCCTTATTGCGGAAGACGATCATTCCAACTTTGCCTATCTCGACCGCTTGCTTCGA
The DNA here is from genome assembly GCA_016931575.1 of Bacteroidales bacterium. Taxonomy (GTDB): domain Bacteria; phylum Bacteroidota; class Bacteroidia; order Bacteroidales; family UBA10428; genus UBA10428. The sequence continues at coordinate 19,688 of JAFGEO010000140.1, read as the reverse complement.
AGAACAAAAGCCACCGTATTACATGCACTTACCGGCCTGGAGGCTGTTGAGCTGACAAGCAATAATCCTGATCTGTCCCTGATATTAATGGATATAAAAATGCCGGAAATGAATGGTATCGATGCGTTTAAGAAAATACGCGAACAGGGTTGTATGATACCGATAGTTGCCCAGACAGCCTATGCTTTTTCAGATGAAGTACGGCGTATTAAATCTACCGGGTTCTCAGATTATATCGCAAAACCGATCGCCGGAAAAGACCTCTACAAACTCCTGATCGATCACCTGAATATACTCCCTTTGTAATTGCTCCGGAACAGGGCATACCTTCATTTTGCAGTGGTCCCCGCACCTGCTGATAAAAATTAATTTTTGAAATATATAGGTAATAAGCTATTTTTGGCAGCCTAGAAATGAAAATATATGAGCGTACTAGTAAATGAAGAATCCAGGATCCTTGTTCAGGGATTTACAGGAAGCGAAGGGAGCTTTCATGCTGCACAGATGATTGAATATGGCACCCGGGTGGTAGGAGGGGTAACTCCTGGTAAAGGGGGAAGCTCGCACCTGAACAAACCAGTATTCAATACAGTGGCTGAGGCTGTTAAGGAAACAGGAGCCAACGTTTCTGTGATATTCGTTCCCCCCGCTTTTGCCGCTGATGCGATCCTGGAAGCCGCCGATGCCGGAATCGTGGTTATTGTCTGCATAACTGAGGGGATACCGGTTGCCGATATGGTGAAGGTTCAGCAGTATTTGAAGGATAAAGATTGCCGTCTCATCGGCCCGAATTGTCCGGGTATTATTACACCTGGTGAGGCTAAGGTGGGGATCATGCCCGGATTCATCCATAAAAAGGGAACCATTGGGATAGTATCCCGCTCCGGAACCCTGACTTATGAAGCTGTTGACCAGATTACCAAAGCCGGCCTGGGTCAGTCGACCTGTATCGGTATCGGAGGGGATCCCATAATAGGGACCACAACCCTTGATGCCATAAAGCTGTTTATGGACGATCCGGATACTGAAGGCATCATCATGATCGGAGAGATCGGAGGTTCCATGGAATCGGAAGCTGCACGCTGGATTAAAGATAATGGCACCAAACCGGTTGTTGGTTTTATTGCCGGGCAGACTGCCCCAAAAGGCCGTAGGATGGGCCATGCAGGGGCAATCATTGGTGGAAAGGATGATACCGCTGCTGCCAAAATGAAGATCATGAGTGAATCGGGTATCCATGTTGCTGAATCACCTGCAGAAATCGGCAAATGCATGCTTGAGGCATTGAAAAAATAAGCTTGCTTGAAAATATTAATCTTTCTTTACTTATTTTGTTTGCTAATCAAAAAATAAATTTATGAAACTACTTGAAGGAAAAACTGCTATCGTAACCGGGGCTGCCAGGGGAATTGGCCGTGCCATCGCCTTGCGGTTTGCTGAAGAAGGAGCCGATGTGGCCATTACTGACCTGCGCCTTGACGAGAATACCGAATCTTTGGTTAAGGAAATCGAGGCTATGGGACAGAAAGCTAAAGCCTATGCTTCCGATGCAAGTAATTTTGAAGATACCGAGAAAGTTGTTAATGACATAGTTGAAGCCTTTGGCACAGTTGATATCCTCGTTAATAATGCAGGGATCACCATGGATACGCTGTTAATGCGTATGACAGAGCAGCAATGGGATACGGTTATCAATGTAAACCTGAAGTCGGTCTTTAATTTCACAAAAGCCGCCCAGCGGATCATGCTGAAGAATAAAAAAGGGTCTATCGTCAACCTTAGCTCAGTTGTAGGGGTTCATGGGAATGCCGGACAGGCGAACTACGCTGCATCCAAAGCCGGTATTATCGGGTTTACAAAATCTGTGGCCCAGGAACTTGGATCAAGGAATATTCGCAGTAATGCTGTAGCTCCCGGATTTATCATTACAGAGATGACAGCTAAACTGAGTGATGAGCAACGTAAGGCCTGGGAAGAATTTATCCCGATGAAAAGAGGAGGCACTCCAAAAGAAGTTGCCGATGTTTGTCTTTTCCTCGCATCAGACTTGTCATCTTATGTCAGCGGCCAGGTTATCAGTATTTGCGGTGCAATGAAAACCTGATTCATGGCCGGTAAGTAAATGTTTTTAGAAGCTGTGCGGCCTGTCTGACCGCACATTTTTTTTATGATGAAGGGCAGGAACAAACTGCGTCTAATTTACTATTTTTGGTACTGAAATTTAGCAGGGTTTATCTGATCCGGACTGATGGTAACAGCTTTTTTGCATACAGAATATATCATATTTTTCCGATCCCTTTGGACACATCATCTGGGTTGTGAATATAATGCACCTTTTTACCTCATTATATCCATCATTATCTTCAACTTCATTCTGGAAAGAGGTATGTCGTACCTGAACTCAAGGCACTTCGGGCGTAAACTTCCTGAAGAGGTCAATGATGTTTACGATGAGGAGGAATACCTGAAATCCCAGAAGTATAAAAAGGTCAATGAGCGTTTCTCCCTGTTAACAAGTACTGTAAGCTTCACCTTTTTAATGCTGATCCTCTTCTACCACGTGTTTGGGTACTTCGACCAGCTTGCACGAGGTATGACGACGAATCCTATCCTCATTGCCCTGATGTTTTTTGGGTTCATCATGCTTGCCTCCGACATTATCAATACACCTTTTGCCTTGTATGACACTTTTGTCATTGAGGAACGGTTTGGTTTCAATACAACAAGTTTTGTGACCTTCTGGCTGGATAAAATTAAAAACTGGATCCTGGTTGGGATAGTGGGAGGAGGTGTTACAGCGCTGGTCATCTGGATTTACTATATTTTCAGGGATCATAACCGCTTTGATCAGTTCTGGATATGGGCCTGGGCCGGAGTGACGGTGATCATGATCCTGATGAATGTTTTCTATTCCACTCTTATTGTCCCGATATTTAACAAACAGACTCCCCTTGAAGACGGGGAATTGAGGGACGCTATCAGTGATTTCTGCCGGAAGGTAGGTTTTGATATCGAAAATGTATATGTGATTGACGGTTCCAAAAGGTCAACCAAAGCCAATGCCTATTTTACAGGATTTGGATCCAGAAAACGTATCGTATTGTATGATACCCTGATTGAAGACTTATCAACGGAGGAAATTGTAGCCGTACTGTCTCATGAGATAGGTCATTATAAAAAGAAACATACCCTGATTAACATTCCTCTGGGAGTTATCCAGACAGGAATTACCCTTTATGTGTTCTCCCTGTTTACCTTAAACCCAATGCTCTCCTGGGCCCTCGGGGCAAAGGTACACAGCATCCACATGGTAATCCTGGCCTTTGGAATTATCTACAGTCCGATATCCACGCTGGTAGGCCTGGCGCTGAACAAGCTGTCCAGGAACCACGAGTTCCAGGCAGATAATTACGTGAAGCAGCACTATGATGCCACACACCTGATTACTGCTCTTAAAAAGCTTAGTTCAAGGAGTCTGACCAATCTGACACCGCATCCGGCGTATGTCTTTTTCTATTATTCGCATCCTACATTGATACAACGGATCAGGGCCCTGAACAAAAAGGAGTAGGTCCGTTTTTACCAGAAAGCTAATCGAAAGTTTACAAAACATGCAGGCAGACATTATTACTATTGGTGATGAGATTCTCATCGGGCAGATCGTCGATACGAATTCTGCCTATATCGCCTCCGCACTGAACGAAATAGGTATCCGGGTAAGGACCATCGTCTCGGTCTCCGACACGGAGGAGGCTATTGTTCAAGCCCTGGACAGGAGTATTGACGGGGCTGAGGTGGTAATTCTGACAGGTGGCCTCGGACCCACAAAAGATGATATCACAAAAAAATGCCTGAGGGATTATTTTGGTGGTGAGTATGTGGTTGATCCTGAGGCTATGGTATATGTCGGAAAATTGTGTGAGAGAAGGGGCATCCAGCTCTCAGAGCGGAATCGCTTTCAGGCTATGGTCCCTGATTCATGCCGGACCCTGCGCAACAGGTCGGGCAGCGCGCCGGGAATGCTCTTTAGAAAGGAGGGGAGTATCATTGTTTCACTACCAGGGGTGAGCTTCGAAATGAAAGATATCATGGACCAGGAGCTTATCCCTCTGTTAAAAAAGGAGCTTAAGCTTCCTGTACGCCTGCATAAAACCATTCTCACCTGCGGGATACCAGAATCAACTGCCGCTGATAAGCTTGCTGCTTTTGAGGAGTCCTTGCCTGAATATGCCGGGCTGGCCTACCTTCCATCACCCGGTATCCTGCGATTAAGAATTTCAGTTACAGGGGATAATAAAGACTACCTGGAGCATCAATTGAAAGAATTTACGCAGGAAATAAGCTCTGCCTTAGGTGAAAAATTCGTGTTTGGGTACGACCAGGAAAGCCTGCCGGCTGTGGTAGGAAGCTTGCTCCTGAAAGGCAACTTCCACATTGCTGTCGCAGAAAGTTGTACCGGCGGCAGTATCGCTCAAATGATCACCTCCGTGCCGGGATCATCTGCCTACCTGAAGGGTTCTGTGACCGCTTATGCCAACGAAACGAAGGTCAATGTGCTAAAAGTTTCCAAAAAAATCATGGATGAATTTGGGGCTGTGAGCAGGGAAGTTGTGGAGCAGATGGCTGTCGGTGTCCGCGAAGTTTTAAAGGCTGATTTTGCCATAGCCACTTCCGGAATTGCCGGTCCTGACGGAGGAACACCCGGGAAACCCGTTGGTACAGTGTGGATTGCGATTGCTTCCCCGGAAGGTGTGCAGGCCCGGAAATTTGATTTTGGAGATAACCGGGAAAGGAATATCATCATAGCCTCTGTGACAGCACTCAATATGATGAGGAACAGGATTGTTGAATACCATGAAAATAGTGTATAAATTGTTTGATATTTTAAAAATATTTAGCGTACTTTGCGAGCTGTTTTTAAGAGATACAAAAAATACTAGAAAAATGTCACGGATTTGTCAGATAACAGGTAAGAAAATGATGGTTGGAAACAATGTTTCCCACTCGAAGAGAAGGACCAAGAGAAGGTTTTATCCTAATCTTTTCGATAAGAAGTATTTTCTTCCTGAGGAGAATCGCTGGGTAAGCATCCGCGTTTCTGCTGCCGGAATGAGAAACATCAACAAAAAAGGTTTGAAAAAAGCTCTTGAAGATGCAAAGAGCAAAGGAATTATTTCATCGTATTAAAATTAGGAAGAAATGGCAAAAAAAGGAAACCGCGTACAGGTTATATTGGAGTGTACAGAACACAAGGATTCTGGTATGCCTGGTACTTCACGCTATATCACTACGAAGAATCGTAAGAATACCCCTGACAGAATGGAGATGAAGAAGTACAATCCCATTCTGAAGAAAGTAACTGTTCACAGAGAAATAAAATAATTGAATCCCGCTTTTGCGGGATCTCGGATTCATTAGAAAATAAAACATTGAGTAATTATGGCAAAGAAAGTTGTTGCATCCCTGCAAAAAGGTGAAGGAAGACTGTTTACCAAATGTATTAAAATGGTTAAAGCAGACAAATCAGATTCCTATGCTTTCCAGGAAGAAATCGTGCATAACGATCATATTAAAGACTTTTTTGCAGACTAGTCTGCCGGAAAATATTCTATTTTTAAAGCTTTCTTTCTTAAGAAGGCTTTTTTTTTCCCTCCTCATGAGTAAGGGACCGGCTGGTCTAACCTAAAAATACATGCTGAAATGGCAAAGTTCTCCTTATTTTCAAAAGAAAAGAAAGAAACACTGAACAAGGGTCTCGAGAAGACCAAGGAGTCAGTTTTCAAAAAGCTCTCCCGTGCTGTGGTCGGGAAATCCAGTGTCGACGATGATGTGCTGGATAATCTGGAGGAGGTGCTGGTAAGCTCTGACGTGGGAGTGGACACAACCTTGCGGATCATTGAACGGATCGAGAAAAGGGTTTCCCACGATAAGTACCTGAACACCGACGAGCTGAATACCATCCTGAAGGAGGAGATTGTCGGTTTACTGGTAGAGCATGAAAAAGGGGAGGTTTTGGGATTCAATGACGGACTGCCGGCTAAACCTTTTGTAATTATGGTGGTAGGCGTGAACGGAGTGGGAAAAACTACTACCATCGGAAAGCTGGCGCACCATTTTAAACAAGCCGGAAAATCTGTTTACCTTGGGGCCGCTGATACTTTCAGGGCTGCAGCGGTAGACCAGCTGACAATCTGGGCAGAGCGTGCCGGTGTTCCCATCGTTAAGCAGGGTATGGGCTCTGATCCCGCCAGCGTGGCATACGATACCTTGTCTTCAGCCATGGCTAATGATGCTGATGTGGTTATTATTGATACGGCCGGAAGGCTCCATAATAAGATCAACCTGATGAACGAACTTTCCAAGATCAAACGGGTCATGGAGAAAATCATTCCCGGTGCGCCCCACGAGGTATTGCTCATTCTTGATGGCTCCACCGGTCAGAATGCCTTCGAACAGGCAAAACAGTTTACAAATGCTACCCAGGTGAACGCCCTGGCCATTACAAAACTTGACGGTACCGCCAAGGGAGGAGTGGTCCTGGGAATCAGCGACCAGTTTAAGATCCCTGTGAAGTATATTGGCCTGGGTGAAAAAATGGAAGATCTCCAGCTGTTTAATAAGGTGGAATTTGTAGACTCACTGTTTACTTCCTGATCCGACAGGTACTTTTATACAGACAGCATTTAGCATTTACATCCTCAGCCTGAATTGAAAACAAAATTATCAAACCGGCTTATTAATGTGGTTACACTCGGGTGTTCCAAAAACCTGGTGGATTCTGAGAAACTTCTGTGTCAACTGCACAGGAGCGGTTTACGCGTAGTTCATAATTCAGAAGAAACCGGCGCGGATATCGTAGTAATCAATACCTGCGGCTTCATTGGCGATGCCAAGGAAGAATCTGTTGATACCATACTGAACTTTATCCAGGCTAAGGAAAGGGGAGAAGTAGGCCAGGTTTTTGTAATGGGATGTCTTTCAGAACGTTATAAGACGGAACTGCAAAATGAAATCCCTGATGTCGATAAGTATTTCGGAGTCAATGACTTAGCTAAAATAGTTGAAAGTATTGGTGCCAGCTATAGTGAGCATCTCATTGGGGAAAGGTTTCTTACAACTCCCTCGCATTATGCATACCTGAAAGTTTCCGAGGGTTGCGATCGCAAGTGTTCGTTTTGTGCGATCCCAATGATCAGGGGTAAACACCTATCTGTACCGGAGGAGCAGTTGGTTCACGAAGCCGAATTCCTTGCAGGGAAAGGGGTGAAGGAGCTTATTTTGATAGCGCAGGATTTGACGTACTACGGGCTCGATCTGTACGGGAAGCGCCGGCTTGCCAGCCTCCTGGAAAAGCTAACCGATAGTAAAGGAATTGAATGGATCCGGCTGCACTATGCTTATCCGGCCGGTTTTCCGGAAGAGGTCCTGGTGCTTATGCGGGAAAATGAAAAGATATGCCGGTACCTCGATATTCCCTTTCAGCATGTAAGTGATCCGGTGCTCAAAAATATGAGACGCGGTAATACCCGCAGGCAAAGCTATGAGCTTATTCGAAAATTCAGGGCGGAAGTCCCGGGACTCGCTCTGCGCACAACCCTGATGGTAGGGCATCCCGGAGAAGGGGAAAAGGAATTCAGGGAGTTGCTGGATTTTGTCCGGCAGATGCGTTTCGATCGGTTGGGAGTGTTCTGCTATAGCGAGGAAGAGAATACCTGGGGCGCTAAACATTTACAGGATACCATTGCCGAAGATGTCAAGCAGGAACGAATGGAAGAAATCATGGATCTTCAGGCCGGAATCTCCCTCGAACTCAACAGGGATAAAATCGGTAAACAGTACCGGGTAGTCATCGACCGGAAAGAAGGCGCTTATTTCGTTGGCAGGACCGAGGCAGATTCCCCGGAGGTTGATAATGAAGTCCTAATCACCAATGACAGCGACCTTGCACCGGGTACTTTCGTTCATGTAAGGATTACCAAAGCGGAAGAATTCGATCTTTTTGGGGAGCTGGAAGTCACCCCCTCAACCGGCAATACAAAATAGCCTTGGGCAACTCCTGCCCATCCCATTATTCCAATAAATTCCTGCAATTCGAGCAATTTGTGGCTATCAGATTCAAAATAAGAACTCCCGGCGCTACACCGGGAGTTCTGTCAAATAACCTTAATTATAAAAATTAATCACCTAAAACTAACTAGTACAGAATTACGGATTGCATGCATTTAATGCTGTTGCCGGTTATCATCAGGGAATAGTAACCTTTGGCCAGCAGATGAGTATCAATTTCAAGATGTTGATTTCCGGGACCAAATCTGCGAAGCGCTGAATACACAAGTTTTCCGTCTGACTGATAAAGCCGGAACGCTACAAGCTCATTAGCTTCCAGCTTAAAGTCGAGCTGAAGCTCCTCACTGGCAGGATTTGGATAAACCCGCACCTTACTTGTTTTGTTCTGCTGGTTCCGGATAGCATCCGGATCAGATTGGATAACGGGTATCGCCATCCCTGTGTCGAAGAATTTCCACATCTGGTTGCTCGCAGATACCTTCATGTTATTCTCACCATTTACCGGCCAGTCGTGCTGGTTCCAGGGAAGGGTATAAAACAGCATGACTGAGTCACCTTGGTTATTGGTGAATACTTCTCCGGTATAGCCATCTATTGAAAGCAGGGTATCAGGCTCAGGATCACAATTGTTTACTTCCAGCCAGTACGGCAGTGCATTGCTTCGCACAGAGCTATAGCTCACTGCCGGATCATTGCTGGCATGAAAGTGGATCATTCGCACCGGTGTGGTACTAAGCTCGCTGTCGAAAGCGATCATTCCGCCTACGGTTCCGGTAGCACTGATCAGTCCGTTTGTCTCAGAGGGGAGTCGGTTGACCATTCCGCAGCCATCAGAAAAACCTACGGCGAACACCCTGGAAGAATCGATGGGATATTGAGCGAACAGAGTGTCCAGCACCGCTTTGACATAGCCGATATCATCCGGCTTTTCTTCATCCATAAAATAGTTCCAGCTATAATCGGGAGGAGGGCCGACATAGTGCAGGTAGGTAACAAATGCTCCCTTTACATTCCCGATGGTAGAGAAATTTGTCATTTCCTCCATATGGTCAGGATCCTGGTTCCATCCATGGAAGGCCAGGATGAGCGGAAACTTCTTGTTTTTATCTACCGTACTGAACCAGGGATTCGGCTGATGGACTTTGTAATCCCTTTTTCGCACGCCTTCCCGTACTGTATCCACATTGATAAGGGGTGTATTGATCCCGGTTTCGAAAAATTCCCAGATCCTGTTCGTGGTGTTGAGCCGTTCAGTGATCATCCAGGCATGGTTCGATGTTTCTGCAGTATACAGGATGATGTTCGCGCTGCTGTCCGGAGAAGGATACAGAATTCCCCTGACGCCGCTGTCATTCCTGAACGTGTCAGGTTCAGCAAGGATCCCGTTGATTTCTTTCCACTGGTTCAGCAGGCTGTCAACCGAGATGCATCCCCACATTCCGCTAAACTTAACGGAGGCATCAGCCAGAGCATGGAAGTGGATAACTGGCACGGGATGCTCCGCATGGTTCTCAGGAAGGGTAAAAATTCCACCAACAGCCGCAACACCGGCAAGTCTGTCTGACAGCAGGGAAGCCAGGTTATGGGCCAGCATGGCACCATTGGAAAAGCCAGCCAGGTAAACCCGGTTGGTATCAACGGGATAATCCTCAATCAGGGTATCCAGCAGCATCGTGATGAAACCAATGTCGTCAATATTTTCATCCACTGCAGGACTGCAGCATGAGTCGGCATTCCAGGAATTGCCAATTCCCTGGGGATAGGCTACGATGAAATTCTCCTGGTCAGCCTTGATACTGAGCTGTGTGTAAGTTTCGAAAGCCGAATTCGTACAGCCAAGGTAATGCAGGGCAATGATCAGGGGGACATCCGTATCCGCAGGCAGATTTTCCGGGACATGGACGAAATAATCACGCTCCGTTCCGTTGACATCCAGAACTTGAGAATGAATGGGCAGAAAGCTGAAAAAAAGCAGTAAACAGAATAAGAAAGTTAGATTTTTGTTCATGATGTTTGGATTTTATTAAAGTAAGTGTTTTCTAACTTTAATACAAATCAAGTACATCATTCACTTACTCATAAGGAATATTAAATAATGATTCAAATGAGTAAAATATTCATTATCAGATTGTTGGTAGATAATGTTTTCAGGTTAGCAATGGCTTTATGGTTGGAAGTCAGTCTGCCTGATACCCGATAAACTGATGCTCCGTTCACCTGTTTTATGCCACGGCAAGTTGCATCCTGAAAAACTCCCTGGGACTGTAGCCGGTTTCGCGCTTAAAGCACTTTCTGAAGGTCTGCACGCTGTCGTAGCCACAGGCCTGGCTAATCTCATTAATTGAGAAGGCGTTTCGCCGGATGAGCTTTTTGGCTTTGTCAATTCGTACTTTGATAATGTACTGATAGGGTGTACATCCGCAAAACTCACTGAAAATCCTGATGAAATGGAATTCTGACATGCAGGCCACATCTGCAATGTCCCTGATCTCAACCGAGGAATTTATGTTTTCATGGATGTAATCCAGGACTTTCTCAATGCGCTTACTTAATTCAGCCCTGGTTGAATCTCTTTTAATAAGATTACTTTGGTCTTGAACTGTTTTCATGGTAGTAAAATTTGGTCTCAACTGGTACAAGCTTAGCTAATTATGAAGCAATGAATAAGCTTGTACTATCAAATACACTCTAATTTAGTTTTGCACCTAATTTGCTTTGAAATTTTAGGTCTCTGCTATATAGACAGGTAAAAGCAAAAAAAGCTGCCTTCCAGGGCAGCTTTTTTTTATTCTTTTTTAAGATGGAGAAATTAATCTTCTTTATTCTCCTCATTTTCAGTACTTTTTACAATGGAGTCATTTTTCTCTGTGACTTGTCCCGGTGTAACTTTAATAGTGATTTCTTCGCTCTTTTTATTGAAACCCACCGTGATGATGTCACCTTCTTTCATATCGGACTTAATAAGTACCTCGGCCATAGGATCCTCCAGGTATTTCTGGATGGCCCGTTTTAGCGGACGGGCGCCAAACTGGATATCGTATCCTTTTTCAGCAATATAATCTTTGGCAGCCGAGGACATTTTAATCTCGTAGCCAAGGTTGTTGATCCTGGAGTAGAGACCTTTCAGCTCAATGTCAATGATCTTGAAGATATCATCCTTTGTCAGGGCATTAAACAGCACGACATCATCAATACGGTTCAGGAATTCAGGGGCAAAAGCCTTTTTAAGGGCATTCTGGATAACACTTTTGGTGTATTCACCGCTCTGGGTCTGTTTTGCATTGGTCGAAAACCCTACGCCCTGACCAAAATCCTTGAGCTGGCGCGTCCCGATGTTGGAAGTCATGATGATAATGGTGTTCCGGAAGTCGACACGACGGCCAAGACTGTCGGTCAGCTGACCTTCGTCCAGAACCTGGAGCATAAGGTGGAATACATCCGGGTGTGCTTTTTCGATTTCGTCAAGCAGCACGACAGAATAAGGCTTACGCCGTACCTTTTCGGTAAGCTGTCCGCCTTCTTCGTACCCAACATAACCGGGAGGTGCTCCAACCAGCCTGGAAACAGAGAATTTTTCCATATACTCGCTCATGTCGATCCGAATCAGGTTGTCGGTGGATTCGAACAGGTATTTTGCCAGTACTTTTGCCAGTTGAGTTTTGCCCACACCGGTAGGACCGAGGAAGATAAAGGTTCCGATGGGTTTGTTGGGATCTTTCAGTCCGGCGCGGTTACGCTGGATGGACTTAACAATTTTAGAAATAGCTTCGTTCTGTCCGATTACCGAACCATTAAGCTCGGAATTCATCTTCAGGAGGCGAAGCCCTTCAGCCTGGGCGATACGCTGTACCGGTATGCCGGTCATCATGGCAACGACTTCAGCTACCTTTTCCTCATCCACAATTTCCCGGTTGCGTGCAAGTTCCTTTTCCCAGCGGATTTTCTCCTCTTCAAGGAGTTCAATATATTCCTTTTCCTTATCGCGGAAGCTGGCAGCCTTTTCAAAATTCTGGTTTTTTACAGCCTTGATTTTTTCTTTCTTGGTCTCTTCGACTTTCTTTTCAAGCTCAAGAATGCTGTCAGGCACGACGATATTGGAAATATGCACCCTGGAACCTGATTCATCCAGTGCGTCGATCGCTTTATCCGGCAGGTGCCTGTCCGTGATATACCGGTTTGTGAGGTGTACACAGGCAGTAATGGCCTCGGGGGTATAGATTACATTGTGATGGTCTTCATACCGTTCCTTGACATTATTAAGGATTTCCACCGTTTCGTCTTCGGTGGTTGGCTCAACCATGACTTTCTGGAACCTTCGTTCAAGGGCACCGTCTTTTTCGATATGCTGACGGTATTCATCCAATGTTGTGGCGCCGATACACTGTATTTCTCCGCGTGCCAGGGCAGGTTTAAGCATGTTGGCAGCATCCAGCGAGCCGGTGGCACCTCCAGCACCTACGATGGTGTGTATCTCATCGATAAACAGAATGATCTCAGAGGTTTTCTGTAGTTCGTTCAGAATGGCCTTCATTCGTTCTTCGAATTGCCCACGGTATTTGGTGCCGGCAACAATGGAAGCGAGGTCGAGGGTGACTACCCTTTTCCCGAAAAGAACCCTGGATACTTTGCGTTTTATAATTCTCAGGGCGAGGCCTTCTGCAATAGCCGATTTTCCAACACCTGGCTCACCGATCAGGATGGGATTATTTTTCTTCCTGCGACTCAGGATCTGGGCGAGACGTTCAATTTCGCGTTCACGGCCAACGATGGGGTCGAGCCGGTCTTCTTCCGCAGCTTTGGTCAGATCGATACCGAAATTATCCAGCACCGGTGTTTCAGAACTGGATTTTGAGCCTGATTCCTGTCCGCTTCCTCCTTTCCCGGGTCCGGGTCCGAAAGTGCTTCCCGGCTCATCATCCTCATTGGGGAATTCAGCGCGGGGATCAGCCTTTTCGATATTATCCTGGTTTTCCTTCTCCAGTTCCCTTCTGACAGAACCGTAGTCAATGCTGTGCCCCCCAAGAACTTTGGTAACAGTACCTTTTTCTTCTTTGAGGATTGCCAGCAGCAGATGCCCTGTATCGATGGTGGTCTTACTCAGTGATTTGGCCTCGAGATAAACCAGTTTAAGTATTCTTTCCGATGATTTCAGTAAGGGTATGTTTTCGGTATGGGTTACCTTGATGGGACCGGAGGGGTTCAGGGTACCTTCAACTTCCTTTCGGAGTTCATAAAGGTTGGCTCCGAGGGTTACCAGGATATCAATGGCAATCCCTTCGCCTTCTCTCAAAATTCCCAGGAACAGGTGTTCAGGTCCTATCTCAGTGTTACCCAGCCGGATAGCCTCTTCCTTGCTGTAAGATAACACGTCTTTTATGCGTTGAGAAAATTTAGCATCCATAGCTATAAATTATGCTTCGATTAATGTGAAAAAACATGCGCTTGGGTCTGAACAAAGATAGTAATTTATAATAAGGTTTATAAACAGTTTTTGTTGATAATTACAGCCTATTTATTGCCCATTTCCCGGCATAAATATCTACTTTAGCATGCTCATTTTCTAATAAATTTAACATTATTTTTCCACATTTAAAATCTTATTCGCGATAACCATGGCAGAAGGAGAAAGAATCGTAAAAATAAATATCGAGGAGGAGATGAAATCGGCCTATATCGACTATTCCATGTCGGTCATTGTTTCCCGTGCGCTTCCCGATGTGAGGGATGGTCTAAAACCGGTTCACAGGCGCGTGCTGTTTGGAATGTCCGAGCTGGGAGTGATGTCAAACAGGCCTTTTAAAAAATCAGCCAGGATCGTAGGAGAGGTTCTTGGAAAATACCATCCGCATGGGGACGGATCCGTCTACGATGCCATGGTCAGGATGGCTCAGGACTGGTCGCTGCGCTACCCGCTTGTTGACGGGCAGGGTAACTTCGGTTCCATGGATGGTGACAGCCCAGCAGCTATGCGATACACTGAGGCCAGGCTGCAAAAGATCGCTGAGGAGACACTTTTCGATATCGATAAAAATACTGTTGATTTTCAGCTGAATTTCGACGATACGCTGGAAGAACCTACGGTGCTTCCTACCCGGATCCCCAGTTTGCTGGTTAACGGAGCTTCCGGTATTGCTGTAGGGATGGCTACCAATATGGCCCCTCACAACCTCAGGGAAGTATGTGACGCCACCATAGCCTACATTGAAAATAATGACATTGAGATCGAGGAACTCATCCAGTATGTCAAAGCCCCTGACTTTCCTACAGGAGGTATCATTTATGGTTACACCGGTGTTAAAGAGGCCTTTGAAACGGGCAGGGGAAGAGTGGTGCTCCGGGCTAAAACAGAAATCGAAATAACCGATACCGGCCGGGAGCGTATCGTTGTCACCGAGATCCCTTATCAGGTAAACAAGGCGGAGATGATCCGCAAGATCGCCGAAATGATCAACGAGAAGAAGATCGAGGGGATCTCCTATATAAATGACGAATCGGACAGGAACGGCCTGCGTGTTGTCATTATTCTCAAGAAGGAAGCACAATCTGGCGTGGTCCTGAATAAGCTTTATAAGTACTCCCAGCTTCAGACAAGCTTCAGCGTGAACAATATAGCCCTTGTGAAGGGGAGACCGCGCATCCTGAACCTGAAGCAGTTGATTTCGTACTTTGTCGAACACCGCCATGAAGTGGTTATCCGCCGTACGCAGTACGACCTTGAGCAAGCCGAGAAGAAGGCCCACATCCTGGAAGGACTGATCATTGCCGTGGATAATATCGATGAAGTGATCAAGCTCATTCGTTCTTCCAAGACCCCGGAACTTGCACGTGACGGACTTATGGAACGTTTTGAACTTTCTGAACTCCAGTCAAGAGCGATCCTGGATATGCGCCTGCAAAAGCTTACCGGTCTTGAAATTGAAAAGCTGAAAGCAGAGTACGATGAGTTGATGAAGCATATCATATGGCTTAAGGAAGTGCTTGCCAGTGAAGAACTTAGAATGAGTATTATAAAGGATGAGTTGAAGGAGGTCAGGGAAAAATACGGTGATGAACGCCGTACGGAGATCGTTCCCAATGCCGAAGAATTCAATCCTGAAGATTTCTATGCAGATGATGATATGCTGATCACCATCTCGCACCTGGGGTACATTAAGCGGACACCCCTGAACGAATTCCGTACCCAAAATCGGGGAGGAGTTGGCAGCAGGGGCAGTGATACGCGCGACCAGGACTTCCTGGAACACATGTTCCATGCCACCATGCACAATACCCTGCTGTTCTTCACAGAGAAGGGCAAATGTTTTTGGCTGAAAGTATACCAGATACCCGAAGGCACCCGTACTTCAAAGGGCAGGGCCATTCAGAATCTGATCCGGATTGAACAGGATGATAAGGTACAGGCTTTCAACGTGGTTAAAAACTTTAATGACAGCGAATACCTGAAGGATAAGTACATTGTGATGGCCACCAAGAAGGGTGTGATCAAGAAAACTGCACTGGAGGCCTATAGCCGGCCCAGACAGAATGGTATCATTGCCATTGGAGTCAGGGACGGGGACAGCCTGATACAGGCGCGCCTAACCAATGGAACGAACGACCTGGTGCTGGCGGTGCGTTCCGGAAAAGCGATCCGCTTCCCGGAAAATACTGTACGCGATATGGGCAGAACGGCTTCAGGTGTGCGGGGAATCCGCCTCCAGGATGAGAAAGACGAAGTGATCGGCATGGTTTGCGTCGATCCGGCAAATACCGAAACTACGCTGCTGGTTGTTTCCGAGAAAGGATATGGTAAACGAACCTCTCTGGAAGACTACCGGATAACCAACCGGGGTGGAAAAGGGGTGAAGACCATCAATATCACTGAGAAAACAGGGGCGTTGATCTCGATAAAATCTGTCACAGACGAGATGGACCTGATGATCATCAACAAGAACGGAATTACGATCCGTCAGGCTGTAGAGGGCATCCGCGTTGCCGGAAGGGCAACCCAGGGGGTTCGATTGATCAACCTGAGGGAAGGGGGTTCCATTGCGGCTGTTGCCAGCGTTGTTAAGACTCCGGATGATGAAGAACTCAATGTAACGGAGGGAGAGGACCAGACCGAAAGTGCGGAAAATGAAGTAAATACCGAAGAATAGTTGCTATTTAAAGCAAGTTTAATTTCATATACCGAACGATTTATTAAATTTGCCATACTCATTTAGTATGGCAAATTTTTTGCATTGAAATAAACTAACACAAAATTAAATACTTCTATGATGAACAAACTATCGTATTTTATTGCAGCGTTGTTCTTGTCAATCAGCGTAGGTGTAAGCGCACAGGATGCTTCAACTACGGGTACTGCTGAGTCTAATTATGCAATTTTAAAAAATAAAATTGAAAAATCAGACGAGCAGAAAACCGATGAAAAAAAGAACACAACTTCAAAATTTTGGCTGAAGCGGGCTGAAATTATGCATGATATTTTCAATTTACACCGTCAGTTCCTGCAGCCAGGTGTACCTGAGGTTACGGTAATTATTTTTTATCCGAATCCTAAAGAGCGTAAAGAATGGACTGAAGGTTCCAGCACCTATAAGGAACTGATCTACGACATGATCACCATCACCTTAAAAGATGGAACGGTTGAAAAATGGGAAGATACAAAGCCTTTGTATGAAAATCCGCTTCCGGATGGACTAGAATCCCTGGAAAAAACCGAAGAGCTGGATGTTGAGAATAAGCTTGCAAAGAAGATCATTGAAGGATACCAAAACCTAAAGATGGATTTTGACCGTCTGGCCCGTGAAGAATATTTTGCAGAGAACTACAAAGGGGCTTACGAAGCCTTTGCCGTTGTGGATCAGATCGCGGAAAAAGAGATCATGAAAGATGAACCGGTTGATACACTCAGACCTGTCATTTTATTCTACACCGGACTGGCTGCTTCAAAAGCCGGTCTGCCCAACGAATGTATAAAGTATTACGAGAAATCAATCGATGCAGGTTACGAGGATTCAGATATTTACGTGTATCTGTCATTCAAGTATCGCGAGATTGGTGATACAGTAAAAGGGATACAGGTACTGCAAAATGCACACGAAAAATATCCTGAGAATCAGAGTATCCTGATCGAACTGATCAACTATTACCTGTTAAGCGGTCAGAGCGAAGAAGCGCTGCACTTTCTGAACCTGGCAAAAGAGAAGGATCCTGGAAACAAATCTTTCATTTTTGCTGAAGCCACGCTGTACGAGGGGATGAAAGACCTTGCAAAGGCCCGTGAACTCTATGAAAAATGTATATCTATAGATTCGGAATACTTTGATGCCTACTATAACATTGGCGTAACGTATTTCAATGAAGCAGTTGAATTGTACAAAAAAAGTGACAACGCAACAGGCTTGAGCATGGAGGAAAATGATAAAATTATGGCAGAAGCAGGGAAGGTGCTTGAAAAAGCAAAACCCTACATGGAGAAAGCACATGAGCTGAAACCAAAGGAGGTTATTCCAATCGAAACCCTCAGAACCATCTACCGCCGTCTGAAAATGTTCGACAAATCCGACGAAATGCAAGCACTGCTCGATGAAATCGAGTCAGAAAATGTAGGAAGCCAGGAATTAAAGCCGTAAGGCAACCTTAAGATACAGGAGAGAGGAATATGGCATTCCTCTTTTCTTCTGTTTGGTCTATTTAACATAATATTAATTATACGACAACCGCACGAAAAATCGCAGCCACGTGTGGTTAACATAAAATCAGTTATGCTGACGCTGCCGCCAGGCAGTGTTACATAACGGCAATGATTTTATGTTAAAGCGATTTCTCGTAATCCTATCCTAACAGCCCAAAATTATTCCGGAAATATTTTGCTGATGAAATTTCAATGCGATTTCGCCAACGCGCAGAAAAATCCTAACAGCCTTCGCCAAGGCTACGGCTGTCGACGGTTGTCAAGTATAATCAATACTAAACCTTCTAATGTTCCCTATCAGGTATTAATCAGGCTATTTCTATTTAACATAATATTAATATTCTCAATTCTTTTGTCTTGATACAAAAGAAACAAAAAATCAAGAAACCGGGCTTGTCCCGGTTCGCGAACTCCATAAAAATTAAACACAGGGTGAGCAAAAAAATATGCTTCAGCCCGCCCTGGGCAATGCCAACAAAAATTACGCAACGAAGAATGCAAGGCACCTTGCGGATTTTTCTAGACATTGCCCATTACTCACAAAGTGATTTATTTTATATGGTGTTCGTGAGCTGGCTTCGCCAGGTTCCCGCCGGCACAGGCCCGCATTTTTTTCAGGCCTGCGCGCAACTTAAAACAAGCTATGAGGCATTACAAGAAGCTTCTTTACTATATTGAACATTCAAGATAAATCTTTAATTAAGCCTTTGCTACTCTTAATATAATCGATGAAAAATTCAGTATTTTCATTAAACTTACATTCATACACAAGAATCCAGTTGATCTGCTAGTTGTCTATTCGATGGATTTTGATTGAGTGATTAATGTCTTCGATAAATCCGATGCAATCAACATAATATCATTCTTTCATTATTATCTTTGAATACATGAAACCGGTTTTAACTCCTATTATATTGACCATATAAGGAGCTGGTACTAAATGTTCCAGGTTAACACTTCCCACATCAGTATTCTCAATCAATTGACTATAGACCATATTTCCTGATAAACTATAAATAGTTATCCGGTAAGCTTTTTGATCCGGTAGATCTATATTTAAGGTATTGCTAGCCGGATTAGGATATAGATTAATAATCTGATTGCTACTACTCATTTGCTTTTCAAGATTTTCTATTGGAAGGTAGAAGAGTTCCGGATAGGGCAAAGTACTATCAATTTCCACATTGGGCGCTACTAATGTATCTGCCAGCCAAAAATACTTTACATCCATAACGGGATCACAATCAAGAATAGACAGCCCCTTTATTCCCGGAAAAGCCTCCCATGATCCATGACCTTCATACCACCTTAATTTATACGCATCATCCATATAAACCTTTCTTGGCCCTCCTTTAAATTGATTATTGCCTTCTGGCAATGTATCAATATTTGTAATTTCAATGCCCTCATAATAATCCCCTTCCTGCAATGTAAAGTCATATAATAGACTATCTTTTCCTCCATCAACAGGTAAAAAATAAACCTTATTTCTTTCCTCATTTACCCGGTAATATCCGAATATACCACGATCCTCAATATGCCAATATGAAGTATCAATAATACATTGTTCATACTGCTGGATTACCGATAACCTAATCGGATAGTACTGATCTTGGTTTATCTGTACTTCATCCTCCAGAAAGAAGCAGAAGTAATTGAAGACTTCATGAGGATCCCCTTTCATATATTCTACATACACCCAAAAGGGTGTATCTTCATAGACAGGAAAAGGGTGGTACTCGTATTCTTGTCCATAAGAGTTTGTATGCATTATAATTAAGAATACAAAAAAGCTCAATAGCCTGAATAATTGTTTGTTAGTCTTCATGGCAAGGTTCAACTTTAATTTCAAACCGGGCTCCTTCATTTTGCTCGAATCCGAAGTCAAATACTACTTCCTATTGCTTTAGTACCGGTCAAAGGACAAGCAGATTAACCGAAT
>JAFGEO010000024.1 GCA_016931575.1 Bacteroidales bacterium | reverse complement strand
TGTCCGGGTACTGAAATTACGCTTACTGCAAGCTCTTCCAATGGGGGGACAATAAGCTGGGATAATGGCATTCAAAATGGAGTTGCATTTACAATCGAATCAACTACCACGTTTTCCGCTGTAAGTGATAACCCGGTTGACTGTTCACACAACATAACGATATTTGTTCTTAATGATAGTGAACTGCCTGTACCTGATGCGGCCACTCTGGCTGATATCACGGATGAATGCTCAGTCGAAATGCCGATTGTACCAACAGCTACTGATAACTGTGCAGGTACAATTGCCGGAACCACATCAACGACTTTCCCAATAACCGACCAGGGTACAACAACGATTATCTGGACCTATGATGATGGGAATGGAAATATTGTTACACAAGAACAAGATGTGATTATCAGTGATGTTACTGATCCGGTTCCGGATGTGGCTGATCTGCCCACTATTTATAATCAGTGTACTGTGACGCTTACTGCACCAACCGCTACCGATAACTGTGCAGGGACAATAACAGCCACTACAGCTGACCCGACAAGCTATGATGTTCAGGGTGATTATACCGTTACCTGGGTTTACGACGATGGAAACGGCAATGTGGTGACCCAGGATCAGGACGTATCGCTGCACGATGTGTTTGATCCTGTTCCGGATGTTGAGGAGTTGCCTGCGCTGACCGGTCAATGTACTGTTAATATTGCGGTTTCCCCGATAGCCTGGGATAACTGCGACGGACATATTACAGGAACTACCAGTGTATGGTCTTTCAGCGGCGAAGGTACCTATACAGCGGTCTGGACCTACACAGATGCCGTAGGAAACAGCAGTACACAGAATCAAACCATTGTGATCGATGATGTGACAGCTCCTTACCCGATTGTTTCTGATCTTCCGGCGCTGCTTGGGGAATGTTCGGTTGAAGCTCCAACAGCACCAACCGCTCTTGATAACTGCGAGGGTGAAATCACCGGTACTTCCGATACGGAATTTCCGGTTACGGAAAGTACAACGATCACCTGGTCCTATGATGACGGGAACGGAAATGTCAGCACACAAACCCAGGTGGTGATCATCAGTGATGATACGGATCCGGTACCGGATGCCGCAACACTGACTGATGCTGAAGGGGTATGCACTGTGACAGTCATCGCACCCACAGCTACTGATAATTGTTCCGGCGCAATCACCGCAACAACGGAAGATCCGACTACCTACGATGTGGCTGGTTCTTATGTAGTAACCTGGACTTATGACGATGGAAACGGCAATACGGTTTCCCAGACACAAAACGTCATAGTAACGGATGATACCGCTCCGGTGCCTGATGCTGTAAGTCTGACTGATCTTATGGATGAGTGTTCGGTAGATGCTCCCGCTGCACCAACAGCTACTGATGCTTGTGCTGGCGTAGTTACAGGAACAGCAGATGTTGAATTCCCAATCACTGCACAAGGAACCACAACGGTCACCTGGACCTTTGATGATGGAAACGGCAATACTTCCACTCAAACTCAGGATGTAATTCTTGCAGATATTACCGCTCCTACAGGTACTTGTGTCGACGATGTAGTTTCCTGCGATGGTACAGTTGCATCGATTGCATTGTCTGATGTAAGCGATAATTGCGGAACCCCGACAGTTAGCTATGAACTGTCAGGTGCTACCACAGCTTCAGGCACTGGTGATGCCAGCGGGGAAGTCTTTGAACCCGGAACTACCACAGTAAGCTATGTGGTTACTGACGGCGTTGGTAATACCAATGTTTGCTATTTCGATGTAGTGTACACTCCGATAGGTGATATCGAGTTAGCCGAAGCGGATGGGATTATTACAGTTTCTGCCGAAGGAACTTACCAGTGGATCAACTGTGCCGATAATTCTGAGATTGCTGGTGAAACCGGCAGTACATTTGAACCTGCCGAAACCGGAGAGTATGCCGTGGTGGTAAGTTCTGAGTTCTGCTCTGACACTTCGGCATGTGTAGAAGTAGTTGTTATTGACGGACTGAAACAGAATGATTTCAGTAAGTTCGAATTCTACCCCAATCCGGTTACTAACCGTTTAACCATTGAACTGGGAGCTGAATACACAAATATTAAGCTGGCTGTTGTCAGTACCAGCGGGCAACTGGTAATGGATGAGGAGATGCAGTCCGGCCATGATGCAATCCTTGATATGAGTGCACTTACGGAAGGTGTTTATGTTATCATGATCAGTTGTGATCAGGGTACTTCACAGGCCTTTGTGGTTAAGGAATAATGAGTTATTAATCAAACAATAAGAGGCAGGCAGTTACGCTTGCCTCTTTTTTTATCCTAAACCTGTATCGGCGACCACCCTTCGATAAACTCAGGGACCGCCTTCTGGCCGAACCCATGGCAATTGAGCTAAGTCCGCAGTTTCTAAACACCTAGCCAAATTTTAAGGATATATTCCGGATAGAATTTCATTCCCTCCCAGGTTTTAGGAGAGATCCTTTAAGTTCTTAATATTTCCATCGGTTTGCCAAAGCTACCAATGACAGCATTACCGGGACCTCCACGAGGACACCCACTACAGTTACCATCGCAGCAGGCGACTTCAGACCAAATAAAGAAATGGCTACGGCTACTGCCAGTTCAAAAAAATTGCTGGCCCCGATCATGGCGGCAGGAGAACAAATAGCATAAGGCAGTTTGAGTTTTCGACCACCAAACCATGCCACAAAGAAGATGAAGTAGGTTTGAATTACCAATGGTACAGCCACTAATAGAATAATCAATGGATTCTCTACAATGATATTTCCCTGGAAAGCGAATAATAAAACCAATGTAAGCAATAAAGCGATAATTGATACAGGCTTAAACTTGGGTAAGAATTCATTTTTAAACCACACTTCGCCTTTACGTTTGATAAGCATTTTATGGGTAATATAACCTGCAAATAGTGGAACAACTACAAATACTACAATACTAGCTACCAAGGTATCGTAAGGAATGGTAATGTTTGTTATTCCCAATAGTAAGCCTACAATTGGAATATAGGCTACCAATATAATCAGGTCGTTTACTGAAACCTGAACCAAAGTGTAGTTTGGGTCGCCATCGGTCAGGTAGCTCCAAACAAAAACCATTGCGGTACATGGTGCTGCTCCCAATAAGATTGCCCCTGCAATGTATTCTCCTGCTTGTTCGGGTAAGATAAATGCTGAATAAAGCTTCGAGAAGAATATCCAGGCAAAAAATGCCATTGTAAAAGGTTTAATCAGCCAGTTGACCACTACAGTCAACAGTAACCCTTTTGGTCGTTTCCCTATACTTTTAAGGCTTGAGAAATCTACTTGCAGCATCATTGGGTAAATCATTAACCAAATAAGTATTGCAACAGGAATATTCACTTTGTAAATCTCCATATTGGCTATTACCTGAATTCCATCCCCGGCAAAACTACCAATACCAATACCTGCCGCAATACAAATGGCCACCCATAAAGTCAGGTATTTTTCAAAAAAACCAATAGGTTTTTTATTATTTCCCATCTTTTATTCCGTTTACAGTTATACTATAAATACCGACCTTATTCTGTTTAAATGTTCTCAGTTCGTTGACCGTAATGTAGTTGAGAAGAATGTTGTCAGGTAATTCAATTTCCTTCTCCTTTTTAACTTCTATGTTGTTAAACCCCTGTTGTTTGATAGTATTAAGATATTCTTCCTTCAAAATAGCTCCTGAAACACAACCGGCATACATCTCTGCTGCTTCCTGCAATTTTTGAGGCAGTTCCCCGGTCAATACAACATCAGAAATGCAAAAATGCCCCCCCGGTTTTAATACCCGGTAAATTTCGCTGAATGCTTTTTTCTTATCAGGAACCAGGTTTAATACACAGTTGCTGATTACCACATCAAATTTATTGTCATTAAAGGGCATTGCTTCAATATCACCCTTTACAAAACCAATGTTTTTAAACCCTGTTCTTTCAAGATTCTTTTTTGCTTTTTCAAGCATAGCATCCGTGAAGTCGAGCCCGGTTACATGGCCTGTTTCACCAACAATGGTGCGGGCAACAAAACAGTCGTTACCTGCGCCTGAACCCAAATCCAGTACATGATTTCCTGCTTTTATTTCAGCATGTTGAGTTGGTAAACCGCAACCCAATCCAAGGTCTGCATCAGGATTATAACCTTCAATATTTTTGTACTCATCACCAATCATACTGAATTCCAATTCGCCACAACATCCGGAAGAACCACAACATGAACTTTGATTCTGCACTTTGCTTTGTGAAGCAATTTCACCGTATTTTTCCTTTACTACGAGTTTTAAATCTTCTGCTTTCATAATATATTAAATTTCAAGTCATTAACATAAAATTCATAAAACTTATTCTTTATCTCGTCACGCACACGGATAAATTCACTCCGGATAAATTCATCGGTTCCGGTAGCGTGAGATGGGTCATCAAAACCGATATGTAAACGGTGATTTACTTTGCCCATAAAAGCCGGACATGCTTCGTTTGCGCCACCGCAAACTGTAATTACATAGTCCCATTCTTCCCCAAGATATTTTTCCACCGGGTCTGAAGTGTGGTGGCTAATGTCAATCCCTATCTCAGCCATTGCTTCAACAGCTTTTTCATTTAGCTTGCCCGATGCTTCTGTTCCTGCGGAACAAACAGTTAAATCCGGGTCGAAGGATTGTAAAAATCCGTGGGCCATTTGGCTTCGGCAACTGTTGCCTGTACATAAGATTAAAACTTTCATGGCTGTAATTCTAATTTGTCAACATTGATTATCAATACAAAAGGTTTCCTCTGCAAAAAATTGATTAAAAAGGGATTTGAACTTCCTGATGGTTGAACCACATAAACAGTAATTAATTTTAAGCCCTTCTACTTCTCCGTGAATCAGTCCCATTTTTTTTAGTTCTTTTAAATGCTGTGAAACCGTGGTACGGCTAAGTGGCAATTGGTCAGAAATATCACCCGAAATGCAGGTTTTTATTTCTGATAAGTATTTAAGGATTGCCAGTCGTGCAGGGTGAGAAATTACTTTTGCAAACCCGGAAAGTTCTTGTAAATCAGCATTAAAGACATCTTTTTTATTCATGTATCGGTGATTTTTTATTTTGTATGTCGCAAACATACGACATATTTTTAATCTGAACAAACTTCAAAATACTTGTTTTAGCTGTTTGATCTTAGTAAACTACTTCTGCTTTCTCATAAACAATCTGGATTATCTCCTGCGATGTAGGTGTTTTCCCTTTTTCGTAACCCAGATCGGTAAGGCGTAAGTATCGGTAATCAGTTATTCCACGCATTTCCATTATTTTTCTACCACAATCTTCGGTGCAGCCGTCAATTATGAGGATATTACACTTTTTAAACTCGTCAATTTTCTCTTCTGTTCCCGTGGCAGCCACGGTAAGGCAATTCATTTTTCTCACGTCGTTGCGGGATAATTTTCGGGCAACAATCTTCTCGTTTATTACCAGGGTTGGAAGAATCCATGTCCTGTAATTCAGCATTTCATCAATAGTGTCGATTATCTCAATCTTTGCCTCGTGTCCGGAAATATGTACTGCTTCTTCTACCTTCTGTATCATTTTCCGGCATTTACCGCATTTGCGGCCTGGGCATAATATTTTGATGCTATTAAGCATAGTCATCAGGGTTGTTGCATCCTGAAATTTTTGTTTTTTAAAATTCTTTCCATTATTACTGCAATCAGAATAATAAATGGCAATGAAAACAGGGTACGTAACAGAGAGAATTTCCAGCCCAGGAATCCAATTTCAAACGTGAGCATAGGTATTTTAATCGTACAAAATGCACCTATGTAAATAAATATATTACGTATACCGGCCCCTTTTTTCCAAAGCAGGTAAGTTACCGGAAAAGCACCATAAAGGGGACCAACCTGTGCCATTGAAAGAAAAATTACCAGCAAAATTCCTTTGAAACCCGAATCACTTCCAATATGCTTCTCAACTTTTTCTCGACTAATCCAAACATCCCCCAGACCAATCAATATAAACATAATGGGCAGGAACAGTAACATTTCCATTAAGAAGCTAAAGAAATGCTTTTTGAATATGATAACTCCAGGTTTAAAACCGATATACACTGAAACAACAGTAAACACGGTAAAAAGCAGGACAACTGTGAGACTTAATTTATTCTTTCTCAATATGGCTTTCATAAGCTGTAAAATATTCCTATTAATCCGCCAATTAGCAAGGCGGCGATAAAATAAAGCCCATTGCGAATCAGGGGCACTTTTTTCCCAAAATATTTCATTTCAATTGGCATTGTCAAAAACCCCACCATCATTAGCGTAGTAATAAAAACTGCAATAACAGGGTAACTCACACCCGATTTTACAAGGATTCCTGACATAGGATAGGCAATAAACCCGGGTATTAGGGCTACAGAACCTGCAATAGCTGCAAAAACATAACCTGAAAAACCGGCTTCTTCGCCCAAATATTTAATGATAATCTCATTGGGCAGCATGTAAAGTACCACACTTACCATAATTAACACGGCAAGAATTGCCGGTGCAATTTTTAAAAACATCAGAAATCCCTTTTTTATTCCCAGCCAGGTTTTCTTCGGGTCGGTAAAAATTGACACGAGAATGGCAATGACAGCGATAACAACTAATAGTTTCATAAAAGCTATTCTAAATCAAAATAATCCTCCGTATATCAAGCCGGTAACAGTTGCCATCACAACCACCAGCGCCACATAAACCAAGGTTTTCTGCGTTCCCATAACCCCACGGATTACCAACATATTGGGTAATGATAGGGACGGGCCAGCAAGCAGCAAAGCCAGAGCAGGGCCTTTGCCCATTCCAGCGGCCATTAAGCCTTGTAAAATAGGTACTTCGGTTAAGGTGGCGAAGTACATAAACGCACCAACTACGGAGGCAAAGAAATTTGAAAATACCGAATTTCCACCTACCAGGCTGGCAATCCATTCATTTGGAATGATACCTGCCATGGCTGTATTATCATGAGTCGAACCCAGAAGAAATCCGGCAGCCAATACACCAATAGCTAAAAGAGGCATAATTTGCTTTGTGAAGCCCCAGGAAGATAGAGTCCACTCTTTATTGTCGGGGTCTTTTTTGTCAATCAGGGTAATTATGCTAATACCAGCAATTCCAACAACCATCGGGATTAAAGGTGAAGAACTGATAAACCCTGAAATAGCAGTAGCTGCCGTAGCAATCAGTACATGTTGCCATTTAATTTTAAGGATAAAAATCAGGGAATAGATGAGCAACAAACCGAATGCTGAGGTTATGTACCATTTGTTTGCCCATAACCAGAACCAACCTCCGCTTGTTACATCATTACCCGGTTTGCCCCAATTCGCAAATACTAAAATCAGAACAAGGATGAAAAAATGCAGGGCGGTCTGCCACATGGGGCGTTTTTCAGGGATATCGGGAAAATTGATTTGTTCTTCCCGTTTTGCTTTTTCTTCCTTACGATAAATTAACGACATGGCAGAGCCAATAACCACTGCAAAAACAACAGCACCAATAACCCGGGCAATACCCATCTCAAATCCTAAAATACGTGCTGTTAATATAATCGCCAATATGTTAATAGCAGGGCCGGAATAAAGGAAAGCAATTGCCGGGCCAAGTCCTGCTCCCCGTTTATGTATGCTTGAGAATAGCGGCAAAATGGTGCAGCTGCATACAGCAAGGATTGTTCCTGAAACGGATGCAACGGTATAAGCCACCCATTTTTTTGCTTTTACCCCAAAATATTTTATTACTGCCCCCTGGCTGACAAACACCGATATTACCCCGGCTATGAAAAATGCGGGTAATAAACATAGTATTACATGCTCCTGTGCATACCACTTCGACAGGTCGAACATGGCCATAATAGCTTCTTTAAACCTTGCACTTTCCAAAGGCATAAAAAATGCGAACACAAATACGACAGTTATCCATGTCAGTATTTTAATTTCTTTTTTCCATTCCATTTTATCGTGATAATTTTATCTAAGCATTTGTTCGTTATTAACCGAACAAATAATTTAAATTTTTTTAGAAGTAGACGATTATGATATAATAAATACCTATGCCGATGAATAAAACAGAGATAATTCTTCGGAACCAGATCTCAAAGGTTTTTATTCGATGGTAGAGCCTGCCCACTCCCGATACTGTGAAAGCCAGCAACCATGCAAAAATAATTACAGGTATCCCGGTAGCAATGGCAAACACCACGGGAAGGTATAAACCCGAAGCACTGCTGATGGTCATAGGGATCAACATGCCAAAATAGAGTACCCCGCTATACGGGCAGAAAGCCAAAGCAAATATAACACCTAGCAGGAGGACCTCCCAGTAACTGCTGGTCCCATTCTCCTGGAAACGTCGCGTAAGCGCACTCATGCCGGGGAATTTTATTTTCAGCACATCCAGCATTAATAATCCTATTACAATCAGTAAGGGGCCGATTATTTTTTCTCCATATTGCTGAAACCAGCCTGAAAGTTTGAACTGGTCAGCACCTATAAAAATGATGATGGCCAGCAGGGTATAGGTTAATGCTCTCCCCAGGGTATAAACCAAACCATTGATAAACACCTTTTTCTGATTCTCAACATCTTTACTGATGAACCCTATGGCCGTAATATTTGTTGCAAGAGGGCAGGGGCTAATGGCAGTCATTAACCCCAGCACAAAAGCCGAAACAAAAGGTAATGAGCTGTTATTACTCATTACATTGAATAAGAATTCTTCCATGGGATCAGAGAAGCAGATTAATTTTTTCTTTGATAATTTGTTTCAGTTTCTCCGGATTACTCTTTGCATGCATAAACCCGTCATTTGTCAGGTTGATTTTCGTATCACCTCCCACAATTAAAAGGGTTTGTCCTGAAACTCCCAATTGCTTTGCTTTATCTGTACCTGCCTTTTCTTCCAGATTGTATTGTCTGAAACTTACCTTATCACTTGACAGCTCAGCAACAGCCTCTTTTGCAACATCTTCAACAGCCTGACAGGTTATGCACCTGCGTGAGAAATGGAAATAATACACTTCGACCTGATCAGATTTTGTAATAGTAGTTGCTTCATTCTTATCGGATTGTGAACTACATGAAGTACTCAAACTAAATGTCACCAATGCGAAAAATAGTGTTTTTACGAATTGCATAATTTATTGATTTTTAGTTAGTAATTCTTTTATTTCATTTATAGTCGGTACACGCCCGCTAATGGCCACTTTCCCGTTTATTACCAAAGCAGGAGTGTGCATTACACCATATTCCATAATTTTCATAATGTCTTCAACCTTTGAAACATCAGCAGCAATATCCAGTTCTTCTAAAGAATTGATTACGGTTTTCTCAAGTGCTTTACACTTTGGGCAACCTGTTCCTAATACTTTTATTTCCATATCAGCACTTTTTACATCTGTGTTATTTATTATCATGTTCGTTATTCGTGAAACCCCGAACGGCAAGGGTAAAATTTTTAAAGTTTTAAAAACTCTTTAAACAGGGACTGAGCTTCTTTCCAGTTTTCTTTGTTAATACAATATTTTATTTTTGGGGCTTCAATTTCACCTTGAATTAACCCGGCATTTTTTAGTTCTTTCAGATGTTGGGATAAGGTTGATTTAACGATCGGGAGTTCTTCGGTCAGGTCTCCGCTATAGCAACAACTTTGTTTCGAGAGTAATTCTAGAACGTACATACGGGTCGGATGTCCCATTGCTTTTGCATAGCGGGCTATCTTCTTTTGTCTTTCTGTTGGAGATACCTTACTCATATATTTGTTCGTTAATCAACGAACAAATATATAATTTTTTTCTAAAAAATAGAATTTTCAAAACTTTGCGGTCATGCAACATTTTTTCAGAAAGACAATAAGGATCTGCTTATCTTTTTCTCTCCAGGCTCACCACATTCTCCACATGGTGGGTATGTGGAAACATATCCACCGGCTGGATGGCGCTTACTTCATATTCTTCCTTCATAAGCTGGATATCACGGGCCTGCGTTGCCGGATTGCAGCTTACATATACAATCTTTTTGGGTTTTGCCCGCAGGATGGTATTCACTACATCAATGTACATACCTGCCCTCGGTGGGTCGGTAATGATCACGTCGGGCTGTCCATGCTCCCGGATGAATTCATCGCTCAGCACATCTTTCATGTCGCCGGCAAAAAATTCAGTATTGCTGATCTTGTTCAGTTCTGAATTGATTTTTGCATCTTCAATCGCCGCTTCAACATACTCGATCCCGATTACTTTCCTGGCCTTGTCCGCCACGTAGTTGGCAATGGTCCCTGTACCGGTATACAGATCATAAACAATCTCATTACCAGTAAGACCCGCCAGCTTAAGGGCAGTGGAATACAAGGCTTCTGCCTGCGCCGTATTGGTCTGGAAGAAGGAGTTGGGACCGATTTTAAAACGCAGACCGTGCAACTCCTCAAAGATATGATCCCTGCCGGCATAGAGCGTGACAGGCAGGTCATTGAAGGTATCGTTCTTTTTGTCTGAAACAATATAGTTTAATGAAGTGATATAGGGGAAAGAGTCCCTGATGAAATCCATCAGGGAAGTGATCTTATCCATCTCTTCATCATGAAATACGACGATGACCATCCATTCTTCCAGGCTGGTATTCCGGATCACCATGTTGCGCATGAGTCCTGTCCAGCTTCTTTGATGGTAGAAAGAGTAGCCGTTTTTCAGGGTATACTCCTTTACGGCATTCCGGATCTCATCGGAACGTTTGTCCATCAGGTAACACTCTTCGATATCGAGGATGCGGTCAAATTTTCCGGGTACATGGTACCCAAGAGCCCTGCGGTCCTCAAGTTCTTCTTCGGAGTTAACTTCTTCCGGAGTCAGCCACCGGGAATTTGAGAAGGTGAATTCAAGTTTGTTCCTGTAGTAGCGCTGCTTTTGTGAGGGAAGGATCGGGCTGATCTCAGGAAGGCTCACTTTGCCGATCCGCTCCAGGTTATCCACTACCTGCTTTTGCTTATAGAAAAGTTGTTTATCGTAGGGGAGGTTCTGCCATTTACAGCCGCCGCAGATCTCAAAATGCTTGCAGAATGGATCTACCCGGTCAGCAGATTTTTTCTTCAGTTCTATCGGATACCCTTCCATGAATTTTTTCCGTTTCCGGGTGATCCTTACATCGGCTACATCACCGGGGATCAGTCCCGGGACGAAAACAATCATTTCATTATGTTTTCCAATGCTTTTTCCCTCTGCAGCAACATCGATGATTTCCAGGTTCTGAATAACCGGAAGTTTCTTTTTTCTCCCCACGCGATAAATTTTTGCGCAAATATAGGAAATGTAAAAGAAGTAACCTTATCCTGTCATGGAACGAGGGTCCTGTAGAACTTATCTGTGCCAGACCATCTTGCTGATGAGGAAGCTTTCCCTTATTGGTAAAGCTAATAAATTGGGTTTACAGGGTTATTTTAGAAAATTGGCGGATTCTGTCTGATTTTAATATCTTCGTACCAGCCGGAAAAATTCCCGGAAATTGACCGTGACTGGTGTAAGCCAGACAATTTATATACTATAAATACGTTTTCAGAACCAGATAACAATCCAGCCGATGAAAAGAATCCTGTTGTTGCTATCCATGATAGCCATCGCCATGAATATGCATGCCCAACGCATTACGCTAAGCGGAATGGTAACCGATTCAAAAACCGGTGAAAGCCTGCTTTCTGCCAATGTCTATGCGGACAGGACCACAAACGGAACGGTTTCCAACGATTTCGGGTTTTACAGTCTTACGATAAATCCTGGAAAACAAGGGATCGTCTGTTCCTTTATCGGGTATACCTCTCAAAGGATAGAACTTAATTTTTATAAGGATACGGTGATCCATTTCCAATTGGAACCCACCCTGGAAATAGAGGAAGTCACTGTGGTGAACAAGGGACCGATGCATGATGTGAAAAGCACCCAGATGGGGGCGGTAGAACTTCCGATCAGGAAAATCAAAACCCTGCCGGTTCTCCTGGGAGAGGTGGATATCATTAAATCGCTTCAGCTGATGCCGGGAGTTTCCGGGGGTGTTGAGGGTTCTACCGGTATCTATGTGAGAGGGGGAGGGCCCGACCAGAATCTGATCCTGCTGGACGGGGTGCCGGTATACAATGCCAACCACTTGTTCGGATTTTTCTCGGTATTCAATGCGGATGCCATAAAAAGTGTTACCCTGCTGAAGGGGGGATTTCCTGCACGCTACGGGGGAAGGCTTTCCTCGGTGATCGATATCCGCATGAAAGATGGTAACATGAAACAATACGAAGGGGAAGTGTCTATCGGTTTGCTGTCTTCCAAGGCAGTAATCGAGGGGCCCATCTGGAAAGACAGGACCTCGTTTATCGTGACAGCAAGGAGAACCTACCTCGATGCCCTGACCTATCCTTTTCAGATCCTGATTAATATGGCCAATAACGGTGCCGGATACAAGGCTTATGCCGGAGCCTACTTCTATGACGTAAATGCGAAGATCAACCACATCATCAACGATAAGAACCGGATTTTCCTGAGCGGCTATTTCGGAAAAGATGAATTTTTCATGAACGATGAATACCGTTATGAATCACCGGCTGAACGATTCTATGAGCACTATACGAGCGAAGATAAGCTCGACTGGGGAAATGCCACGACTGTTTTACGATGGAACCATATCTTTTCTGCACGCCTTTTTTCCAATATGGACCTTACCTATAGCAACTATGCACTGAATACGGGATCATTCATGAAGACCATTAGCAGCCAGGATACCTCGGTGTCTTCGGAAATGATGTCCTATGATTATTTCTCCCGCATTCAGGATATGGCTTTCAAATACCAATTTGAATACCGGCCGGCTATGAATCATGAAATGCGGTTCGGGATCAGCAATACCTTGCATTATTTCTCCCCGGGTGTGAGTGTGCAAAATTTTGAAAGCCTCGATCTGGATGCCAATCTGGATACTACTTACGGAGAATCTAACCTTCCCGCAAATGAATTCTACGCCTATGTGGAAGATGATTTCTCGATCTCGAAACGCCTCAAGGCAAATCTGGGCTTTCACTACAGCAACTTCTATGTCAGGGATACCTTTTATCATTCATACGAACCACGCATCTCTCTTCGATATCTTCTAAAAGATAATCTATCGATTAAAGCCAGTTATGTTAAGATGAGTCAGTACCTCCATTTGCTTACCAATTCTACGATAGGTCTGCCGACCGATCTGTGGATACCTGTTACCGACCGGATAGTCCCGCAAAAATCATGGCAGGTTTCCCTCGGGGCTGTACTGGGAATACGGAACAATTACGAATTCAGTATTGAAGGATACTACAAAAATATGGAGAACCTGACCGAGTACAGGGAGGGGGCATCTTTCACCGACATTAACGATACCTGGGAGGCCCTGATTGTCCAGGGGAGGGGATGGAGCTACGGAATTGAGTTTTTCTTCCAGAAAACTCTCGGCAAGACAACAGGATGGGTTGGCTATACACTTGCTAAAACGGAACGTCAGTTTGAAGAGATCAGCTTTGGGAGAGTGTTTCCATTTAAATATGACCGAAGGCACGATGTATCTGTCGTTCTCACCCATAAACTGAACGAGAGGATCGACTTTGGCGGAACCTGGGTGTATGCCACCGGGCATGCATTCACCCTTGGGGATGAGTTTTTTGTGAACAATGAATACTATGAGGAGCAACTTAATCCGGCTTACGAAGGGTACGATGACTACTATTATCCGGATAATCCTGAAGAAAATTATGATGCCTACTTCGAGCACCGGAATTCCTATCGGATGCCAACCTATCATCGCCTTGACCTGGGGGTCAACCTGCATAAACAAAAGAAGCGGGTATACCAGACGGTAAGTTTTGGGGTGTACAATGTTTATGGCAGGCAGAATCCGCTATACGTTAGGGAAACCATGTCTTTCAACGAAGAAAATCTGCGTTGGGAACCCGCACTCCAGCAACTCAGTATCCTTACGTTCATTCCCTATTTCCGATACTCGATCAAATTTTAAAACTGAACATTATGAAACTTCGAAATATCCTACTATTCGGCATACTTGTTCTGGCTTCCACTTCCTGTCAGAAGATCCTTCGGGATTTTGATTTCCAGGACAAAGACCCTTTGATCGTAATCCAGGCACGGTTTACGGCTGACAGCACTTCGCTTATATTGGTCAGCCGGAGCCTTGACATGTATGACCGGCGTGAGGTCAAGACTATCTCTAAAGCTTTCGTTTTCCTGACCAACGATGAGGGAGACCGGATAAGTCTGACCATGGATAGTGCCGGCTGGTATTCTGTTGCCCCGGAATACCTTCCCGCTTCCTCTTCCTACACCCTTGAGGTAGAAGCTGAAGGCTTTCCAACGGCCAGATCATCCTTTTACATTCCGCCAAAGCCTGAAGTCATCAGCATCGATACAACCAAAATCAAGGAGATCAACGGCCCATACGCTGGTACTGCTACTTACGGCAAGCTGATAATTCATTTAAAAGATGATCCGGGAACCGAGGATTTTTATGTGATCCGGCTAAAAAAACGCACAGGCCATTTTCTCTGGAGCGAGAAAGAATACCCTGATACGGCGTATCGCTATTCTGATGTATGGATATCATCAGAAAGTCCGTACGTTGATCTGACCTACGACATGTATAATGGCTACATGACCATGGAACAGGGGGTGGATATCCAGGCTCAAAGACTCATTGTCTCTGATCGCCTCTTCAATGGAGAACCTGAGGTTACCATTGATGTACTTTTCAGTCCGCTGATGGATGACCTGAGTTATGAAGCGGGTGTAGGTGCTGATTCCATCGATGTTTTTATCGCTTCCATCGACGAACATTTTTATGAGTATGCCAGGGTGAAAGCTGAAATCATCAGCGCAGAGGGTAATCCGCTTGCAGAACCGGTAACGCCCTATTCTACCGTTGAAGATGGATACGGCCTCGTTTACGGTGAAAACCAGATCGGGTATACCGTCGATCTTACAGGTCTGTTCACAACATCAGATTACTACTCAGGCGTTTATTACTAGTTGGAATAGGAATAAACGCAATGCACAGGTGAATCAGCCCTGACAATCAGGCAAAATAAGGTCTAAAAACACTATTTTTGCCAAAAATTCCTTTACATGATCTCATTTGGGCAGGTAAATCTTCAGTATGGTGAGCGGAAATTGTTTGACAACATTTCTTTTCAGGTAAATGCCAGGGACCGGATCGGGCTGGTAGGGAAGAACGGAGCGGGAAAATCCACACTTCTGAAGGTGATTGTCGGACTGGTGAGATGTGAGTCCGGGGAGATTACGGTACCCGGGGATATCAATGTGGCATATCTTCCCCAGGAACTCGTTTGCATGGATACACGGAATGTGCTCGATGAGACCCTCACCGCATTTTCGGATATGCAGCACCTTGAGCGGGAAATTTCACACCTGAATGAGGAGATGGCTTCACGGACCGATTATGAATCCGATCAGTACATGGAGCTGGCGGTCATGATTGCGGAAAAGAACGAACGCCTCCAAATGATCAATTCTGCCTCTGCAGAGGCAACTGCGATTAAAACATTGCTGGGACTGGGTTTCAGGGAAAGCGACCTGAAACGTCCTACAAAAGAGTTCAGCGGAGGTTGGCGGATGCGTATTGAGCTTGCCAAGATCCTTCTTCAATCGCCCGATATTTTCCTGCTTGATGAGCCTACCAACCACCTGGATATTGAATCGATCCAATGGCTCGAGAACTTTCTCAGTCAGTACCATGGTGCGGTCATTCTGATTTCGCACGACCGGGCTTTTCTCGATAAAGTTACCAACCGCACCCTCGAGATCACCCTGGGAAAGATCCACGACTATGCCGTATCCTATTCCCGCTATGTCGTATTGCGCGATGAGCGCAGGGAGCAGCAACTGGCAGCATACCGAAATCAGCAGAAGCAAATTGAGGATACCAAAGAATTTATTGAACGCTTTCGCTATAAGGCGACTAAAGCGGTTCAGGTTCAATCACGGATCAGGCAGCTGGAGAAGATGGAGGTTATCGAGATCGAGGAAGAAGATAAAGCGTCCCTGAATATCAAGTTCCCCCCGGCACCCCGGTCAGGGACAATCGCTGTAAAACTCAGGGAACTAAGCAAGCGGTACGGCGCTCACCTGGTGCTCGACCGGCTCGAACTGAATGTGGAACGTGGAGAGAAAGTTGCCTTTGTAGGTCGGAACGGAGAAGGGAAAACCACCCTCTCCCGGATTATTGTCGGGGAGCTCGACCATGAAGGGGAATGCAGCCTCGGTCATAATGTAAACCTCGGATACTATGCCCAGAACCAGGACGAACTGCTAAGCCAGGACATGACCGTATTTCAGACTATCGATCGGGTGGCAGTCGGGGATATCCGGACCAAAATCAGGGACATCCTCGGGGCCTTCCTCTTCAGTGGGGAAGATGTTGATAAAAAAGTGAAAGTGCTCTCCGGCGGAGAAAAGTCCAGGCTTGCCCTAGCGCGCCTGTTGCTGGAGCCTTACAACCTCCTCGTCCTTGATGAACCAACCAACCACCTCGATATGAGGTCAAAAGATTTGTTAAAGCAGGCGCTGAAGAAGTATGACGGCACATTAATTGTGGTATCTCACGATCGTGAATTCCTGGATGGATTGACGGATAAAATCTATGAGTTCAGGGACCACAGGATTAAGGAATTTCGCGGAGGTATTTACGATTTTCTTGAGAAGAGAAAATTACAGAACCTGGAACAGTTGAATGCCGGTCTGGGAAGCCCCGTCAGAAACCTGGCGGAGAAAGCCCCTTCGCAGCAGAAAATAAGCTACCAGGAACGTAAGGAATTCGACCGTGAGATAAGAAAAACAAGCAACCAGGTAGAAAAGCTGGAGGCTGAGATGGATGAGGTTGAAAAAAGCATTAAGAGCATGGATGCGCAGTTGGCAGAAGGCGCTCAGGGGATTGACCCGGAGTTTTTCGGCCGCTATGAAGAGCTGAAAAAGCGACAGGACAGCATTATGATGCAGTGGGAACGCCTGCAGTATGAACTGGATATTCTCAACGATAAAAGAAATTCCGTAATTTAGAGGAATGGAATCAGGTACTGTTAACTATCAAAGCCGACAAGGTTTGATCAAACGGATCAGAATCCCGGTATTGCTCCTCGGAATGATGATTCTGGCAGCTTGTTCCAGCTTGTACACTACAAGCGGCAGCCGCTGGAACCTGGGAGAGATATACAATCCTGCCAGCTCCCAGCTCCATCCTTCATACAGGGTTTACCACCACATGGACGACAGGTCCATCCTGCTTGTCAAGCTGTTTCCAAGTGAACTGCTCTTTAATCAGGCCAATGAGAGCGGGGTGTTTATGAGTAAAGTATCGGTGCAGCTTCAGGCATACGAGATCCGGGAGAACAATCCCATACTGGTTGACAGTATAACGTATACTTATGATATCAGGCAAGAAAATGTGGGGAGGCGTTTTCTGACCCAGATCCCCTTCAAGGCTGAAACGGGAAAACGTTACCAGCTCCGTGTTGTTGCACGCGACCTTATCCGGAAAGATTTCAACCTCCAATTTGTGGATGTGGACAAGACTTCACCGTATTCGCCCCAAAATTTCAACCTCGTGAATGAACAGAGGATACCCTATTTCAATAATGTATTGCTTCCAAATGCAGTCTACAAAATTGAGCACCGAAACCCTGTGCACGACACCCTGTATATCCATTACTACAGTTCCCAGCTGCCAATCCCCAGCCCGGTTTATCCATCCGTATCGGATGAAAGCTTTTATCAGAAAGCTGACAGCGTATATGCATTGCCTTATTCCCCGAACCTGCTCTTGTCCTTTGCCTATGAGGGCATATATCATTTCAGGTTCGATACCACTCTTTCCGAAGGACTTACCGTTGTCAATTTCGGTGCCAATTTCCCAAAGATTAAATCTCCGGAAGAGCTCATTGAACCCCTCGCCTATATCGCAACCACCGTAGATTACGAACAACTCCTGAAGGAAGAAAATAAAAAGCTGGCCAATGATCGCTTCTGGTTGAAGCTTGCTGAAACAACAGGCCGGGCAAGGGAGCTCATCCGGGTATATTATAACCGCGTCTACTTTGCAAATTACTACTTTTCAACTTCGGTTCCCGGTTGGAAGACAGATCGGGGTATGGTCTATGTTATTTATGGTCCGCCCCGGAATATGGAGAAAACTCCCACCACTGAGAGCTGGATCTACAACATCGGCGGTGCCTCGGGAAGCATAACCTTCAATTTCAGGAATAATCCAACTGCATTTAATCCGGAAAACTACCAGCTAATACGTTCCGAAAGTCAGAACTGGCGATGGAAGGAAGCTGTTGAGTCGTGGCGTAGCGGTAAGATTTTCATGGCTGACTAAATACTAAACTATTGAAAAATTCTTCTAAGCAATTCATTTTTGGGCTTCATCCTGTGGCTGAAGCAATTAATTCCGGGAAGGAAATCAACAAGATCCTGATCCGCACGGGTTCGAAAGGCGAAAATTTGAACGAGCTATTCCAGAAAATCAGGGAAACCGGGATCCCTTATCAGTTTGTGCCGGTTGAGAAACTCAACCGGGTGACACGTAGTAACCATCAGGGCATCATTGCCTTCCTTTCGCTGATCGAGTATAAAAGCCTCGAGGAAATTGTACAACGTACATTTGAAGCCGGTCGCGACCCCTTTATTCTGATCCTTGACCGCATTACCGATGTCAGGAATTTTGGTGCCATCGCCCGCACTGCTGAATGTGCCGGAGTGGATGCCATCGTGGTTCCTGAAAAGGAATCCGTCGCCGTGACCCCCGACGCTATCAAAACTTCAGCCGGGGCACTGAACCGCATTGATGTAGTTCGCAGGAAGAGTCTAACGGAAACCCTCCAATATCTCAAAGAGTCTGGGATCCGGTTGGTGGCCGTTACCGAAAAGGCACAGGATTATTATTATCGTTCCGAAATTTCCGGGCCACTGGCCCTCATCATGGGAGCCGAGGATTCCGGAATCAGCAGATCATTGTTGGACCTGTCGGATAGCCAGGTGAAGATACCCCTGTCCGGCACAGTCGAATCACTGAACGTCAGTGTCGCCTGCGGGATACTCTTGTTTGAGGTCGTCAGGCAACGGCTCGGGGTATAAATATGAGTAATATTCTGATATTTAACGCAATATCACGTTTTATAAAGAATGTCTGAATCGAATTTATATGATATCCGTCACCTTCTTGATGAAATACAAATTCGTTTTTGTAACTTTGGTGAAATTTTGAAGTTATGGCCGATAAAACTTATTGGGATGAGGTATGGAAACCTGTCCAGTTTGATGGTGTTGACCCTGCCGAAAAGTATGAATTATCAAACTATGGCAGAGTTCGCCGTTTTGACCCGAAAATTAACGACTGGAAGATCCACAAGCCTGCAAATGTAAATGGGTATGCATATTTCTCATTCAAAACCTTACCCCGTGAAGGTGAGAGAAGCCGCATTACCAAGAGTTTACACAGGTTAGTGGCTGAGAGCTTCCTTGGAGCGCCCAAGGGTGATAAGAACAATGTAATTCATAAGGATTTTGATAAGTGGAACAACCACATTTCAAATCTGGTATGGGCAAGCCGTCCCGAAATGTTTGCGCACAGCCGGAAAAGTCCAAGAACTGCCATTGCCATTGAAAAACGCAAAGGAGAAATTACCAATGCCAAGCTGACCGCTACCGATGTCATGCGTCTGAAAAAGAAACTCAAACGCGGAAAAAATCCTCTGTATAAGATTGCAAAGGAATTCGGTATTACGCATACACAGCTGAACCGCATCCGCAGAGGGGAGAACTGGGGGCATATTAAGATTGATTAACTCTGTTTGCGTGCTGCAGGTTTGAATGCTCAGGAGTACTTCCTGAGCTTATTTGTTATAGATTCTACCAAAGGAAAACCCCGGTAGTCGGTTCAATGCCTCAGAATGATTCGGGCCTATAGCGCTGCTTCAGTTCGCTTTACTGACAAAAAGAAGGGTGGTCCTCTGCCATGTTGGTATAAGCTTAGGGGAGACCCTGAGATCCCACAATGACAAATTTCCTGAAGGATACATTGCAAAAGCCACCAACACCCCATCAACCTATCAAAATTGATTCGAGGAGTTGATTAGCTGATTAGTCGATCCTGCTACCTGAACAGAAGGGTTACATGTCACCAGATGGCCCTTGAATCCTGGCTCTCGTCCCAATCAGAACTTTCGATTCATCGACTCATCGACTCCTCAACCCATAAACCCATAAACCCATCAACCATCAACCCAAAGGCCAGCTCTTCCGCTGATCCCATGGCACTTTTGCCCAGGCAGCACTTCTGAATTTATCTGCCGGAGCCTTATCGGAGCTTGACAACTAAACAATCCTTTGCTTGGAGCAACCTCATCAGCTTCTCATTGTTTATTCGTTTATTCGTTTAGTCGGACCTTCGGGTTTAG
>JAFGEO010000023.1 GCA_016931575.1 Bacteroidales bacterium | reverse complement strand
TACCACTTTCAGCCCCCCACTAACCTCCCTCGGAGCCACCCAACCCTCCCTTTCAAAGGGAGGGACAGGCGAAGCCAGGGTGGGTATAAAAAACCACCAACAATCCACCCCCCAAAACTCCAAACCTTTTCCTAATTTTACCGTACCCATCAACAATAAATATAGCACTATGCATAAACTGAAATTTCTTGCGCTTCTGCCCATCCTGCTCCTGTCATTTGTTCCCGTAAAGGCCCAGGAAACTTACTGGTCCGTTGAGTTTGCGGATGCCATTATCGATAGGTACGCAAATATTAACGATCTGACAGGAAAAGGATGGGAGTACAGCAACAGCATTGTGCTGATCGGCATCGAAAAGCTTTATTACGAAACAGGGGATACCAGGTACCTGGCCTACATCAAAAAGTATATCGATAAGTATGTCGATTCCCAGGGCAATATCAGCTTCGATGCCAGTGCCAATAACCTGGATCATCTGCACCCCGGGTGGCTGTGCATTACGCTATACGAGGAGCTGGGACTGGAAAAATATAAACTGGCAGCAGATAATATCCGGGCCGAATTTGACAATCAGCCCAGGAATGCTTCCGGCGGTTTCTGGCACAAAGAGCGCTACCCCAATCAGATGTGGGCCGACGGGATCTATATGGCAGAACCTTTCCTCATCCGGTACGGCACGGTTTTCAATGAGCTGGAGTATGCTGCCAATGAGGCTGCCGGTCAGGCAATCTTACTGGCCGATCATGCATACGATTCTACAAAAAATCTCCTCATGCATGGCTGGGACGAAACCAGGGAAGCCGACTGGGCCGATACGATAACCGGACTGTCTCCCGAGATCTGGTCGCGCGGAATGGGCTGGTACTGCATGGCGCTTGTAGATATTCTCGAGTATCTCCCCGAATCGCACGATTACTATCCCCGTATGCTTGAAATTGTGCAGGGACTGGCGCAGGGAGTGAAAGACTACCAGGACCCTGTTTCAGGATTATGGTATCAGGTGGTCGACAAAGCTGATTCAGCGGGCAACTGGCACGAGACTTCCGGGTCATCACTGTTCGTGTATTTTCTGAAGCGATCCATAGACGAGGGGTATATCGACTCAGCAAGCTACTATCCGACGGTAGAAAAAGGCTGG
Organism: Bacteroidales bacterium; assembly: GCA_016931575.1. Classification (GTDB taxonomy): domain Bacteria; phylum Bacteroidota; class Bacteroidia; order Bacteroidales; family UBA10428; genus UBA10428. The sequence goes on along the minus strand of JAFGEO010000023.1, from coordinate 15,467 downwards.
GAGGGCCTGCAGACCAAAATTACCCTGGACGCTGAAAGCCAACCGGTAATTAATGATTTTGTACGGGGGATGGGTATCCAGGTCGATTACGCCGGCTATATATCGCAGGAAATGGTTTCCACCCCTGAATCGGCGTATCCTCACGGCTACTGTGGCATCCTGATGGCTGCCTCAGCAATGGAATTCCCTCTTCCTGAACCACCTCGCTATACCCTGACAGTAGATGTTTCAGGGGGCGGGGAGGTAACCATCAGTCCGGAACAGGAAGAGTATGTGGAGGGTGCAGAGGTTACCCTTACAGCAGAACTGATCGACGGATTGCAATTCACAGGATGGACAGGCTCCTTCACCTCTTCAGATAATCCACTGACCATCATCATGGATAGCAACATGGTATTCACCGCTCGCTATGAGCCAGTTAATTTGAACCTTGAAGCCATCGAAACAGAAAATATATTGCTATTCCCGGTTCCTGCAACAGATTTTTTATGGATCGAACTTACCACCGATCAGTATCCGGAGAGGATAAGCATCGTTAATGCTACAGGCATGGTAGTGGAAGAAATTGTGGGAGATGAGCTGAAAATAGATTCATCGGAAATCCTGAGAATTTCGCTCTCAAATCTCCGGCCGGGAATGTATTACCTGGTTTTGTATACAGGGCAGGCAAGTAGAAGAATGAGTTTTGTCAAGCGATAAGTAAGGTTTTGGCGGCATGACTTCAAGTCGCACTCCCGCTAAAACTTTCCGTCAACCATCCTAAGGTTTATAAACTATTTCCGCGGCAAAACCTGATTTACGCATTTACCTGTTTCCAGGAATTCCCGAATATTCGAGAAGCTTGTTTCAGCAATGTTTCCCACTGCCTCCCGGGTGAAGAATGCCTGATGTGCCGTAATGAGGACGTTGGGGAAGGTCTGCAACCTCACAAACACATCATCCTGGATAACCGCATCCGACAGATCCTCAAAGAAGAGCTTTTCCTCTTCCTCGTAAACATCCAGTCCGAGCAGACCTACCTTTCCTTTCTTCAGGCCTTCGATAACGGCATTACTATCTACCAGTTTTCCCCGACTGGTATTGATGATGCCAACGCCTTGTTTCATGGTGTTGATGGCCATTTCGTTGATCATGTGGTAGGTTTCATAGGTGAGCGGGCAGTGCAGGGAAATAATATCGCTCCTGCGGTAAAGTTCTTCCAGCTCAACGTATTCTATACCCTGACTGCTAAGCTTGTCGTTAGGGAACTTATCATAGGCAAGCACTTCACAGTTGAATCCCTTCATGATGCCGGCAAAGATCTGGCCGATCTTTCCTGTGCCGATAACTCCTATGGTCTTTCCATGAAGATCGAAACCCAGGAGTCCTTCCAGGGCAAAATTACCATCCCTTACTCTCGGGTAAGCTTTGTGGTATTTCCGGTTTAGCGTCAGGAGGAGCCCAACGGCATGCTCGGCCACGGCATAGGGTGAATAGGCGGGTACCCGCACTACGCCGATGCCCAGTTCAGAAGCTTTTTCAATATCCACATTATTGAATCCTGCCGCCCTGAGGGCAATCAGTTTGACACCTGCTTCCTTCAGTTGAGTGAGGACTGCGGCATTTGCTTCATCATTGACAAAAATACAAACAACCTCATATCCCTTTGCCAGGGAAGCAGTCTTGCTGTCAAGGCGAGTCTCGAAATAGGTGATATCTATATCATATTGATCCTTTAGAGGGGTAAAGGAATTTATCACCCAGTTTTTTGAGCTGAATACGGCCAGTTTTGTCATGGCGAATGTTTTTGTTGTTATTCAGATAACAAGAGAGATGGGAAATTGTTTACTGACTCCCTGGCAATCAATCTGAGGCAAAACTGTCAGTTCCTCAATTCCTCAATTCCACCAACCTCAATCCCCCTCCAACCATCCAAAAAGCACCCATCAACCCATCAAAATTGATTAGTCGAGTAGTCGAGTAGCTGATTAGTCGATCCTGCTACCTGAACAGATGGCTTCTCATTGTTTATTCGTTTATTAGTTTAGTCGGACCTTCGAATTTAGCATTTACCTTTATCGGAGCATTCTAAACAACTAAACAAAACACCAACATCAAACAAACCCACTAAGCTCAATCTCCCACCACCCATCCAAAAAACACCCATCACCCATCAACCATCAACCTCATTACCCCATCCCCCTCAAAACTTTCCACTGAGGCCATACTCCTCTGTATGACAATATAAGAACGAATAGAAATTGAAATTCAGGCGGTTGGTATCCAGCTTGCGTTGGAGGAAAACAATCGGGGTATGCTCGCTGACGTTAAGGTACCGCTGTATGTCTTGATCGGCCAGGAGGGCTTTGATGTTCTGCTCAACACCGGTGATCTTGATTTGGTAGTTTTTTCGTAAGGTGTCAAAAAGGGACTTGTTTTCCAGATTCCTGGAAGTGAAGCGTGGGAGATTAATATTGGGAAGGTAGGTGATATCAAAGAAGACGGGAGTGTTATTTACCAGTCGTACCCGTTCAAAATAAATGCATCCGCTTTCCCTTTCAATATCGGTAAGCTCAAAAAAGAAATCATTGGGCCAGGGTTTTACTCGTGGCGGAACCACAACCCGGGTGATGAGGTTTGCCTGGCCAACTGCTGAAGTAGTGCCACTCAGGGAGAGAATGCCGATGCCTTTCGGTCGCTTTTGTACCACGCTGCCCAGTCCCTGCTTCTTCTTAATGAAACCCTCGTTGAATAACATATCCAGTGCCTTTCTGACGGTAGGGCGTGTTACAGAATGTACCGCGCAGAGTTCATTTTCCGAAGGAAGTATATCGCCTTCAACATACAAGCCCTGCTCAATGTGCTTTCGTAAGGTCTCGTAAACCTTTCTGTAATGCGGAATGGAATTTTCTGAACTCATAACCGATGCTGCTATCTGCAAATATAAATAAATTATATATATTTACAAGTTTGGAATTATTGAATATTTAAGTATTCATTATATACATTTAAATGTAAGATAATCAATAAGTAATAACATTTTTAGGCATTGAATGAAATCTTACATGTAAATACAAGTAATAATGCTTATATTTGTGCTGTTAAATGTATTGATATGGCAAGTCCGATTTTATTACCCCGTCAGGGACAGTCCGTTGAATCCTGTATCATCTCGCAGTTTTATGTTGCCGTCGGAGAGACTGTTTCTGTAGGTACTCCCTTGTTTTCCTTCGAAACGGACAAAGCTTCTTTCGAGGAGGAAGCAAAGGAAGAAGGTGTGGTGCTTGCCCTGTTCTTTGAGGAAGGTGAGGAGGTTCCTGTACTGACCAATGTCGGGGTGATCGGGAAAGAAGGAGAGTCTTTCGAGGAGTTTATCCCCGAAGTCACCGGAGATGCCGGAAGTAATACCCTTGTCGAAGCAACAAAGGAAGCTGTATCGGAGGAACCGGCTCGGCAAGCTTTTGTGGCGTCCGGATCAACAGCACCTGTAACGGGGGATATTTTCATTTCGCCCCGGGCAAAAAAACTGGCCGGGCAACATGCCATCGACTTTCGTGGCATAGCCGGTTCGGGACCAGAGGGAAGGATTATTGAGAAAGACATGATCGCGGTCGTTGAAAGGCATGGAAAGAAAACGCCGCTTGCGAAAGAAAAAATGAGGCGGGAGGGTCTTGTTCCCGGGGATATGCGTACCGGTCCCGGACAGGTAATCCGTGCCGCCGACCTGCTTAAAGGGGACACATCTTCTACGCTTGAATCGGAGCTTGTAAAGATCCCGCACATTCGCAGGCTTATTGCCAAAGCTATGCACCAGTCGCTCCAGAATTCTGCCCAGTTAACCCACCACCTGAGTGCCGATGCCAGGCGCATCCTTGAGTGGCGGAAGAAAGTAAAACAGGCTGGAGGCGCAAACATTACCCTGAACGACATGATCTGCTATGCTGCAATCCGCACCCTGAAAGCTTATCCAAATGTAAATGCCCATTACCTGGGTGATAACATCCGGATATTTAAAGGGGTTCATCTGGGACTGGCTGTGGATACTGAGCGCGGGCTGATGGTTCCGGCCGTTAAAAATGCAGACAGGCTTAGCATCCGGGAACTTTCTGAGCGGATGAAGGGTCTGGCTGATGCCTGTCGCAGCGGAAGTATCGATCCGGAGCTGCTGAAAGCGGATGGTGCTTCATTTACGGTATCCAATCTCGGAAATTACGGAGTGGAGATGTTCACTCCTGTGATAAATCTTCCCCAGGTAGCTATCCTGGGAGTTAATACCATTATCCCACGGCCCATGGATATGGGGGATGGGGTATACAGTTTTGTGCCCCACCTTGGATTAAGCCTGACATACGATCATCAGGCCCTCGACGGAGGGGAAGCCACGCGTTTCCTCCGTGCGCTGGCCGATGAAATTGAATACCTGGAGTTGAGTTTTTAAAACATGGAAAATGAAATATAATCTGGCAATCATTGGCGGAGGTCCTGCCGGCTACGCAGCCGCAGAAAGGGCAGGAAAAAAGGGACTGTCGGTGGTGATCTTCGAGAAAAAAGAACTTGGAGGGGTTTGCCTTAATGAGGGCTGTATCCCTACAAAGACTTTATTATACAGTGCGAAGGTATACGACAACTCAAAGTCTTCAGAAAAATATGGTATTACGAACACGGGTACTTCCTTCGACCTGAAGGCTATCATCAGGCGGAAAGATAAAGTGGTTAGAAAGCTTGTAGGGGGTGTTGCGGTAAAGATGAAGTATGCCTCAGCCGTGGTGGTAAAGGAATCTGCCTGTCTGACAACAAGAGATGCCGAAGGCGTCCACCTGATGGCTGGCAATGCCGAATATATTGCTGAAAACGTACTGATCTGCACCGGATCGGAAGCGGTCATTCCTCCCATCCCGGGCATGGATGCCGTTTCAAATACTATTCTCACTAACCGGGAGATCCTTGAACTGGAAGAATTGCCGGAATCCCTGGTAATTATCGGTGGAGGGGTCATCGGTATGGAATTCGCCAGTTTCTATAACAGCCTTGGAGTGAAGGTAACGGTGATCGAAATGCTGGAAAAGATCCTGGGTGAGATGGATGCTGAACTTAGTGCCATGCTTCAGGAGTCCTATCAGAAGAAAGGCGTTGATATCCACCTGCAGGCGAAAGTCGTGGAGGTGAAGGGGAACAAGATCTTCTATGAAAAGGATGGTCAGCGTTCTGAGCTGCAGGCCGGTAAGATTCTTATGAGCGTCGGTCGCCGCGCAGTAACGGAAGGTCTTGGACTGGAAACTCTGGGCGTCGAACTGCAGAAGGGAGGTATTAAAGTGGATGAGCAGATGAGAACCAATGTACCCAACCTATATGCTGCCGGAGATGTTACCGGATTCTCCCTGTTGGCGCATACTGCCTACCGCGAAGCAGAGGTGGTGGTCAATAACCTGACAGGACAAAAGGATACGATGCGCTACGGGGCTATACCTTCTGTGGTGTACACGAACCCCGAATTTGCCGGTGTTGGGCATACGGAGAAGACAGCCAAAGCTGCCGGAATCGATTTTAAAGTTGCTCAACTGCCTATGGCCTATGCTGGCCGTTTTATCGCCGAGAATGAGGGCGGTAGCGGCGTCTGTAAAGTGCTTGTAGGTGCCCGCTACGGAGAGATCCTTGGTGTGCACATGCTGGGAAATCCAGCGAGCGAAATGATCTATGGCGCCGCCATGGCCATTGAGAACGAAATGACCCTCAGGGAACTGGAAGAGGTAGTCTTTCCACACCCTACCGTCTCCGAAATATTTAAAGAAACCATTTTCTCATTTTAAACAGCTAAATAGCTAATCTCTAAACATCGAACAGGATGCCAAAGTCACAATTCATAGATCCCGAAGCCCTGCGTAAGCCCTCTCAGCTTGTATTTGCCCCGATACCTGTAAACCAGTATGCCAAAACGATCGGGGAGGAGAAAGCAAATTTCTCGGATGATGACTTCAAACGGATTTATCACGATATGGTGCTTATCCGTGAATTTGAAACCATGCTCAACCTCATAAAGACTACGGGTGAATACCAGGGTGTACCGTACAATCATCCCGGGCCTGCCCATCTTTCCATTGGTCAGGAAGCTGCAGCAGTCGGCATGGCCTATGAGCTTGATGCTGATGATTATATTTTCGGCTCGCACCGCAGTCACGGCGAAATCCTTGCCAAGGGTCTCAGCGCCATTCACAAACTCAGCGTGGAAGAACTGGAAAAGGTGATGAACACCTTCTTCGGGGGTGTGATCTTCAATACCATAAGAAAGAATTATCCGCAGGCAGGCATAAGGCCGCTCGCTATTCGCTTCCTGGTCTACGGGACTCTGGCGGAGATCTTTGCACGCGAAACAGGATTTAATAAAGGTCTCGGAGGAAGCATGCATGTCTTTTTCACACCCTTTGGGGTTTATCCCAATAATGCCATCGTAGGAGGAAGCGGTGACATTGCTGTGGGCGCCGCGCTTTATAAGAAAGTAAATCAAAAGCCTGGAATCGTGGTGGCCAATATCGGGGATGCTTCTATGGCCTGCGGACCGGTTTGGGAAGGTTTGGCCTTTGCTACCATGGACCAGTTTGAAAAATTATGGGAAGGAGAGTACAAGGGAGGCCTGCCGCTCATTGTGAATATCATGAATAATCAGTATGGTATGGGTGGGCAGACCTGTGGCGAAACCATGGGCTATGATATTGCAGCGCGCATCGGTGCCGGTCTGAATACAGACCAGATGCATGCTGAGCGTGTCGATGGGTACAATCCCCTGGCCGTGATCGATGCTTACCGGCGCAAAAAACAGCTCCTGGCTGAAAAGCGGGGTCCGGTTTTGCTGGATGTGCTGACATACCGCTACAGCGGCCACTCTCCTTCGGATGCTTCTTCATACCGCTCCAGGGAAGAAGTGGAAGCATGGGAAAAGCATGACTCTATTGCTTCATTTGGTCACAACCTGGTGGATGCCGGAGTTGCCGGGAAGCAGGAGCTGGAGGGAATCCGGAAAGAGGTGCAGGACATGACCCTTGACCTTTTCAGGCTGGCTATCGATGATGAAATCTCTCCACGAATGAATCTCTCGAAAGATCCTGAAGCCATTGGCTCTTTGATCTTATCAAACGGTTCAGTTGAAAAATTTGATGACCGGGAGCCAGAGGTGAACCATAAAATGGAAGATAATCCGCGTGTTCAGCAACTAGCCAGGAAGGAGCGCTATGCTTTTGACGCGGAGGGGAAAGCCCACTCGAAAATGAAACAATATCAATTAAGGGATGGGATCTTTGAAGCCATGATTCACAGGTTCTACAAGGATCCGACCATGATAGCCTATGGCGAGGAAAACCGCGACTGGGGGGGTGCTTTTGCCGTGTATCGCGGTCTGACCGAAGCCCTGCCCTACAACCGTCTCTTTAACACTCCCATTTCTGAAGGGGCAATTATCGGTACTGCTATCGGCTATGCCATGTGCGGAGGCAGAGTTGTTCCCGAGATCATGTACTGCGACTTTCTGGGGCGCAGCGGTGATGAAGTGTTTAACCAGCTGCCCAAGTGGCAGGCAATGAGCGGCAATCTGATAAAAATGCCGGTGGTGATGCGCGTTTCAGTAGGCTCAAAATATGGGGCCCAGCACTCCCAGGACTGGACCTCCCTGGTAGCTCATATCCCCGGACTCAAAGTCTGCTTTCCGGCAACACCCTATGATGCGAAAGGCTTGATGAACAGTGCCCTGCAGGGTACCGATCCTGTAATCTTCTTCGAGAGCCAGCGCATTTACGATATCGGCGAGCAGTTCGTCAGGGAAGGTGTACCTGAGGCTTATTACGAGATTCCCTTCGGAGAACCGGATGTAAAGCTTGAAGGCAGTGATATTACCATTCTGTCAGTCGGCGCAACCCTCTACCGTGCACTGGAGGCGGCAGGTATTCTGAAAGAAAAGCACGGACTTTCAGCAGAAGTGATCGATGCACGTTCCCTGGTTCCCTTTAACTATGAAAAAGTGGTGAATTCGGTCAGGAAGACCGGCCGTATAGTTTTAACAAGCGATGCCAATACCCGTGGATCATTCCTGAACGACCTGGCAACTAACATTACCTCACTGGCCTTCGACTACCTCGATGCACCACCGGTGGTGGTAGGTTCCCGGAACTGGATTACGCCGGCCTGTGAACTTGAGGATGAATTTTTCCCTCAACCTTCCTGGATAATGGATGCAATACATGAGAAAATCTTACCTTTAAAAGGACATCAGCCGGTAGAGAATTTCACCGGAGCCGAAATGATCAGAAGAGCAAAGTTGGGTGTTTAAAAGAATGACTATGGATTTTTGGAACCAGTTCCCCTCACCGGAAGAGTTAAGCGCAATGGTCCTACAGGATATTGCACCCCTGCATGTGAATGCGCATGTTCATACACCTTATTCCTTTAGCGCTTTCAGCTCCATAAACCAGGCTGTCGAGATGGCTCTTCAGGAGAATGTAAAAGTATTGGGGATCAATGATTTTTACACTGCCGATGGCTATCATGACTGGGCGGAAGCCTGCTTCAGGTACAAACTGTTTCCCTTGTTCAATATTGAGTTTATAGCACTTAGTAAGCCTGATCAGGACCAGAATATTCGAATAAATGACCCCAGTAATCCCGGCAGGATGTATCTGAGCGGGAAAGGCTTGTCGCATCCCTTCAGACTGGATGAACCTTACCAGCGTATGCTCCGGGAGGTCATTGAAAGGTCAAATATGCATACTCAGGCCATGTGCGCCCTGCTGAACAAGCACCTCGAAAAAGTGGGTGCTGATATGCAGCTTTCCTATCCTTCGATCAGGGAGCGCTATACACTGGGAATGGTAAGGGAAAGGCACCTGGCAAAGGCTCTGCGGGCCGATATCTTTGAAAAGATTCAGGAGTGTGGCAGACGAATGGAAAAGCTTGAGCAGATATTTGAAGGGAAAAAGGTGAAATCTGCCATGAGCGATCAGGCAGGCCTGGAGAATGAGATCAGGCGCAACCTCCTGAAATCGGGTGGGGGCGCCTTTATTAAGGAATCGCCCGATCTTTTCCTCAGCCTGGAGACGGTCAGCCGGATGATATTTAATGCAGGCGGGATACCCACCTATCCGCTGTTGGCCGACTCAATTAATGGAGGGTTCACGGAATTTGAAGAGGATAAGGAAAGGCTTTTTCATTCCCTGGTCCGGAAGGGAATATTCAGCATAGAGTTAATACCAAACCGAAATACCCGGCAAGTCCTGGAAGAGTATGCAAAATTCTTTGCGGATAGGGGCTTCCTCGTCACCTTTGGAAGTGAGCATAATACCCCGGAACTCCTGCCGGTTCGCTTAAAGGATAAAAATCGGGAAGAGCTGAGTGAATTTTTGACAGATACAAACTTTACCGGTGCCTGCATTCTTGTGGCCCATCAATACCTGTTTGCAAAGACCGGGAAAGGCTATCTGTTACCCGGCGGTAAACCCCTGCTGGCAAAGAAAGCTGAGTTTGAAGCCCTGGGCAGGAGGATCCTGGCATTTTACATGGCTTAATCAGAAAGATCATGAAGAAACTTGAAACAATAACTTTTCTCAGAATGCTCCTTTCAAACGAGGAGCTGCTAAGCGTGAGAGAGGTTGCCCCAAACCGCGTTCTGGGAGCGGTAACCAAGCTTGCTCCTGACTCCCTTGAGGCGCTTGCCGGACCGCCAGAAAATCTTCCTGCGACACTAATGGTTGAAGGGATTGGAACCTTCTGGGTTGGCGGTTGCCCCGCAGCCTTTGAGGGGTCGCCGGAAGCAGCATATTCCCGGCAACGGATGAAAAACAAGGTGGTCATCATCACAGGGGGAGCCCAGGGTTTCGGTGCAGGGATTGCCGGGAGCTTCTTTGAAGAAGGTGCCAATGTGGTGATTGCAGATGTAAATGTGAAGGTTGGAGAGAAACTGGTACAGGCCTTTAATCAACAGGTGAAGCCCAACAGGGTACTGTTCGTTCAGACAGATGTAGCAGATTTAAGGTCGGTAGAAAGCCTGGTGGAGAAAACCGTCCTGCACTTTGGGGGGATTGATGTCATGGTCAGCAATGCTGGTATCCTGCGGGCCGGCGGACTTGAAGAAATGACGGCTGAAACCTTCTCCCTGATAACCCGCATCAATTATGAGGGATACTTCAATTGTGCGAAAGCTGCTGCTGTGGTAATGAAGATGCAGGCTGCAAGAAGTACAGACAGGTTTTTTGATATACTTCAGATCAACTCTAAATCAGGATTGAAAGGGAGTAACAAGAACTTTGCCTATGCAGGTGGGAAATTCGGCGGAATAGGCCTCACTCAGTCATTTGCCATGGAACTCATGCCTTACCGCATCAAGGTAAACTCTGTTTGTCCGGGGAATTTCTTTGACGGGCCGCTGTGGTCGGATCCGGAAACAGGCTTATTTGTTCAGTACCTGAATGCAGGGAAAGTTCCGGGGGCGAAAACAATTGCCGAAGTTAGACAGTTTTATGAGCAACAGGTACCTGCCGGCAGGGGTTGTACAAGTCTTGATGTCGCCAGGGCTATTTTTTATGCCATTGAGCAGGAATACGAAACAGGCCAGGCGATACCGGTTACCGGAGGTCAAAATATGTTACATTAGGAAGGTTTTATGAATATCAAAGCGGTTATATTTGATTTGGACGGAACCCTGTTCGATTCCATTGTGGATATTGCGGATGCGAACAATGCCATGCTCCGTTCCTGCGGTTACCCGGAGCACTCCGTTGGAAAGTACATTGGCTGGGTTGGAAACGGCGCCATGAGGCTGGTGAAGGCATCCCTTCCTGAAACAGCAGGGTTTGATGAGCAGAGCCTGGCGAATTACCTTGCAGTCTTCGGGAAAATTTATGCAGAGAACCTGGTTGTGAAAAGCAAACTCTTTTCCGGCATAGAAAGCGTTTTGGACTATCTGACAGATGTGAAGCTCCCCTTTGCGCTTAACACAAACAAACCTCAGCTGCATACCGGTTTAATCGTCAAACAGTGCTTTGCCCGCTGGAACTTCCGGCAGGTAGTAGCCCAGGAGAACGGCTGGCCAAAAAAGCCGGATCCATCGGGGGCACTGGACATCGCCCGTAAAATGGGGATAGCACCGGACAATGTGCTTTATATTGGAGATTCAGCAGTGGATTTGAATACCGCCATAAATGCCGGCATGCAATTTCTGGGGGTGAGCTGGGGATATGGCAGGATATCATCCTTGCCGGAAAGCCGGAAGTTAAACATTGTTGATGAAGCGAAAGATATTATCCTATTCATTAAGAAGAACAGTGCATGATGAAAAGCAGAGCGGTACGTCTATACGGAAAAAAGGACCTTCGACTGGAAGAATTTGAGCTTCCGAAGATCAGGAATGATGAGATCCTGGCGAAAGTGGTTTCCGATTCATTATGCATGTCCTCGTACAAAGCTGCCACACAGGGTACCGAGCATAAACGCATTCCTGATAATGTTGGTGCGAGCCCGGTGATCATTGGGCACGAATTTGCGGGTGAACTGTTGGAAGTAGGGGAAAAATGGGCCGGGAGATTTCAGCCCGGCGAAAAATTTTCCATTCAACCGGCGCTCAACTTTGAAGGGGGGCCTGTAGGCTTGCTCAGTGCCCCGGGTTATTCGTACCCTCATATCGGAGGAGATGCCACCTATGTGATCATTCCTGATGAAGTCATGGAAATGGACTGTCTCCTCCCATACAAAGGGGAGGGGTATTATCCGGCATCACTGGCTGAACCTCTTTCCTGTGTTATCGGGGCCATGCATGCCAATTACCATACTACCCCGGGATCCTATACCCATAAGATGGGTATTGTTGACAGGGGAAATATGGCTATCCTGGCCGGCGTTGGGCCTATGGGCCTTGCAGCGATCAATTATGCCATTCATAGAAAAGATATTCGCCCAAAATTATTGGTGGTTACAGATATTGATCAGGTTCGCCTCAACCGGGCTGCAGTGCTTTATACTGTTCAGGAAGCTGCTGCCAATGGGATTGAACTGGTTTACCTGAATACCCTCCAGGGTAATGCATTCAATGTGCTTATGGATTTAAGCGGAGGCAAGGGATATGATGATGTCTTTGTGTTTGCTCCCCTTCCCCAGGTCATCGAACAGGCCGACTCGATTCTGGCCTGGGATGGCTGTCTGAACTTCTTCGCCGGTCCCTCTGATCCTGACTTTGCCGCCAAATTTAATTTTTATAATGTCCATTATAAATTCACCCACGTGGTCGGCACCTCGGGCGGTAACAATGAGGATATGCTTGAGGCGCTTGATTATATGGCAGAAGGACTGGATCCTGCAGGTCTGGTTACGCATATCGGAGGATTGAATTCAGTGATAGACACTACCCTGAATTTACCCAATATTCCGGGGGGGAAGAAATTGATTTATAATCATATTGAAATGCCCCTCACCGCTATTGATGATTTTGAAAAGCTTGGGAGAAGTATACCCCTGTTTGCTTCCCTGCATAAGCTCTGCGAAAAGCATAAAGGTCTCTGGAATGCTGAGGCTGAAGCCCTTCTCCTGCAACATTGCTGACAGCGGGGCTGAAAAGGCACAAGCTTACTGCTTTTATCCCTTGGGCAAAGTGAACCAGAAAGTGACCCCCTTATCAGCATGTGAAACAACTCCGATCTTTCCTTGATGGGCCTGGATGGCCATTCTGCAAAAAGCCAGACCAATGCCTGTGGAGTATGCAAATTGTCCTTTCTGGGCATAGGCCTGATTGAATTTGTTAAAAATGCTGCTTAGTTTATCCTCAGGGATTCGCTCGCCCGAATTATAGATGGAGACTTTGATCCAATTTCTGCCTTTCTCTGACAGTTCCTCAGCAGTTACCCGAATAAGACCATTATCATTCCCGTATTTTGTGGCATTGGCGATGATGTTGCTGAATACACGTTCGGTGATTTCACGATCTACCCTGACCAGGGTATCCCCGGAAACCTGGTTGTCAAACCTGATGTTTAAGCGGAAAATCAGGTATTGGTTAGTTTGGTATGCAACTTCAACAATATCTTTGAGCTGAATGGTTTCCAGGCTTAGTTCCAGTTGTGAAGTTTCATACTTTTCAACATCGAGTATGTTTCTGATCAGGTTCAGCATGCCCCATCCCGTAGCATGGATAAGGTCCCTGTATTCGCTATAGGTCTCATCAATTTGTGAAAACCCAATAATATTATTTAAGGGGTTTTTCAGGTCATGTACCATCATCTGGGTTATTTCAGTTTTGAAGCGGGTAAGCTCCTGAAGTTCCTTATTTATCTGAATTAGCTGTTCAGATTTTGTTTCCAGGTTCTTCCTCTGTAATTCTATTTCATCTTTCTGTTCACTGATTTGTTTCGTACGTTGCTGCACCCTGGTTTCCAGTTCCTTGTTTATTCGTTCAAGTCTGCTTGATAAATGCTCGATCCTGGTAAAAGCACTGGATGATCGCCGGGCTAATACAAATGCCTGGGAGACGATCAGGGTCAGTATTCCGAGCGGAAGGAAATAGGCTGTTTCGATAATTTTTCGATAGGAGAGCAGGTCATTGATCACCGTAATAAACAGAATAAAAAAACCACCGAAAATGATCAGGGCAAATTCCCTTTTTCGCAGAATGCATAGGAACAGGATAACGAGAAGGTAAGAGGCTATTGCCACGATCAGGAGTTGGAAAATGGATGGTGTGAAGCTAAATACCGTAGAAGGGGTGAATAAAACAACTGCAATAAAGCCAAGTGAAATCCAGGTTGCTATCCATGCAATTTTAGGCTTGATTTCTTTTGGAAAGAGTACCTGGAGAAACCATGATATACTGGGAGTTAGAGCCATGAAAGAAATGTATTCAATTCTAATGGCTACCTGCCAGGTTAAGAAGGGCAAAATCTCCAACAAGGTCTTCTCGCCCGTAGTTCCCAATCTGAAAAACATAAACATACAGATCAGAGCGAAGTAAAGCAAAGATTTATCCCGCTGCCGGTAGGAGTACAGTATCATATGGTAAAGTCCCAGAATGAGCATAATGCCCAGCAGGAACAGGTCCAGTCCTATGTGAATTTCCTTGTAACGGGCAATCTCATTCGCCGGACCGAAACTAATAGTTTCTGTTGCCCCTCCCTGTCGGTGATAGAAATTTGAGATCTGGAGGACAACATCCAGTTTATTACCTGTTGCCTGTGCGTAGAACTCTTTGCGCTGCCAGCTTGGTGTCATGTCCTGCTTTGATTTGCCAACCTTTCCGGCTCCACCCATAGGCTGTCCGTTGATCCAAATTTTGAAGGCAGTTTCAAACTCTTTGATTTTAATCCCGTACCATTCATCATCCGGAGTAAGGATAGTGAACCTGTAAGTACCGTAACCTCTTCGAGTGAGCTTCCTGTTATTAATCTCAACTTCGGTCCAGGATGAGGGGATTTTTTGGTAGGTTGGGGGTTCCGGCAGGGAATCCTTTCCAAAATCAGCTGGGGTCAGTAATTGGTTCCAATAGAAACCGACCTCGCCATGGAGCGACACAAAAGGATGAGTTTTAAAATCCAGCTTTGCGAAATCGAAAACTGCCTCTTTTGCAGTAGGGGCAAAGGTGGTTTCTCGTGTCTGGACCCTGATATAATAGAGTATTAAAAGGGCTGCAAAGATAATCGCTATCGGCCATATCACGTAAAGTACTTTCTTATCCATCCCTGCTTTAATGCGAATTCTTCGGTTCTTTAATGCCTGGTAATACAGAAATTTTAAAAATAAGGTTTTCTGCCTGAAGAACAAAAGTATTTTCCGGCCAAACTGAATTTTCTCACGAGAATGTCTTTAGGGATCTGACAGTGGAATTGACTTTTGGTGTGTCCGGTACCAGGAAAAGAGAGGAGAGTATGTTTATCAAGAAATTCTGACTATTCAATACATCAGCGCCGGCTTTCATCAATCAAACCAAATCCTGGAGCTTAAATTCATTATTTTTGACCTGATTATTAGAATGTTTATGAATCCTGATACAGCCTCTGACATAACTCAGCAAACGGAAGTGAAATTGATTTGCTCCGTATGCGGGAACGATACTTTTTGGGTCTTTCGGGACGCGTCTGGACCTGATACCAAGATCTGCTGCACGGAATGCGGCGAAATTTGCTCGTAGAACTCTCCTTTTTTTCGAATCCGGGAAAAGCACAAAAAAAAAGAGGCCGCTTTTGGGAAGCAACCTCTTTTTACCTAAATCCAACCAAACCCTACATCAAAATTGTATATATCTTTTTTTGTCAATTTCTATATACAAATATACGGTGATAAGCACGGGAAGTTCATCGGTATTTGTGCGCAAAAAAGGGGGGATTTGTACGCGAAATACTTGCGTATTTATACGCAGGCATTTGTTTTCGGCATGCTGGAAATACGTGTTAAAATGCACAAAAACAACAATATACTGTGCTGATGTCTGGATTTCGGGGCTGTTTCAAGATCTGCAGTAGCAGCTTAGTTCC
>JAFGEO010000139.1 GCA_016931575.1 Bacteroidales bacterium | reverse complement strand
GTCAGGGTAACCGGCATCTGTACATGATCACCGGGACTCAGGAACCTTGGCAGCGCCACGCTTGTAACCAGCGGATCAGCCACCTTCATATTCTCCTGTGCCGACCCAAAGGCCTTGCCGTTATAGCTGAGCGCCATGATCCTGAGGTCTCCGGAGAATTGCGGAATATCAATGGTATACTCAGCTTCCCCTTTACTATTGGTTTCGAGTATTCCGCTCCAGTACGATACGAGTTTCACCCGCTTGTTCTGGATAGGGTTCAGCCTGTCTGCCATGCTTCCGCCGTCACCACCGGTATGACTGCTGAGCATGCCCAGTTCCGGGAAGAGGTAAGGATATACATTGCTTGTTGCAACCTGGAGCGCACGTTTTCGGTAGAAAAACTCATAGGCATCAGGCGTTGACATTCCGGCCACCTGAAGGATGCCTTCATCCACCACAGCCAGGGTCAGCGCACTGTTTGGCTTACCTGTTACCTTTATTTTTTGCTGCATATTGGACCTTGACTTTTTCACTGCCGTGATGGTAAGCGGTATTTTATTTACAGGATTTTCAACTTTCAGTGAGGTATAGCCATGAGCCACCGTTAAGGGTATGTCCGATACCTCATGCGGACGGAACAGGCATGCACCAATGTAGACATTGGGCAGATATTCATCCTTCATCTCAATGCTTATTGAAGCGGCACGCTTGTCGGTTTCAAGGTAGTAGTAATCAATCACCTTGTCAGTTTCGAGGGTCAGGAGGATCTTCCCGGAGAAGGGTGCCTTCAGGATGATGTTCGCTTTTTCACCCACATGGTAACTTTCCTTATCCGTTTCAATCTCGATCTGCCCTTCATTATCAACCTTGAAGGACCCATAACTGGTGGATCCCCATCCATAAGCATAGAGCCTTTCATTCACAAAAGTGTTAACGCCCGGAGCCGAGACCCTGATCTCGTATTCGCCCGAGAATTCGGGCACAAATCCAAAGTTTGTCGCTGTGCCATAGAGCTTGATGGTTTTGTCTTCCAGCACATGCTCGATCTTTTCGGAGCGATAGCGGTAGTACTTGCCTGATTTGGACACTACGGTTTTGTATTCATACCGGATCAGCTTAACATGCGCTTCGACATCCTTCAGGGCATTTTCATCTTTATCCAGGGCAATGATATCGACATTGACGGGTTGATTTGTCTTAACATAATAATCGGGGTTCCTGATCCCATAGAAGACATCCTGGGTGATGATCTTAAAGTTTGAGAGCCTGTTGACCGGGCGCCCCGTCTCATCGAATACAGTGACAAACACATCGGTGCTAAGGATCCCCATGTCCTTGTAAACCTCCGGAACGGTCAGGCTCAGCTGACCCTTTCCCTCGCTATCTGTTACATCCTGCCGCAGGACATTGCTGAAAGAAGTCCTGGCACCCTGGATATAGAAATTGTATCCCCGGTATTTTTTCGGATAGAATCCTAAGCGGTTAGTGGTTAGCTGCACTTCAAAATTCCGGTTTGCGGCGGGCGGGCCAAAGAAATTAACAGCCTCCACGTCGATGAAAAACTGCTCACCGGGCTTGTACTCCTCCTTATCGATGTTCACTTTCACCTTGATGCGGTCGGGCATAAACTCTTCCACCTTAATTACTTTTGATCCGATCAGGATCTCATTGCCTGAATAGATGTTCGCAATGTAGGAACCGGTCTGAGCAGAAGACGGCAAGTCGATGCCAGCCTCGAAAGACCCATACTGATTAAGGGTTTTCCTGATCGTCTTGAATACCTTTCCGTTGGGGGCAACAAATTTCATAATAACCGGAAGCTCGCCGGGCGACTCCCATTTGGCATTTCTCACAATGGTGGAGATATTAACCTTTTCACCGGGTCGGTACAGGTCGCGTTCCGCATAGACAAATGCTTCCATGCCGGAGGGATTCGGGTATTTACCCCCTACATCGAAGCGGGAAGTATTTATCCGGGTCTTATCGAGGGGGATCATGTTGAAATCGTCACCCAACCTGGCAGTGACCATCGTGGTTTCAAAGCCCGGGGCTTTCAGACTGGAATATTCAAATACGGCAACACCATTTTTATCCGTAGTAAGCCGTTGAGTTAACTGATTATTACGGCCAATAAAGGAAACTTCGATGTTGGCCAGCGGTTTTGCGGTTTTAATGGAATTGGCAAAAACCATTACCTGCTTTTGACCGTCCTTAACAATCAGTCCTATATCCGAGATGGACAGCATTTTAGAGGCCCGGGGGTAATAATCGTCTGCCGATTTAATTTCAATAACATAAATCCCCTTATTGTCTTTCAGTTTGTCTTCAAAATCGAGTGTCAGCACCCGGTTCGAGCCCTTCTTCGGCAGGGTGCGGGTCTCGATCTCCTCCTCATAGACCACATCTCCCAGGTTTCCCACATTGGGCGAACTGTAATAGTACTCGTCGTATTCGTAATCGTAATAGTAATTGGAATAGCTATTCGACATGTATGAAATGATGTTATTCTCATAGATCTTGGTAACCTGAACATTGACTTTTGGTACATTCAGGATGGCTACCTGGATATTTCGTGAACCTGATCCCGAAACATAAAATTCCTTGGAATCGGCAAACTTGATCGTTGGTTCTACCTCTCCGAAGGTTACCGGCTGATTATACTCATATTTCAGCTTCCCTCCGAGCGTTCCGCCCAGACCTTCCTTTATGGTGATTTTGTATTCCTTATCGACATCAAAATATTCACTGGTAATCAGGATATATCCCGGCTCAACCTCTACGGAATAGTTCACGGACGGGCTGATGCTTATGTAGTTACGGATATTTTCTTTGACCACCTGCTGACTGGTATACAAATTCAGGGTACCTTCCATTCCGTCATGGGTGGTCTGGATTTCCGTAATCTCCAGTTCCTGGGGCGAAGGAATCGTAAACTGGTTGGAGTATGCCTCTTTAGACCTTGATGACCCTCCCATGGGTACCAATCCCTTGTCGAGCCTGATACTTACGGGGTATTGCATATCCTTCCTGTCTATATCGGTGACCATCATGTGGATGGTTTTGGAGTTTTCTCCGGAGACAAGCTTCGGATCGATGCTGGCATCGGCAATCTCCACATCCAGCAGTTTTGAAACTTCCGAGGGGTTCACCGGATAGTTGAAGTTCATTTCGAGCCAGATCCCCTGCTCATTCGTATTCTCATCGTACCGCCAGTAAGCTCTGCTGCTGACCATTTCGGCAAAGGGAGAATGAAACTGGAATTTTGTTTGTCCGGCAAGGGCCAGCGTTGGATTATGCTTAAGGATATTTTGCGATATCGTGGCCTGGTAATTTGTCGCCGGCCGCAGGCCGTTCTTCGGCATGAAGACAAGTTTCGACTTGCTTTCCCAGTGGTACCTGCCGGGAATTTCGGGCTGGAAGGTAATATACTCCAGGTCGGTCCAGGTGCCAACGACACTATCCGGAACCAGCGCCTTATCGAAAGTAAACTCCATGGCCTGATCCATAGCAAGCTCATTACCAAAGTTTTTATTGACAAGTTTTACCTCGTTCCCCTTTTTTGAACAGGAAGAAAGGACCATAAAAGCGATCAACGTAAGCGAAAGGATTTTTTTCATTTTGAAGGGTTTTTTAAAGAGTACCCTAAAGCTAAAAAAAAAGAGGTAATTACCGAGCAATAACAAATAATTAATGCATAATCATTATTTTCGGTCCTTAGTCTGACAATGCCCATGCGCATATCCAAAATTTACCGAAAGGCAGTTCATCCGGCACAACTGATAAGTGGCCTGATACTCTCATACGCCCTTTTCTTCCTGCTGTTTTTTGCTCTTTTGAACAAACTGTATCCCCTGGATATCCCCGTAGAGTATTCAACGGTTGTTGTATCTTCCGACGGCCACCTGCTGCATGCTTTTCTAACCAGCGATGATAAATGGAGGATGTTCATTGACTCCAAGGAAATCAGCGGGGACCTGAAGAAGGCGATCATCTTTAAGGAGGATAAATACTTCTACCGTCACCCCGGCATAAACCCCCTTTCGCTGGCCCGGGCATTGCTAAATAACATTAAAGAAAAGCGGAGGACATCCGGTGCCTCAACCATTACCATGCAGGTTGCCCGCATGCTCGAGCCAAAGGAGCGGAATTACAGGAGTAAGTTTATTGAAATCTTCAGGGCCTTTCAACTGGAGCAGAAGCTAAGCAAAGATGAGATCCTTCAGTTGTACCTGAACCTGGTGCCGTATGGCGGAAATGTTGAAGGAGTGAAATCGGCTTCGGTGATTTATTTTGAGAAAATGCCGAACCACCTGAGTATCGCTGAGATCACGGCCCTGTCAATTATACCGAACCGCCCCGTTTCCCTGAAATTAGGAGAAAACAATGCCTACATCCTTGAAGAAAGAAACCAGTGGCTCAGGCGTTTTGGCGCAGCAGGACTGTTTCCCGGAGAGGCCATCCGGGATGCCCTGACCGAGCCCCTTGAAGCCACCAGGCACGAGGTCCCCCATCTGGCACCACAGCTGTGCCTCCGCCTGAAATCAAGCTACCCCGGGGAGCCTGTCATTCAAGCCAGTATCGATCTGGAATTGCAGCGAAAAGCGGAACGACTTGTGGGCAGTTACAGCCGCCGCTTATACTTTCAGAATATTAAAAATGCCACAGCACTTGTGGTTGACAATAAAACCCGCCGGGTGCTTGCCTATATAGGCTCTGCCGATTTTGACAATGCTGAGGACGGTGGGCAGGTCGATGGGATCCAGGCGATAAGGTCGCCGGGAAGTACGTTAAAACCACTGCTATACGGTCTGGCCATGGATCTGGGGATCGTCACTCCAAAGACCGTTGTTTATGATGTGCCAATTTCCTTCTCAGGTTACGAGCCTGAAAACTATGATGATAATTACCGAGGTGCCATTACCATTGAGGAAGCACTTGCCAGCTCCCTTAATATCCCTGCAGTAAACATCCTGGACAAAGTTGGCCCTGACATTATGATGGAAAGCTTAAGCTATGCCGGATTCAGGCAGATAAAACGAGAACGGGGACAGCTGGGATTATCCCTGATCCTTGGAGGGTGCGGCGTAAGGCTCGAAGAGCTTGTTGCCCTGTATGCCAGCTTTGCCAATGAGGGAGAGTATGAACCTTTGCAGCTTACCCAGGGAGAAGCGCACTACCAAAAGAAACAGATCTTATCTGCGGCTGCCAGTTTCATGATCACGGAGATCCTTACAAAGCTTGAGCGACCGGACCTTCCTGTGGCCTGGGAAAGCTCACAGCACACACCCAAAATTGCATGGAAAACAGGTACTTCCTACGGAAGAAGAGATGCCTGGAGCATTGGCTATAACCATAACTATACGATCGGAGTCTGGCTGGGTAATTTCTCTGGTGAGGGCGTACCCGATCTGAGCGGATCCGAAAAGGCCACCCCGCTCCTGTTCCAGCTTTTCAATGCCATAGATTCCGACCCGGAGGAAGCCTGGTTCAGGATGCCGGATGAGCTGGACCTGCGGTATGTATGTTCGGCATCGGGCATGCTGCCGGGAGAGTATTGCACGGATGATATCATTGACTACTTTATTCCCGGCATATCAGACACCCGGACCTGTGAGCACCTGAAAAAGATCCTGATCAATCCCGACTCCTCGCTATCCTACTGCACGGCATGCAAGCCGGAATTCGGATACATCGATGCTGTCTATCCCAACCTTCCGCCTGAGATGATAAGTTTTTATGAGGAGAGTACCATACCCTATAAAAAGATACCGCCACATAATCCTGAATGCGAGCGGCTCCTGACCGGTTCAGACCCAAAAATCACTTCTCCGATCCATGAGAACGATTACTTTGTAAACATCCTTGACAGCAGCGAGATTATGCTGAGCTGTCAGACATCCAACGATGTCCAGGAAGTATTCTGGTACATCAATAAGAAGTACTACGATAAGTGCAAAGCAGATGAGAAGCTGTTTTTCCTGCCCAATGAGGGAAAGGTGGAAATCAGTTGCTCCGATGATAAGGGGAGGAATTCGAGTGTGTGGATCACTGTGAAGTATACGAGTTTTTAGGGAGCTGACGGTATTCATCTGCCGGGAAACCCTTCAGGGCCCAACGAAGTGAATTGTACGAACCGACCAAAGGAAGCTTAGCGAAGACACGGTCCGCTCGGGTATGAATATTACCTCCGGTGAGCTAAAAAAGGCTTTTCAGTTCGAAATTTTGAAAAGAAAAAGGGGCTTACCCTTCTGAGGCAGCCCCTTCCTGTTTAGTCTTTCAGCATAAAGCTCTCCGGTGGCCCGAGGTAGCTCCCGCCAATCTTTTTTGTTTCTATTACGATTTTTTCGAATACCACTCCAGGGGTGACCACCCATAACTTCAGGGTATGCGGGCCCGGCACAGAAAGCTTGTGACTGGTTTCCATCACCCTGGTATTATTAGTCACGGATAGGTTCCAGTATTCCGGGTATTCCCAGTCGGGGATGGTATCCCCTTCGTGAATCCTTACAAGCTGAAGAGGGTCCTCATCAAATGAGGCAGCGTATTTCATTCCCTCATCATTGTAGATATTGAGCGTTGGAGCAATATAGACTTTCACAGTGACTTCTCCGGGCGAATCCACAAATACATCGTATTCCAGCCGGGGACTATCTTCCGCTCCGGGACTAAGCGGTGCGTGCGTTGTCGGGAAGACGGTCATTCCGGAAAGTGTACGGCCAAACTCCGGTATCTTCAGCCAGCGGAGATCATTCGTTTCCATTTTATTCGAATAATGCTCTGCCTCCATGGAGATGTATCCGTTAGCCTCCACGAAACCTTCAAACTCGAGGTCATCCAGTGCCGGGTTCTTCAAAACAGACACATCAATTTTTACTTCCTCACCAGAACCGGAAGTAAGCATGATAAAGCCTGATGACCGTCCATCAGGTGCGTCATCCCAGTTTATGCTTACCAAAATACGTTCATCCTCTTCAATGGTTCCGTGTTGCTCAGAGAGGTTGATCCAGGGATCAGACGGCACCGCGACGAAATCAGCGGAGCGCTTTCCCCGGTTGAACAATTCAATATAAAACTCCTGCTGATTGAGCTTATCGAACTCCGGAAGCCTGGCCCTGCCTTCGGCACCCGGCCAGGATGAAAGACTTCCTTCCGGCATAATGCCCAGGGAAGCCTTGTCGGGGACCTCAAGCGTTTTCACTTCAGGCATGTAGTTAACAGGGGGATTATTCCAGGAAGTATAGCCTATATGTGTCTGCGACATAAAATGGTTCCATTTCCCGTCGGCCAGGTCCTTATGGTAATATTCGCTTATCAGGGAATCCCTGGTAAAAAGCGCTGCCACCTTTTCGGCCATCTGATTCGTAGAGGCCCTCCCCTGTGTGGCATACAGGCGGTTAAGTCCTGCGACATAGTACATTTCATTCAGGTTGGCACAGGCTTCGATCGGGTGCAGAACCAGCTGGTAGAAGGCAGACTGGTATTCATCAGGCAGGTCGCCGGCCACTGCCTTTGCCGACTTCAGCAGGTCATTATACTCCTCTACCACCCCCTGGAATTCACGATAATCCTTCAGGCTGTAAGTTGAAGGAGACAGCATTTCCGGCGTACGGCGATAATTGAACCGGGAATACGTGCTGATCAGGCGGGCGATTTCCGTTGCATGCTCAGTACCGAAATTATCCGCTGCCCATTTCTCTGTATATTTTCCCATCGCTTCTGCGGTCATTCCTTCCGGATCCCAGGCATGGTCGAGGAAAAAGCTGATGGGAAATTCCATAGGTTTCAGATCACCCACATTCACGATCCAAAGCCGGTCCACACCGTGCTCATAGCTCAGGTTCATCTGTTCCCAGGTACGCGAAATGGGGCTAACATTCAGCCAGCGATAGCTAACCGGCCCCCCCACAAAATCAAAGTGGTAGTACATGCCGTATCCTCCTGTTCGCGCGGGGCTTCCTGGTTTGGGCAGCACACGCACATTTCCCCAGTTGTCGTCACAGAGCAGCAGCGTGATATCCTCAGGAACCCGCATACCTTTATTATAATAGTCCTGAACTTCCTTGTACAGTGCCCATACCTGCGGTATTTCATGCGGCTTTTTCCCGGTTTCCTCCTTCAGGATCTGCCGCTGATCGGTGATAATCTTCTGAAGGAGATCAATTGCTGTGCCCTCGGTCATAGCTTCATCTCCATCTCCGCGCATACCCACCGTGATCAGAGCCTCATAATCCTTCCGCTCCCTGATGCTGTTTCTCCAGAAAGTTTCCAGCATATCCTTGTTCCTGGTGTAATCCCAGGGGCCCTCCCCGTATTTGGCCCACTCAGCATGTGCCCGCATCAACGGCTCATGGTGAGAGGTACCTATGACCACTCCGTACTCATCAGCTAATTTTGGATTCTCCGGATCATCATCATAGAAAGCGCTTCCCCACATAGCCGGCCACAGGAAATTTCCCTTCAGGCGAAGAATCAGCTCAAACACATGCTCGTAGAATTTATGGTTGAAACCGCCAAATTTCTCGTTTACCCAACCTGTCAGGGCCGGTGCTTCATCATTCAAAAAAATGCCCCTGTACTTTACCCCAGGCCTATCCACAACAAGCTGTGGTGAAACATACAGTTCAGGGTGCTTTTTCACCGGAACATCGGCCCACCAGTACCATGGCGAAACGCCTATTTTTGCTGACAATTCATAAATTCCGTACAAAGTGCCCCGTTTATCGCTACCGATAATACACAGCATATCCATTCCATTTTTCCCCTTCGCAGTGGTGATCATAAAGGCTTCCCATTGGCCTCTTATCGGGGAGACATCGATCTTCTCCTTTTTAATGATCCCTTCAATCAGTTTATTACCCAGAGAACCGATCAGCACTTCAGGTTTTTTCCCGCTCAACTTGTTGACCAGCAGAGGCGATTGAGAGGTGACATTCTGTATATCTTTCTGCAAATCGCCGATGGCCCGGATAATGCCGGGATCTTCGCTGCTGCTGTATACCAGGTCAGCAACTCCCTGACTGCCTGCCAGGGCGAAAGCATCCCCGGAAGCAGAGAAATCAATTTTCAGTTCCTTTGTTTCAGACTCCCGGGACTGCGCCTTAGTGAGCCCGCCCGTACCCAGGAGGAGGAAGCAATAGAAGCTCACTATATAAAAATTCCGATACATTCTATTCATCTTCAATACGTTAAATTGGATTATTTTTCTGATCGTTAAGTTTTTCAAATCGGTATGCACTTTTGTTCACTAATTTAACCATTTAGGCTGATTTAAAAAACCACAGAACAATGGGCCTCCTTATTTCCATTCCTCCTGAGAAATTTTATCTTTGTGGCGACCTCATTGATTCAGAAACAATGCTTCGAAAGATTCTAATTCTGCTCTATCAGCCTTACAAATGGCTTATTTACCTCCCATTGATAGCCGTCGGGACCGTCTTTTTCGGTTCCCTGGCCTTCACCATGTCAATCCTGTTCAATGAGCGCATCGGCGGATATATGGGTGGCGTACTATGGGCCAAATTTTGTGGCTTCCTGGTTCCCATGCTGGTAAAAGTAAAAGGACGGGAACATATTAAAAAGGGTACTTCCTATGTAATCATGGCCAACCACCAGAGCTCATATGATATTATTCTTCTGTATGGCTGGATCGGTGTAGATTTCAAATGGATCATGAAAAAAGAATTACGAAAAATTCCGGGTCTGGGATACGGAAGCGAAAAGGTCGGCCACATTTTCATTGACCGGTCCAACAGCCGTGCAGCCCTCGAGAGTCTAAACCTGGCTAAGAAAAAGCTGGTAAACGGCACCTGTGTTATCGTTTTCCCGGAAGGGACCCGCAGCGAAACCGGTGAGCCCGGTGTATTTAAGCGAGGTGGTTTTAAAATGGCCCTGGACCTCGAATTACCCATCCTGCCGGTCAGTCTGGCCGGAACCCGCAACATCCTTGCTGTCGGGTCCTGGAACATCCTTCCCGGACGTGTAAAAATGATCATTCATGAACCTGTCGACATTTCATCTTACACTGAAAAGAATATACGGGAACTGATGGATCGTACCAAGGAAATTATCTATAAACCGATGCGGGAAAACTGATAAACATTCCTGTCTGAGATTTAAGATTCCATGAGAAAAACTGGTTAAAAATTGTGAAACAGGCCCCGGAACAGCCATCATTCCCAATATCCTTTTAATTTTGTATGGATTCTGATGAGGTATCAGATCTTTGGAATCGAATAAAGAGAAAAAACAAGAGCATGAAAATCAGCTTACTTCTCCTCGGCATTAGTGCCTTCCTCCTAATCCCGCAAGTTGCCAGATGCCAGGAGGTTGAAGAAAATGGATCCAATTCCTCAGACGGGTACGATGTACAACATTTCTATGATAAAGAGGGAAACCTTTTGTATTATGATTCCATCTACGTTGATAATGAAGCTTATGATCCAAACAGTGAGGAGTTTGACTCCCTGATCAACTCACTGAAGGAACAGGGCCGGGGGATCAGGTATTCCATTCGGTTTCCGAGGGATTCCTTCTCGTATAGCTTTCAGCTTCCCGATGGCTTTCTGGATTTTATACCCGACCATAAACTCGACATCGTGGTTCCTCCCTTTGATAGTATTGTAAAGGACCTCGAATATCGCTTTTCCATTACTCCTGACGATTCCAATCAAACCTCTGTGGAAGATGATCCCCGGTATGAGTATCATGGAACAGATCCTTCACCCGGCCCTGAGCTGGATGAATCCCTCTGGGAAGTTGAAAGGCGCATACACGAATTCCACGACCGCTTAAAACGGGACTACCGGGAATGGGAACAAAACAAGAAAAACGAGAACATTGAGACCATACCATCTGACCCTGCA
Organism: Bacteroidales bacterium; assembly: GCA_016931575.1. GTDB lineage: Bacteria > Bacteroidota > Bacteroidia > Bacteroidales > UBA10428 > UBA10428. Next base: position 1,866 of record JAFGEO010000139.1, on the reverse strand, counting down.
AAAAAAGAGATAAGCCAGGAAGGGATTATTGAGATTTGATTGGTTGGATTATGGGGCGAGGATGTATGAGCCATCATTAGGGAGGTGGCATGTGGTCGATCCCTTGGCGGAGGATTATCACCATTTTTCACCATACAACTACGGATTAAACAATCCGCTTTTCTACATTGATCCAGATGGAAGAGGTCCTGTTGGAGACTGGTTTAAAAAACAGTGGAATAGCATCAAGACAGGAGTTGCAGTTGCAGTGGCACCAGTTGTTCAGATTTTCTCTCCTAAAGAGGATAAGGTGGAAGTGGTAGAAGAAGTAGAAGAGGAACCGACGGATAATGATGCAAGTAATCCTGATGATTGGACAATTATTTCTGACAAGAGTGGGTATGTGTTAGAACCAGTTGAAATTGTTAAGGAGGATCCCAACCATTGAACAGACGAGGGGTTATATGCTGCAGGAGCTTGTGCAATTTTAGATGGACCTCTTCCTTTCGGGGAAGCGGTTGGGGCATCTATTTTGACGGTTACTATTTTGCATGATATATATGTAGATTATTTTGCGCACACCAAACCGGGCAAAGCACAGGAATTAGATAAACCTGGACATACTAAAAACAAGAGTAAAGTTAGGAATGATAAGCATACTATTGGAGATACAAGAAGACAACAAGTAAATAGAGATAAAAAACGTCAACCCAACGAAAAAAAAGGCAAAAAGTGGAAGCCTAACAAATAAAACTTAAACCATGTATGTAGGAATAACACTATTGTATTCATTCACTGAAAGGAGCAACTATTTTGGTGCACTGAAATCATATGTAATTGATTGTATTCATGTGAAATCAATAATTGATTCTGCAAATAATAAAGCGAAAGAGCAAATTGATCGTTATTTTCCTAGCTATTCGTACTTAGGTTTGGAAGATGTCTTTGTTGTTTCTGGTAAAGCAATAGAAGGTGAGGTATTGGGACGTAGTTCATTTTATAATCTAAATGTAATATCAGAATCAAAAGAACTGATAAAAGAGATAAAAGATTATTCTGTATTTAAAAATAGTAGCAAGTTAACATGTGCCTTTTGTGTGAGTGTCGTATATTTCTATGAAAATGTCAATATGGAGGATAGCTTTACATTTTCAATACTGACAATTATTGAGGATAAAAACGTTGAAGGCGCCATAGCAAAAGCTAATCTAATGGCTATCAGTGATCGATTTTTAAAACGAATAGCACCTCTTTCTGTTGAAGAATTAAATACTGATAGGGTTAAATATATTGGAATTGAGGATGTCTTTTTAATAGAAGAAGATTTTAAAAATGGAGGGAGTTTTCAAACTTTTTATAGCAAGGACTATAGCTCAGAAAAGGAGTTGTTAAAACTTCTACCCTCAACAAAGGAATTGAATGAAATCATGGAAGATGTGTTTAATGCGCCAACCTCTGCTGCGTCTCCCTCTGAAAGATAAAGGCATTAATGAGTTCGGAAACAATCCCCTTGTCCTTATCGTCCATATTTTCCACGGCTTTAAAGAGACTTAAAAGGCGGGGATCTTTGAGGTTTGCCCTGGCTTTTTCCTGGGTGTCTCCGTTGACCAGGTAATCGATAGATACTCCGAACACATCGGCCAGGCGGCTGAGTACATCTGCCGGCGGTTGTACTCCTTTGTTTTCATATCGGACAATTTGAGGGTGGGAAATATTGATCCTGCGGGCCAGTTCCTGTTGGGTAAGGCCGTTTTCTTTGCTGAGCTTCTGTATTCTTTTACCGAGACCCCCCCGCTGCCACCAGAATCCTTTCTGGTGGCTTCTAAACAACTCTTCATATCTGAAAAATCACTACATTAGACCCAACTGAAGTTCTTTGAAATGCCC
>JAFGEO010000138.1 GCA_016931575.1 Bacteroidales bacterium | reverse complement strand
GGGCATTTGGGATAGGTTGGAGGTTGGTGTACAGACGGGGTACCCCTACGGGGCATGTTGCATCTGGGGGATATTTGGCCTACAGGCTGCCCCGTAGGGGTATCCGGCCTTTAGTGCATAGCACAAAGGCAGGAGCAAGCCCCGTAGGGGTGTTCTGTAATCAGGAGAAGCATCATAAAGGGTTGAATTTCAGAGAGGAGTATAGTGAATTGTGAAGGGAATATGGTGTCGTGTATCGTGAACTTTAGTTTTGTGAATGGTACCATTACACTCTTTTTTCTTCAAATGGCCCAGTCCCGGCTTCTATAAGCTCAGCCACCGGGTAACCTGACAACCTGATTACCCAATAACCTGTCTACCTGATGACGCAATAACCTGATTACCCGTTACTCTGAAAACCTAAAAAAAAGCCCCCGGAATCGGAGGCTTTCTATATCCTTTATGCTAACTATTACTCAGCAACAATTTCGAAAGGAACTTCGACCTGTACTTCTTTATGAAGACGAACTTTTGCAGTGTATTTTCCAACTTCTTTAATCAGTTCTTCTTTTATAGAGATGATTTTGCGATCGATGTCAAATCCTTTTTCTTTAAGGGCTTCAGCAATCTGAATGGTATTGACAGATCCGAAAATCTTGCCCTTGGTACTGGCTTTGGCTCCGATAGTCAGGCTGACAGCTTTCAGGCTTCCTGCTATCTTTTCAGCTTCCTCTTTTACTTTTTCTTCTTTATGTGCTCGCTGCTTCAGATTCTCAGCATGGATTTTCTTGGCGGAAGCGGTTGCATTGATTGCATATCCTTTTGGGATCAGGTAATTCCTTGCATAACCGTCTTTAACCGTGATAATATCGTCTTTGTAACCGAGGTTCTGAAGATCTTGTGTTAATATAATTTCCATCGTTCTGTTTTTTGATTATTTCAACATATCGGTAACATAAGGCAGCAAGGCCAGATGACGTGCCCTTTTAATTGCATTGGCAACTTTACGCTGAAATTTCAGCGAGGTGCCGGTGATACGTCGTGGTAAAATTTTACCCTGCTCGTTGAGGAACTTTTTCAGGAACTCAGGATCCTTATAATCAACATATTTAATTCTGTTCTTCTTGAATCGACAATACTTTTTCTTCTTGGTTTCGATTGTCGGCGGGGTAAGATATCTGATTTCTGATTGACTTTGTGTTACGGCCATGACTTATTCCTCCACTACTTTTTCTGATTTCTGACTACGTTTCTTTTCGGCGTATGCGATAGAATACTTGTCCATCTTGAAGGTAAGGAATCGAATAATTCGTTCATCACGCCTGTACTCGGTTTCCAGAGTTTCAATCAGGGAACCTTCAGCTTCGAATTCAATTAAATAATAGAATCCGGTAGATTTCTTCTGAATCGGGTAAGCCAGTTTTTTCAGCCCCCAATTCTCTTCATGCACAATCGCCCCGTCTTTGGTCTGGATAAGATCCTTGAACTTATCAACCGCTTCCTTCATCTGAGCTTCAGACAAAACGGGAGTTGCAATGAAAACGGTTTCGTATCTGTTCTTCATAATTTAAATAAATTGTGTTTAAAAAATTGAAGCGCAAAAGTATTGTTTTTTTTCATTAGATCAAAGAATTAGGAAGGGAAAGTTAGGTCAGGATCGTTGAGAAGGTTTTACTGATCTGATGACTTCAGTCATCAGATCAGTAAAATCCTGAAGTTCTTGCATGCAAATCGGGTCGAAGAGAGGCTAGAAATTTGTTACAACCCTAACTGCTGCAATGATTTGCAGGCACTCACTGATTTGTTCTTTCTCGGGGATCCGGGCTAAACCTTCGTCCAGTTCTCCCCATGTTTGATCCTGCTGATCTGCATTTCGGAAACTCCAAAGGTCCGGGCAAGGACAGCTCCGGGAATTCCCATGTCAAGCTGGTGCTTAATGATCCGGACATCAGCGGCACTTAGTTTCGATACGATCTTTTTCTCGGGAATGTCATAGTTGTTCCCCAGAAATTCCTTCCATCCTTTCCATTCTTCCCTGTAAAACTGATCGGGTCTTGCGGGCAGGTTTACGGGACGGTTGGTCCAGGTCCGGTATTCAATGGAATTTCTGAGTCCTTTTTGCTGACACAATCTGGACGCATCCCCGAAATTAAGGTAAGATTTATCACTGTTCTCAGCTGTCTTACCAAAAAAATCAGGCCAGCCGGGCCAGACATTTTTCTTCTTAAAATACTCGTCAGGTTTCCTGGGGAAGTTGCGCGGCAGGTATTCGCCTTTTTTTTTGTAGTGATCAAATTTTCGTGAAGAATTGACCCCCTTGGGCACCAGGTTCTCCTGTACCCATGTCTTTGCCAGTTTATACGACCACTTAATCACATTGTCGTATGATTCAATTTTCATCACTTGTTGGTTTAGGTGTTGTTAGTTGTAGTCTCTGCCTGATTATTATTCATAACGGTTTTCAGGCTTTGTGGATTACGAAAATAATAAATTTCTCTTAAAAGACATGAGATTATGGAATATAAACACTGATTTTTATCAACCTAAGCTGTTGATAATGGTCAGCTTATATCTTTATGCTATCTGGTAATAACGGATATAATCTGATGAAATTGCCATGTTGGCAGGTCTTGTTTCCAGGAGTTTTCAACAATGCTTCATGAGCGAAAGATTAATGCCTATCTTTGCCTCAATGGATCAGCACACTGAATTTATAGTATCTGCAAGAAAATACAGGCCGGTGACCTTTGAAAGTGTTATCGGGCAAAAAAGCATTACAGCCACTTTAAAGGCAGCCATTAAGAATCGCCAGTTGGCACAGGCGTATTTATTTTGTGGTCCGCGCGGGGTCGGTAAAACTACCTGTGCCCGGATTTTTGCCAAAACCATCAATTGCAATTCTTTGACGGAACAGTTTGAAGCCTGTAATGTCTGCGATTCATGTCGCGATTTTGCACAGAACAAATCCTATAACATTCATGAACTGGATGCCGCATCAAACAATTCTGTGGAAGATATTCGCCTGCTGATCGATAAAGTAAGGATACCCCCCCAGGTTGGGCGATACAGTGTGTACATTATTGACGAGGTTCATATGTTGTCACAGGCGGCTTTCAACGCTTTTCTGAAAACCCTCGAGGAACCGCCCCGGCATGCCATTTTCATTATGGCCACCACGGAAAAGCATAAGATTTTGCCAACCATTTTATCCCGCTGCCAGATATTTGATTTCAACCGGATAAAGGTGGATGATACGGTAGAATTCCTGGAAAGTATTGCGAAAAAGGAATCTGTTGAATATGAGAAGGAAGGCCTTGGTATCATTGCACAAAAGGCAGATGGTGCCATGCGGGATGCCCTTTCGGTTTTTGACCAGATCGTCAGCTTTTCAGAAGGAAAAATCACCTATCAGAAAGTGATTGAGAACCTGAATGTACTGGACTATGATTATTTCTTCCAGCTTACAGAAAATTTTATGGGGAACCAGGTTCCTGATACGCTCCTGCTGTTTGATCAGATCCTGACCAAAGGCTTTGATTCGCAGAATTTTGTGAATAGTCTTAGCCGGCATTTCCGTGATCTGCTGGTCTGCAAGGCTGAACACACCCTGCAGTTGCTGGAAGTTGGCGATTCCATAAAAGCCCGCTACCGGGAACAGGCTGCAAAATGTCCGGAACAACTCTTGTTTGATTGGCTGGAGATCAGTAACGAATGCGATATAAATTTCAAATCAAGCAAAAATCATCGCCTGCATGTCGAACTTGCCCTGATAAAGCTCTGCAACCAGAGTCAAAAAAAAAAATAGGGTAGAAGAATCAGGAATCCTTGACCTGGGCATTGAAGCACCCAGTAATCAGAATACAGAATCCAGAATACAGACTCCAGAATCCAGTAACCAGAATCCAGAATCCAGAATCCAGAATCCAGAATCCAGAATCCAGAATCCAGACTCCAGAATCCAGGCTCAGGAATCCGGAATTCAGAACCCGGCGCCCAAACCCTCAATACCCTTCAAATCGCAATCTTCCGTTTCGGGTACCCCCTCCATAAAAGATGCCCTTAGCGCACTGGGGAAAACACGCCCGGGCAGCGACCAGCCCCGGGATACTGAAAACCTTCCGGAGGAGGTTGAAGAGATTATTGAAATCGAGGAACAGCCCCCGGTTTCAAAAGAGGAGCTTGATCGCCTGTGGAAAAATTATATAGAACGGTGGAAACAAAATTCACCACGTGTTTACCTTGCACTGAGCAGCCAGCAGCCTGAGCTTCAGGACGACGGACTAAGCATCGGAATTTCTTTCCGAAACAATGCTTTGCTGGCAGAGTTCAGACAAAACTACAAGATACCCCTGCTGGCATACCTTAAGGAGAATCTGCAAAACAGCCTGCTGGAATTTGAAGAGACGATCCTTGATATAGAAAGCAGTTCCATCACCAAACACTACACCGACCTGGATAAGCTGAAGCACATGATCGAAAAGAATCCTGCCCTCCAAAAACTGCGTCAGGAATTTAACCTGGATTTTGATTAGCCGTAACCCTGGCGGGATGTGAATGAAAATCTTCACGTTAAGATGAGCCACATATCAACATTTTGCCTGTTTTTTTGTTTGTTCTTGGAATCAGGGATGGTCAATATATATGAAATCATATTTCCCTGTATTAGGTTTAGTGATTGCTGAGCGCTGTCGGTTTGTATCTCATGGCGGTTTTGCCTATTTTTGCACACTGTTTTCATTTGTTTGGACATTATAAATTATAATACTATTATGGAAGGTCAAAAAATTACGATTAGCAATGGATTTTTGAATGTACCTGATTTCCCGGTAATCCCCTTCATTGAAGGAGATGGAACAGGACCAGATATCTGGGCTGCTTCAGTACGCGTTTTGGATGCCGCAGTAGAAAAAGCTTTTGGAGGTAAGAAGAAGATCGTCTGGAAGGAGGTTTTTGCCGGTGAGAAAGCTTACAATCAGTCGGGTGAATGGCTGCCCCAGGCAACCCTGGATACAATTGATAAATTTCTTGTGGCTATCAAGGGACCACTGACCACTCCTGTCGGTGGAGGGATACGCTCACTCAACGTTGCTCTCCGCCAACTTCTTGACCTGTATGTGTGCCAGCGTCCCGTTCGTTATTACGAAGGAGTGCCTTCCCCGGTGAAGGATCCAACCACAACGGATATGGTTATTTTCCGTGAAAATTCAGAAGATATTTATGCCGGGATCGAATGGATGAACGGAACTGCCGAAGCGAAAAAAATTGTCGACTTTCTGAGAAAAGAGATGGAGGTTAAGAAGATCCGGTTCCCCGAGAGCACTTCCATTGGGATCAAACCTGTTTCAAAGGAGGGTACGCAACGACTGATACGGGCAGCCATCAATTATACCATTCAGCACGATCTTCCCTCTGTAACATTTGTTCATAAAGGGAACATCATGAAATTTACCGAGGGTGCCTTCCGCGACTGGGGATATGAACTGGCAAGGGAGGAGTTCGGGGCTGTTGAGCTGGACGGCGGACCCTGGTGCACACTCACGAATCCGGTTTCCGGGAAAAAGATCGTGATAAAGGATGTCATAGCGGATGCTTTTCTCCAGCAGATCCTGACACGTCCAAAAGAATATTCTGTAATTGCTACCCTGAACCTGAACGGCGACTACATTTCTGATGCGCTTGCCGCAATCGTTGGAGGTATCGGTATCGCACCCGGGGCCAACATAAATTACGTTACTGGCCACGCTATTTTTGAGGCTACGCACGGTACTGCTCCAAAATATGCAAACCTGGATAAGGTGAACCCTGGTTCGGTAATCCTTTCGGGAGTTATGATGCTTGAGTACCTGGGCTGGCAGGAAGCTGCCGACCTTATTGTTAAAGGTCTTCAGGGTGCCATCTTAAAGAAGAGGGTAACCTACGATTTTGAACGTCTGATGGATGGGGCCACACTCCTGAAATGTTCTGAATTCGGAGATGAAATAATCTCCAATATGTAGAATTCACTACCTTTATAAGCAAACAGAATTGTAACAACTAAAAAGAAACAATATGCTGAAGAAAAAAATTGAGGATATATTGAATGCGCAGGTAGAGAAGGAGGGGTATTCCTCCAATTTATACCTTGCCATGGCAACCTGGACCGAAGCAAATGGATATGGCGGAATTGCCAAATGGTTCTATGCCCAGGCTGAAGAGGAACGCCTGCATATGCTGAAATTCATTCATTACATTAATGAGAAAGGCGGTCACGCTATTGTACCGGTGTTTAATGCACCTCCAAAGGACTATAGTGACATCCATACGATGTTTGAAGAAGTACTGAAACATGAGGAATATATCACGCAGTCCATTAATGATATTGTTGGAATGGCAATTGACGAGCGGGATTTTACCACTCAAAGCTGGATTCAATGGTTTGTCAACGAGCAGATTGAAGAAGAAGCCCAGGTTCGTGAAATTCTTGATAAGCTAAGACTTTTAGGTAAAGAAAACCTGTACCTTTTCGACAGGGATATTATGACGCTTCGCGCTGCCAATGCTGCTGCAGATGCCGGCGAATAAGCTTCCCGGTAAAAAATACAGTTACGAAGGGTGTGCGGGGGCATACCCTTTGTTATTTGAAAGACATTAATGGCAAATAGGTTTCCAGACAATAAGGCAATCAGCCTAAACACAACCAATAAACCATAAACCCATCCAAAAAGCACCCATCAACCAATAAACCTGAAGTCCCGGATTCCCGGATCTCACTACCCCGGATCCAACGATCCCCACAAACCTAAGCGCTGCATTTACACCTTCTTCATAACTTTTCCTTCCACTCCTGTCCTTGTCAGTCTTTTTTCTAGGCTTTCCGATAAATTAAATTAATTTTGTTCCTCGTCAAATATCATCAACTAATGAGTACGTTCGTAAAAATATTAAGCAAATTTTTAGGCAGTAAATCTGATCGCGACATTAAGGCCATCATGCCTGTTGTTGACCAGATAAAAGCTGAGTATGCAAAGCTCGGTGGGTTATCAAACGATGAGCTGCGGGCAAAGACGCAAGAAATTAAATTACAGATCAGGGACTACATAAAGGAGGAGGAGAACAGGATCGCTGAACTGAAGGAAGAGGCGGACAATACGGAAGATATGGCCAGGAAAGAGGCGATCTTTACCGAAATCGATAAAACGGAAAAAAACATCCTTACCAAACTTGAAGAAATCCTGAATAAAGTACTTCCGGTGGCCTTTGCCATTGTGAAGGATACCGCACGCAGGTTCACTGAAAATGAATACCTGGAAGTTACAGCAACCGGTTTTGACAGGGACCTGGCCGCCATCCGTCCCAGCATTGAAATGCACGGCGACAGGGTCAGGTACTACAAGAAATGGCTTGCAGGGGGAAATGAGATCAGCTGGGATATGATCCACTACGATGTGCAGCTGATCGGCGGCGTGGTTCTCCACCAGGGAAAGATAGCTGAGATGGCCACCGGTGAGGGTAAAACACTTGTTGCCACCCTTCCGGTATTCCTGAATGCCCTTGCTGGTCGCGGTGTCCATATTGTTACGGTTAACGATTACCTGGCAAAACGTGACTCGGAATGGATGGGTCAGCTGTATGAATTCCACGGACTATCGGTAGATTGTATTGACAGGCATCAGCCTAACTCCAACGACCGTCGGAAGGCATACCAGGCAGATATCACATTTGGAACCAATAACGAATTTGGTTTTGATTACCTGCGTGACAACATGGCGATCAACATACAGGATCTCGTGCAGCGCAAACACCATTATGCCATCGTTGATGAGGTGGATTCTGTGCTGATTGATGATGCCCGAACACCCCTGATCATTTCAGGTCCTGTTCCCCGCGGGGAAAACCAGGAATTTGAGAATTATAAGCCCCGGGTCGAGAAACTGGTCAGTCAGCAGCGTAAACTGGTAACAGAACTGCTGGCTGAATCTAAAAAGCTCCTCGCAGAAGACAATAAAGAAGATGGAGGATTTAAACTTCTGCAGGCATTTAAAGGGCTGCCAAAAAATAAGGCCCTCATCAAATTTCTGAGTGAGGAAGGGAACAAAGCACTTCTGTTGAAGACGGAGAACTTCTACATGCAGGAGAACAACAAGCATATGCACAAGGTTACCGATGAGCTGTTCTTTGTGATCGATGAAAAGATGAACTCTGTGGACCTTACAGATAAAGGACTTGAGACAATCACCACCAGTGCTGAAGATCCGGACTTTTTTGTGATGCCTGATATCGGGAGCGAAGTGGCAGAGCTGGAGCGTATGAACCTTTCTGAAGAGGAGATGCTAAAGCGCAAGGATACGCTCATTCAGGATTATGCCATCAAATCGGAACGCATTCATACCGTTAACCAGCTTCTGAAAGCCTATGCCATGTTTGAGAAGGACGTGGAATATGTTCTGATGGACAATAAGGTTAAAATTGTTGATGAACAAACCGGTCGTATCATGGAAGGCCGCCGGTATTCCGACGGACTTCACCAGGCCATCGAGGCGAAGGAAAATGTGAAGGTTGAAGCGGCTACGCAAACCTATGCCACCATCACATTACAGAATTATTTCAGAATGTACCATAAACTGGCAGGTATGACTGGTACCGCGGAAACAGAGGCGGGTGAATTCTGGGACATCTACAAGCTTGATGTTGTTGTGATCCCTACCAACAGGCCGGTGGTTCGTGACGACCGTGAAGACTTGATATACAGGACCAAGCGTGAAAAGTACAACGCGGTAAGTGATGAAATTGTTAAGCTGGTGAGTGAGGGGAGACCCGTTCTGGTGGGAACCACCTCGGTCGAAATTTCCGAATTGCTGAGCCGGATGCTTAAAATGAAGGGCATCAGGCATAATGTGCTGAATGCCAAATTGCACCAACGGGAAGCTGATATTGTGGCCGAAGCCGGAAAATCAGGAACCGTTACCATTGCTACCAACATGGCAGGTAGGGGTACCGACATTAAACTTTCGGAAGAGGTTAAGGCCGCCGGTGGTCTGGCAATCATCGGTACGGAAAGGCATGAATCGCGTCGCGTTGACCGCCAGTTACGCGGACGTAGCGGTCGCCAGGGAGATGTAGGATCATCGCAGTTTTATGTATCCCTTGAGGACGATTTGATGCGACTCTTTGGTTCTGACCGGATTGCTACCCTGATGGACCGTATGGGGCTTAAAGAGGGAGAAGTTATCCAGCATAGCATGATTACCCGTTCCATCGAGCGCGCACAGAAGAAAGTCGAAGAGAACAACTTCGGTATCAGGAAGCGCCTCCTGGAGTATGATGATGTGATGAACTCACAGCGCGAGGTGATCTATTCAAAACGTAAAAATGCCTTGTACGGCGACCGGATCCAGGTGGATGTGGCCAACATGAGGTACGATGTTTGTGAAAGCCTGGTGGAACAGCATTATTCGAACACCGAATACGATGAATTTAATTTTGAGATCATACGCCTCCTTTCCATCAACAATCCCGTCAGCAGTCAGGATTATATCAAGTTAAATGCTTCGGAAATGGTAGATATGCTTGATAAGTCTGTGACGGAAGCCTACGACAGAAAGACGGAAGCCATTAAGGGACAGGCCTATCCGATCATTAAGGACGTCTACGAACGCCAGTCCAAGGCATACGATAATATCCTGGTTCCAATTACCGACGGAACCAAAACCTATAATATTGTCACAAACCTGGAGAAGAATTACAATACCCAGGGCAGGGAACTGATCCGCTCCTATGAGAAGACACTTTCGTTGATCACTATTGATGAGAACTGGAAGGAACACCTGCGTGAACTTGACGACCTGAAGCAATCGGTTCAGAATGCAACCTATGAGCAAAAAGACCCGCTGTTGATCTATAAGTTTGAATCTTTTGAACTCTTTCAGACGATGATCGACAAGATCAACCGTGAGGTAATCAGTATCCTGATGAAAGGAAAGATACCCATTCGCGATTCAAGCGAGGTGCAGAGGGGGGAACAGCAGAGGTCTGCTGCCGGAAACCTGAAAGCCAGCAAGAGCGAGTTTGGTTCGTCATTCGATCGTGGGGGACCACCCGAAGAAAGCCGCGAAAAACAACAAAAGGCCCAGCCGGTTCGCGTCGATAAGAAGGTTGGAAGGAATGATCCTTGTCCCTGCGGAAGTGGCAAAAAGTACAAAAACTGTCACGGCCATGCCGCGCCAGATGGTAATTAACAGGAGTCGGTTTTAATTTTACTTCTTTATTAGAATATATGTTATTTGAAGAATTTGGTTTGCAGGAAAAACTTTTGGAAGCCTTGTCATACATGGGCTTCGAGAAAGCAACCCCCATCCAGATCAAGGCTATGCCTGAGATTTTAGCGGGGAAAGACCTAATTGCCTGCGCCCAGACAGGAACAGGGAAATCTGCAGCGTTCCTGCTGCCGGTACTCAGTCGGCTTGCCGATCGTGAAACCCCGACTGAAGGGATAAATACCCTGATCATTGTTCCGACCCGTGAACTGGCTATCCAGATCGAACAGCAGGTTCAGGGCTTTGCCTATTTTGTGCCGGTCAGTTCAATTGCCATTTATGGCGGAACAGACGGAATGAGCTGGGACCAGGAAAAAAAAGTGATGACAGAAGGGGCGGAAATTGTGGTAGCCACTCCCGGTAAATTGATTGCCCACCTGAATATGGGATATGTGAACCTGAGTCAACTGGAACACCTGATCCTGGACGAAGCTGATCGCATGCTGGATATCGGCTTCTATGAGGATATTATGAAGATTGTGAAACATGTTCCTGCCAAGCGGCAAACCCTGATGTTCAGTGCAACTATGGCATCAAAGATCCGGAACCTGGCCAAGACCATCCTGACAGAACCGGCCGAGATCAGTACCGCCATATCAAAGCCTGCCGAAGGAGTGCTTCAGGCAGTGTACCTGGCTCATAATGAACAGAAAATACCACTGATAAGCAATCTTATCGGTAATAAATCCGAATATACCAGCATACTGATCTTTACGTCTACAAAAAAGAATGTGAATGAGCTGGTCAGGGCCCTTCACCGGAAAGGTGAAAATGCGGAGGGAATATCTTCCGACCTGGAACAACGGGAACGTGAGGAAGTGCTGGCACGCTTCCGGGCACGTCAGGTTCGTACCCTTGTAGCTACCGACGTGATGAGCCGTGGAATTGATATTAAGGATATTAACCTCATTATAAATTACGATGTCCCACAGGATGCAGAGGATTATGTGCATCGCGTTGGAAGGACTGCCCGTGCCGACAAAACAGGGGTTGCCCTGACACTTGTGAATGAGGATGATATGTTCAAGTTCCACCGGATAGAAGAACTGATCGAATCCTCGGTTATTAAACTGAATGTTCCGGAAGAGTTGGGGGAAAGTCCTGTGTGGAATCCGCTTACCGGAAGGAATTTCAGGTATAAAAACAGGAACTTCCGTTCACGGGACAACCAGAAAGGCAGACCAAAAGGAAGGCCCGGGGGAAAACGTAAATAGTACCCATTTCCTGCGATTCTATTTTTTTAAAGTCTGGTCAGTTCCTTTGGTTATGCGGTATCAGAAGGCTGCAGGTTTTATTAATCTTTCTGGTTTTATGATTCTTTTGATAAAAAAGCAGGAATTTCTGAGAAAGATTCGCTATATTTATTTGCAAACGAATTTTAAACCATAAGCTTATGAATAAATCTATACTCAACAAAGATCTTGGGCGTCGATTATCAGGATATGCAGCATCTGCCGCAGCACTGGCACTGATCGGAACATCTGCCAACGCCCAGGTTATACATTCCGGACCTCAAAACGTCGTGGTTGAACTTCCTGATGACTATGTAGAGATAGACCTGGACGGTGACGGCATCAGTGACTTTGGATTTGAAATGTACAGTACCGGATTTTATAGTGGTACTGCCTCATCATTCTCATACTACAATTTCAATGTCGGGGTCGTACTGAATCCCAGGACCGATGGGTACAATAACAGTTGGGTAGCCAAAACCGGTGTAATGTCTGTTCAATATTATACCTATTATAAATCCACTGCCTATGGATTAGATATGCCTATGGTTGCACCGCTGGCCTCGAATGTAGCTGTTGACAGCTCCATTACCTATTGGGGTAATGTGACAACTGCTGACTACATCGGCGTATTGGATTACAGGTGGCTTAATTCCTGGTATTATACAGCATCCTCAGGTCTCATATACTATGGAATGGGTGAATTTGCCGGCGAGAGCAACTACATTGGTGTCCGCTTTCATATTGGTGCCAGCGTGCATTACGGCTGGTTAAGGGTAGCTATGGCCGGTGATGGCAGCTGGCTGAACATCATTGATTGGGCTTATGAATCTACAGCCAATACAGGCATCCTGACCGGCGATGGCAGCGATAATACCGGACCATCTCTGAGCCTTAGCGGAGTCGGAGCTTCTTCTTCCAGTGAACTCGTGACAATTACAATAAATGCAGATGAAGATATCGCTGCACTTCAAAGTGGTGATATCACTGTCACTAATGGTACTGCGGTTGGTGTCAATCAGGTATCTGCTTCCGAATATGAGGTTTCTGTCCAATGCAACAGCTATGGTGTTGTTACAGTTTCGGTTGGTGCAGGTGATGCTGTTGACCTGTATGGCAATCCCAGTGAAACTGCTGCAAGTATTAGCTGGACATATTACAACCTTAGCCTGGATATGAATACCGGTGAAGGCATATCAATTTATCCGAATCCTGTTGATAATGAACTGTTCATTGAATTAGCCGGTGTGGCCGATGTAAGCCTCATCAGCATGAATGGCTCTGTGGTTTACCAGCAGGAAAGGGTGACCAGCCACAACATTAATGTAAGCGATTTTTCACCCGGGGTGTACCTCGTCCAAATCAAAAACGATGATGGAGTACTCCACCGGCGTGTGGTAATAGAATAAAAAAAAGCCCTGAGAGATCAGGGCTTTTTTTTTGGAAATTTATAGGGCAAATATTCAAAATCTCACCAGACTTTCCACATCTTCCTGGAATGGTTTGAAAAGACGTCTTTTGTTTCACCTGCTGTTTTACCTTCAAATATTTTGTTTTAAGCTTACTTTACGATAGATTTATTACTGGAACTAATCTCCTGGATTATGGAAAAAAATAAATCCTTCGAACCCCGCCTGATCACCCGATTGACAGGATATTCTCTTTCTGCCGGTGCTTTGGCACTAGTTGGTGGTTCGGCATATGGACAGGTGGTGTATTCCGGCTTGCAAAATCTTGATTTCTACATGCCTGAATCGCATCAGGAAGTGGATATGAATAACGATGGCGTAATTGATTTTGAATTCTTCTTTGCCGGAGAAAATTCTACGTATAGCTCTGGAAGCTACTTCAGAAGGATGGATCAGATGTATGCTTTTATATTAAATCCGAGAAGTAATGTTTATAACAGTTGGATGTATAAGGCAGGGGCGATATCCATTTTCTATTCTACCTTTTCCCAGCTTATCTCGAATACGATGGCAATACCGGTTGCTTCAAACCTGGAAGAAGAAGCTGCCATTGGATCCTCGGCATCTAACTGGGCACAAGCAAGAGTTGCGAGTGCTTATGGCATATTAGGACTCGCACAGAGTGCTTCAATGTATGATAGCGCCTCCCATTGGATGTATATGGATGCCAGGGCCGGAAGCTTTCTGGGGAAGACGCAGTTCCTGGGTGTGAGATTCTATTTTGGTGGGGAGCTGCATTATGGTTGGATCAGGGTGAGTCTGGGCGATCATGTTACTCCTTTTAAGGTACTGGACTGGGCCTATGAATCTGTTCCTGATGTTCCGATACTGGCAGGGGAAGGTGGTGATCTGGCCGGACCTGTCGTGAGCTTCCTGGGGACTGAGGAAACCACACCCCATCCCAAAACCACGCTCATTGTCAAATTTGATGAGCCTGCTGAAGGGCTTGAACTTGGGGATTTCAGTGTATCAAACGGGGCTGCATCCAATTTAAGAGTGGTAACCGAGGGGCTGGTGTATACTGTTGATATCATCTCTGAGAGTTTTGGCGATGTTGAGCTTAGTCTTCATCAGGCTGCTGTTGAGGATGTGTTTGGTGCACCCAATGATGAGGCCGGTGTGAGCTGGGTGTATGTTGATGCCCTGGTAGCTCTTGATAACCAGCGGGGCGATGAACTGAGGATCTTCCCGAATCCGGCAAGTGAGTTTGTCAGGGTTGAACTTGAGGAGGCATCGGATATCCTGCTCACAGATATGAATGGGCGCGAACTCATGAAGGAACGAAATGTCCTGTCGGCCGGGTTGGATATCTCTGGTATTCAACCTGGTGCGTATGTGATAATGATAAAAAATAGCCGGTGGGTTAAACAAAGGACTCTGATTGTGCATGAATAAGGAAAACGGAAGAGTACTATGGCAGAGAGAGTAAAAGGAAGCTTACCCCTGCGATTGGCAGGCAGATTAGCGGCTTATTCATCTGCAGCAGGAGCTTTGCTTGTCCTGTCAGCAGAATCGGAGGCACAGGTAAATTATTCGGGGATCCGGGAGATAGGGATCGATCTGGACAGCGGATATGTGGAGCTGGATCTGAATGCGGATCAGCAAAACGATTTTGCCTTCATTGTAGGAAGCACTCAGAACACGTCGACGTATAATTCTTTCCACTTTAGGTATATCAGCAGGTTTGCGGCTATTCAGCATATCCGGACCGACGCATACAGGAACAGTTGGATCACAAGTATATCAACACTCCGCTCGTCAACCTACAATGGGGAGGTTACCTATCAGTATCAGGCACCTGTTGTAAGAAATCTGGACAGCGGATTCTCCATCGCTCCGGATTCAGGTAGTTGGAATTATGCCAGTAGTCTTGATTTCAAGGCACTGTTGGCCATGTCCTATACCTTAACAGTGACCAACCAGCTTTTTACCCTTAGCTATTCGGGGTTTATTGGGAACTTCGGGGATGAAGGATTCATTGGGATTCGTTTTTATATCGGGGAGGCGCTGCACTATGGGTGGATCCGGGTAAGGACCCTGGAAGGTCTGGATAGCATGACAGTGATTGACTGGGCCTGGGAAGAAATCCCGGAAACAATGATCCGTGCCGGGGATTGTGTTCCTGGTCCAAACCTGCAGCTTACCCAGGGAAGTGCCTCCGAAGATCAGGTAATGATCTATCCTAATCCGGCAAGCGATCAGCTTAACCTTCGACTAAGACATCCTTCGGATATTATCCTGACGGATATGGAAGGCACCATTATCTGTGAAGTTAAGGATGTCCGTGATTGCTCCTTTCAGGTGGGGAACCTGCAGGCAGGGGTTTACATCATCCTGATTCACAATGATCAGGGGATATTCCGGCGAAAAGTCCTGGTAGGGCAGGGCAGGTAAGCAAATCTTTGCGGCAAAAAAAAAGCCATCCAAAATGGATAGCTTCGGGTTAATTCCTGTTGAACTCTACGTCATTAACTTTCTGATCTTATCTTTCAGGTTATCACTGGCAGGTACCAGCGGAAGTCTGACAACATCGCTGGTGAGTCCAAGAATTTCGAGGGCTGCTTTAATACCGGCAGGACTTCCTTCTTCAAAAAGGGCTCCAATGATATCAAGGAGTTGATAATGGAGTTCATTCGCTTTGCCACAGTCTCTTTTCAGAGCTGATCTGACCATATCTGAATAATCTCTGGGGTGTGAATTTGCTATGACTGAGATAACTCCTTTTCCCCCGAGATGGACCATAGGCAGGGTTAAGGCATCGTCGCCACTAAGTACATTAAAATGAGAGGGTTTATTTTTAAGGATCTGCATGATCTGACCCAGGTTACCTGAAGCTTCTTTTACAGCAACAATATTGTCATGCTCATTTGCAAGCCTTAAAACCGTTTCTGCAGAAAGGTTTGAGCAGGTTCTTCCGGGAACATTATACAGGATGACCGGGCGCGGGCTATGCCTGGCAATTTCAGAAAAATGCCGGTACATTCCCTCTTGTGTCGGTTTATTGTAATGGGGTGCGGCCGATAAGATACCGGCAATGCCTTGAAAATCAGTTGATTTAATCGTGTCCGTTACCGCTGCAGTGTTATTTCCGCCTATTCCGACCACTACCGGGAGCTTTCCGTCAGCCCTGCTGACAATTCTTTTTACAAGCTGTTTTTTTTCATCGGCAGACAGGGTGGCTGACTCACCGGTGGTGCCTAGGGCAACCAGGAATTCTACGCCTCCCTCAATCACATGGTCCACAACCCTGTCGAGGGCTTCGAAATCAACACTATAATCCATTTTGAATGGAGTAACCAAGGCTACTCCTGTTCCCGTAAATTCCATCATAAAACTTATTTTATTTTTGAGAGGTAATGTACCAGTTGTCTGATGAGAAAATTCATCTGAATCTCAGTTTGGATCTTTTTGTTTACAATTTTCTCCAGTTCCTTGTTTTTGCCCCTGGCACCAAGCTGATCTTTGGCCAGTTCCTTGTGGATATCGGTCATGGCAGCATTTTCTTTCTCCATGTCGATCATAAAATCCAGGTATTCCTGTTCAGGTTGGTACCTGCCGGCTTTGAATTTTGCAGAGGAACAGGCTACAATATATTTTACCGGAAATGGATTATCCAGGCTTAGGTCAAGGAGGATATCGAAGGGTTTCTTAATAAATGCCTGAACATTTTCAGAAGTAGGTTTTCCATACCAGTTCAGCTCATTCCGGGTAAAAAAGTCGAAGCCCTTGCGGTACAGGTAGTGATCGATTAACTGCTTGCTGTCAACAAAGCCTAATGCAAGGATATTAGCTTTATAGACTTCCATATCCTTTACAAGATCTTTTACGATATCGAAAGCCACTGCATGGGTGGCATTAAAAAGAATACCTATTGTCTTTGCATTCTGGATGTTGCAGGAAGCAAGTTTCCGCTTTTGCATCTTCTGCTGCTGACGGATTGCCCTTTCTCCCAAAAGACGTTTAGTATTCTCAATGAATTTCATGCTGCAAGTTTATGAAAAAAGCATGGATTATCCATGCGCAGGTCGACAAGAGAGTTAACAAGTAGTAAACACATTAGCTACCAATCAGGTTCAGGAATTCATCTTCGTTCAGAATGGAAATGTTCAGGTCCTGGGCCTTTTTGAGTTTAGCCGGGCCAATATTTTCTCCGGCAACCAAATAATCTGTCTTTGTTGAGATGGAGCTGACATTTTTACCCCCGTTTTGTTCGATAAGCGCTTTTATCTCTTCCCTGCTATACTTGCTGAACACTCCGGAGATGATAAGGGATTTTCCTGCCAGGGCATTTCCGGTTGTTTTAGGGATTGCAGCTTCCAGTTGCAGACCGGCCTTTTCCAGACGTTCAATAAGCTGTCTGTTTTTCTCCCTGGAAAAATAATCCTGTATGCTCTCAGCGATTCTTTCACCGATTTCGTCTACGGCAAGGAGTTCCTCCAGACTTGCCGACTTAAGCGCATTAAGGGAGCCAAATTCCAGTGCCAGGGTTTTGGCTACTGTCTCTCCCACATAGCGAATGCCAAGTCCAAAAAGAACCCGGTGGAAAGGAACCATTTTTGATTCCGCGATGCTTTTTATCAGGTTGTCGGCAGATTTTTCAGCAAATCGTTCCAGTTCCAGCAGTTGCTCTTTTTCCAGAGCGTAGAAGTCGGCAATGTTATTCAATAACCCCTTTTCATTTAGTTGGTTTATTGTGGCTTCTGCCAGACCGATGTCCATTGCTTTGCGGGACACAAAATGCACCAGTTTCCCTTTAATCTGGGGCGGGCACCCGTCCTCATTCGGACAGTAATGCTTGGCTTCACCTTCATCACGGATCAGCCCCGATCCGCATTCGGGGCAATTTTCAATGTATGTCAGGGGAACAGAGAACATATCCCTCTTTGCTTTATCCACACCAACTACCTTTGGAATAATCTCCCCTCCCTTCTCAATGTACACATAGTCGTTTAGGCGAATATCCAGCAGGGCTATCTGGTCGGCATTATGCAGGGAGGCACGTTTTACGGTCGTTCCGGCAAGCTTAACAGGCTGCAGGTTGGCCACCGGGGTGACAGCACCAGTTCTTCCTACCTGGAAGTCAACGGATAACAGCCGGGTGTAGGCCTGCTCTGCCTTAAACTTGTAGGCGATTGCCCAACGGGGCGATTTTGCGGTCAGCCCGAGCCTGCCCTGTTGACGGAAGGAATTGATTTTGACCACCATCCCATCGATATCGAACGGGAGCGTGTGTTTCTCTGTTTCCCAGTGCCTCACATAGTCCATCACTTCCCCGATATTCAGGCATTTTTTAATATAGGGAGAAACCTTGAACCCCCATCCGGCAGCTTTTTGAATGGTTTCGTAATGGGTCTCATACGGCAGGTTTTCTCCCATCAGTGCATACACGTAGCAATCCAGGGGTCGTTTGGCAACTACCGATGAGTTTTGAATCTTCAGGGTACCGGAAGCAGCATTTCGGGGATTTGCAAACAGAGGCTCACCGGCTTCCTCGCGCTGGCGGTTCATGTTGTTGAACCCTTCACGCGGAAGGAGGATTTCTCCGCGGATCTCAAAGCGTTCAGGATAATCATCGCCCTTGAGAACAAGGGGGATGCTCCGGATAGTCCTCACGTTATTCGTCACATCATCGCCTTTCTCACCATCACCCCGGGTTACCGCACGTGAAAGACGGCCCTGCTCATAAAGGATGCTGATGGAAACTCCGTCATATTTTAGCTCACAGACATATTCAAAGTCTTCATCCAGAAGGCGCTTGTTCCGGGTTTCAAAATCCTGCATTTCATCGAGCGAGTAAGAATTGTTCAAAGAAAGCATGGGGTAGGTGTGGTTAACCTGGGTAAACGCATTGTTCAGGTCACTGCCCACGCGCTGACTCGGAGAGTTTGGATCCTGGAATCCGGGATTTGCTGTTTCCAGACTGATCAACTCTTTCATTAGCTGATCAAATTCAAAATCGCTTATTTCGGGCTGTGCCAGAACATAATACAGATAATTGTGATGGTTCAGTTTCTCCCGAAGCTGGTCTATTCTGTTTTTGATATCAGCGTTCACGTTGCTCAGTTTTATACGAAAATAGGATAATAAGTGAAAAGTGACAAGTCACAGTTTGTTACAAGTTACAGTCAGAATGGACCGATCTCGTGCAGGTCAGCCGGAAAGTAGAGGTGCGATGCCCTCGAGTCAGGTATATTTAAACAACCTGACAAACTGAATTAAACCTTTTCTCCTGCCATGCATCCAAGAGATATAGCCGGTAGCCCGGGCATAATATGTGGTGATTGAGTTTGAAAATACTGAGCTAATTATTAAATTTCAACCTAAGAATTATTGACATGATACGAATTGTACTAATGCTGTTACTTACCGGATTTGTAGGGAGCATGGCTGTGGCGCAGGACAAACAGGCTTCAAAACTCAGACCGACTGATAAAATGATTCTGCGAATGAATACACGCGACAGGGTCATGATCAGTAAAGGGAATGCCAGCCAGTTCAGGATGCAGGGCAGGAAAAGCCCTGTAATGCAAAAGGGACAGATGCTGCAACAGCGGAGGATGATGACCCAGCAGCGGCATAACCGTCAGCAGCAAATGCATCAGCAGGCTCCAAGAAAGGCTACGGAAAGGCAGATGATGCAACAGCGACAAAGACAATCCTATCAAAGGAATCAGCCGGGAGGACCAAGATAACAAGGACCCATGAAGAGACTAAACACGATGAAATGGATTTGCAGGATTACTATGGCATACTTGCTGATCCTCGGGCCTTGTACTGTTAAGGGGCAGGAATCCGTCGATGATCTTTCCAAAGCCATTCAGCTTTTTGAGAAGGAGGACTACCCGGCAGCTGAAGCAATGCTCCTGAACTTAAGCGATAAAGACAAAACTGACACTGAAGTTCGTTACCACCTGGCAAATACCTATCTGGCGATGGGTGAGTATGAAAAAGCTATCAGGCACTATCGGTTTATTATCCGTCAGGGCGATCAGAAGGCTGATGCACTGTTTAACAGGGGAAATGCCTGGTATGAACTGTTCTGCTTCCGTAAGGCGATCAGGGACATGAATAAACTGATCAGCGTTGATCCTGCCTATAGTGAGGCATACTCTGTTAGGGGAAGTGCCTGGTTCAACCTGGAAAAGTATGGTAAGGCCATGGCCGATTTCGATCAGGCGGTTAGGCTTTCGCAGGAGAAGGCTTCAGTTTATTATGACCGGGGGAATGTTTATTTTATTAAAAGGGATTACTCCGCTGCACTGAGTGATTATTCAAAAGCCATTGAACTGAGCGGAGGGGAGGCCGACTACTATTTCAACCGTTCGCTGACCCGCTTTTATCTCGGCATGGATGGAGAAGCATGCCGGGACCTTGAAAAAGCTGCCCAGCTGGGAGATGAGGAAGCAAAAGCTTATCTTGAAGAATTTTGTGGGCGATGATAAAGGGGGATACGATGACCAGTGTCCCCACCGCTTTGATAGTTGCCAATTCCCTCCTTACAGAATATCCCCATCATAAACTATACCTGTTACAAGCAGAAAAGAGACTGGCCTTACCAGTCTCTTCTCATTTGCTTCAAGAATCTGTAAAAAAGAAAAATCAGGCTTTACTAATGAAAAAGTCCGATTCGACAGAATACGGTTCTTCTTCGATTTGGGAAGCACGGTGTTCTCGTGCCAGGACCAGTCCCCCTTTAAAGGAGCTAATGGGTGGCGTGAACGCTTCGTGGTTCAAAAACCGGATATAAACGGAATTACGCGTCAGGATCTGCACGGAAAATTCCAGTACCTCTGGAATATCCAGCGTTCCATTATTGGGAAGTTGTAATTTCCCGCTGTAATTTTTACTGTTAATCAGGACTTTATCATAGGCTAAAGTGTCCACTGAAAAAGCATTGCATCGTATCTGGTATTCGATGATATTCATGTTCCCTTGCATGACCTGGGCAAACAGGTTTAGCGTACCTTTCAGATTTTTACCGAACTCCAGCGCAATGCCATAACTTCTGTCATCCGTATCGTAATAGAACCCACGAAATGACTGATTATTGAGGTATTTGAAATATAAGGCATCGTCGCCTGAGAAGGGTTTGCTTTTAGTAAGCAATATGGAGTTGTTAGTTTTCATCGTTTGCTTCTTAAGGGTCGTACTGTTGTTTAAACAAATTGAATGCCAAACTTGTTCTTGTTGCCCTTATTCTTTACAGGTATAGATGCCAAAAAGCCCTGTTAGTTGCGTCTCCGGTGAAAAAATGTTTCAAATAATTGTGTGAATTCAGGTTGAAAATACCTGTCTGCTATGAAAAACTGACCCTGAACTCCGAATATTTTCCCTACTGGATCGTGCCGGTTCACGCTGAGAAGAGTTGAACAACCACCCTGAAAACCTTTCTCCTGATTTCAGGGACCGGTTCCGGAGCAGGAACTGGAAAAGCCGGAAGCAGAGGCTGGTGGATAAAGCAGAAAGGCTCCACCTGGCATACTTTTCCTTCGAAGAAATCCCTGCAGATTATTTTATGGTGCCGTTGAATTTTAGTTAACCTACTCAATGGTCGAATTACTCACATCAATCCGGGTGTCGGAATGCATGGATATCTGTGGATAAACCGGATACCAGGATCCCCCGATATTATGTTGTATAACTGACTGGTCGATGATGATGTTGCCGGAGTGGTCATTCGTAACGAAGAATATTGCCGATCCGTACGCATTTACCCGGTTCTGTTCCATCCGGCAACCGTAAAGAGACAGGGTCATGGTGTTCCCGTCATTATAGACAGCGCCGCCGCTTCCACCTCCCGGAGTACCTTTTTCTGAGGGATTGCCTCCGTATCCTGCTGCCTCGTTGTAAGAGAGCAGGCAATTGTATAGCGACCATGAAACACCAATACTGGAAAGTGCCCCTCCGTTGGATCCGCGGTTCCCATAGCCTTCCCTGCCACCAAAAGTGCTGTTGGTTACGTATACCGGAAGGTTTTGATACTGGCTGAAAACCCGGATGGCACCCCCGCCAACATCGGGTCCGACATCCGCGCAGACATTATTAAAGAAGCGGCAGTTAACCACCTTGAACCTTCCTCCCCGGACCCAGATAGCCCCTCCGCCATCATACTCATGTTCTGCTGTTGAATTGCCATCTGCAAAGATGAGGTTCTGGACGGTAAGGCGAGGGTGGTCCTGATCCTGGCAATGTGAAGTCGTCCAGTGCAGGTCCTGGTCACAGGTATTCATGTAAAGGATCCGCGAGCGTCCATTCCCGCTTAGCGTGATCAGGCCTCCGCCATCAATAACGATTTCCGGACTGACATCATTATAGACCTTAGCCGGCTCGTCCATGATAATGCTTATCGGATCGGGACCGCAATCAAATACGATTTTACCGCCCCTGGCGACTGCCTCAACAACTGCTTCACAGGTACAGCTTTCCGGAGTGCCGTTCCCGATAACCTGGTCTGGTTGTGAAACATCTTCGGCAGCAGCTGCTTCCGGAACAGGGTAAGTGCCATCAGGATTTCCGGCTGGCGGACCCTGGTCAGGATTTTCCAGGGGTTCATGATACTTGATGGTTGCCCTGGTCTCTGGTTTATCACAACTCAGAAGCAGGCATGAAATACAGAGTCCTGCCAAAATGATCTTGAGTTTGTTCATCTTTCTGAATGAATAGGTTCCGGCTAATGAACAAAAAAAACACCGGAATAGTATCCTTTCCGGTTAAAAATTAAAATATGCTGTTTTTACCTGATTTTCCGCTCTCCCGGACTAAGCTGATTGTGTAAAAAACTGCTGCTGAAAACTTTTCGTTTATTTTCTGATAGCCGGTTATCTGGAGGACGTATTTTTAGTACATTTGATAAGATAGTTCTTTGTCAATTATTTAACCAAACCGTACTCATATGGACCGTAGAAAATTTATTAAGCTGACAAATACAGGAGCCATGGCAACGCTGGCTCTCGGTGGTTTTTCAAAAATACTTAATGCCCAGGATGATTCGAACACTTCATCACCGATGTTATACAGCTACTTCAACATTATTTCTGACAGCGACAAGACCGGGCAATATGAGTTCTTTCTTACCCTGTACAAAGCGGCAGTTGAAAGTTTTACCACTGCTGCCGATGAGTACAAAGCAGTGACTATAAAAACAAAATATTACATCAGTAAATCAGCGGAAAGTACTTATGAAACCAGACAGTCGGAAGCAAAATACATCATGCAATCCTGTGAGCTGGTCGATGCCGAAGCAAAGAAATATTTAGTGCTTATTGAATACCAGGAGAATGTAACAGGCTCATACGATATGCCTGCAGACTTCCTTAAGAAAATTTACCTGCACGTCTTTATTAAGGATAACTACGTGATTCTTTATGATAAAAACGGTCAGATCTACAAACAACTTGAATCATGGGACGATTTCTATTATGATTATTATTATTACTACGATTATCTGGAGGACTGTTTTCTGACCAGTGCATGTACCCGTAGCAGGAACCTTCCGGATGATTGCCATGAGCTTGAAACCCTTCGTTCGTTCAGGGATAATTATATGAAAAATTCTGAAAGGGGAAGTAAGCTGATTGAGGAGTACTATGAGATGGGACCATCCATCGTATTTAATATCAACGAACATCCAAAAAAGCAGGCCCTGTGGGACTATCTCTTTACCTCTTTGGTATCAACTTCGGTGGTCTTGATTGAAGAAGGTAAGATGGAAGAAGCTATGGATTATTACGCTGAATACGTTAGGGGACTTAACGTACTGTTAAAACCGGGTGATGAAAACCTTAATGAATGGTAAATGGATGTATTCAGCGAGAAAAAATATTTTTGGCAGGGCTTTCTGCCCCTTCACAGGAACTTAGGGCATAATTGCCCGGGAAATCAGTTAAAAAAAAGAATTTTTTAGATTAACTTCATAGAAGAAAATCAAAAAATGGATGCCTGTTTGCTTTACGCAAGTTTTTTATGCTTTCTTCAGAGGTGAAGAACGCCGGAAAGTATTTGCTTAAACAGCGCATAAGCAATTCGTAATATAGCCGGTAAGAGAAGCTATATTTTTTCTTACCGGAAAATGAGTGAGGACTGATCTCATTATGGGTGAGGCCTCTGTATTCTTGCAGGTAAAAATGGATTATTTTGGCAAGACTCCAGTCATCTGGTATTCAACAGGAAAAGCTTGATAGGTGGGTACAGGTTTTTTCCGGTATGTTTGATAGCACAACCCAACTCTTTATTCTTATGGATGTCCATGGAATTATCCTTCATGTGAATCCTTCAGTTGAAAAATTGCTTGGGAAATCCCAGCATGAATTAAGGGATAAGGAATGGTTTAAGGAATTTTTACATCCGGAAGACCAACAGCGTGAATCTCAAAAGTATATCGATCTGCTGGCTGAGAAGCACAATTCTGTTTCAATCTATTGCGAGAGGGAGGTAGGGCAGGAGAAACCTTTGGATTTACTTTGGAACCTTTCCCGCTTGCAGGCGGAATACTTCGGATTTGGAGGGATTATAGCCGTTGGGAATGTCATTGCTTTGCCCCCCCGGACAGTTAACCGCAGGACCTCCCGGGAGGAGCCATGTAAGCAGCTTTCTCTGGAGCATACTGTAGCCCGGGGTCACCTGAGCAGGTCAAAAAAACGGATCGAAGAACTGGAGCAGAAATTGCAGGAAGTTGAGAAAAAGGCAAGCGAAACGGAAATTCTTTATAAAACCCTTTATTACAACTCTCCGGTTATGCTTCAGTCTACTGATATTCAAGGGAATATTGTTTCAGTTAACCGAGCCTGGCTTGATAAGATGGAGTATACCCTGGAAGAAGTGATTGGGACTCCTGTGGTAAATTTTCTTTCAGAAAACATGCGGGATATCTATCCTCAACTTATCCAGAAACTTCTTGAAGTCGGAGAGATTAATAATATTAAAGCAATAGCAGTTACCCGTACAGGGAAGGAGATCAATGTACAGGTTTCCTCCAGGGTGTTGATGGATTCACAGGGCTCCCCCCTGATTACCATGACCATGATTTCGGATATCTCTGAAATGAAGAAATCGGAAGAGAGACAGAAGCTCCTCACTAAAAAATTGAGGGAATCAAAAAACAGGGCCGAAGAGAGCGACCGGCTTAAATCAGCCTTCCTTCAAAATCTTTCGCATGAGATACGTACACCGATGAATGCCATTTGCGGATTCTCGCAACTTATTCAAAATGCTACACACGGGAATGAAAAAATTGCCAAATACAGTCATATCATTGCAAACAGCAGCA
This sequence comes from Bacteroidales bacterium, assembly GCA_016931575.1. GTDB lineage: Bacteria > Bacteroidota > Bacteroidia > Bacteroidales > UBA10428 > UBA10428. The sequence goes on along the minus strand of JAFGEO010000138.1, from coordinate 25,766 downwards.
ACCAGCTTTTATCCATTGTTAACAATATTCTGACAATCTCCTCCCTGGAGACAAAGCAGGAACGGGTTAACCTGCATCGTGTGAACATAAATGCTATCCTGCGGGAAATGTACGCTATGTATACCAATCATATTGCTTACCGGCATACGAAGATTTACCTGGAAACTCCACTGCCGGATGATGAGATGAACCTATATACGGATGAAACCAAATTTAAGCAGATACTTACCAACTTATTAAACAATGCGCTCCGTTTTGCCAATGGGGGCAGGGTTGATTTTGGCTATGAAAAGAAGGGGGACTTTTTCCGGCTTTATGTTAAGGATGATGGAATTGGCATACCCCTTGACAAACAGAAACTTATCTTTGAGCGTTTCAGGCAGGCAGATGATTCTATCGGTGAACTGTTTGGTGGCACAGGCCTCGGACTGACAATTTCAAAAGCTTTTGTGGAATTGTTGGGAGGGAAAATCTGGCTGGAATCCACTCCGGGCAGGGGTGCCCAATTCTATTTTACGCACCCCTGCAGCGGGAAAGCGGATTAATGAATGTGCTATTGCGGAGGATATGCCCCCACGTAAGGATTTTCTGAGTATTCCCGAAGCAGGTTCCTGATTTTTTCCGGGATATCGGTCCCTTTACCGATGACAGGACTATCCTGGGAAAGGTGGAAATTATTCAGGTGTGCACCCTTGAAAACCGGTATATTCTGATATAGGTATTCGCTGCTGTTTTTCGAAAAATATTCATTTTCTGCACGGAATTCCTCCAGGGACTTATAGGCTTTGGTACACGGAGAACCGGTACCGGAAGGCCCCCAGAGCAGGAGGTCCTGGCCCGGAACTGTTGCATTCCTGATATATGCATTGAAATCCAGGCCTTCAGGCTGTGGGTCATTAAGCGTTCCGCATAGTTTATTCTCCTGCCAGATAAAGACCAAAGGACGTTTAAATGTGGGATCGGCGGCAATCAGGTTATTTTTTACCACATGGCCTGTCCGTTCATCTACATCGGGTCCGGTGGCGGGGTGCCAGTCAAAATGGTCACCCACCGCGCTCCGATTGGTCCGCCCGATCGTCAGCATGCTGTTTACAAAGGTATTGTTCCAGATTTTTGCTCCTGATGAGTTCAGGATCATAAGCCCATGATCACAATTCACAAAGACATTTCCTGCGCATACGATACCTTTTGAGATTTCGAAGAAAAATCCGTTCTGACTGGGCCACAGGTTTTCCCGATTGATCGTGAACGTATTGAAACCGACATTTTCAACCCAATTATTTGTGAATACGCCGTCAACATTCCCAACATCGTACCAGATACCATTCGACCAGGGAAGGTTCCTGATCAGGTTGTCATTACAGCTTACCCGGTAACACTGGTTGAAGATCTTGACAGCTGCAGGGTAATATCCATCGATGTGTTCTATGTTATTTTCTTCAAAAATATTCTTCTCAAACAGTGCGTCCGAGGAGGCTAACAGGAAAATTCCTTCTGTGCTGGTGTGGCTGATATGACAGTGTCGCATGGTGAGACTATCGCCCCGGAGATAGGCTGCCACCCTCGAGCAGTAAGAGATCGAGCAATGCTCTATCGTCGTCCCGACAACATCTTTCCCATGTGCAGCTTCAGCTGATATACCATCCGGATCGAAGCCTTCGATCTCAATAGCCCGATAGGCATACTGGGTAAAGGAGATACCACGGATTGTAGGGCCGGCTTTATCCGGTTTCTTTCCGTCTACCGTATCTGTCGTGCGTAACATAGCTACATCAAAAGCTGTGATTTCCACCAGGTGATTGGTTGGGTCCTGCCCGATATACACAGTTCCTGTTTCATAATCGATGTAGAATGTGTTTTCATTAACTTCACCCTCATAAGCTGCAGATTGCAGGAATTCACCATCGAAAAATACCATGTCGTTATTGAAGCGGTGGAGGGGAGTCTGCTTCCCCGATCTGTCACGGTGCCACCATCCCTGAGGTTCCATGGGGAAAAGGTAATCCCAGTGGGTTGTCCATAATCCGTTCCCCAGGTTTTTCCAATCGCTGGCAACATAGGTCCCTTTAAGGACGGGTAATTCGTTGTCATAGGCCTGGAACAAAATCCCCTGGTTAAACACCAGGTTTCCGGTCCGATATGTTCCGCCACGAAGGATAATTGCATCACCGGCCGTTGCCAGTTTGACGGCATTATCCAAACTGGTGGGACTTTCAGGGCTTATACCCTGGCTGTCTGCATTTCCATCGGGAGCCGTGTAAATAAATCGTCCGTAAGTTTCCGGCAGGTTAAATTTTTGAGGAACAGGCCCATACGGGCCTCCGGATGGCTGTCCTGCAAGGGATTGACCAGTCAGGAGCAGGCATATAAGCAAACTCGTCAATACAAAGATTTTCGTATTGCAAGGAATTGTAAAAATGGATCTGATCATAATTAAAATAAATTAGTTATGAGTATTAATCTGATTAAGTTGATATAAAGATATTATTCTTTTTAGTTTGTTTCCAAAAAGTGAAAATTGTATTTTGTGCTGCCGGAGCAACTCGTAACCTAATCTTAGCGAACCTTGAAAATCGATCTCAGTTCTGTCCCAAAAACATCCCTGGTGCTTCTTTCACGAAGCAGTCTCGCAAGCTGGCACCTTTTGTTTAACTGGCGATATCTCGCTGTACCTATGTATGTTGCCAAAATTGCTGATGATGCAATCCTGTTCCAGAGGGCGCGTCTGGGATTTGGAAATTTTTTCGGTGGCTTCAGAAAAAAAACTTTTGCCATTAAGCTGGAAAATATCAGGGAGATCAGCAGGAAGGAAATCTTCCTTGAGAACATGAATTTCGGGCATGACCGGCTTAAGGGATTCTGCATCTGCCTGAATTCAAATAAAAAACTGCATCTTGCCGTTTTTGAAAACCAGGAAGAAATCTCTGGAAATGGACAGGTGTTCAGCAACGACCTTGAACTGTTCCTGAAGAGAATGGCCCTTCTGGCAGGTAAGTATTAACAGGATCAAATAATCGAAAGTATTATCAACCAATTATCACATGAAAAAACTACTCATTATCTGCATGTCCCTACTACTTCTCTCATCCCGTATGTTTGCCGGGGATGATGAACAGGATATAAGAAGCTGTTTTGAAGGCTATAGATCAGCTATCCTGGCTGCACAGGGAGAGAAGGCTTTAGATTGGGTGGACAAGTCCACAATCAGGTATTATGAAAGGATGCTGGAATTGGTGTTCACTGCCGATAAAACAACTGTTGAACAACTGGGATTTATGGACCGGATGATGGTGCTTACCATTCGGTACCGGGTGGACCCTGAACTCCTGCGCAGGATGGATGGTAAATCACTGTTTATCTATGCCGTCAACCAGGGGATGATCGGAAAGAATAGTGTGTCAGGCCTGGAACTTGGAAATGTAAAAGTGTCGGGAGATTCAGCGAAAGGGATCATGGAATCAAACGGACAGGCATCCCCATACTTTTTTCAGTTCGACAGGGAAGCAGATGGCTGGAAGATCGATCTGACTTCCGTGATGAAACCTGCTGAAGATGCTCTATGCGCTTATCTGAAAGCACAAGACATCCAGGAGAACGATTTTATTTTTATGGCTCTGGAAATGTTAGGCGAAAATCCCCCGGGTGAGAGCCTCTGGGATCCGGTATCTCCGAAGTAATAAATGGCCCGGGATGATATCCTGCCAAAGGCTTAACCAGACTTTCACATCTTTTCATCGAATAGCGTATTTCTGACCATGGAACATGATTTTGTTACCGAGCAAAAATTTGAAAAGCAGGATTTTAAGGGTGTACCGCTGAGGAGGGCGCTCTATGAGGAATGTATCTTCATGGACTGCGATTTTTCGGAATCGGATTTTTCGGAATGTAAATTCGAAGATTGTGAATTTATCCGGTGTAACCTGACCCTGGTACGTCTGATTCGGACTTCCTTCCATGATACGTGCTTCAGGGATTGCAAGCTGATGGGGTTGCATTTCAGGGAATGCGATGAGTTTGGACTCTCATTTAGCTTTGACAAGTGCTTGTTGTCACAATCTTCCTTTTACTCCACAAAGCTGAAAGGTACTTCCTTTACCAAATGCACCCTGAAGGAGACGGATTGGGTTGAAAGTGATCTGACGGGGTGTATTTTTGACGACTGCGACCTGGAAGGTGCCCAGTTTGAAAATACCCGGCTGGAGAAAACCGATTTCCGGACCGCATACAATTTCTCCATCGATCCGGAAAGAAACAGGATGAAGAAAGCAAAGTTCTCCAGGGCAGGTCTGTCCGGGCTCCTGCATAAATACGATATTGATATCGAATAGATTTTTACATCAATCGGGCAGCTGATAACCCGAAGTTTTCCCAGGGAACCCTTTTGCTAAAGTAGAGGACCTGGGACGGTACTTCTATTTCATGAGCAGTGAGGATATGTATATTCCTACAGGCACTTATGGAGGCATCTATATGCAGAATACGGTTCCAAGGCTGCTTGACCTGGAAACCGGGGAGGTGGTAAGTCTCACAAAAAGCTGGTTACGCGAACGAATGAAGGACGACCTGGAACTACTGAAGGAATTTGAGGAGGAATCCGGCAAGAAATCGAAATTGAAGGATTACCTTATCCGGTACCTGGAAGGAAATCCTGATGCCAAATAACCCTCGTGATCAACAGGAATGTATGCAGTTCTTTGGGGAGTTCATTATTCAAAGCGGATCCAGTCCAGTTTTACCATCTCATTACTTTTCAGTACGAGGAACAGATCATGAACTCCTTTGGGCGCCGCAGCCACCTGCATATATTCCTGCCAGTTGTCAGCCGGATCCAGGAGCAGCGAGGAAACTAATGGACCATCCGGTTTATCCAGATGGACCTCAAGTCCCGCAGATCCCCGGGGCCATGCACGGACCATGAGTTTCAGGTATTCCTTATCGCCAAAGTCAACCTGGTTGTAACGTATCCAGTTGTTTTCCTTATCGGATTGTATATACCAGCCGAGCGACTTTATGCTGACATCAAGGTAATCGATGCTTACACAGGTATCGCTGATGTCGCTGTACCGGTCGATCTGTATTTTGCTGTCAGCCGGGCTCAGGCCGACCCCTCTCCAGCTGGGTATAACTTTCCGGATGCTGCCATCGGCTTCAAAAAACAGGCTGTCGGCACGGATCGATCGATTCTTGTCGAAATCCGGGGAAAGGTCATTGTGATGGTAAAAGAGGTACCACTGCCCTTTGTACTCCAGGATGGAATGGTGGTTGGTCCAGCAGCCCACCGGGGATTCATCCATGATAATGCCCCGGTATTTGAATGGTCCGAGTGGATTATCCCCTGTGGCATAGGCGAGTTCTTCTGTTTTATTGGTTACGGTGGGGTAAGTGAAGTAGTAAATTCCGTTGCGCTCAAAGAGGTAGGGGCCTTCCTTAAAACCTGCCGGCAGGTTCGTAACTGTCCGGGGTTCTCCGACGATGGATTTCATGTCTTCGCTAAGCTTTGCTACGACAAGGCTGCCGCGCCCCGCCCAGTAGAGGTATGCCTGTCCATCCCTGTCGATAAAGGGATTGGGATCGATGCCCCGCACACCAGCCATAGGTACCGGCTCAGGTGAATATGGTCCCCAGGGCTTGTCAGCCACTGCCACACCGACCCACATTCCCGGATAATGTGTGGTATCCTTACCCACCGCCGGAAAGTAAAAGTAGTATTTCCCGTCTTTTTCAATGCAGTCGGGTGCCCAGAAGCTGTAGCGGTTGGAATCTACCCAGTTGACCTGGTTCTGGCTCAGGATTACCCCGTGATCTGTCCAATCGGTAAGATTTTCCGAGGAGAATACATGGTAATCCGGCATGCAAAAGCCTATAAAGCCCTGACCCGGACCGCAGGGTACATCGTGTGAAGGGAAAACATAGAGCCTTCCCTCAAAGACCCGAGCAGAAGGATCGGCCGTAAACTGGTCTGTGATCAATGGATTTTGCGCCTGCAAGCCTGTTGCTGTCATAACATACAACAGACAAAGGAAAAGATTCCTTGTTCCGTTCTGTTTCATTGTAGTTGTATCTGAGTTATCTGCTGCTGAATATACTAAAAATCTGCAAATAGCTATAGCTTTCCGAAAGTGAGTTTATCTCTTTGGGCGAAACGGATCCCTCATTCATGCAGGCACTGATATGAATAACGAACGGTATGTGCGACTTCCTGAAGTAGTAATCCGCGAGCTGGAATTGCGCGCGGAAACTGCCGCTTTCAGGAGGAACGAGTACCTGCTGACTGCCGGGCAGCGCTGCAATAAGATCTGGTTCCTGAAGAAAGGGCTGGTTCGTAAATTCCACCTGGATGAGGGCCGTGAAGTTACCAGCTGGATCCATTGTGAGGATGACATTTTTACTTCGCTGGAGAGCTATGCCAGGAAAAGTCCATCCGTTGAATACCTTCAGGCCTGCGAGGATACTGAAGTAATCGGCATTTCGAGAGAGAACAGCCAAATGCTGGCCCGCCGTAAAGGAAGCTTATCAATCTGGACTGATCGATGATATCCAGGCGTATGCACGGTAGAGAAATGTAGCGAGGCCCAATTTGGGCCTCTCTATCGCCCCATATTCTTTGGCAAAATTCCTATCATGCGCCTTCCTGTTATTTTTCAATTAGTAATACCTTCCATTGCAACGTCCCCCCAACTTCCTATATTTAAAAAAAATTTGCATGAAACCCTCCATCCTCATCCTTTCACTGTTTATTTCGGTCCATAGTGCGTTCTCGCAGGACACCGTCTCCAAATTCGATCGTCTGCAGGCAGATTTCGAGCTCTACCAGTTTCGAACTTGCATACAGGAAATCAACTACCTGACTAAATCCTGGGTGCAGATTGACAGGGCGCCTGACGCCTGCTATAAACAGAAGCTGATTCATATTCTTGATGTGGAACTGCCTCAGCATTGGCATAATCTCCGGGCTCTTGAAAAGGAAGGGCTTATTACCGGGGTAAAGGAGTTAATGCACCTGACAGACTCCCTGCTCGAACCAGTGGGAAACATTATGAGGGACCTGAACGAATTTGCCGACTATGACGATCCGTTAATCATGTATGAATTTGAGCGGACGACTATACCCGGTGGGGAGATTGATCAGTATACCGCACCAGTCTTAACTTCTGTTGATAAGCAAATTGCACATAAGCAGCTATTTATGGTAGGCGGAGGAGAGCCCGAATATTTTTCTGCAAGAGATATAATGGAAAAGGAGGATGAAAAAGCTACCCGTCTCCTTGCTGACATAGAGCTATATATGTTGCTGTGCCGTGTCCGGGAGCTTGAGTATCTGGTACGCACAATAGTTTTTGTTGACAGGGGACCTGATACTGAGAACAGGAAGAGATTGGTTGGAATCATAAATACTGAAGAAGCATCCATTCTTTCCGGATTAAGATATGAACCGATCATTGGAGAAATCAAGAACCTCCCGGCTATTGAAGGTCACCTTGACACCTTATCCCAGCTTGAAAATTTTATCCTGGAACAGCTTGCCAGCGAGGCTGCCTATGAGTCACCCTTTGTGTATTTTGAAGTGAGTAGCATGGTGGAACAGGGAGGTGAAATCATTCAGCGCAGCCAGTTACTCCAGCGTCTTATTGAGGTAGAAATAAATTCTAAAGCGGTAGCTTTTCCTGACCCGCCAAAACCAACCTCAAAAAAGAAGCCGGTCGGGCAAAAAAAACAGAAGACCAAAAATGAGAAAGTAAATAAAAGTGAGTTGGTGCATGAATGTGTGATCTACCTTCGGAAAAAAGATGATTGTCTGGTATGTGTTCCTGTTGGGGATGAAGCTGCACTGGTCGCTGATGTCGATGAGATCACCAACCTGAGGCTTTACAGGAAGGATACCCTGATTGAGAATATCGAAGAAAGCTATTGGGTTACTTATTCCAAAAAACTGGGTGTTATTTCCATCTCCTATGCCTACGGTGACTATCCGGAGGGGATGTACAGTACCCATGCGACCTATACGCTTGAAAACGGACAGCTCAGCAGCTATGAGTACCAAAATACCACCACAAACTGGTGGGTGGAGCCTGATTCCTGCTGCCCGGTCCGGATAGAAGCGGCTTCCTATTATTTTGAGAATGGGGAGTTTACGGAAGGGGAGGAGTCCTTCTCGGATTCGGAAGATGAGTCGGCAGACTATGATGAGACGCTGGAGGCAATCGATGACCGGAAATTGCGCCAGCTTCTGGAAACGGTAGATAGGATTAAAAATGCTGAGTTTTACAGGTAGAGTATATGTCTGGCAGGCAAACTACAACGAGCCTTAGACAGGTTTAAGGGAGCTTCTTTATAATCCGGTAATAAGTCAGTCGGCATCACTAATCTACTCTACCTGATCAAATTGATGTCTTCCTTTACCTGCTTTCTGAAAAAAAAGAACATGACGATGTAGAGTAACATTCCGACAATGAAATACAATTGCGGACTAAGTTGACGTTCCTTTTTCCCAATGAGTTTGTAATATTTTGTCTGGCTGATAAAGGATTGTATCAGTGAGATAATATAACCAATCACGACAATCCAAAAGATGATTACCACGACAATCTGAAGGGATTCAGTACTTCCGGCAAGAAAGAGGGCAAGAATTTTGACAATTAGCGCAATCGAATAAAGCACAAAGGCTGCCAGGGAGAATTTTTCGAAAGCCTCATAATGGTATGCTGCATCATCATAGGATCGGTTTTCAAGATCCCCTCTGATGTTTAAGATTGCCCTGTCGATCCCCCGGCTTTCCAGGATTTCAATAGCAGCACTTCGGATATCATCCTCATACCCATACTGCCGGTAGTTTTTAACCACATCGATCAATTTACCATTATCAAGCCGTTGGAGTTTTTCTGTCGGGTTATCCATGATGGCGGTTTCTTAGTTGGACTATTCCCCACAAAATACAAAAAAAAATCTACCCATCAATTGTATGTGCTTGCCAGGTTTAATAATTTGAACGAATACTTATCCGGGCATCTTTAAGTCCCTCTGATTTAATGTTTACTACAACCTGTCCTGTTGACTTCGTGCTTTTTATTACCATCAATGCTCTGCCCTGCCAGGCCCGGCAGGTAGTGCCAACATAGGATTCAGAATCTTTCAGGTTGGCGTTCCCGAGCCCGGCTATCACTCCGGGTCCTGCGATTTCGAATTCCAGCACGTTATCGGCATAGGGAACCAGCTTCCCGTCCTGATCAGTGATCTCAAGGGTAATAAAGGACAGGTCCTGACCGTTGGCACGGATTTCCCTGCGGTCTGCAGTGAGTTTGATAGCTGCTGCCACCCCGGCGGTCTGCAGGATAGTTGTTTCTTGCACTTCACCATTTTCCATCCCGGCGGCTTTTAGTTCGCCGGGCGTGTAGGGGAGGGTGAACAGGGCTTTGAATTGTTCATCCTTTCCGGTGGCTTTTTCACCGATAAGGCTGTCGTTCAGGTAGAGACGGACACGGGGGTATTTAGAGCATACTTCCACCTGGATGTCTTTGCCTTCATAACCCGGCCAGGTCCAGCTTTCATGAGTGGGCCATACGGACCATGCGGTAAGAGCGATCGTTCCATTCCCGGGATTGGGTTCCCGGACGGCCAAATACAGTTTTTCAGGTCCGTCATACAGCATGCTCCTGTAATGCGATATGGGTTTTCTCCAACCCGTCAGGTCGATATCTCCGCAATAGGCTCCATGCCAGGGGAATCGGTCGCTCTGCCAGTGTTCGTCTGCGTCTTCGCCCGGATAGTAATAAGCCCCAATGCCCGCTTCGCCTAGGTAGTCTATGGCGGTCCAGACAAAATCACCGATGATATAGCTTTTTTCTGACACCAGTTTCCAGATATTGAAGGCATTTGCCGGGTACGACTCGGTGTTGACGATGATCCTGGAAGGCACCCGTTCATGATCGGAGGGAGCACGGGAGAGCTGATAGTTGTATCCGCAGACATCATGTGCAGCCATCATCGGGTCAAAGATCTCCCATTCCTCGTCCCAGGTAGTCATGGCGGAGGTAACGGGTCTGGTGGTGTCGATTTGCCGGATGGCATCCCTGAGCATCTTTGTAATTTCAACGGCCTCAGGGGACTTGCGTTCGAGGACCTCGTTGCCGATGCTCCACATAATGATGGAAGGGTGGTTCCTGTCGCGCAGTACCATATCCTGTAAATCACGCTCCGCCCACTCTTCGAAATGGTTAGCGTAGTCATAGGGCTTTTTGTTTTCTTTCCAGCCGTCAAATGCCTCGTCCATAACCAGGAGGCCTAAGCGGTCGCAGGCATTCAAAAAAGCTTCTGACGGAGGATTATGAGAGGTACGCATGGCGTTGAACCCCGCTGATTTAAGCAATTCCACCCTGCGCTCTTCTGCGCGGTCATAGGCCGCTGCACCCAGGATCCCGTTGTCGTGATGTACGCATCCTCCATTGAGCAGGAAGGGCTTGCCGTTCAATAGAAATCCTTTTTCACTGCTGAATTCAATTGAGCGGATGCCAAATGTCTGTTCTGTCTGGTCAATTACCACCTTATCCCTGATCACCTGAACGTTTGCTTTATAAAGATCCGGGGAATCCGGCGTCCACATGGCAGGCCCCTGAACCCTTATGTTTTGAATTACTTCCGTTTCGGCTCCTGGTGCCAGGCTGACGGGCTTGCTATCCGATTTAAGCTTCGCACCTTTTGGGTCCAGAATGTTTGTTAAAAGCTTAAGGTTTTGTTTTGTATTCGTGCTGTTTACCAGGGTGGTTTTAATTTCAACAAATGCTTCTTTGGGACTGATTTCGGGGGTTGAGATCCCAATACCCCAGTGTTTTATATGAACCTGGTCCGTAACAAGGAGCCATACATGCCTGTAGATACCCGAGCCGGTGTACCAGCGACTGTTGTTCTGCATGGAATTGTCCACATGTACCGCCATCAGGTTTTCTTTTCCGAATTCCAGGTAGGGTGTAAGCTTGCAGGCAAAGGAAGAATAACCATAAGGACGCATTCCCAGGGAGGTGCCATTGATAAACACCTCCGAATTGGTATACACACCTTCAAAATAGACGGATACTTCTTTGTCTTTCCATTCAGAGGGGACAGTGAAAGTTTTGCGATACCATCCCTCACCGGCCGGAAAATAACCTCCGTCATTGCCTGTTGGATTCTTCTTATCAACGCTCCCCTCAATACTCCAGTCGTGCGGCAGGTCAAGGCTCCTCCAGCTGCTGTCATTAAAATCTGCTGTTGGGGCCTCCGGGAAGTCACCCAACTGAAACTTCCATCCGGAGTCGAATAATTGTTTGCGCTCCATGCGGGGTTCTGCTTCTTGTTTCTCGGTGCAGCCTGCCAGCAGGACGATTAGTAGTCCCAGGATCAATCTTTCAGGAATATTCATTTGGGTTTGTATTAGTCTTAATTAATAAGGTTGAAGTTAAATACAAAAATGGGATTAGTCAACTTTTGAATTGTCGGCCTTATGGTCTGAGCTATTCCTCCCGCAGAAATCGGATCCCCAGAAGCAGGATCAGAACACCAAGAACAGGAATCCTGAGGATCCGCCGTCTGTCCTTCCTGTTGGATTCTGTCAGCCAGTCTGCAAGATCGGTTATCGAAGCGCTTAGCGTGCTGCGTTGCCAGTTATAAGCTATTTTTTGCTGTTCATCCAGAAATTTGATCTGCTTATTTTTCGACAGGGATTTCATGTATTTACTGATCCTTAGAGCTGGTCTGAAATAGTTGAATAGTGAGTTGACATTCTTGCCGTGAAACACCAGGCTGTCGCAGCTTTTGCACCGGGCGCCGTGGATATGCCAGAACCTGATCTCCTTTTCCCGGATGGAACTCCCGCACATGGCACACCTTATGGCAACGATCCTTTCACTTTCCATAAATAAATCAGCAGATAGGTCTTTTCTAAAGCTGGAAAACCCCAGGACTACTTTAATCAGGATGAACTGCAGGATGAGAATTCCGATAAAGGTAGCCTGGAAAAATGCATTGAGTGGTTCATAGAATATTACCCCATCGTATAATCCGTGGGCCAGTGAAGCCAGGATAACAGCCAGGATTATTCCGAAGATATTCTTTCTGACCCTGACATGGATAAAGTACGCCAGTCCCAGGTAACCTGAAAAACTGATATGTCCCAGCACAGAATAGATGGATCGTTGTACCAGTACAGCTGGAGGATTATCTGCAGCCGTAGCATAAAAAATATTTTCGATGATTGAAAAACCCAGGGCGATGGCTGCGATGTATACCAGTCCATCCACGATCTCATCGAATTCTTTCTTAATGAATTTATGAAGAATGATCAGTGCCAGCAATTTCGAGAATTCCTCAATTGGGCCAATCTTCAGGATAGCATCCGCAAAAGTATGTTGGACATCAACAAATTGGTATAAAAAGAGTGAGGCAATTACTGAAATAATTCCACCAAATACTGACACCAGGAGCAGTTTAAAGAAGGGTTCTTTTTCATAGATGTCATAATTCCTGATGATCAAAAGATAGATTAATCCGATGAGGGATGCTGACAGAATGAGGATGATTTGAGAATTCATGCGTGAAAATTATAAAAACTATGCAAATAGCTCTTCGTCACGGTACTTTTTTGACAACAATTTTATAATATTCCTCACATTTTGTAACTTTTCTGTCACTTCTAAAAACCTCGTGATATGAAAATCCTGAAGCCTGGCATGATAATACTTTCCTGCCTTCTTGTTTCCCTGGGATTCTACTTTGCCCGTGATACAGGCGGAGTGCTAAAACCTACAGTGAAAACAGATTACGATGAGCAAGTGGTTCAGAACTACAAGAATTACTGTGCTGGGTGTCATGGACACCGGCTTGAGAAATTTGCGGATGACAACTGGATGTTTGCCCGTTCGGAAGCTGAAATTGTGGCTGTGATAAGAGATGGTGAGGAAGTCTCGGGAATGCCCTCTTTTAGCCAGACTTTTACTGAAAAAGAAATCGATGCACTTGCCGGCTATATCCAACATGCTGCAAAAACTATGGCTGTCGGGAAGGAAAAGAAGGATTTTTCGCTCGACCATGCCGTAGAAACAGGAACCGCCTTTTGGGCAGAAACTATCCTGAGCGACATGGATAGCCCATGGGGGCTGGAGTTCCTGCCCGATGGCGATCTCCTTATCACGGAACGATACGGGAGCCTGCTTCGCTTTAACCCGGATATAGGTCTGGTTGAAATTCATGGACTGCCCTCTATCAGGGCAGGAGGACAGGGGGGATTGATGGATTTGCAGTTGCACCCCGATTATAAAAGCAATGGCTGGATATATATTTCCTACAGCTATTACGATGAGGAGGATGCCAGTAAAGGGAATACCGCCATTATGAGGGCTAAACTTGATGGAAATCAGCTGACTGAGCAGGAAATCATCTGTAAAGCTACACCGACCGTGGAGACCCAGCATCATTATGGCTCCCGGATTGAGTTTGACCGGGATGGTTATTTATACTTTTCTGTTGGCGACAGGGGGAGGAGGGATAATTTTCCTCAAAGCATTGAGAATTCGAATGGAAAAATTCATCGTTTGTATGATGATGGCCGGATCCCGGAAGATAACCCCTTTATTAATACTCCGGGAGCTGACAAGTCAATTTTCACCTATGGGCACCGAAATATCCAGGGCTTGGCAATGAATCCTCAAACAGGTGAGATATGGGCCCATGAGCATGGCCCGAAAGGTGGCGATGAGATCAATATTCTTCATTCAGGGAAAAACTATGGCTGGCCGGTGATTTCCTACGGGATCAATTATGATGGGACAATTTTTACCAAAATTACAGAGATTGCAGGTATGGAGCAGCCTATTGAATATTACATTCCTTCTATTGCTCCTTGTGGAATGGCGTTTATAACCAGTACCCGGTACAAAGGATGGGAAAACTGCCTGCTGATCGGTTCACTGAGTTTTGAATACCTCGAATTCTGTAAGATTGAAAATAACGCTGTGGTTGGCCATGAGAAATTGCTGCAGGGGATCGGAAGGGTTCGCAATGTTAGGGTAGGTCCGGACGGATACATATATGTTGCTGTTGAAAAGCCAGGTAAACTTTTGAGGCTGATACCGGTTGATAATGAGTAGGAACTCTCTAATTCCTGTAATGTCCTGGTTTCGGTTTGAACTTGTTTTAGTGTATTTGTTCTTTAGCTCCTGTCCGGTTTCAGCAATACCCGAACAGTCTGCAGATTCTCTGCCTCATCAGAGAGCTGATACCTTTATGTTCAATATACCTGAAGTTGAACTGGAAGCGGTTTCGGTTTCAGCTCCTTTTATTCATCATAAGAAATTCCTGGCTCCCTCTTCTGTGGCTATTCTGAACAGCACTGACCTGTTGCAGAACAGCAGCCTGAGTCTGGTTGATCAGCTCGGACAAATACCCGGTATTACAGCTCAGTCAGGGACCTTCAATACGGTACGAATTTCCATCCGGGGTATTGGTTCGCGAACGCCTTATGGAACAAACCGAATAAAGGCCTACCTGGATGATATTCCTCTGACAACCGGAGAGGGTTACTCCCAGCTTGAAGACCTGGATCCTGCATTTATTAGTTCTGTGTACCTTACGAAGGGTGCCAAATCGGCCTTGTTTGGCAGCGGTCTGGGGGGTGTCCTGATGTTGGGAACAAAGCAGCAGACCAACAATGGCTTATCGATCACTGCCGGAATGGAAGGCGGGCCCTATCAAACGATGAAACCTTTCATATTACTGGGAATGGCTAAAAAAGGGATAACCTTTACAACGGGTTATGCACTTTCGAACTCAAGAGGTTGGCGTGAGAATAGTGCTTACACCCGCCATAATCTGTTTGCTGTTATGAAGCTAAGCGGTGAACGGTCGGTGATCTCTGCGCTGGCTTATTTTATCAACACCCGGACACAGATCCCCAGTTCACTTAACGAGGAAATGTTTATTGGCTCGCCACAACTGGCAGCTCCCAATTGGCTGGCTGTAGAAGGATTCGAGCAATATTCCCGCCTGTTATCCGGAATTAGTCATACCTTCTATATTAACCGGAATTGGCAGCTTTCAACCAGCTTGTCGGTCATTCTCCAGGATGGCTATGAGTCGCGCCCCTTTAATATCCTTGACGATAATAGCAGTCACATGACACTTAAGAGTATGTTGGGGTATCAGTCGATGAAGTTTGCCGTACGGCTCGGAGCAGAGGGACAACTGGATTCCTATGATTGGTCAGTTTATGAGACTATGGGGGGTGAGCCGGGATTATTAGCAGCTGAATTTACAGAAAGCCGGTTACCAGTGAGCATTTTTCTAAAGGGAGACTGGCAATTTGGCACCTCCGGAATACTGGAAAGCGCGATAAGTTATAATTTATTGAATTACAGCATAGAAGACCGATTTTCTGATTCAACAGACCTTTCAGATCGATTCAGTTTTAAGCCGGTGCTATCACCCTTTATCGGGGTAAATCTCCCACTGGGCAAGGCCTTCCGCTTTTACGCTTCATTCGGTCATGGTATCTCGTACCCCGATGTAGAGGAAACTCTTTTACCCGATTACCGGATTAATACCGGATTGAAACCGGAAAGCGGAACAAATCTGGAAGTGGGTGTAAGGGGAGAAATATGGGAAGATATTGTTTTTACTGATTTGTCGCTGTACCGGATGGATGTTAAGAACATGCTGGTAACCAAGCGGGAAACTGAGGATGTATTTTACGGTGTGAATTTAGGAAAAAGCCTTCACCAGGGTGTTGAACTGTCGGGTCGGTATTACTTGTTGGGTCCGCCACGGGAGGATAAACCGGAAGCTTTTTTGTCATTCGGAATTGAGTTTGGTGAACACAAGTTTAAAGACTTTATTGATGATGGTAACGATTTTTCCGGCAACTACCTTCCTGGTGTGCCGGCAGCTGTTATTTCAGGGAATTTCAGGTTTGACAGGCTGCGGGGATTTTTCGGGACACTAAACGGAAGGTGGGTTCAGCAACAATACCTTAACGATGCCAATACCGGACAGTATAACAGGTATGTCCTGGCATCGGTAAAATTCGGGTACGAATTTTCGTTTAGGAGAACGAGTTCTCTGATACTCTACTGTGGGGTGAATAACCTTTTTAATACCCGCTTTGCATCGATGATCCTCGTTAATGCCCCTTCTTTTGACGGGGCACCTCCCAGATATTACTATCCTGGTACTCCAAGGTATGTTTATGCAGGTATGAAATTCAGCTTTAAAAATGAGGATTAAACCATGCAATATCGTGTCGTAAGTACCGAAGCTATCGATCCTGACCATTGGCCTACTAGGCTGTTTCTCCTCAAAACCGGGTTTGAACATGAAAGCTTTTGGTAAATTATGGAATAAACAATTAAAACTTTATTTTTGTCGCGTTATTCAAAATGTATGAATATTTTACCCGTTTTGCAGATAAAGTCCTCCTTAAATCCAGCGCAATGATTAAAAAACTGTCAATAATTATCCCTGCATACAACGAGGGGCCTACCATTCATTTGATCCTCGACAGGGTTAAAGCAGTAGACCTGGTCAACAACATTGCTAAAGAGGTGATTATTGTAAACGATTGTTCAAAAGACGATACAGAAGGCGCTATTCAGAAATACATCAGTGAAAACCCCGAGTTGAATATCCAGTACTTCAAACATGAAGTAAACCAGGGAAAAGGGGCCGCCCTCCATACCGGGATCAGTAAGGCAACCGGCGAATATCTGATCATTCAGGATGCCGACCTGGAATATGACCCCAGGGAGTATAACGATGTCTTGAAACCAGTCCTTGAAGGATTTGCAGATGTGGTCTATGGTTCAAGGTTTATGGGTAGCAATCCTCACCGGATCCTGTTTTTCTGGCATACCATCGGGAACCGGTTCTTAACCGGCATATCCAACATGTTTACCAACCTGAACCTGTCCGACATGGAAACCTGTTACAAACTTTTTAAAACAGATATCATCCAGTCTTTGGCGTTGAAGGAGAAACGTTTTGGTTTTGAGCCGGAAGTAACCGCCAGAATATCGCGCGTGCCCGATATCCGGATTTATGAAGTAGGTATATCCTATTACGGAAGGACCTATGAAGAAGGGAAAAAAATAGGATGGAAAGATGGATTCAGAGCATTGTACTGCATCCTGAAATATAACATGTTTACGGCGCGAAGGAAGAAAGTATAAACTTTTGATTATTGATCCCCCCCGGGCAAAACAGGCAATCCGGATCAGAATGGGGACCTGCAGACAGAATCAATGGATAATTTCGAGTCTTTTTCAGCAGATGAAAGCCAGAATATCACACATACAGGGAATAATGAATGCCAGACTGAATATTTTTTTGAATTGGTATTCCCGTCTGGATTTTTATGTGCAGTTGCTTCCGCTTTTGATTCTGTATATTTTTATCGCTGTCTGGTTTTCCGTGGCATCCCTGGTAGGAGATGAGACCCGCTATCTCCAATATGTGGATAACCTGATGCACGGCTACTACTCGCCTCCCTTTCCCGATGTGTTTCTGTGGAACGGCCCCGGGTACCCGTTTTTTCTCTACCCATTCCGCTATCTGGGAGTTTCATTGTTGGGACTTCGCATACTGAATTCGGTACTGTTGTATTTCTCACTGATTCTTTCATACCAGAGTTTCCGGTACTTTTCTTCTGTAAAAAGAGCCAGGGCAATTACGCTAATTATGGGTTTATACCTTCCGGTATTCCAGTCTATTCCCTATATACTTACCGAATGCCTTTCCTGGTTTCTGATTACCTTGTTCTGCTGGCTGGTCATTAAAGCCTTCCGGAAAGAAAGTTTTTCTTGGCACTATATCCTGCTTTCGGCCCTTACCTTAGCCACCCTGGCAATGACACGCGTTATCTTCGGTTACGTGATACTGGCCATGATCCTGATCTCCCTGGGCCTGCTCCTTTGGCCATCCCGGCGCAAGCTTGCAGTTCGGGCGGTATTGATCTTCTCATTCTCCATGCTCCTTTGTACCCCATGGCTGGGGTATACCGAAAGAATGACCGGAAAAACATTTTACTGGTCCGATTCCGGAGGAATGTCCCTCTACACCATGAGTTCACCCCTGGCCAGCGATGACGGACGGTGGAAAAATCGTTGGCAGCTCAGCAGGCACCCATACCACCGGGATTTCATCACGATAGTTGGACGGTATAAACCCCTGGAAAGAGATGAGGCCTTCAGGAAGATGGCCATCCAGAACATAAAGGAGCATCCGGCAAAATATGTTTCAAACTGGTTTATGAATATCGGACGCCTGTTTTTTGGACTGCCCCCCGGACTCACTATCCTGTTCAGGAATATTCCGGTAATTGTCTATAACCTCTTTTTCTTCTTCGCAATCATCATACTGATTCTTAAAAGTGCCTCCGCCTTCTTCCGTCTGGAGGTGGTATTCCAGGTATTGCTACTCTTTTTTATTGTGTACCTGGCAGGCTCATCATTGTTAAGTGTTTATAACAGAATGTTTTATATTACGGCTCCCTTCTGGTTCATTCTGTTTCTGCGTCTGTATGCCGACCATCCATTATTAAGCTGGAAGGCTGTCAAAGAAGGCTGAAGCAGCGACTTCAGGTATCCTGAACTTAAAAGAAAACCCCTGAAAAAGCTTCGTAACAAGGATTGAATAAGCAGAAGGCATAATACTTCACGCGGAGTTTCAGCAATTCAATACCCGATCAGAAGGAAAATACAATTACAAATTGTATTTTGGCACTTGTTATCCGCATAGTGAGCGATTATGAAGAAACCTGGAATTTTTATGGCCGGAGCGCTGATACTTGCAGGAATGGTATTCTCTTCCTGTACGAAAACAGGCGATTGTGTCGTGGAGTACTCATGTGAATCAGGATACCAGAGTACAACTACCATCTTCGATGTTGAAGAGGGAGAATGTGAAACGATAGCGGATAATTACGAACAGAATGGTGAGTGTACCACCAGTTACGAATGGTTGTCAGAATAAGCAATATGAATATGCGCATGAAAGCTTTTAGGTTTGTCGGAAGATCCCTGGTGTTTACTATACTATGTATTCAACTACTGGGATGTAAATCGGGTCAGGAATCAGTTATATTGCCGAAATCAGACGCACTTAAGGATGCGGCTGACTTTCCTGTAGGGTCTGCTGTAGGGCTAAAAAGCCTGCTGGGTGATACGCTTATTAAGGAGCTTTTCCTTAAGCATTTTAATTCCGTTACCGAGCGGAACCAGATGAAGATGCGGGCTATTGCTCCTGAGGAGGGGAAATATTACTGGGGACTGGCAGACAGCCTGGTGGATTTCAGTCGGGAAAACGGTCTGCGTCTGTTCGGACATACCCTGATATGGCACAGCTCAACCCCGATGTGGGTCATCGAAAAAGCCCGTGCCGACAGCGCATGGTTAAGGCAGTTCATGAGGGAGTATATTACAAGCTATGTTGGCAGGTATAAAGGCAAAGTCGATGGCTGGGATGTGGTTAATGAAGGGATGGAAACCTCAGGAGGTGAATTCAGAAAGACGTTTTGGTACAATACACTTGGAGAGGAGTATATTGCCGATGCTTTCCGCTATGCCCATGAGGCGGATCCGGATGCTGTCCTCTTCTACAACGATTTTAATATTGAGAGGGATACCGCCAAACTTCATGCCGTGATCCGGATGATAAAAAACCTTCAGAAAGAGAACGTCCCCATCGGGGGCCTGGGCTTCCAGATGCACATCAGGATGGATATTCCCGATGAGACCATCGCCTATGCCCTTAAATTAGGGGCTGAGACGGGCTTGCAGATTCACCTTTCGGAAGTCGATGTGATCTTCAACCGGCATACTGATGAGTATGGCAGCGGTATTCAGATTTACCAGGAACTTACCGATTCCATGAAGCTGGAACAGGGTGAAAAGTACAGGAACCTGGTACACATGTACCGAACCATAGTCCCTGAAGAACAACAGTATGGCATCACTTTTTGGGGCTTCATTGATAAATACTCCTGGATCAGGGGCTTCTTTAATATCCTCGACTGGCCCTTGCTGTTTGATGATAACCTCCGCCCGAAGCCGGCATTTGATGGTTTTATGAGCGGACTTCAGGAAAATTTGGAACAAAAACCCTAACGTATGCTGAGGGACATTCCCAGGCTCATGATAAATTGTACATCCGGGTCATAAAATATGGAGGAGCTTACGGGCAGCATCAGCGTGGGAAGGAGGTAAAAACCTAATGACCGGGGTGAAAATGTTACAGGTATGCTTAAGTTAATGTAGCTGAGTCCGAAACTACGATCAAATATTCCGTCGTATTGCAACGCTATCAGCTGTTCTTCACGGGCTTTTACATTTTCATACCCGTACAGATCAAATTGGTGAAATACAAGTTCGACATCTCCACCATAAAGCTCATTGTGGTAGTTGGCCAGCCAGTAGGCGAATTCTTCATCATTCCAGGAATTCCATAGTATGCTGTTATAGTAATTCGGATCACTGAAATTAAGACTAAGTTCAATACCCAGGGAGAAACTTGTATTTCTGCCTGATGTTTTTTCTTTATAATAGCTCACCCCGTTTTGTATCGTGCTGTAATAGACATCCTTCTCTCCAAAAAGATAGCTATTGAACAACCCTCCGTAATAATAATCGCCTGCCCAATAGAGGTCAAGCTGAAGCATGTCGGAAAAAAGGGACTGGAGTTCATGACTGTTTTTGCTGAACAAAAAATGGGAGTAAGCGGGGCGGAGTTTAACATAATTCCCCAGGTTGAAGGTATAACCTGCGGAAAGATCCAGTTCGTAAGCGGGCTCCGAATAGCCTGTGTCTGAGTTGAAAGCCATGCCCGCCTGAAGGGAGAAATCGAAATTCTTCCTCGAAAAGTAGCTGATCCCCGCGTTCAGATAGGGCTGCTTCAGTTCATCGATGATATAGGTGTTTGTTGATCGCTGACTGGTGTAATCGGTATTCAGAAAGAGGGTATTTACAGGGATGGCAGGGTTAAGGTTAAAAAACTTCCTGTCCTCGCGTGCTTGTAAGCAGATGGAAGTTGTTAGTAATACACTTCCGATCATTAGTAAGAATTGAATTATCTTTAAGGAAGAATCTTTAGCAAGCATAAATTAGGAACGAAAACGTTTAATAAACAAGTATACTATATTTTAAGTTGTTTATAAATCATTCAAGAGTTAAAAGATTTCAATACTCAGATAGAAGCATCTGAATAATGGCAGGGGAGAAGAAATACCGCTATTTATTTGCCGGAGCATTGGTCAGCCTCCTATTCCCGGCTATTTTACCAGGGCAAATTGAGTACCCCGGTAAGTTGATGGCCGAAGGATTTCAGAAGACAGCTACCGAATTTATCAGGCTTCCTGACGCAGGAGTTCTGGCAAAATCCCTGCTTGTTGAGCAGGGAAACCAGGATGGGTATAAAGCAGATGTATTTGCAGCTGTCGCTCATGTTGAGATTCTTCCGTCCCGGGATCCGGCCTGGCATCAGAATGAACAGGGAACCTACGTATGGAAGAGGGGCTTCACTGCTTCTGGCGCGTCCTCGATTGGATTGACACTCAGACCATACCGATTAAATCAGGGAGTGAAAATATTTGTTTATTCCCCTGGTGCCGGGACAGTTTTCGGCGCTTTTACCTTCAGAAATAATAATGAAGCCCGGGTATTGAGTCTTGGTTCCCTTCCCGGTGATAGCCTGATTATTGAGATCCAGTCGGCTCGCGGGCCGGAATACATCGGTGAGCTGGCGATCGCAACAGCAGGCATAGGATTTCCCGGACGTGATTTGCCTCCTCATGAAAAAGATGGATATTATGGTTGGTCGGCCGAATGTGAAATCGACATTAATTGCCTGGATATCTCAAGATACCAGCTTCAGAAATTATCGGTATGCCGACTGGTCATCGAGGAAGGAAATGTCAGGAAACGATGCACAGGAACTCTACTGAATAATACATCTGAGGATGGTACACCCTATGTTCTTACTGCCCGTCATTGTGTGCGGAACGAGGATGCAGCCAATAATACAGTCTTTTCGTTTGACTATGAGAGCCCCTTCTGCGAAGGACCCGACGGGGAAATTAAATCTGTTTCAGGCAGCACAATCATAAGTACCGGTGAATTAATGGATTTTGTACTTCTTAAATTGTTTGAAAGACCCCCTGTGGATTACACTCCGGTATATGCTGGATGGGATGCCGGACCGGATGCTCCGCAGGGCAGTTATATCATCCATCATCCTGAAGGAGACGTTAAAAAGATCAGCTATGATGTTGAAGAGGCAACAACCACCTCTTTTGGAGGCTATAAGGATGAGACATTTTGGCTGGTTGAGAGCTATGAAGAAGGTTCCACCGAGAATGGTTCTTCAGGAGGGGGATTATTCAATAGCAATAACCGCCTGGTAGGCAGTCTGACAGGAGGAGGCACGGTTTGTTCCAATCTTATTAATGACTGTTACCAGAAATTTTCGGAAGGCTGGCTTGGATCAGAGGACTCATCATTACAATTGAAACATTGGCTCGATCCTGATAACACAGGGAAAACCGTGCTGGAGAATCTGGACATCTATGCGGGCGTAACAACCAGTCTGACCAATCTCTCGGACCTCTCAGTTCTCGGAATTCCTAAGCTAAAGAATGGATGGGGCTATGTGTCCGGGCACAATTCTCTCGGATCTGTTCAATTTGCAGAGTATTTTCCCCTGCTGGGAACTAACTATGTTTATGCTGTGAATCTTAAGGTAGCAAAAGCCTGGTTCCAAACAGAGGACATGGCAGGAGTGGAAGATGGAACACCAACATTGCGTTTGAAGCTATGGGATGATGGGGACAAACCGGCTAAGGTCTTGTTTTCTAAGGATCTTTTTTCCTTTGAACTTGAGCCGGACATGGATAACTACATCAGGTTGGATACACTGATACAGGTAAATAAGGGCTTTTATGCCGGATACGAAATTTTTTACAATGCGCTGTCCGATACTTTCGCCTTGTATACCGGAATCCCTGTAGATGCTCCACAAGTTCGAACGGCAGTCATGAATACCGGTCATGGCTGGGAATTGCTGAATGATGGTGAGCAGGAACTTCAGCTTGCCCTGGCCCTGAGCCCCTCAGTAATGGATTATTACCCCCAGCCCGGAGTGGGGAAGGGTGATTTCCCGGATGAGCAGGTGACCCTTTATCCGAATCCTGCCGGTGATTTCCTTCAGATTCTGTTTAAAGATGTACCAACTGAGGATGTAACTGTCACTCTTTATGATTTGTACGGTAACTTTATCTTCAAACAAACGTATTCTCCTACTCCGGCCAATTTACAGTTGAGATTAACTAAATTAGTTAGCAGAGGGATGTTTATCCTGAAACTTGACTATGGTGAAAATACGGTAACAAAGAAGTTTGTTAAAATTTAAACCGGAATATTGCAAAGTACTATATTTAAGCATATAAATACCTGGAAACATGGATGTTAAGCTGCATAATAAATTATTTCGTCTGATTTCTTTTTCGATATTATTTTTTCTAACCTCACAGGTGTGGGCACAGGTTTCCACCCTGGATGTGATCGGGGTTGTTGAACAGGATATGGTTGCTGTGGAGAATGCAAAGATCACCCTTAGTAAAGACGGGAAAGTGATACAGACAGAATATACCAACCGCAAAGGGGAATTCAGGTTTCAGATGGATATCAACAGTGAGTACCTTGTGGAAATTTCAAAGCAGGGCCTGCTGACAAAAAAGATTGCGTTTAACACTGAAATACCCAGTGATGTCGTTGGCAAATGGACCATGGAATTTGCCATGAGCCTGTTCCCGGGATGTGAAGGTGCAAATACTTCAGCCCTGGATAGTCCTGTCGACCGTGTTAAATACAGCAGTAATCAGGGTGATTTCATCTCGGATGAGGCATACGTCAGGAATATGAGGGGACGAATTGAAAAAATGATGATCGACATCGAGAATTGTCAGGTTGAAACCTACCAGGAGGCTATGGAGGAGGCCAATAAGCTTTTGCAGCAAGGTGATTATGAAGCTGCGAGGCAAAAGTATAAGGAAGCGCTGGAGGTATATCCGGATGACCGTACAGCACAGCGAAAGCTGGCTGATATTTACAAGAAGATTGGAGAGGAGAAACAGGATGAACAGATATTCCGGGAAGCTGTTGCAGAAGCGGATCGCCTGTACGACCAAAAAGAGTATGCGGCCGCTAAGCAGCTGTACACAGAAGCCCTGCAGCGAAAGCCTGATCCTCATGCACAGAGCAGACTGAATGAAATTGACAGACTGATCAGCACGCAGCAACAGGCTAGCCAGGCAGCAGCCGAAACAGAGAGAAATTATACTAATCTCATCGCTCAGGCTAACGCAGCCTATGCGCGAAAAGATTATGATGCTGCCAAACAGTTCTATCAGCAGGCCATGACTGTTAAACCTGATGCTTCGTTGCCCCGCCAGAAAGTGGACGAGATCAGCTCACTCATTGCTCAGCAGCAGCAACAGAACCAGCAGCAGGAAGCCCTGGATAAATCGTTTAACGAAGCAATGGCTATGGGGCAGTCTGCGCTTCAGGCAAAGGACTATGAAGCTGCCAAAAGGCATTTCAACAGAGCACAGATGATGAAGCCCAACGAGGCACTGCCCAGACAGAAGATTGGTGAGATTGACAAGGCCGTGGTCGACGAGAAGCGTGCCAACGAGATGGCGCAGCAGGCTGCGCAACAGCAAAGGCTCGACCAGGCCCTGGCTGAAGCAGACAGGATGATGGCACAGGAAGATTATGACGGAGCCCTGACTGCCTACCAGAATGCACTGCAGCTGAACCCGAACGATCCTTACCTGAAACAACAGATGAAGAAGGCAGAATCTGCAAAACAGGGTGCTGCCCTTGAAAAACAAAACGCACTGGAAAAGGCATATCAGAATGATATCTCAAAAGGAGATGAGCTGATGGCCTCAGGGGCCTATGACCAGGCTATGGAGGCCTATAAGCAGGCCATGATGAAAAAGCCGAACGATGCACAGGCTAATTCCAAAATTCAGGCTGCACAATCCCGGCAACTTGCAGCTCAGCAACAGCAAACTCTTGAAAAAAACAAGCAACGTCAGTACGAACAGTACCTGGCAGACGGGAACCGCCTGTTTGATGCAAAGCAATACCCGCAGTCAAAACAAGCCTATGAGCAGGCTTTAAGCTTGTATCCCACCCAACCCGCACCCCGTAACCGGATCAGTGAAATAGACCGGATTCTGACCGCTCAGCAACAGGAGGAACAATACAGACAAACGGTGGTTAAAGCAGATGGATTATTTGCGACTAAAGATTATACTGCTGCTCGAACTGCTTATCAGGAAGCCCAATCCCTGAAGGCCAATGATCCTTATCCTGTGCAAAAGATCAATGAGATCGATCGAATTATCAGGGAAAACAGTAGATTGCAGGAAGAGCAACGACAGTTAGAAGCCCAATATCAGCAAACTATTCAGGATGCTGATAGGCTCTTGGCCCAATCACGGCTTCCAGAGTCAAAAAATGCGTATCAGAAGGCACTTAGTTACAAGCCCGGTGAAACCTACCCAAGGCAGCAGATAACAAAAATTGAAAATCAGCTTACAGAACAGCAGCGACTGGTAGATCAGAAAAAAGCAGAGGAAGAGAAATATGCCAGTTTAATTACGGATGCCAACCGGCTGTTTGATGCTAAAGATTACGGACAGGCAAAAGCTGCCTATCAGCAGGCACTTGCCATGAAGAGCGCTGAAGCTT
>JAFGEO010000022.1 GCA_016931575.1 Bacteroidales bacterium | reverse complement strand
CACACATCACCTGCCTGACATCCGCCTCCTGCACCAGGGCTTTGAAAGCAGGAAGATAGGTTTCGTACAGATCGCGGGGATCAACCTGATTGAGGTTCAGCTCGTGCCGGCTCCATTCAGGTCCTGAATGCACAGCGTAGTGTTTGGCACATGCCAGCAGCTTCCGGTAGCGCATATCTTCGGGCCCCTGAAGACCTTTAACAACCTTTACCCCCATTCGCGATGTCAGGTAAGGATCCTCCCCATAGGTTTCCTGGCCCCTTCCCCAGCGGGGATCACGAAAAATGTTTACATTAGGAGTCCAGACAGAGAGGCTCAGGAAGCGTTTATTCTCATTCCCGCTTTGCAGCCACTGGTTGTATTTGGCACGGGCTTCATCAGATACGGCATCAAAGATCTGGTATACAAGTTCGTCATCAAATGAAGCAGCCATCCCGATGGGTTCCGGGAAAACCGTTACATTATCATTGTTGGCATATCCATGCAGTGCTTCACTCCACCAGTTAAATTTCTTAATTCCCAGTCGGGGTATGGCATCGGACTGATCACACATCAGAGTGGCTTTTTCCTCCAGCGTAAGACGGGAAATCAGGTCAAGGGCCCGTTCCTCAGAGCTGAGCTCCGGATCCTGGTAAGGATAGGTCTGTCCGGCGAGGCCCAAAGCACAAAAAATGAAAATTAAAAAGATAAGACATCGGCTGATGTTTCTTTGATAGTTCTGTTGTTCCATGGGGAAATAAAGTTAAGGGGGTTTAATGTACTAAAATTATAAACACTTAAACTTTACGGCTGTCATAAATCCATCAAAGACTATCATTATTGGGTTTCAGAAAGTGTAAACTGATCAGATTTAGCAGCAAATTACTACTTTTAAGGTAATGAAACCACACAGTTCTACCAGACACCTGATGTACCTGCTTTACCAAATTATCTTCTGGTATGGTGTACTCCTCTTCTACTTATTCATTACCGGCAGTGACAAGGTATTTACAGCATATTTCAACCTGCTGAGGGTTCAAAATATATACTTCAATCTGTTAGTATTTGGTACGGCTATTTCATTTTGGTTCTTTTTTCTGAACCTGCTTTTTACCGACAGAATCACGCGTCTGTTCCCCATGCAGATGATCGTATTCATAAAATGGCTGATCTATTTCGGTTCTGCCTTTTTCCTGATGCTGCTTGCTGCCCGTATCTCTTTGCGACGGATCGACAAGGAAAATTATGAAGCCCTCCTGAAACAGATCCCAAGGATGGATATCCATTTCTTTCGCTTCCTGGCCTATTTTTACCTGAGCGGGATCATCTATAACTTCCTGAAAGCTATGCGCATGCGGATGGGAAGAATGAATTTCATTCGCTGGTTCTTTGGGATCCTTAGCAAACCCCGTGAAGAGGAACGAATCTTCATGTTTATCGATATGAAATCCTCTACCTCCATTGCCGAAAAGCTCATGCACAGGAAATTCAGCTACCTGGTTCAGGATGTGTTCAACCAGATGAATGTTTTCGGGAAGTACCATGGGGAAATCTATCAGTACCTGGGAGATGGTGCCATCATCTCCTGGAACGTCAGCAGCGGGATGAGGGATAGTAATTACCTTAAAGCTTTTTTCGCTTTCCGGAAGCGTATCGGGGACCGGGAACGGTATTTTATCCGGAAGTACGGACTGGTGCCTGGATTTAAGGCCGGCGTACATATCGGAAAAGTCATGATGCTGCAGGTAGGACAAGCCCGTCGAGATATATCCTATAACGGCGATACCATCAATACCGCGGCGCGGATCGAGGGAATGTGCAATGAATACAACTCGGAGCTGTTAATCTCCCAGGACCTCTACATGCCAAGCCAGAACCAGGGTGAATTCCTGTTTAAGGAAATGGGGAAGATAAAACTTAAAGGAAAGAGAAAAAGCACGGGCTTGTATCAGGTTAAGGAGCGAAAGTCGCGCAAATAAGATTAGAAAGATTAAAACATTTAATATAATGAAATTCAATACTAACTTTTTCTTCAAACACATAAAATCAGTTAAGATTGTTTTAGTGATTATGGTTTTATCAGGTGTTGTAAATGCACAAACAAATTACCCGCTGTCTTCTGATTTAATAATTGACAGACCTGTATCGGACACAGACTTTCCTGTTGCTTCCATAGACGGATCAGCATCGGCAATCAGTTACGATACATCTGATCATCCCGGAGTTATCCTGGCTATACATAATTTGCAGAATGATATTGATAGTGTTACCGGCATAAGACCCGCATTAATAACCAATAACGAGTCAGCCGAATTTGAAATAGTCATCGGTACGCTTGGCAAAAACAAGCTAATTGATCAACTGGTTTCACAAAAAAAACTGGATATTAAGGAAATAGAAGGAAAATGGGAAAGTTTCATCATTGCCACAATTTCGAATCCTACGAAACATACGAAAAATTGCCTGATAATTGTGGGGAGTGATAAACGCGGGACCATTTATGGAATATATGAACTATCCAGGCAGTTGGGCGTATCTCCCTGGTATTGGTGGGCCGATGTACCGATAGAAAAACGCATTTCGGCGTATGTGAAATCAGGTTTTTATGTTTCCGGCGAACCCAAAGTAAAGTATCGTGGTATTTTTATCAACGATGAATATCCCTGTTTTACACGTTGGGCGAACGAAAAATTTGGTGGTGTAAACAGTAAAATGTATTCACACATGTTTGAGCTGCTTCTTCGTTTGAGGGCAAATTGCCTCTGGCCAGCCATGTGGGGAAAGGCTTTTAATGAAGATGATCCTGAAAATCCCCGCCTTGCAGACGAATATGGTATTGTTATGGGAACTTCGCACCACGAGCCCATGATGCGTGCACAACAAGAGTGGACCACACATCACCTGGAGTATGGTAATGGTGAGTGGAATTATAGAACAAACGAAGACGGATTGAAAAAATTCTGGGAAGACGGTCTTCAGCGTAATAAAAACTTTGAACAGGTGATCACCATGGCCATGCGTGGTGATGGAGACCTGCCCATGACCGATGCCGGAAGTGTGGAGGAGAATTTCAATTTATTGGAAAAAATCTTTTCTGATCAGCGGGATATTATTGAAAAAGTTACCGAAAAACCCGCTGCAGAAACACCACAGATTTGGGCACTATACAGCGAAGTCCTGGAGTATTATGACCAGGGAATAGAGATACCCGAAGATATGATTGTACTGTTTTGCGATGATAACTGGGGGAATATTCGCCGGCTTCCTGAATTGGGCGAAGTGCCTCATCCCGGTGGATACGGTATTTATTACCATGTTGATTTGCATGGGGCGCCCAGGGCCTATCAATGGCTCAATATGACACAAATACCCCAAATGTGGGAACAATTGCAATTAACCTACAGCTATGGTGTGGATAAAATGTGGATGCTGAATGTAGGCGATCTCAAACCCAATGAGTATCCCATGGATTTCTTTCTTAAGATGGCCTGGAATCCCACCGCTTTTGATCAGGATAATCTTGATGATTATGCCATACAATTTTGCGAAGACAAGTTTGGTGATGCGGAAGCCGGAGAAGCAGCCGATATTCTGAGTCTCTATTGTAAATATGCCAGCCGCATCACTGCGGAGATGCTGGACGATGTTACTTATAAGCTCGAAAGCGGTGAGTTCCTCCAGGTAAAAGATGCCTTCCTTGCGCTGGAAACCCGTGCCATGCGTCAGTATGATAAACTCCAGGCGAAGTACAGAGACACCTACATGCAACTGATACTCCATCCGGTTCGTGCAATGGCTAATCTTTATGATATGTATTATGCAGTGGCTATGAACAAAAAACTGGCAGCTGAAAAAGATTTGAAAGCCAACTACTGGGCCGACCGTGTTGAGCAATGCTTTGAACTGGATGCTGAATTTACAAAAGATTATAATTTGAAGGTATCGGGTGGTAAATGGAACCACATGATGGACCAGACCCACATAGGGTATACCTCGTGGGATGAACCTCCTGAAGGAAATAGAATGCCCTTGGTTATCCGTGTTGCACCGGAAGAATCAAAGCAGGGAGGGTACATTTTCGAAGAAAAGAATGGTGTTGTCGTCATGGAAAGCGAACATTTTTTCCAAACTCACGGAACCGGAGAAACAGAATGGACCATAATTCCCAACCTGGGGCGAACCCTCTCCGGCATTGCCTTAATGCCTTATAACAAAAAGACAGGAGATGCAGGTATAAGCTACAAAATGCACATGAGCCCAAAAACGGACAGTATTCATGTATGGATTTACTTTGACAGTACGCTGCCTTTCAAAAAGGGTGGACACTATGTTGCAGCATCCTTTGAAGGAGGAGAAGAAAAAGTATGGAATATTAACAAAGACCTGAACTGGGATAACAACTACACAAAAATGTACCCTACCGGTGCAGCCAGGATGATTGAAAGCCTGACAAAACTTTCGTTAACACCTCGTGAAGACGGGATTTATGAGTTGACCATCCGTCCTTTGGATCCAGGGGTGGTGATCTATAAAATCGTTGTGGATAATGGGGGTTACGAACAAGCTTTCCTGAAAATGCAGGAAAGTCCTTATACTAAACAATAACTGGTAATTAAAATCTATACAATGAAGAGAATAGTTCTGTTTTTTATCGTGGGTCTCTTGGCGAGTCTGGCGGTATGTAAGGCACAACAAAAAAGCGTGAGTCAAACATCAGAGGCTACGACAAGCGAATTCAGATATACAAATCCCATCACCCGGGATACGGCCATCGCCATGCGCGATCATTGTATCCTTAAAGTGGGTGATAAGTGGTATTGCACCGGGACTTCGCTACCGGTTTGGACCGGTCCGAATCCGGGTGTGCGCTTATTGGTGTCCGACGATTTGATTCACTGGGAACAACATTCATGGCTCATCGATGCCAGTAAGTTAACCGATGATTGCCCTTACAATGGCAGGTTCTGGGCTCCCGAAATCCATTTCATTCAGGGAAAATACTGGCTTACTGTGAACAGCGGTAAAGTCACGGAGGAAGATCCAAAGGGGATGAGTACGCACAGTGTCTGGTTGTTTTCTTCGGATACGGTTACCGGACCTTACAGCCTGGTTAATGGCCCGCTTACTCCACAATACAATAACGATGCGACCCTCTTTGAAGATGAGGACGGACAAGTATATTTTTATTGCAGCGGCAATGGGCTTTTTCAGGCAAAAATTGATCTCAATACAGGGCAACTCACCACTCCTATCGAAAAATTTCTGGACAAAAAACAAGCCGGCTGGCCCGAATGGATGGTTGGTGGCATTGAAGGGCCCTTTGTAATTAAACGTGAGGGTATCTACTTTATGTTTTTTTCCACCTGGACACGGGGGTATGAAGTAGGATTACTAAAATCTGAAAATCCTTTGGGACCCTGGGAGCTTGTATCGGATGAGCCCATCTTTGGTACCCGCAAAAAAGGATACCGGCCGGAACTGGCACTGGCCGGAGGATACGACCACCTGAAATTTCAGGATACGGAAGACCCTTATTGTGAGACCGGTCATAATGCCCTGTTTGAGGGTCCCGATGGAAATATCTGGAGTTCTTGTCATTACATAGGTTACGAGGAACGACCCTATCCTTATTGCCCGGAGCTGCTGGAATGGGAAAAAACACCTCAAATGGGTTTCGAGCCGGTTTATTACGAAAATGGGAGGTTTTACATAAAAGGGCCAACCTGGACGGAACAAATTGTTAAGTGCAAAGACTAAATACTGAATGTATTTATAAATACATTAAATTCATCGTGGTGTTTCTGTTCAAATACATCTGCTTTCTGATACTAATAAAGCGAAAGGGCCGGCACATCTGCCAGCCCTTTCTAACCGATACTGTTTTTTACCAACCAGCGTATTGTTTTAAAACACTGTTTTTAGACACTTCTGTTGAAGGCAAGGGGAAAAAATCATGCTTTGGCTCTTCATAGATAAGGTCATTATAACTTTCGTCCCACCATTCCATTCGGGTTCCGTTGATAACATTGTAGGCTTCATGCCAGCGCACCAGATCAAAAAAGCGCTCTCCTTCAATGGCAAATTCACGTAAACGCTCATCCATGATATCCTGTTTGCTTACAGTACCTGTCAGATCTTCCGGGTTGATTCCATTCCCGCAATTTCTGGCACGGCTGCGAATCATATTAAAATAGGAAAGTGCCTTTGCCTGATCATTCGTCATCATAGCTGCTTCTGCGGCCAGAAGAATTACATCGGCATAGCGTAAGTAGTATTGATTCTGAGGGTTTCCCTGCCAGTCTAATCCCTGCAGCGAACTCAAATGGGGCCCGATCTCGTATTTAAACGATTCCAGCCCTGTTGCCGGGTACCGTGTTGGAACAATAACATACCATCCCTCAGGGAATTCATCCGGTTTGCAATAAATGCTGTCCCCACTATATCCGGTTGCGTTATTTGGACCTTCTCCAATAGTTACTTTCCTTCTGACATCCTCCGGATGGTACATATCGTAAAGCTTGTGTGTGGGAACCCAAAATCCCCAGGTATGTGAACCTTCAGAGGATAGTTGAGTTTGTTCATCGTCAAGATAGACTGATCTGGTCCCTACGAACATGTTAAGTGCGGTACCCCTGTTCATGTTATATCCAATCTGATCGTAAGTATGCTGAATAGCAAAAATACTTTCCTTGTTATTGTTTCCTTCAACGGAAAACAGATAACGAAAGCCATTGCTTGATAGACTCCAGAAAGTCTCATAGGTTTCACCACTTGCGCCGAGAAGATCATATTCTCCGGAACTGATCACTTGTTCACAGAGGTCCAGTGCCTCAGACCAGCGGTCCTGAACAGCTCCCATCCTGGCATCACCGGTACCGTAATAGGCATAGTATGACGACTCATATACGTACATTTTCGCTAATAATGCCTGTGCTGCTCCCTGGGTGGCACGACCTTTATCCTTTGCACCCCATTGACTTTCTTTTGGCAAATATTCTATAGCCTTCAGCAGGTCTTCCTCCATAAGCGTATACACTTCTTTAATCGTGCCTCTTGGAATCGTATTGTATTCCGAGGCTAATAAAATATGATCCACTACAGGTACACCTCCATAGGTTCGGGTCAAAACAAAGTAATAGGCAGCCCTGAGAAAATGAGCCTCGCCAAGACGCTTATTAATTTTTGTGGTATCGGTACCTTCTATCAATTTTGCTTCCGGCAATTGTTCAATCACCTGAGTAGCACGCGAAATACCTGCAAACATCGCTCCATATAAAGCTTTTAAAACCGTTGCTGAGGAGGAGTACGAAAGGTCATCATAGGAATAACCTTCAGCCCAGGCTGTCGGATTATCTCCTCCACATTCAGCTTCATCAGAGGCAATGCTTCCCAACCACATTCTGTACTCATCGTATAAATCCAGGTTTTCTTTATACTGAAAGGCATTATATACCCCGCTTATGGCTATGTCCATATTGGCAGTGTCGCTGAAGAAGCTCAGCTCGTTAACTTTTCCGATTGGTTTTATATTCAGAAAATCCTCGCTACAGGAAGCGAAAAGGAGAATGGTAAAAGCAACCGACAATCCTATATAGTTGTTTATTTTTCTCATTTTAAGAGGTATTATGGTTAAATTCTTATGCTGCATGGTATATCTTTGTTAATTCGCTCAGAATGTGATGTTTAATCCTATATCATACATTCTTGTCTGCGGATAAACTCCATAATCAATCCCAAATGCAGTTGGATCTGAACTACCGATTTCAGGATCTGTACCCGAATAGTTGGTCCATGTCAGCAGGTTCCTTCCACCGGCATAAATCCGGAATTGCTCAATGCGCAGTTTCATGGTGATTGATTTGGGTAAGGTATAACCCAATTGACAGGACTTAAGTCGCAGGTACGATCCATCCTCAACATACCAATCACTTACCCAATAGTTTGTGCCCCCAACGAGTCTGAACTGATCTGAGCTGGTATTTCCCTCATCGATCATAGTTCCCTCAGCATCATAAACAGGGGCACGATACGCATCTAATGCACCGGTGACCCAGTTTCCGGATGCGGTTGGGCTATACAAAGATGATTTCACAGCATTGAATAGTTGATTCCCATAGCTACCCTGGAAGAAACAGTTCAGATCAAATCCTTTATATTCCAGATTAATGGAAAAGCCAAAAGTGAATTTCGGATTCGGATTTCCGATGACAACTTTATCAGCATCAGTAATGACGGTATCTCCGTTGGTATCAACAAAACGTACGTCACCGGGAAGAGCGCTGTTCTGCAGGTAGACAACAGCCCCTGATGTACTGCTAATCCTGTATGGCTGATTGACAACAATATACCTCGATCTTCCTGACGAAGGATCGATTACCGTATCGGCATCTTCCGGACGGAAAATTCCATCAGTCTGGTATCCCCAGAATAAGCCCGGTGCATCCCCATTCCTCGAAATGCAGATATTGTTCTGACCCGAATAGAGGGTATCCTGCATATCATGCAATGTGCTGTTAATTTTCGTAAAGTTCAGGTCTACTGCGTAGTTTAAATCCCCGATATTATTTTTATATCCGGCTGTGAGTTCAATTCCTTTATTCAGTAAACCTCCTACATGTTCTGCATATTTACCATCATTACCCGGTAAACCATACCGTCCGGCCACCAGGGGAAGCTCAAGGGTCTGGAGCATGCCGGAAGTGTTTTTATTGAAATAGTCTGCTGTTATACTTAGTTTATTTTCAAAGAAGCTCAGATCAAGTCCATAATTAAAGGTGGTAATAGTTTCCCAATGCAGTTCTGGGTTACCCGGAGCAAGGGCCACGCCTCCCGGCACCGTTCTTCCTCCAAACACATAGCCATAGCGGGGTTGTTGATCTACAAGCGAGTAAAACTTGGCTGCATCAATATGATCATTACCCGTAATTCCCCAGCCAAAGCGAACTTTTCCAAAACTCAGGAAGTCTAACTTATCCTTCACGATATCCAGCTCGCTGAATTTAAAACCCGTTGAAAATGCGGGAAATGATCCATAACGGTGTTCAGGCCCAAAGTTGGTTGACCCATCATACCGATAGGTGAACTGTGCAAGAAATACATTTTTATAGTCGTAATTTACCCGGCCGAAATAGGCGTAATGGGAACTTTGCCAGGCAGTGCCGTGTGCCAGATAGTAGTCTGAGCCTTTACTCCTGAGAGTGGCATCAATTACCTGGAATTCAGGTGTAGCACCTCCCTTAATGAGTGAGTCAGCTCTGCCAAAAAGAGTTTTTCCCTGGTATTCACTTGCCTCAAAACCGGCCATCAGACCAAGATTATGGTTGTCAGCGAAGGTTTTTTCATAACTCAATATATGCTGCCAGTTCCAGGTAAAATGCCGGTCAAGCTGTCTTTCAACCTTTGGAACCAGGTTTTGCATAACCACAGCAACATTATAATACGGGATATAATTGTCCATCTCATAGAAATTGACATCGAAACCGAAATTCTGGGTATAGGTCAGTCCTTTCAAAATTTCAACATTAGCAAAAAGATTACCTGAAGCCCGGTAGGTTCCCGTTTTACGGTTGTCGTAATTGATACTGACAGCAGGATTTCCAATTCCGGCTCCAAAATACGGATTTCCCCATCCGCTCCAGCCAATATTTCGGTCTGTTGCCCGGGCAAGGCTCATCTCTGAGGTATCCCGGACATAGCAGATGGGGCTTGTTAATAGTGAAGCAGTCACTATCGATCCCCACGAGGAGTTATCATACATACCCCTTTGACGGGTAGCTGACAGGTTAATATTTTCACCCACCGTGATTCGTTTGGAAATATCCGTACTGGTATTTATTCTTACAGTATAGCGTTTGAATTCTGTCTTTTTCACTACCCCTTCCTGGTTAAAAATTCCAAGACTGAAAAGCGAGGTAGAATGATCCGTACCTGAGGTGGAAGTCAGGGTATATTCTTCCATAACAGCATCACGTGTAATTTCGTTCCACCAGTTTGTATTGGGTAAAGTATCGGGATCCGCCAGGATGGGTTTTGACAAATTAGCCGGCAAACTGTTGTACATCTGGATCCATTCGCTGGTATTGCATAAGTCGACATTAATATCATTGGTCTGTAAACCCCTGTACATGGTAAAATCAATTTTTGGTTTCTGGTTTTTGGAGCCTTTCTTTGTAGTAATCAGTATTACTCCATTTCCTCCGGAGGACCCGTAGATTGCTTGAGATGAAGCATCTTTTAATACTTCTATGTGCTCAATGTCATTTTGATTGATTGAGTTAATATCTCCAGGAATCCCATCGATAATATACAGTGGTCCCCCTGCGCTTCCATTAACAGTTGTAATGGAGTTGATCCCACGAATACGAACGGTTATCCCGGCGCCAGGCATCCCTGAATTGTTGAATACCTGAACTCCGGCGGCCTTGCCCTGAAGGGCCTGCACGAGTCCGGAACTTGGTGTTTTTGATATTTCATCGCTTGAAATAGAAGCAATGGCTCCCGTCAGATCACTCTTTTTTTGCACCCCGTAACCTACAACCATAATTTCATCCAGTGATAAGATGTCAGGGATAAGTTGAGCATTAATTTCTGTTTGGGATCCGACTACAATTTCTTCTGTCAGATAGCCGACAAATGAGATTGTGATAACGGGATCTTTATAATTTTCAAGATCAAGAGAATACAGACCATTTATATCCGAGATAGTGCCCTTCGTTGTTCCTTTGATGTGCACGTTGGCACCCGGAACAGGATTCTGGTACTCATCAGTGATGGTTCCCTGAACCGTTTGCATTTGTCCATAAATTGGGTTGATTACCAGCAGCATAATTATTCCTGCGGTCAATTCTTTTCGAACATGTCTAAAGATTCTTTTAGGTATTTCAATGGGTTTCATAATGGAGATATGTATAATTACTATTCATGTTTTGAAAGTCTCTTCAAGCTTTCAAAACTAACTGCATCAGGCTTCAGGTCTCTTGAAAATAATCGCTAAAATCTTGGAGATTCAGTCATTTTCAGGGAATGGGATAAATTTTTCGAATAACGAAGGGGGTAACAGGTATTGAATCAGGCTGGCAGGAAAGGGTTTCTCTAATACCTCCCGTTGATCATTACATCAGGGAATACGATGATAATCTCCTTTGACAGGTTCAATCCATCTTATAAATTCTTTCCATGAGCTGCCATTTTTGGCTTGCGGTACTCTCCGGGGAGGTATCCTGAAATTTCGATACATACGCCTCCCATTCTTTTTGCCGGGGCTTTTCAGCCAATTCAGCCATGGCCTTGTCATGGTCGAAGTCGGGAACAGTATCCATAATCATAAAAAGGCTGGTTCCGAGGAGGTATATTTCCATATCCAGGATGCCAACCTCTTTCATACCCTGGGTTATTTCAGGCCAGGCTTCACCCTTCGCATGTACTTGTTTATATTCCCTGATCAGGTGTGCTTCGTTCCGAAGCTCCATGCTTTTGCAATATCGTTTGAAGGGTAACTTACTGACTTTTACCATGGTGGTGTATTTTTTCAGTCTGTGGCTTCAAAAACTATTTTATCAATATTTAGATTATCATCATCAACAACCAGTTTCAGGATGTGTTTGCCTTCATCCAGCTCAATATTCGCAGTAACCACTTGCCAGTTTTGAAATCCATTTGTAAACGGTATCGAAATGATCCCCGTCTTGTCAATGCCATCACATTCAAGATGAAGTTTGCCACTATCAAAATTTGAGGCAATATAAAAGCTAAGCTGATAGTTTGAAGTCCTGTTTACTGTCACAGTGTAAGCCATCCAGTCTCCTTTACGCGTCCAACCGACATTATACCCCCCTGCGGAACACTCCTCGATATCGACTCCTGTTCGGGTACGGTATTTGCCTCCCTCATTCAGATTATCTCTGTCAAAGTATGCATCACCTTCGCAACCTATGTCAAAGTCCTCGGCTTCAAGAACCCCGGGGATATTGACTGGTTTGAAAGCCTCCTGTTGAATCTCACATACTTCGATCAATTTCCAGTTGGAAGACCAGTCCTTTTCAGAATTCTGCAATTCAGCCGTATTTCCCTGTTGAGATGGTGTGGCAATGGAAAGAATCCGGTCTGAAAATTGTTTGTTGGAAATCCGCAACTTCCCATGATGCGCATCTTCAATTTTCCAAAGCTGATTGTCTTTTCCCGTAACCTCTGAAATCATCAGATCTTTACCAGAGTCACTGCATGCAAGTATCTTCTGCTTGTCACTGCGATTCAGTATTTTATAAATGCCTTTGCCTGTGGATTCAAGTGACCATTGGTTCGAAAGAGCTTTTCTGTCAGTGCTTAGCTTCAGATCGTGGCCAAGCACCAAACTACCTGTATTGTCCTCCGGAACGATGTAATAATGGGGTAAACAGTCGATATTTGAATACATGTCAAGTTTGGGAATCGTACCTTCGAAGTTTAGTTTAACCACATACGCCATTTCTTCAAAAGTACGGTCAGGCAGCTCAATGCGTAAACCTTCTGTTCCCTGTACAAATTTTAGCGGGAGGTATTGTCCGGCTCCACCATTGATAAGTTCAACAGATCTTAGGTTTTTCAGGTCGATTCTTTCCGACGATAAGGAGCGGAATATCACTTCTTTTGCACCGGCATCCCAGCCTAAGAGCATAGCATAGAGCGTCCGGTTATCTTTAGATCTTGTAAACCGGATATCTTTCGCTGTGCCTTCCACAGGTGCTCCCATAATACCGTGGGCTGCACCCATTAAAGTAGGACCTTCACCATATTTTTCCCAGGCACGTGTTGCATAAACAGCTTCCCCGTATTTTCTCAGCCAGTCACCCATCGCAAGAAGAACTTTTTTTTGTTCTTCGGGGATTGTTCCGTCAGCTTTAGGGGATATATTCAGGATCATGTTACCGTTCTTACTTATCCGGTCTATAAAAGCATGAAGGATCTGAGATGAGGAATAATACCCGATCCCCTCGGTGTAGCACCAACTTGAGGAACTAATTGCATCATCGGTAAGCCAGTAATTATCAGTGATATCAGGAGGTCCTCCACGTTCATAATCCAAAACTGCACACTGATCATTTAAGCCATCCTTAAATGTCGCGACTACCTCTTTATTCCAGTCTGCTGCACGATTGTAATAATACGAAAGGAAGCCGAGAAGGACCGGCTCTGAAATAAGGTGCAGATTGAAATCCTGATAAATAATATCAGGTTTATAATTATCAATGATCTCTCTATGCTTATCTAACCAGAGAGCTTCATTTTTTTCCTTACCCTGCTGTCCGTAAAGCATTTGTAGCCTTGGGTCGGATGTTTCAGGAACAGCACTATAATATCCGGTAATGTTAAAAGCATGGTGCATGGATAGAAAAACCTTCATATCTCTTTTGCGGATGGCCTCCGTGAAAAGGCCAACCAGGTCGAGTTTCGGCCCTAAATCCAAAGCATTCCATGGATTAACCTTACTGGCCCACAACGAAAATCCGTCATGGTGCTCTGCCACAGGGCCTGCAAATTTAGCGCCTGCATCGGAAAAGAGTTGCGCCCATTCCTCTGGGTCGAAGTTGCCCCCCTCCGATTTCAGCGTTGGATTAAACTGAACGAAATTTCCGGCTTTATCGCTGGCCCCTGTGATAAAATTATCATATGGCCATTCCTGAGGGTCTCCATAAACTCCCTGATGTTGTCTGTTTTCGCCAGATCCATCGATATACATTGTTCTCGGATACCACTCATTCGAATAGGCAGGAACGGAGTATACCCCCCAGTGGAAATATATCCCGAATTTTGCATCCTTAAACCATTCCGGTACAGGGTCCACCTTCTCCAATGATTCAAATGTCGGCATGTATTCCATTTCCTGAGATAATGCCGGAGAGTAAATAAATACTACCGCAATTAACCAACTGATAAGCGTATGGTTTTTCATAGTTTGGATTGTTGATGTTAAAATTACGAATGGTTGATCCTAAAGAACCTGCATAAACGAAAATAATTATAAATCTCCGACATGCAGCAGGAAATTCCAACTTCATGAAACGATTTTCCTAAAGAACAATAAGTTTTTTACAGTTTCGGTAGCAGCCAGTATCCATAAGATACCAGTATACACCACTTTGCAGGTTTGAAGTATCAAGCTCTACACAATGAGGTCCTGCATTCTTATAGCCGTGAATAATTGACTGTGTCTCCATCCCCTGTATATTGAATAGCTTCAGGGAAACGAAACTGCTCTCCTTCAAATGATAGTTTATAGTTGTTGTTGTCTGAGCGGGGTTGGGATAGGCTTGATCCAACCTGAACCCTTCGGAGGTGGAAGCACCCGCCAGTCCAAGGATGGACTCATCAACAGAAATTTGCGTACTTCCTGACTCGATCAGTATCATCTGAACGGATCGGCCTGGTGAAATGAACTTGATCTCATCTTCAATAGGATAAGCATTTGCTTTTATAGAAAATAGGTTGGAATACGGCCCCCAATGGTAAGTATCCGGTCCGGCTCCGTTAATAAAAACAGCCTTGGAAAAATCATCATCATTACCGCCAGTAAAAGAATAGCTGTAAAACTTATTACCCACTCCTACTGCTTTGGTATCCACCGTAATCACTTGCTCTTCCGAACCTTTATTAACGAGGATCAGGGCAGTTTCACCCGATGCATATCTTGTTGTATAACAGGCGATTTGGGAATTGGATACAGAAGTCGTTATAGCATGATCGCCAATGATCTTCTGCAGGTAGGCCAGATAATAAAAATCTGCATGAGGGTGGTTTAGATAATTTTCGTCTGATCCTCCGAAGAACATGGTTGTTTCACCAGAGATCACTAACCATCTTGCAGCTAATCCGAAATTGTTTTTTATCAACTCACCAATAAGAATAACTGCCTGCATGCCATTAATATAAGATACAGCTGCTTCATCATTTCCGGGACTCATATTGTATTCTGTAAGCGCAATAGGTTTAGGGGAAGCCCCTTTATCGATGAAGTCCTGCTTAATAAAGTCCATGTTTTCCTTCAGGGCTGATTGTGCCCTGTTCAGGATGGAGGTAATGCTTGTATTATCGAAATAATTATGGACAACATAAAAGTCTGCGTAATCTCCCACTTCCCTAAAGAATCCTTCATTCCAGGTTCTGTCTACAAAATTCCAGCTGGTTTCACCGTTAATAACAATCTGGCCACCAATATAAATGGTAGCTCCGGTTTCTGCAGCTGCATTCCTCATCGAATCAGCAAAAACCTTAAAATGTTTTCCATACAGTTCCCCGGTAATAATTGTCGGTTGTCCATCCTGGTTCAGGGCTGTGTCAATCATCCAGCCATACTCCCAGGGTCCCCCATTTTCATTTCCTATTTCCCAGTACTTTGTTCTTCCATTATCTGAACGAACCCATTCTGCAGCAAGATGTGCTGCTTTACCAACCGGATCGGCACTGGTGCCATAGCGCGCATATCCGTAATTTACGGTTATAAGTCCTTCATTTACGTTGCTGTTGGTCCGAAGTGCGTAGTACTGTTCCGGACTTGTTTGCCAGCCACCTGCTCCGGTTTGCCCCCAGAATTGGGATTTGTTTGCGGTTTGCGTTTCAGCATTATAGCTTGTTCCATCATAGATTGAATCCGGGACATCAGAAGGGATCCCATTCCAAAAATAGCCGTTGGACCAGCTGCCGCCCGGAAAACGGATAAGGCTTGGAGCAAGAAGTTCAACACCTTCAACCAGGGCCGGGTCGTTATGGGCACCAGCCCAGGCAGCAATGGCATTACCAAACACATACTTTGAAACTTTCCCTATGGTGTCACCGGTCAGGGAAACAATCACGGTTGGATGTCCTTCAGGAATGTCCATCTGAACGGCTTCAGGTATCACAGCAGTTTTTGTTTCAAAATCGTCAAGGAAACAGTTGACCTCCTCCTGTGCATTCAGATCCGGACCAAGCAGCAGCATCGTTCCCATTATCAAAGCAATAGCTTTTATTTTCATCATGTTTTCCTGTATTGATTTCAATCTCTTCATGTTTTTCATCGTCTAAACACTTATTTCAGTTCAATAAATTCCGGCTCGAAGGGCTCAATCACGAAATTGCCATCATACTTCCTGTCAAACAAAATACTTTCAGACTTCACTTTCATCCTGATCTCCTGAGGTTCAGTACTTACATTGAGGTATAAAATATGCTTTTCATCCAATTGTCTGGCCATTACTCCTGTGGGCACTTCCGGACCTTTTTTGATGTCCAGCTGCTCAATCAGGTCGTCAAGGAGGTTGTCAAGAATTTTTTTATCTGCAGGGAGCCCGACATAAATTGCATTTCCCTGTCCATACTTATGCCTGGTAATGACAGGATAATCTTTATCCAGGCTGGTGATGTAGCCCAGGATTTCAGCTCCTCCGGGATCAATGATATCAAATCGTGCAGCTTCTGCATGAATGGTATCATTTTTATAGGTAAACTCTACCTTCTTTCCGGTATAAGACTTTCGCGAAATCTCGTTGAGGGCTTCAATTTCCTCATAGCTGCCTAACCGGATACCAAAAACATCATCAAGCATTCCCGGGCGGGTCGAAGGAAATACCTGCCCTGAGGTATCGACAATGGCTGAATTGCTTGTCATAACAACCGTTCCGCCGTTTTTAACAAAGTCTCTGATTTTGCCGGCTGTCAATTTATCCATAACCGCAACACCAGGAACAAATAGTAATTTGTAGTTTAAATTACTGTGACCTATCCCGACAATCCTGGAATCAATATTCCGATAGTAAAACATATCCCAACAGGCCTGGAGCTGGTTATCATGTCTTTGCGGGAAATAGGCACTGGCAATCTGACTTGGAAATGAGAAGGCCAGGCCTACCTCAGCCTGAAGCTGGTAGGGGAAGTATTTCTCAATTTTTTTAAATTCTGAAGCAATTTGCCTGTACTCGTCATATTTACGGTTTGGAACTCCGTCCCAGTCTATCATCCCTAACAGGTATTGTTCTTCCCCGGCCCACATGCTTTGCCAGGTCCAGCCACAAACCATCTGGTTGCCGTACATGAGCGATGCATAGGCAGATTTTCTGATCGAATTGGGAACAGCTGTCATGGTTGTAAATTCGCTGCACCAAAAGGGATTTGTGCTTTCAAATTGTATCCGGGAGATCCCGAAAGCAGCGTTCATAACGCCCCAGTTAGTGGTCAGTGACAGCCCCGGATAGAAACCTGCTCCCTGCCGGGTCATTTTACCGGAATAAGCTATGGGCGCATAGTCAAAATATTTCATCCAGCTGTAATACCAGGCATTGGTATTGGTTAAAACTCCGGGAGCATTGGTGTTCACAAGGTCAAGGACACTGAACAGAAGCTGATTAATTTCATCGGAGACAAAACATCTGAAATCGAGCAGGCGTTCAGGGACATCGGTGGCATGAGTTGCTACCGGGAAACCAATTTCATCCCATTGATTGATCTTTCTTGACCACCGCTGCGTTGCCCAGGCTTTGTTAAGCTTATCAAGACTGGAATACTTGTTTTTGAGCCAGACAATGAATCGTTGTCTGGCAGATTCAGAATAGGATATTTGCCCATCCCCGGACTCATTATCTATTCCAAAGGCCAGTAAAGCAGGATGTTTAGCGTATCGTTTTGTTATTTCATCGGTAAAGCGCAAAGCATATTTCTGATACATAGGATCACCAACATCTTCCATATACCTGTGGTTTGGATACAGAACATCCCCTTCCCTGTCAGTTATGCTGATGGATGGGTATTTATGATGCAGCCAGATGGGTGCCGGACGAATGGCAATATCCAGGATCACTTTGATTTCGGCCTCAGCCATCATATCCATAACCGTGTCAAACCAGCCGAAATCAAATTCTCCTTCGGAGGGTTCGTAGCTATCCCATGCCAGGTGCCCCATCCTGACAACATTCAATCCGGCTTCTTTCATGAGTGCGATATCCTGCCTGATTTTTTCCGGATTTTTAGCGTCATGCGGATGATAATTTGCACCCACATACAATACCTGGGCATTGGCCTTCAGCAGAATGAGAAAAATTATTCCAAGGCTGGTTATGCAATATTTTAGTTGTGGTACCATGATTAATGCTTTTTCAGGTTTATCAAAAAGAGATGGTTTTCAGGCCATGATTCCGAATTTCAAAGCTAAATCCCATGCTCCTTCAGCATCTTTAAAATACGGGCAAAAATCTTTGAAATTCTATTAATCTTTGTATACTTGATACGTAATACACTGGAAACTTTCGGAGGCTGATGAAATTTCCCTTTTTGTATACTAAGGTAATTGTGATTTTTGGGACTGTTTTAATAAGTTCCTGCTTTCCGGTATCCGGGCAGAACAAGTATGTACACTTTACTGAAATAGAAGGTCTGCCCCAGAATATTACAACCTGCCTTGAACAGGATAACTATGGCTACTTATGGATAGGCACTGGGAATGGTATTGCCCGTTATGATGGGGAGATTTTCAGTACTTATCCGGAATTGGAAGGATTCAGGATTAACTATCTGCTTTACGATAAGCAAAATAGGCTTTGGGTTGCCTCAGAAAAAGGACTGCATAAATACAATCGTCGGACGAACTATTTTGAAAGGATCGTCGAGGGATATATTACAAAGCTGGTTGAAGATAATGGCTCGGTCTATTTTTTGATGGTTTCCACCCTATACAGAATCGAAGGGAACAAGCCTGTTGCTGTTTATCAGGGTGATGACCTCACTGATTTTTGTTTTTCCAGAGAAGGAATCTGGTATAGCAGTAGCATTCATGGAGCAGGACTTTTAAGCAGGGAGAGCGGTTTTACAAAAACAACAGGTTCCTGGCTTAAAAATATTGAAGTTGCCAACATTGAAAGAATAGATGAGAAGATTTTTGCCGGCTGCTATAACGGTCAGTTATTCGTCATCTCAACTGAAGGTCGTGCTACTCCCGTGGAGCTGGATAATCAATATTTTTTCATGGAAATAATTAAGGTTGGCGGTGAGATCTGGCTGGCAACGGATGGAAACGGGATCATTATCCTGAATAAGGACTTAAAGTATCTGAGAACCATGCTCCGAAGCGATAAAACTAATGAATCCCTCAACAGCAATAGTATCTACGAC
The DNA here is from genome assembly GCA_016931575.1 of Bacteroidales bacterium. GTDB lineage: Bacteria > Bacteroidota > Bacteroidia > Bacteroidales > UBA10428 > UBA10428. Next base: position 57,596 of record JAFGEO010000022.1, on the reverse strand, counting down.
ATCTTGCCGGGGAATAACCAGGAGATCTGGATTGCCACCTATGGAGCGGGCTTGACGTGCATTTTACCCGACAACAAACTGTTTCAAAACCTGCTTCCGGAGAAAGGAAATATGAATTCTTTGGTGGCCAATGAAGGTGTTTCAGTATATATCCGTGATACGATGCTGTATTTTGGTACCAATTACGGATTATCGGCATGGAATCCACAAACTGGAAGCTTTAAAAACCTTAGCGGTGAAAGACTGAAGCAGGAACTAAAAGGCAGTAAGGTGACAGCATTGCAGGTTGATCAGAATGATAATATTTGGGTTGGAACATATGACGGCCTTCTGGGAAAATATTCTCCGGATTATCAACTGCTGAAAGTATTTCACCCCAGTAGTGAAAGCCCCGGCGAGATGCAACAGATCGTCCAGCTAAAGGAAATCGATGAAAAACACATGCTGGTGCTTACCCAGTTTCATAGCCGCATCTTATTAAATTTCAATAAAGAAAGCGAAACTGCCCAGGTATTTGAATTACTCAGAAAGGGCAGCAACAACACCTATTGTTTATTGCATGCCCTGCGGGAAAATCGGCAGGGTGAGTTAGTGGCAATAATCTCTGATCAGGGCTTATTTCATGTTAACCTGGAAGAAAATATTCTTGAAAACAGATTAACTGTGATGAATAGCCGAATAAGCAGCTATATTACCGATTTCTATCACGACAGGGCAGGAAATTACTGGATAGCGTCCTCGGATAATGGCTTACTGCGGGTATCAGAAGATGGAAAAACCCGGAAACAATGGACGATGAAAAATGGCTTGCCATCCAATATTCTGGTCAGGATCGAATCGGAAGATGATCGTTTTCTCTGGATCAGTAGCCAATCCGGAATATGCCGTTTCGATATGGATACTGAAGAAGTATTGAATTATAACCACCGGGATGGACTTCCTGCAAATGAGTTCCAGGAAAGAGTTTCAGCCAAACTGAATGATGGAAGGATCGTTTTCGGATCCCTGGCTGGCTTTACGCTGATCGATCCTGCAAAAGTTAATTCTGACACATCAAAAATTGAAATTGTTATTTCTGATATTAGATTTCAAAACCAGAGTATACGAAGTCCCGGAGGCAAGCAATACCTGGATCAGGCCCTGGAAGAAACCAAAATGATCAAGCTGCCCTATACCAGGAATTCATTTAGCCTACACTTTTTTGTAAAAAACAAAAGCTTCCTGAAATATCACAGTTATGCCTATCGTTTGGTTGGCCTTGAGAATCAGTGGACCTACCTGTGGGATAATAATTATGCAAGCTATACTAATTTGTCTCCGGGCACCTATACCTTTGAGGTTAAAAGTGCAGAGGGTGCAAACACCGGAAAATCAACCCGGTTGATCATTCAGATTCTGTCGCCCTGGTATTTAAGTTGGTATGCCTATATTTCCTATGCTATAATCTTCTTCATTCTCTTATCCTTGTCTGTTTATGCCTACCTGAAGCGTATGGAATTGAAAAAGGAAAAGGAGATTTCAGAATTCAAGATACAGAAAGAGCATGAGCTGACAGAAAAGAAACTCGAGTTTTTCACCAATATCTCCCATGATTTAAAAACTCCCCTTACCCTTATTGATGCGCCTCTGGAGGACCTATTACAAGCTGATAATCTTTTACCAGGGCAAGTGGATAAGCTTAATCTGATCCGCCGGAATTCCAGGCGATTGTATAGTTTACTGACAGACCTCCTTGATTTCAGGAAACTGACCAGGAACCAGTATACACTTGCCGTAAAAGAAACAGATATTTCAAGCCTTCTCAAAGGAATTTCCGAAGCATTTAAAGGGGAGTGTGAGAAGAAATCTATTGAATTCAGACAATCAGTTGAAGAAGATCTGCTGGGCTATGTGGATGCTGAAAAAGTGCGAAAAGTACTATGGAATCTCCTGTCAAATGCAGTAAAATATACTGATACGGGAGGTCAGATAGGCCTAAGTGCTGCAGGTGTGATAACAAATGAAGGCCGGAACCTTGAACTGCTGATTAAAGACAATGGGATAGGAATTGCAAAGGATGATCTGGATAATATTTTCAATCGCTTTTATAAATCCAGGCATCATCAGAAAAGCAACAAACAGGGTACAGGTATAGGTTTGTCCATTGTCAAAGAACTTGTCGGAATGCACCATGGTACGGTTCAGGTTGAATCTGAATTGAAATCCGGGAGTACTTTTTCGGTATGCATTCCGATAAACAGGATTAATTACACAGACAATGAATTAGTTGCGAATATTGAAATGACTGACTACCGGGAGTATTCCCGCGAGATCATTGAAGATACTTTACAGGCACAGGTAACTGAGTCAATATCCCGGCATTATAATAAGCCAGGTATCCTGGTGGTGGAAGATAACCCTGATCTGCGACACTATTTAGCCGGGCATTTGGAAAGCAGATACAAAGTATATCAGGCAGAAGATGGTTCTATAGGTACTGACATTGCCAGGGAGCAAAATCCCGACATCATTCTAACGGATATAGAAATGCCAACCATGAATGGTTATGAGTTTTGTAATGCAATCAGAAATAATTTCGATACTTCACATATCCCAATCGTAATGCTGACTGCAAAGGATACCATTGACCAGCAAATTGAGGGTATTTCTCGGGGAGCAGATGCCTATCTGACCAAACCGTTTGATGTGAAGCTGCTGGATACTGTCCTTAATTCACTACTGGAAAGCAGGATGAAGCTAAGGAATAAGTTTTCGGGTCTTGAAACCTCAGAGAATATTGAAAAAGCCATTCCGCAGAAAGACATTGATTTTATTACCGGTCTGAAGGGGTACATTCAGGAAAATATGATAAATCCGGATCTGAATGTTGAAATACTCTCGGATAACTTTGCTGTTAGCATGGCTCAGCTGAACAGAAAGATTAAGGCACTCACCGGTCTGACACCAAATAACCTCATTAAATCCATCAGACTCAGAACTGCCTATAAGCTTATTAAAGAAGATGGCCTAAGGGTTTCTGAAGCAGCCTACCAGACAGGCTTTAGTGATCCAAATTATTTCACGACATGCTTTAAGAAGGAATTTGGACAGAATCCTTCGCAGATCGGATAAGGATACCAAGAGCCTGGTTTATCGAAGCGCCGGGTTCGAAATCACTCTGAATTCATCATATTCAACCGTATCTTTCCCAATAGTCATTCGCACCACCAGCCCAATGGAATTGACAGGTTCCCGTTGGTCGAAGATAAAATTCCCAAGGCTGTAAAAAACAGGTTTTCCCTTATAGTATTCTGTTTCCTGAATTGTATGCGGATGGTGTCCGAGAATACAGTCGGCTCCTGCATCAATAAGCTCCCTGGCCTGATGCTTTTGCATGGTCTCAGACATTGTAGCGTGTTCCCTTCCCCAGTGCAGCTGGACGATGATAAGGGCATCTTCTTCCCTGCCCCTGAGGGAGCTGACCGTTTTGGTGATCTCCGGGATGGGTGCTTCGCAAACACAGGCCCGGTCGGGCAGGTAGGTCCAGTTTTCAGATTTTACCAGCACCGATGAGATCAGGAAGACCTTGCGGGGTGTCGAAGCCAGTATATAAGGCTTGCAAGCCTTTCTTTCGTTAAGGCCGAAGCCCAACGGTACCATTCCTGACAGGCGGATGTTCCTGTCTGTGTCTGCCAGTCCCTCCCTGCCCTGGTCCATAGCATGGTTATTTGCTAGGTTCAGATGGGTAAAGCCATGCTCTTGCAAAGCTTTTAGCCATTCGGGTTCTGCCCTGAAAATATACCTTTTGTTTAGAGGAGACTCTCTGAGTGTCGCCGGGCATTCCAGGTTGCCTGCTATCAGATCACTTTCCCGGAAGACCTTATCAGTTAGGCTGTCAAAAATGGCATCAATGCCCCTGTGTTCAATAAACTCCCTTACCCCACGGTCGAGGAGGATATCCCCGGTGAAACAGATAACCACCGGATCAGGGCTTTTCTCCGTCTCCCCTGTGCAGGAAAACAGAAATATTGCCAGTGTTAATATTAGTAGTCTTATAGTCAATTATATATTAGCACATTATACAATATAATTATACCCTTGTTAACAACCTGAACTGTAAAATATCTTCTCGTTTAGCCTGGGTTTATCGACGGGAACCAGTATTTCCTTCATCCATCCGGGCACACCTCCCGCCTTTTCACTTTCCAGCAAATCCTGCCATTCTTCATCGGTAAGTCTCTGGCCTGGAGGCATATGGAATTCACGGTATTCGAGAACAGCTCCCCTGGTCAGGTACAGGTATCCTTCGATCTCAACAACCACATAGATGTCATTAACATTGCCCGTTGCCACATGCAGCACTCCCGGATCAGGGTTATTCATGGCATTCGAAGTGTACACGTCTGCCACCACGGCTACTTTTCGGTCGGGGCCTTCTACATTATGCCAGCCATCCAGCCATTGGTCTTTCTGTTTCACCAGGTCGAGGGTGATCCATTCGAAGGTGCTGCCAATGTATTCGATTTCATGGTATTCCTGCTCACTGAGGTTCTGTCCTGCCAGTTCCTTCTTCGAGGCAGCAAGCAGAAACTCGGCATTTTCCTTTAATCGCCCGGATATCCTGTCGACATCAGGAAGCACCAGGTCATTCTCGTGTAGAACTTTGAGGGTCATGTCGATCATACCGATCGCGGTAGCCCAGTAATACACGTTGGGTTCTATATAGCCAGGGGTATAGGGATCAGGAGGGCCGCCTCCGCCACATTCTGCAGCCATAGGCTGTTCGGCATAGAGGATCGCATCATGCTTCAGCTCTGCCCAGGAAGCCAGTGAGGCATTCAGGTCCTTTTTCGCCCATGCAGCGGTCTGCATGAAATAAGGATAACGCTTATCCTTCACCTGGAGCTTCAGCAGGCTTTTGATCCATTTATTGTAGACTGTTGCATCCCAGTTAACGCCCTTCATCCGGGATTTTAGTTTATTGAGCTTTTCAGGGTATTTATCCCAGACCTCACCCTCCCCGATCTCATTCAACAGGAGGTCCTCAGCCGTATGGCTGCCAAAAGCTGCCATCACATCCAGCCCCTTTGGATAGGCTCTTTTGGATTCCGGGCTATCTACATCAACAAGTTCCTGCAGTACCTCATTGTCGGGCAGGTATCGCTGGGGCATGAAATTGATCCTGTCAACACAGCTCAGAGCCTCCTTCGGACGGATCCGATTCAGGGCATCTGCCCTGACCTTCAGCTTTTGCCGGAAGTCTTCAAAAGATTTTTTATCATTGACCAGGTCTTCAATACTGAGATTCTGCTGTATAAGCATCTTGCTGATCTGATAGACGGAAAGGTTATCCGGTTCACCGATCAGGAAGCTCACCGGGTTCAGAATTGACTCGTACCTGGATAATACGGAATTCGGTTCCCGGGCATTTTTTGCCAGCACATCGGCATTAAGAATGGCCCGTTTCAGCTGCTGCTCATTATCGAGGCAGAAAGGGGCGGTCTGGAGCCACATCATCGCCCTGAAATAGCCTTTAAGCTCTTCGGTACGGGTATAATGCCCGCGAGGTTTAAATAGACTGTATGGAAACATAGCCTCCTGATATTCAAGGAATACAGAGAAATCATCCTGCTGGGATGAAATGTGTTTCATTTCCTGCTGATACATGGATTCATATCCCTTTATAACTTCCATCGTAGTGTCTGTGAGAAGGGAATAAGCTATGGCATAATAGGTGAAATTGTGGGCTGCCAGTTGGCAGATGTCCGGATTAGGATCGGAAACAGACAGGTTTTTCATCTCCTCCATCATACTCTCAGTAATATCCTTAAGTATCGGAATAAACCTCTCTTCCTCAAGGGTCCTGAGTACATAGCCGAAATACATGTGCATAATCTGCAGGTACATATCGGTTGTGACAAAACTCGGGAACTGCCGGTAGTCATTTTCTTCATAAACATGAAAAAGCTGGATCTCTTTCCCGGGAACGATGGCAAAGCCGTTTTCTGCCAGCTTGTTCATAATTTTGGGATCGATATCTTTCATCTGGTAAAGGTTAACCAGGTTGTTCAGGTTCGCATAGGTTTGTCCGGAAGAGTGAATGAAGTTTTCTTTCCTTAATTCCTCCTCCCGTTTTAAAAGTTTGTCGACAAATTCCTGCTCATCGGCCGTAAGGGAAATTTCAGGCATAGACTGTCCTTCATCTTCCGCCCAGAACCGGTCTTCCATTAATCTGTCGTACCAGCTGGTGGTTGAAAAAATACCACGGATATCGGCTTTCATAAAGCAGTATCCCTGCCGGGCGAAGAAGGCATTCCGCAGGACTCTGATCTCCGCCAGGTTTAGCTGGTTGATATCCATGTTCAGGTCGATATTGTCTTTTAAGGATTCCAGATCGATGCTTAATCCCGGGGCCTTGAATGAAGGCACCTCTTTTGCAGGCTTTATCTCAGACGGTGGCTTGCCTTTAGCAGATTGCTTTTCATTTTTGGTCCCACAGGAAATCAGAAAGATTACCAGGAGAAGCGGAAGGATTTTTTTCATGTTCAATTTAGTATAAGTAGGTTATTTGCTGTTTTAAGGCTGATATGGCGAAGGATGTATTTTTTAAACTTCAGTCCGAATTTTTGCCAGGTATACTCTGCTACCAGGTATTTTCCGTTATTCTCCCTGCCGATAATCCGTACGCATGGCTCACCCCTAGTCTGATAAAACCTGAAATCTTCAAGCGGGATCCCCAGTTGTGACCCTAACCAGAGCGGTCGCACAGCACCCTCACAATCCTTAAAGATAAATACACGCTTCCGCGGTATGGGATCGAACCGGGTGGCTTTGATGACGCCTACAAGCACATCCACAGAACCATCTCTGTCTATATCACCGGTCTGGAACCTGTAAACGGGATAGGGCAGCTCCCACTGCATGGAAGGTGCAGAATCAGATTCGATCCTGATGTAGTAAAGGGAATCATTTGACTGTACCAGGGAAAAATACTCAGCAGGAGTGCCGGGTTTTCCCGGACCAGGAGAAGCGCAGGAATAGGTAAAAACCAGGTATAATAGCAGCAAACACCTATACCAGGGTCTTAAAAATTCCTGCCTTTTTCTGCGGATGTCGTTCACCTGACCTCCGGATGCACAGTTTGAAGGCAAATCAAGCATGCTCCAATTTATCAATTTTTTGCAGGGTCGGGATGAAAAAGTGTCAGGTTTTTTTCCAAATTTATAAACCTTCAACCAACGGAAAATCCGGAAGTGCCATATAGGGAGCATCCGGAGCTTTTTCAATGCCTGAGACCGTGCATAAATGAAGCTATTACCTTGACCGGAGCTATAGAGTTTAGTTCAGCAAAAAACGATGTCTGTTGCTTTGTGGACTTATCTGATGATTAAGATCAGCCGGTTTAACTGGTAATAAATCAGCATAATGGATAGAAGTAGTTAACCTGGTTCAGGAGTACATGAAAATCCACCCTAATCTTCCCGTTTGACATTGAAGCCGGAAACCGCTGATAAGCGACTGAGTCAGCATTCCGATGTTTGGAGATACATTCGCAAATCAGTTTGAGCTTCAAAGATCATGCGCTGCCCTGACAGAGTGACACAAATGAAGGAAGAGGATCAGAGCAAGTCATAAACTTCCATCATATGATTATGCATTGCCGGCCGTGAATTATTACATACTACTGTATTATTTCCTGGCATTCTCCGGTGCTTCCAGGATAGCTGAGAAATACATCGCAAAAGAGCGGTAAAGGAAGTGTGTCCACTTACCGAATGGCACAATAATGAGTGCCCACTGAACCAGAACAGTCAGATGAAAAAGGTAGAGCCAGAAGTTATTCTGAAGGAGGTCAAGGTCGATAAAAAGCCGAACGGCGAAAGCACTCACTCCCATGAGGAACAGCCAAATGATGAAGAACCAGTCAGAATAGTGAAGGGTGGTACTCCGCTGGGTCTTTTTCCGGAACTTCTTCATCATAAAGTCGAAGGTCACCACGAAGATCATAGCGCTGAAAATATAGCCCATTACAATGATAAAGATGCTCCCGGTGGCGAACCAGTTCAGGAATACGGTGGTAAAAAGCAGGGACAGGTATCCGATAACCAGCAGGAGGTGTTCCAGCCACCAGGTCCTGTTTTCCTTGCTGTCATCGCATTCCAGGGCCCTTTTCTGAGAGAACATGTGGATAAACAGGGTCTTTAGTTCCCTGAAATACACTTTTATATTGAATTTTACCTTTTTTCTTGCAACCGTAAAATACCACATCCGGATAATATTTGGCAGCAGGATGACCAGAAATACACTGCCAATGGCGATCATTTCGAAATAATGGCCATAGTGGACCCACTCCTCTTTGGTAAATATATCGGCAGTGTATGCACCTATAATGCCTAGAAGCAGCAGGGAGAAAGCCACTATATACGCTGCCAGGCTCCTGAAGAGCAAGCCCGAGATCCGCGTCCAGTCATAACTGGTTATCAGGAACCTCCTTACGGCCATGACGATATTTCCCGGATCGGCCTGACGTGGGCACGAGTCTGAACAATCTCCGCAGTAGTAGCATAACCAGGGCTCGATAGATGACTTGATATCATCTTCAAGTCCCAGGATGGAATAGCGGATCAGTTTTCTTGGGAATGCATTATCCTTTTCCGCCAGTGTGCAAGTGGCTGTGCAGGTTCCGCAATTGAAACAGGCATTGAACTCGGTACCTCCGAGTTTTTTCATTTCTTTGGCGAAATATGGGTTTACTTTTGACATCGTGCTTAATTTTTAATCGAATAATAATAGTATTCTTCATCTTCATCCATTCCGGCAGGAACAACTGCACCATAACGGTTCATTGTCATCACGTGATAGGTAACGAGTTCTTTCTTCTCATTCAGTTCTTCAGCCATCTCCGGTATGGTTTTTTTTCCACCGTTAAGTGTGGAAAGGATATTCTTCCACATTTGCGGGTATTCGCGCATCTGAAGGACTTCCTTTTCAACTGCTGCTTCAGCTTTCCCGATTTCCCCGGGATCGATCTCCATCATGAAGCCGTCGATCATGGATTCAATCTCGGAATCCGTATACTGTGCCAGGTCGATTGCATTCTCAGGGCAAACCGGTGCACAAATACCGCAGCCTGCGCAGGTTGCACGGTTGACAAGGGCAACCTCCCTGTTCGCTGCAGTAGTTTTCACCAGGGAGTCATAGTCGCAGACTTCGGCACACTTGCCGCACCAGGTACAGGCGTCCTGGTTAACCCGTGCAATGATGGGTGCCAGCTGGATCTTTCCGCTTCCCAGCAGGGCATTGATCTTGGCGGTAGCTGCCAGTGAAGACTGTACCGACTCGGTTATATTTTTCGGGCCCTGGCAGGATCCGCCGATGAATACTCCCTTTATCACCGTTTCTACAGGTTTAAGTTTGGGATGGATCTCATTGAAAAATTTATCATTCCCGATGGGGATTTTGAACTTTGCCGAGATATCCGTGCTGTCCTTCCTGGCTTCCATCCCGGTTACCAGCACTACCAGGTCGGCCTCCAGCTCAAGCTCCCGCTTTTCGGTCAGGTAGTCCGTAACCCTGATCAGGGTCTTTTTGCCCTGCTGCTCGATCTGAGGGGGTTCTTTCTCGTCAAAGCGTATGTAAATATCCCCCTGCCGCGATGATTTCTCGAAAAGCACTTCCTGCTTGCCGTAGGTACGAATGTCCCTGTACAGGTGGAAAGAGGTAATATCTTTATACTTTTCCCTGATCTGGATGGAGGTATGAATGGTGGAGGTGCAGCAGTGGCGTGAACAGTATTTGTTCTCTCCTTTATTTTGACGGTTGCCGACACAGTAAATAAAGGAAACTTTCCTGATTTGCCGGGAATTATGTACGAGTTTCCCGGGATTGTTACGGATCATTTCATTAAACTCCGGGAGAGTTACAACTGAAGGCATGGTTCCATACCCATACTCTCCCTCCTTTGGCTGATAGGGGTCAAAGCCCGTAGCCACCAGCACAGCCCCTGCGTGGAGGGTTAGTGTTTCTTCTTTCTGGCCGGATATTTCCTCCCGGGGTTTAATGCGTACATCAACCGAAAAATTTCCGATGCTCCCGGACACATTCTCCATGACAGCATTGGTAAACAAGGTGATGTTGGAATAGCTTTTTACCTGCTCATACAAATCGTTTATGATCTTTTTACCATTCTGCCCTGACATGAATACCTGTTCAAGTTCAGCGACATGTCCGCCAACAACAGATTCTTTTTCAACGAGATATACCTCGTAACCCAGGCGTGCAAGTTCAATGGATGAGCGCATTCCGGAGATTCCTGCTCCCACAACCAATACCGTACTTTTCACCTCTACCTCAATGTTCTCCAGCGATTCGGAATACGCTACCCGCTTCACTCCAGCCTGGATGAGACCGACCGCCTTCATAGTTGCATCTTTGGGCTTATCGGAATGGGGCCATGAACACTGTTCGCGGATATTTACCTGAACATAGTTCGATGGATTGAGCCCTGCCCTTTTGGCTACCTCCTGGAAAGTATGCAGGTGCAGCTTAGGGGAGCATGAGGCTACCACGATGGCGTCCAGATTTTTCTCTCGGATATCCTGGATCATATCTTTCTGGTTTGAATCGGCGCAGGTAAACATTACATCCTTGGAAATCAGGACGCCATCTTCTTTCTGCATGAGCTTGCCAATCTCTTCCACATTTACATAGTCGGAGATATTTCCTCCGCAATGGCAGATATAGAGTCCTATTCTTTGTTTCTTCTTTTCCATTTCTTGCTCGTTTCGATTTTTAAAGTTCCCGTAGATAACCTGCAACCTCAGTGGCAGCACAGCCTGCTGACAGAATTGAATCAGGAATGTCCTTGGGTCCGGATGAAGCGCCGGCAACAAATACGCCGTCGATACTGGTCAGGGAAGGTCTGACGAGCTCGTCGACCTGTTTTACAAAATTGAACTGATCCAGTTCCAGTGAGCTGTTGGTAAACATGTCGGGAATCCCCCTGTTTGGAACAACACCTACGGAGAGTACAACCGTATCATGCTTCTTCTCCTTAATCTGTCCGGATACAATGTCCTCATAGCGCAGGATAAGGTCACCATTCTGCCTGGGCGACTCTGTAATTTTGGCTACTTTACCTTTGATAAAGTTTACCCCCATGGATTTGGCTTCCTGGTAAAATTCCTCATAGCCCTTCCCAAATGCCCGGATATCCATGTAATAGATGGTGATGTCGGCCATTGGAAGTGCCCCCATCAGCAGCTGTGCCTGCTTGATGGAATACATACAGCAGATCTGAGAGCAAATCGGGTTATTGGAGCATTCTGTGCTGCAGGCAGAATTTTCTATGGCTGAATCGCGAGAGCCGGTACACAGCACATAGGCGATATTGTCAGGCACCTTACCATCGCCCGGGCGCAGGACATTGTTGAATGGCCGTGTCGGGGCGATGAGCCTGTCCATTTGCATGGAATCGATCACGTTTGGGTATTTCCCAAAGCCATAATCAGGTTTCCCGGAAGGAGGAAAGAGCTTGTATCCGGTAGCCAGAACGATGGATTTCGCTTTTACCTGTATGTGTTCCTTTTTCTGTGAGAAGTCGATGGCTTTAGGCGTACAAACCGTAACACACTGATGGCATTCCCGGCAATTGCTGCAGTCCAGGCACCGGTTGGCACTCTGAAGGACTTCCTCCTCGGTGAAGGTATATTCAACATCTTCAAAATCTTTTACGCGCTCTCTGGCATCCCTCAGGTTCTCAGCGACAGGGGTTTCCTTCCTGTTATTGCTTTTTGCCAGCACCGGTGCTTTATCCAAAGCCGGCAGCTTATCACCGAATTCATAATTCCCGGGGTTCTCTTCCTGCAGGAATTTATCAATATAGAAAGCAGCCTGGCGCCCCTGTCCTGCAGCTTCAATGATGGTAGAGGCCCCGGTAACCGAGTCGCCCCCTGCAAAGATATGTGCCACAGAAGTTTGGAGTGTTTTGGGATCAGCCAGGATGGTACCTTGCCTGCTCATCTCAACATCCCTGGCAAAATCAGCCGCTGAGGGCTGCAGGCCAATCGCTTCAATTACCACATCTACCTTTTCGATATATTCAGAACCTTTGATTGGGATCGGCGAGCGCCTTCCCTGTTCATCGGGATTCCCCAGTTTCATCTTAATAAGTTCAACCTGCTTAAGCTTACCCTTCTCTCCGATGAATCTCACCGGGTTGCGCAGGATCATCAGCTCAACACCCTCCTCCTCCGCTTCCTGGATCTCCGGAGCGAAACAGGGCATCTCATCCCTGCTGCGGCGATAAACGACAATCACCTTCTCAGCACCCAGACGAAGGGCTGTTCTGGAAGAGTCGATCGCCGTGTTCCCGCCCCCGATGACCATGACGGTTTTACCTGTCAGGTCCATCTTCTCTCCGATATTTGTATTCCGCAGGAAGTCAAGGCAGTCGATTACCCCATCAAGATCAGCGCCTTCCATGTTCAGCTTTGTGGCTTTATGTGTGCCTACTGAAACGAAAATTGCATCGAAACCCTCTTTCTCTTTCAGTGCTGTCAGGGACTCAACTTTATGGTTGACTTTTATTTGTACGCCAAGGGCGGTGATATTTTCAATGTCGCGTTCAACGATATGCTTTGGGAGCCTGTATTCAGGTAATGTCAGCATCAGCATGCCACCCGCTTTCGGGGCAGCTTCAAAAATAGTTAACTCATGGCCTTTCAGGGCAAGCTGATAGGCAGCGGTAAGCCCGGCGGGACCTGATCCAACGACGGCGACTTTTTTTCCGGATTTATGCTCAATCATTACTTCCGGAGCCTTAGGATATTTTCCGTAGTAATCTTCAGCAAAGAAACGCTTGATCCTGCGGATATCCACGGAGGTATCCAGACTGGCACGGGTACATTCATTCTGACAGGGGGCATAGCAAGCACGACCCAGACTGCCAGGGATGGGAATATCTTCCATATGCAGGCGCATGGCATCTTCATACTGGCCGTTTCTTACCAGTGAAATGTATCCATAGGGCTTTACTCCGCCGGGGCACTCATTGATGCAGGGAGCAGAAACATCCTGCCGGTCTATCATGGAGATCTTCGGATTTGCCAGTGCAAAGGGAATATGCGCTACTTTGGTTCCCGCAAGGTTTGCATTGTAGGCATCGGGTCTGATCTCAGGGCAGACCACTTCGCATTCACCACATCCCGTGCAGGATTCCTCATTGATGTACCGTGGATTTTTGGCAACATCGATGGTGAAGCCTCCGTCATCTTTCCGGATCCCTTCGATCTCACTGTTCAGCATCAGGGAAATGTTCTCATGGCGGGCTGTCTCAGACATCTTGGGTGTTGTAATACATGCAGCACAGTCCAGGGTCGGGAAAACTTTACTCAGCTGGATCATCTTGCCCCCTATGGAGAGCCCCTTCTCTACCAGGAGCACATTGTATTTCATCTCAGCAATGCTTAAGGCCGTCTCCTGCCCTGCAATACCACCTCCGATTACCAGTGTGTCAAAATTTATTTCTTTTTGCGGCATAGCGATAATATTCTTAATTAGTATTTAATCCCTTAGTTCTCCAGCTCCACCAATATTCTGCTAAAGTTTTCCATGTGGTTTACAAAGGGTTCGGCACATACAGAGCATAGCGCTGCCATTCTGATGCGCTTGGGATTGATGTTTTTATCTTTCATCATCTGCTGCGTTTCCACAATGATGTTGTTGGTATATTCTGCGCACTTGTGGTTATAGGAACACTCGATACCGTCGGCTGCGATGAACACTCCATCGAATCCCTGCTCAAAGGCATGCATGATCCAGCGTGGCTTGATGCCGGATGAACATGGCAGGCTGATCACATACACCGAAGGTGAATAGTGGATTTTTCGTTGTCCAGCCTGATCAATTCCCGGATCGGAAATGGTATCCGTTGAAAACACCAGGATCCTGGGTGAAGATTTAGTATCACTCATATCTTAATTTTAATATAAACGGCGACTAAGTTCTTCCTGTACGTCGGAAGTATCATTATCTGCAGCTATTGAGACCGGATGTCAGGTTTCGGATGTCGGCGGGTTGATGCCAGCATCAGCAAAGTCGGGATACATCTGTTCCCGGACTTTGTGATGCTGTTGAACATCTGTTAAATCAATAGCGCTGAGTTAAAAGCTTATGCTTTCTTCAGGAAAAGGCGTGTATACGAGTCCTCATCCACAAATCCAAGGAATTCATGCTCCATTTTCCTGCACCATCTTGGAATGTCATTCTTGGTTCCCTCGTCGGAAGACAGGATTTCCATAAATTCTCCGGACTCGATATCACCGATGGCTTTTTTTGCTGCCAGCAGGGGACCCGGACATGCTGTTCCTCTTGCATCAACTATCTGTTGAGCTTCAATCTGTCTTAATTCTTCTGTTGTCATAACTGTATTATTAAATAAATAATTGAATGCTGCTTTCACCGGCATCAGCAACAAAAGTTGCAGCGCCAGCATAACTTAGTTGAGGATAATCAATGATTTCCTCTTTCTTGAAACCCATCAGGTTCATAGACATTTCACAAACCACAATCTCTATTCCCAGCTCACCGGCTTGCTGGAACATGTCCTTCAGGGACATTACATTTTGTTTCTTCATCAGAAATTTGATCATGGCAGGTCCCATGCCGGCCATATTCATCTTCGAAAGTTTGAGCTTCTGCTCACCTTTCGGGAGCATGAGACCAAACATCTTTGAGATCAGGTTTTTTCCTTTTGCCCTTTTCTTTTGGTCGCGCAGAGCTGACAGGGCCCAGAATGAAAAGAACAATTTAACCCGTGTGTCGGATGCTGCTGCTGCTATTGAGATAATCATGGCAGCAAGGATCTTGTCCAGGTCTCCTGAACATACTGCGATTGAAAGCTGATCCTGTCTGTTGTTTTCTAACTTAGTGACACGTTTTTTCAGCGATACAATCTCCTCTTCGATATTCATTACTTGTTTATTCACGTTGTTATAGATTTTATTAATATGTCAGAACTGAGGTTTAGGATAATGCTTTGATGACCACCTTTCCTCCTTCAATTTTATCATTTTCAGCTCCAGGGTACAGATGATTTTTTCATCGTTCAATTTTCTGTTGTGAATCACTTAACAAATAAAACGAAATTAAAATCAGAAGTTTTCGTTTTTCGCGTGATGGTGGTTACATAATTTTGTGATATATTTCACAAATTAAACCGTTAACGTGAATAAGTGATGAGTAGCAAATGTGCAGAATGCGTGTTTAAGTCAAAGGCAGCAAGCAAGTTAACTTTCGAGCAGCTTGGCCATCTTGCAGAAAACTGTGCCAGCGTGACATTAAAAAAAGGGAGTGTCCTGATGCAACAGGGGGCCCTCTCTTCCAACATAGCCTATTTAAAAAAGGGTCTGGCGAAGATCCATATCAAAGGTCCCTATCATGAACAAATCATCAAGATAATCAAGGCTCCGGAATATCTTGGTCTTCCCAATACCTTCGGTGATAAGATCAATAATTACTCGGCAACGGTTCTTGAAGATTCGGAAGTCTGCTTTATTGACATTGATACCTTCAAGTATTTACTGGCCAATAATGAGAAGTTCGCCTACGAGATCATTCTCTCCCTGTGTAACAATGAGCTGGGGTCATTCAAGAAATGTGCGACACGTACCCAGAAACAGATACGTGGAAATGTTGCTGATGTCCTGCTGGATATGTCAAACCGGGTATATGACTCCGATGATTTCGAAATTCCTATAAGCCGGGAAGAGATAGCCAACCTGATCGATAAGAGCCGTGAGAGTGTCAGCCGGGTCCTGAGTGAATTCGAAAAAGATGGCATATTAAAGATTTCCGGAAAGAAAATTGAGATCCTTGATAAGGAAAAACTAAAGCTGATATTTGAAACAGGTTAAGCCCGATCAGGCCTCCTTCGGATTCTTTTACTATAGACAGGATAGCCGATAGCTGAAAGAATGATCAGGATGGTTCCAATATAAAAACCTGCAGACATCAGTTCCGAATCCCCAAATATCAGGTAGGCCAGGATAATGCCGTATACCGGTTCCAGGTTTATGGCCAGCGATACGATATAGGCCGAGAGTTGCCTCATAACATCTACCTGAACGACATAAGCAAAGGCTGTACAGACAATTCCCAGAAGGAGCAGGTAAATTCCATCTTCTGCACTGACACACAACAGCCCGGTGAAGGAAGGTTCGTTAACCAGCATAAACAGGCTGATCCCTACCCAGCCTCCGGCCATTTCATAAAAACTGATAACACGGGCCGGGTACGAGGCTACCTGTATTTTATTCAACACCGTAAAAAGTGCTGCAAGTAAGGCTGCGGCTAAAGCTGTCAGGATTCCCTGCCAGTATCGGAATTCGAACTGGAAGATCAGGTACAGGCCAAGGATTATCAGGATACCGATGATAACTTCTACCTTATCAGGACGCTTTTTCTCAAATACCGGCTCAAGGATGCTGGTAAAAAGGGTGGTCGAGGCCAGGCATCCCAGGGTAACCGATATATTGGATAACCTGATAGCCCCGAAAAATGCTATCCAGTGGCCCGCTACGATAAAGCCAATCAGTACGAATCTAAGTGCAAGCCCGGGTGCAATCCTGAATGATATTTTTTTAATTTTCAGAAAAACCCCTATGGAAATGGCAGCTATCAGCATGCGATACCAAACCAGCTCAACGGGATCCAGTTCAATGAGCTTACCCAGAATAGCCGTAAAACCATATATCAATACGATAAAATGCAGTTTCAGATGCTGTGCCAAAAAAGTTGAATGCATACTTTTTTTACATAATAGGATTCTAAATAAACTGAAGTAATTTTGGCTGTCGGGGATCCGAAGCACAAATGCCCCTGAACCTTCCAGGTAACTCCTTCGCCCGAAAGATAGGTATTTTAATTAGTGCTGTAACTAAACAACAAGCTTCATACAAAGCTTTTTCTTCCTAAGGGTTTCACCCTTTTTGCATAGTTTTAGCGATCAAAGCTGTATTAAAGTTGTTACTTTGTCAGTACTTTCAACGAGTGGCGTGTAAATGAAAACTTCAGGTAAAAAGAATGGAAAAAATACCTCAGGGATCTTCCGGGTCTTGAAGCCCTATCGAAGCCTGATAGCGGTTTTAGTTCTCTTTACCATGGTTGGAAATGGAGCGAACCTGGTTATACCAACCATCATTGCCAACGGAATCGATGCCTTTAATGCCGGCGATTATACCTGGAGGCCTTTCGCAATCCGGTTTCTTACCGTATCTGTTCTGATCTTTTTGTTCACTTACCTTCAAAGTATAGTCCAGGCATATACTTCAGAACGTGTCGCACGTGATTTGCGAAAGAAGCTCTCGGAAAAGTTATCTACCCGGAGCTACTCCTATATTCTTAAAATCGGTCCATCCCGCCTGCTCACGAACCTCACATCCGACATGGATTCTGTGAAAATGTTTGTTGCCCAGGCAGTCTCTTCCATCGTCTCTTCCCTTATCGTAATTCTGGGAACCAGCATCCTGCTCATACAGATTAACTGGAAGCTGGGACTTACGGTTATCGGGATGATCCCCCTGATTGCTGTAAGCTTTTTCATTGTTTTGAAGAAAGTGCAGGTATTGTTTAAAAAAAGCCGGGAAGTGGTTGATTGGCTAAACAAGGTAATTAATGAAAGTATTCTTGGAGCTGCCATTATTCGTGTGATCAACTCCCAGCAACAGGAATATGCCAAGTTTATCGCCGCCAGCAAAAGTGCCAAAGATGTTGGCATTGCCATACTGACTCTTTTTGCCACACTCATCCCCATTATCACCTTCGTTGCTAACCTGGCCACATTGGCAATCCTTGCACAGGGTGGGCATTATGTTATTTCCGGCACACTTTCCATAGGAGATTTCACTGCCTTCAACTCCTATGTGGCCATGCTGATCTTCCCGATTATCGTTATTGGTTTTATGAGTAACCTGATCGCCCAGGCATCTGCATCCTATCAGCGAATTGATTTAGTTTTGCAGGCTCCTGATACCCTGAAGCCCGGCTCTGTTGAAAGTCTTCTGAAGGGTAACATTGAGCTAAAAAACATTCACCTGTCATACGATAGCAAACCTGTCCTGAAAGATGTCTCCTTCAAGATTCCGGGAGGATCCAGAACTGCCATTCTTGGGCCAACAGCTGCGGGCAAAACCCAGCTGTTAAACCTGATGACCGGACTGGTAGCAGCCGACTCAGGGACCATCGAATTTGAGGGCGTCGGCCTGGAGCAATACAGAAAGAAAAAGTTTCATGAGCAGATAGGCCTGGTATTTCAGGATAGCATCATGTTTAATATGAGTATCCGGGAAAATATTGCTTTCAGCGATAAAGTGACGGATGAATCGCTTCAGAAAGCCATTGATACTGCTGAGCTGAATGATTTTGTGCAAACACTGCCTGCAAAACTGGATACCCGGATTTCTGAGCGGGGAACCAGTCTTTCTGGTGGACAGAAACAACGGATTATGCTTGCACGAGCGCTGGCAATGGATCCAAAGGTATTGCTCCTCGACGATTTTACCGCACGGATCGACCGGAAAACTGAATACAAGATCCAGTGCAACCTGTTGAACAATTACCCTGATATGACCATCATTTCCATTACCCAGAAGATATCGGCAATCAAGGATTTTGACCTGATTATAGTTCTTATGGAGGGTGAAGTTATTGCTCAGGGAAAACATCCTGATCTGCTGGGCAGTTGCCCGGAGTATGTACAGATTTATAATTCACAAAAAAGCACGAGCCATTATGAATTATAACCTGAACGAGATCATCGGGGACCAAAAAAAAATGAAGGGAAAGGGCTTCCTGTCAGCCGCCCGCACGCTGGTTTCCAGCATGGTTGAAGAAAAACGGCTCCTGATTCTGGCATTCCTTGCCATGCTGGTCAGTGCGGTCTTAAGTCTTTTAGGACCTGTCATGATCGGGTATACGGTCGACCACTATATTTTACCCGGAGACTATCACGGCGTGCTTGTGTTTTCGTCCATATTACTGGTCATGTATCTCATTTCACTTGGAACGGGTTATGTTCAGACAAAATTAATGGGAACTGTCGGCCAACGGATGCTTTATACCCTCAGGAATTCACTCTTCAATAAGCTTCAGGAACTGCCTGTTGATTTCTTCAACCAGAATAAAGCAGGCGACCTGATCTCACGCATCAATAATGATACTGAAAAAATAAACCAGTTCTTCTCCCAGTCCCTGATGCAGTTTTTACGGTCGATCCTGATCATGCTCGGAGCAGCGGTCTTTCTTTTGACCCTCAACCCGGAGCTCGGACTGGCAACCCTCGCTCCTGCCCTGGGCATTCTGATATTCACCCAGTTGATATCCCCCTGGGTGAAGCGTAAGAACAGCCTCGCAATGAAAACGATGGGGAGTTTGAGTTCGGAGGTACAGGAAAGCCTTAATAATTTTAATGTGATCGTTGCTTTTAACCGCCGTGATTATTTCAGGGACCGGTTCCGCCTGGTTAACGAGGAAAACTATAAAGCATCCCTAAAATCGGGTTTGGCAAACAACCTGCTAATGCCTGTTTACAGTTTTTTTTCAAACATTGGGCAGCTTATTGTACTGATTTTCGGGATCTACCTGATCGCTAAAGGCCATTTCAGCCTTGGATTGCTGATAAGTTTCCTGGCCTATAGTTCAAATTTCTATAATCCCCTTCGCCAAATGGCGGCACTATATGCCAATTTTCAGGTCGCCCTGGCTGGATGGGACCGAATCCGTGTGATCCTGAATATGCAAAACAACATGCTGGTTTTGAACGCTGAAGAAAAACTTGAAAAAACTGAAACCATCCTGCATTTTAAGGATGTTTCCTTTCGTTATCCAGGCGGAAAAGAGGTATTGTCAGGAATAAATTTCAGTCTTGAAAAAGGAAAAACTTATGCCTTTGTGGGACCTACGGGTGGTGGAAAAACCACTACTGCTTCGCTGATAGCGCGCCTGTATGACCCAGTTAAGGGGACCATTTACCTGGATGGGGAAGATATCAGGTCGTACCCGCATGATGAACGGGCACGCAGGATTGGGTTTATCCTTCAGGACCCCTTCCTCTTTTCCGGAACGGTCCGCGAAAATATTTTATATGGTAACGAACAGTACCAACATTATTCAGCGGAGGATCTGCGGGCCGTTATTAGGGATGCCGGGCTTGAGAGTTTACTGGAACGTTTCAGCGAAGGCCTGGAGGCGAAAGTCCAGGTCAACGGGGACGGCATCAGCCTCGGACAAAAACAATTGATTGCCTTTATGCGGGCAGTCCTGAGGAAGCCTGACATCCTGATCCTCGACGAGGCAACCGCAAACATTGATACGGTAACCGAACAGCTCCTGGAGCAGGTACTGGAGAAACTTCCGGAGAAAACCACGAAAGTGATCATCGCACATAGGCTGAATACTATTGAGAATGCAGAAAAGATCTACTTTGTGAATTCCGGAGAAGTTACCCTGGCCGGTTCACTTAGACAGGCAGTGGAGATGCTGTTGCACGGGAAACGTGATAGTTAGTCGTTATTCAGGAAAAGCTTGTGCGTGCTCACTCCCTTATTTGTATTCTATCTCAGAATAAAGACAACGGAATAAGGCTCTCTGAAACTGAAATGCTTGACGCCGGTCGTCCCATTCTCAACCCATGTTCCCTGAAGGTTTTTCACAGGCTACTTTTTGCATGCTAATTTTGAATCTTGTAATTTGCGTGCCTAAACCCAAAGTTTACCGGATAGCAATTTCATACAATGCCGAAGCTTTGCCCTTACCGTTTTTATAATGTTGTATCCTCATACTATCTAAATCCTTTCAAAATGGACTACACAAATTTCCAATCCCCTTCCCCAGGCTTACTTAAAATCTTTCTCCTTACCTGCCTGATTCTGTCATCATTTCATTCTTTGTCGCATTCGCAGGAAAAGCCTGCCGATACTGACTTCATATCCCGGCATGCCGAATTACAAAAGGAATCGATAGATATTTTGATGGAAATGAGATTTGAGAAAACCAAAACGGATGTTGACTACTGGATTCGCCGGGCAGCGATTTTTCATCTGGTCTTTGACTTTCAGGTTGATTTCATTGAATCCGGCATTCAGGAGATAGAATTTGATACGCTATCCTCTGATCCACTGAAAGATGTTTATGAATCGCTGGGCAATGCCATGGTACTTGATGCAAATGCATTGCGGTCAGGTGATATAACGATCCTTTACAATCAGCTGAAAAACGACTATGAGCGACTTGCACTCCTGAGGTATGATGCAGGGGACTACCCAAATTCCTTTACCGCTTTTTCCATGATTGACAGCATCAACCAGTCTCCCCTGCTGAAAGGGGCAGTAAATGATACCTTGCTTTTCAACACCGCGCTGGTAGCTTCTAAAGCCGGGTTTTATGATAAAAGCATTGAATATTATGAAAAGGCCCTGGATGCCGGGTATTCTGACCCAAATACCTATATATACCTTTATCGTGCGTACCTGAATGCCGGTGATATCCGGAAAGGATCACAGGCTTTGCGGAATGGATCAAAACAGTTTCCGGATGAGAAGTCCATTCTGGTCGAAATGCTCAACTATTACCTTCAGTATGATTCTTCGGGCGATTCCGCAATACAATGTCTCGCTCTGGCACAGGAGAAGGATCCAGGCAATGTCGCCCTTTACTTTGCTGAAGGCACACTTTACGAAATGCGGGGAGTAACTGAGCATGCCCTGGAAAGTTACAGAAAATGCATCGATATGGATCCAGGGTACTTCGATGCCTATTACAATATGGCTGTTATGTTCTTTAACCAGGCCGTGGATCTATATACTCAGGCAGATTCTGCTGGGGATGATTCCACGTATGAAGTGCTGATTGCCGAAGCCCGGGAGTTCCTGAAAAAATCCCTGTCCTATAGTGAGAAAGCCAAAGAAATAAGGCCGGATGAACCCGGGATGAATGAAATAATCAGAAAGATAGAATATAAACTTAACTAGTTCTGATTAACAGGATACCTATTCATCGAACTTCACAGGGCTCCCATTTACCGGAAGTACGTATGCACTTCTCTAAGATTCTTTTTAACTTGCTCTATCCTTAGCAAAAATAAGAAGCACTCATAGAATAAGCTGATAGTATGAAACCCAATCCACTGTTCATTAAGATCTTAACGATTATCACGGTTGTTTATTCCTTCGATTTTGGATATATACGGGGCCAGGAGGTGTTGGATGTCCTGCCGGAGGAAGGAAGGGACGAATTGTTCCATACCTGGCTCATGGAAGAATTGCAGGTCCTATCCGACCAGCGTAAGAGTGATGTGGCGGATTCGTTGCAGTCGGTCGGACTGCTGCAATCCAGACAGGCACGGCTAAAGGAAGACTATTTGATGCTTTTGGGTGAACTACCCCAAAAAACGGCCCTTAACCCTGTAATCGTCGGAACAATAAACGGCGAGGGCTATAAAATTGAAAGACTGTATTTCGAAAGTCTGCCAAACCACCATGTAACGGCCAACTTTTATTATCCAACGGATGAGGAAGGCCCCTTCCCGGCTATCCTGGTTACCTGCGGACATTATGCTGAAGCCAAGGCTGCGGGGCTCTACCAGAAATTATGCATTCTGTTGGCAAAGCACGGTTTTGCGGCTCTGATCGTTGATCCTATCTGTCAGGGCGAAAGAAACCAGGTCCTCAATCCGCTGAGTGGTACGCTTTACTATTCGGGAGAAAGCGGAACGAAGGCCCACACCCGGCTGGATGTAGGAGCTGTTCTTGTCGGGACTTCTGTTGTTGCCTACGAGTTGTGGGATAATCATCGGAGCATTGATTATTTGTTAACACGTACCGGAGAGGTGGATCCAAACAAGATCGGACTGACGGGGAGTTCAGGTGGCGGAGCGCAGGCCACTTTTCTGGCAGCCTTTGATGACAGGATTAAGGTCGCCGCTGTAAACAGTTTTATTATGAACGAGCCTGCCCTTTTCAGCACCATAGGCCCTCAGACAGGAAGCCAGAACCTTTCTTATGAAGGTATCTATGGAATCGACCATCCTGAATACATCAGCATGTTTGCCCCAAAACCATTCCAGATCCTGGCCGGAACACAGGACTTTTTCGATATTGAAGGCACCCATGAGACACTTGCGGAAGAGCAGGTTGTCTATGATACACTGGGAGTTTCAGATCAGCTGGGATTCTTTGAATACGATGATGAGCATGGCTATAGCCGGCCCAAGCGTGAAGAGGCTGTCCGGTGGTTCAGGACATGGTTTCATAATGATACCACGAGTATCGTGGAAGAGGAAGATCAGGCTACACTCTTTGAGCATGAGCTGAGAGCAAGCGAATACGGGCAGGTATTCAACAGCTTTGAAAATGAAATTACCGTGCAGGATATCAACCTTGAATATGCTGAGGCTTTCGCACCGGCCAGGGAGGAATTCTGGTCGTCGCAAACACCGGATTCATGCCTTGATAAAGTTAAGCAACTGATCAGGCTTAATCAGGAGTATGAAACACCCCTGGCGGAAGTGGTGGAAACTATTAACAGGGATGGTTATAGTATCGAGAAGATAAAGCTGACAAGCGGAAACCAGGTGCCTGTAACAGGACTCCTCTTTATCCCGGACAATCTGACTGAGAGGGCCCCGGCCGTACTCTATGTCGATGGCCGGGGTAAAAGTAGCGATGCTGAAGAAGGCGGCATTATTGAGGCGCTGTATACTGACTCAGGGAAGGTGGTCTTTGCCATAGATGTACGCGGCTTTGGCGAAACAACAGACGACCCCTCCATGAATGAATCGAAACATGGCAATAACGAGCACAGAAATGCTGTCATTTCACTCTACCTGGGAAAAACACTTATCGGACAGCGTGTGGAAGACATTATGAAAGCTACGGATTACCTGTTTACCCGCACGGAGATTGATACCAATACCTTGTCCATTGTCGGTATTAACCGGGCAGGCTCCGCAGTATTGCATGCAGCAGCACTCGACGATCGGATGTCGGAGGCAGTGATCCGTGACTGGACAGACACCTCCTGGGTGACAGTGGTTGCCGATCCTACAGCCTTGAACAATATGACTCACGAGGTGCCTTCCGCCCTGAAGTTCTACGATCTCCCTGACCTGATACAATCCATGGCCCCCAGACAGGTCTTCTACCGCGGGGAACCTGTTATTGAAGATGCTCTGAACGAAAACAGAAAATCCTCCGGGACTGACCTGATCGAGATATTTCCTAACCCGGCACACCATTCAGCGGCGATTAGCTATTCAATTCCGGAAGATGGCAAGGTTTTTTTCGGCCTGTACGATATTCAGGGAAATGAAATTGACGTGTTGGTCGATCAGTTTCAGGGCTCAGATCACTATAAGCTGGATGTCGACACATCCTGCCTGCCTGCCGGAATATATCTTTCAAGATTAATGCTGGACGGGCAGCTTCTTTCTGTTAGAAAACTGGTTATTTTGTAAGGTTTACCAAACCAGGCGGATCATTCCTGCGACTTCTTACGCGATAGCTTAAGCATGTCCTCAAGTATCTTGGTCAGGTCTTTTTCATATTTATTGACCATATCGATCGTCAGCTCATTAGCTGCCATCCAAAAAAGCTTGTTTTCTTCATCAGGCTGGGTAATGAAGGTCAGGTTTTTTACACTTTTATTATGCTCAATACGAAGTGCAATTTTGTCATCATTTACTACACTGAGCGTATTTTTACCCTTTGTAATGGAGTTACTTCCGCGAATTGTTTTAAAGTTCTCCACCATTTCATCCAACATCGGCTGGTAAGACGGGGGTAAATACTGTCCGTAACTCTTCGCAGTGAATGCCAGCAACGATAGAATAAAAAGTGCTTTCAGAATTTTCATGATCTCCGTGAATTATTGATTAAAATTAGCTTTTAAAAGCTGTACCTCTAAGGTACGAAATATTGGCCATTTTGTTCTGGTTTAGCTTATGTTCGTGGTATTCAGGCTATGGCGCTCGAAATTGCCAGTTCGATATCCCTGGTTTTGAAGGGTTTTCTAAAAAAATTGATAATTTGCCCCGATTGAATGGCAGCCATGATTTCCTGGTTAATGTCGAATCCGGTAAGAATGAAATACTTCTTTTCGGGGAAGAGCTTACGGGCTTCCTGAATAAATTCAAAGCCATTCATTTCAGGCATTCTCAGATCTGAAAATATAACATCGATATCCGGGTTCTCACTGAGAATACCCAGTCCTTCTCTCCCGCTTGAAGCAATGAATATCTCGTATTGTCGCGAAAGATTGATCTTAAAAAGCTGCAGGTTGATCGCTTCATCATCAACATAAAGGATTTTAATTTTCTGTGTCATATTCGCGCTGATTGTAGGGTAAATAAATTTCGGCGGTTGTTCCTGTTCCGACTTCAGACCGGAATTTGAGTTGCCCGGAATGATTCTGGATGATGGTATAGCTAATGCTTAGACCCAGTCCGGTGCCTTTACCAGGTTCTTTGGTTGTAAAAAAAGGATCAGTAATGTGGTTCAGATCGGCCTCACAAATTCCCTTTCCCGAATCGCTTATTGAGATCACCACATACCCGTCTTCAATTCGGGTCCGGATATCGATTTGTCCTTTTCCCTCAATTGACTGAATGGCATTGGTCAGGATATTGACCATAACCTGGTGAAGTTTCCCAATGTTTCCGGGAAAAACTATTTCGTCCTTAAGGAGTTCCCTGTTTACCCGGATGCGATCCTTAAGCTGGTGGTTCAACATCAGGAGGCTGCTGTCAATCAGTTTGTTCAGATTACATCGTTCGTTGTAGTTCTCGTTATCCCGGCTGAACTGATTAAGCCCTTCCACGATACGGGATACCCTTTCGATACCTGTTTGAAGACTGTTAAGAAAGAAATTCAGCCTTCCGTTATCGTTGTGTGGTTGTTCTTCAAAATACTTTTCGAGCCCTTCAGTTGCCCCTGTAATAAAATTCAGTGGATTGTTTATTTCATGGGCGACACCGGCAGTCAGAATTCCCAGTGAGGCCATCTTTTCTGCTTCAACCAGATAAGTCTGTGTTTCCTTCAGGTGTTTGAGCGTAGCTTCCAGTTCTTCATTTTTTGCATAAATATCTTCGTTTTTCTCCCCGAGTTCCTGATTAAGCTTTTGAAGTTCAGTAATAGCCTGGTCAAGATCCCTGGTTTTCTCCTTCACAAGCTCCTCCAGGTTCTCTTTATGAACCCTGAGTTCGCCATGCAACAATGCATTCTGGATTCCGATCGAAAGCTGGTTTGCCACGGTTTGACCCAGGTCGATCTCATCTTCCTGAAATCTTCGGGATTTACTCTGTGTGCCGAGAATAAGTACACCAATAGCATGAGATTCCTGGATAAATGGAAGATAGAGCAGGCTACGGAGATTTCTCATTTCAATTACTTCCTTCTCAGACTGAGATAGCGTTTCCTTTTTTGTATCGGGTAAATATAGAGGACGCCCGGTTGTTATTGTCTTCAGAATATGAGGGTGATCTTTAAGTGCGGCTCTCCGTAAAAAATCCGGCATCGAAGGATCCAGCGGTGGAGTTGTAGCTCCAAGATAGAGCATATTATCTTCCTTTAAGAGATAAATTGCTGATGATTCAATATTCAGCAACTCAGACATCCCGTCACTAATAACCTGAAGGACCTTCCCGTAATCCAGGGTCCCTATAATACTCTGGCTTACCTTCAGCAGGATTTCCTGCTCGTGAAGCTTTCTATGAAACTCGGTTTTAAAATTTAAGGATTTTGCATTCATACCTGATCAATCAAAAAACCAACTCAACTCCGCCTAAGCAGGATAACACATTTTAGTACTAAAATATAAAAAGATCGCATAGGCAAACCAATGCGTTCTTATTAAAAACCTTAATTTAACACAAGGTAGCCGATATTTTCCAAATTTGAAATAGTCTGGCAGTAGAACCCGGCAAAATCGCGGAACACTAAAAACGGTCTGAAAGCATTTGGCTCCATTTTAAGAACACATTCTGCCTAAGTGCTTTCGTATCATCTCTTTTTGCAGATACCATAAAGAACTGATACCGCTATTGAAGTGCCGGATCAGCCGATAGCCCCTAAAAAGGAAACAAGTTTGCTACCGGATGATGATTTTTTGCTGTCCCAGAATCCCCCCGCTATCGATCACCCTCAGGATATAATATCCTCCTGCCAGACCGGAAACATCAAGCTCTGTTGTGCTGCTGGCAGGAATGGTGCGTTGGTAACAGATCATCCCGAGGGTATTCAGGAGCTGAACTTCAACAGTTGTTGGCGAATAAACCCGGAATTCTACGAATATACTGTTATGAGCAGGCGACGGATATACCTTATACAGGTCATTTTTTTGGATATTCTGAACAACAAGATCCGGCTTATCCGTAAAGCAATAATCTAATCCCGACTTTCCCAGATTAAAGTGGAGATCCACCTCTTCGCTACTTAATGGCCTATCGAAAATTACCAGTTCATCAAGCCCGCCCTCATAGTAATACTGGAAGCTTCCGTCTTTGTAGAGGCTACCCATCTGAATGACAGACGCGGCTGAAAACCCTGTTGAGAAACTCACCTCCAATTGATTGTTGAGTACGCCGTCAATATAAAGTATTAATATTTCGGCAGTCCCGTTATAAACCGCTGCGAGATGGTGCCATTTTCCATCAGAAAAAGGTATGAGGCCGGTCAGTCCGTTACCCACCCTATTCTCATCAAAAACATAAACAGACGGTAACTTGGTATCGGCCTGTAGTCCCAGCCACCATTGAACTGAAGCGGATTCATCCCTGCCAAGAATCACCTGTAAGCCGGTATTTTCCACTGCCGGTTTACACCAGAATTCAAAGCTAAAGCCTTTCCCTCCATCAAAATCAAAAAGTTCGTTATCCGGAATGATCACGGAATGGTCTATGCCATTGAAATAAAGGGAATTTCCTGAAATACCCTCCTGGCGCAGCGGAGAATTCACGAGTTGTCCTTCCAGACCAGCAAAGGAATCAAACACGACCGTACCTCCGGTTTCGTTAAAATCAAAATAGCAGAGCCCTTCCGTAATACAGGCATCCCGGATGGTCAGTGTGAAATTCTGCACGTCTTCCCCTCCTCCGTTCATAGCCACTACTTCAACTGGATAAGACCCCGGACCAATCGGGTCCCAGTCGATCAATCCGCTCGAAGTATCAATAATCATCCCATCGGGAAAGATTGTCAGGTGATAGGTTGGGGCCGGTAATCCCGCAGCATTAACGTCATAGGAATACTGAGCGTTTGAAAAAGTGGAAGTTACGGCCGTCGAGGTAATGGACGGTTCAAGAACGAGGTCATCGCAATAGCTAACTCCATGGATCCCTTTCAGGTAATGGGCCAGGATTTCTTCAGAACTTAATCCCTCAGAGTGGAGAGCAATTTCATCAACCAGGCCTTCATAAAAGAAACTATAAGCTGCATTATAATAGAGATTGCCGATCTGTAATTCTGATTCAGTGTCAAAATCGCCGGTATATGAAAAAGAATTTTGGGAATTAAGTTCACCATCAACATAAAGTGATACCATTCCCAAAAGCCCATTGTATACTGCAGCCAGGTGGTGCCATTTATTATCGTTCAGGCTGTCCGTTCCGTTGATTCCGCCTCCGGTCCTTGTATTGTCGTACAGATAGAATACGGCCTTGTATTCCGCATTCAAACCCATCCACCAGTGTGTACTTCCCGGTGTATCCCTTCCCATCAGAACCTGGATACCCTCTTTCCCGGAGCCTGTTTTCATCCAGAGTTCAAGTGTAAAGTCCTGATCCTGTGTCCAGTTGTAACTCTCTGATGCTTCCATGCTAATACCCTCATCGGTTCCGTTAAAGCTTAATCCGCTGGCATATTTCCCTGTTGTCCATTCCGCATGTCCTGCCACAGGAATAATTTGTAAATTGCCCAGATCCATTGAGGTGGCCCCGGATCCTTCATTAAAGGACATGAAGGAAACCATACCCTCTATACAAGGTTCCAGCACTTCGATGGTAAAACTCTGATACTGGTTTCCGGCAATATTTGCAGCCCTGAGAAGCACATCGTATCTTCCTGAGGAGGCAGGAGTCCAGCTCAGCGTATTATTGCCGGTATTCAGGCTCATCCCGGAAGGTGCCTGGATTAAGTCGTATATAGGTTCGGGGTAACCATTGGCATGTACCGTATAGTTATATTTCTGCCCTTTCATAGCCAGGGTGTCCGGCACCGACATGAATACAGGGGCAGAAGAATAGTCGGTGCAGTAATCAACTCCGTTAAGCCCCTTTATGTAGTGTGCATAAATTTCAGACGTAGGGATCGCCCGGTTCGAAACAGCAATCTCATCAAGTGTTCCCTGAAAAAAGAATTTATGTGCCAGGGCAGAGTAAAAATTACCGATCTCGATATCCTCGTCGCAGTTAAAATCAGTCGAGTAGGCATAGGTTGAATCGCCATGGAGGACTCCGTCGATGTAAATCCGGTTCCGGCCTTCACTGGCGATGTGCACTGCTGCAAGGTGGTGCCATTCCCCGTCATTGATTGAATCTGATCCCTGGACGCCCCCGCCTGAGGCTGATTCATCATACAGGTAAAAAGCCGGGCGTTTTTCCGGAGTCAATCCGATCCACCAGTGGGTACTGCCCCCGGTTTCCCGTCCTATTATGACCTGGTAGCTTTCCGGGTCACCGGAAAGTTTACACCAAAGTTCAATGGTAAAATCCTGCGACAATGTCCAGTCGAAGTCGGCATGATCTTCGATTGCCAGTCGCTGGTCAACCCCGTTAAAAGATACTCCGCTCCCCACCCTCCCGGAAGTCCAGCCGGCAAAACCATCAAGTGGTATGCTGCGGGTACCGGTTTCGTCGTAAGTAAGACTACCGCTACCCTCTGAAAACCGGAAGAAACTCACCAGGTTGCTCATGCAGGGATCTGTAGCAGGAACAGCTTTTGCTGATGGAGAACCGGCAACCAGGATGCCGGAGGTGCCAAATCCCAGGAACAGGAACCAGGCAGTAAGTTGAAACGACAGGGATGAGAGTATTTTCATTTCCACGGTATAAGGGTGTACAAGACTCAAATATACTCAGTGATTAGTTAAAACGGCCATAATTTCCACCAAAGGCTCCCTAAGCTTTACTAATGGTTCTGATTTCCCGGATTTACAATATGATCGTTAATCTCAAATCCAAGTTTTTTTATCTCGCGAAGGGCAAGCTGTGCTACTAATCTTGCACCCAGCTCATTAAAATGAGTGTTATCCCGCTTTCCCTCCGGGTAGTTTGGATGTTCTCCAGCTTCAAGCTGAAGGAAAAGCCATTTCGACTGGTCCGCCCCGAACTGCTGATAAAGTTCCCTTGTCAGACTGTCCATATCAATAAAAGGGGTATGGGTTTCCTTTGCCACTTCTTCGACCAGTGGTGAATATTCCGCATGGGTGAGTTCAATATTCCCGGCATCGTCAAATCGTCGCCTGGAGACCGGTGTCATAAGGATGGCCTGCGCTCCCTTCTCTTCAGTTTCCCGGATAAAACGTTTCAGGTTCTCCCTGTATTGATCAGGTGTGGCATAGCGTTCTTTCTTCTGAACAGATTCGTCATTATGCCCGAACTCAATGATCACATAGTCTCCCGGTTCAAGTTTTTTGTATACCTCTGACCAGCGGTTCTCGGCGATAAAAGATTTTGTACTTCTTCCGTTTTTTGCATGATTCTCAATCACAACAGTTGAGTCGAAAAAAATTTTAAAGGGGGTCCCCCATCCGGTTTCCGGATACTTACTTATTTTCTTATCAGCCATGGTGGAATCGCCGATCATAAATACATGAACCTTCCGTTCAGGTGCTGAAAATGCACTTAAAAGCATAAAAAGGATCAGAATGAAGGCAGGTTTCAGATTAGGCCAAGCTGCTGGAAATACTTTCATAGACGTTGAGGGTTTCTTACAAAGATAGCCTATGTTCAATAGATTATGCAGACATTAAGGGTTAAAAATGGTATTGCTGCAGGTTCAGAAACAGGATCAAAATCATTTGCATGGCTGTATTTTTACAATGTTAATAAGTATAAGCCAAGCTCCGGGAAAATATTTTTCTTAATGCAGAATGATGCGTACATTTCAGAAAAAATTTGGTGTATGAAAAAAATAGTACTACTGACGATACTTTTGCTTATTGCCGGTATCATGACAGTCAACGGACAGAAGAAGATCTCGTCCTCGCAGATAAAATTTGAAATGTTAAGTGAAGGGATGGATACCAGTGAAATGGGACATTCATTTATTACTCATGCTTTTTCCACTGGCAGACAAGTGGTTGATATGAATTTACTGGACGGATTAATGAATTCAAGAATCATTAGCGACGAGGAGAACCCGGATAAATCCAGGATGTACATTGATGCATACGGGATGAAATACCTGATCACTAATCTTAGTGAAGAATACGTTAACAATGGGATCAATATCGGTAACCTGTCAAACACAGTTGAAATCACGTATGATGAAAAGGATAAAAAGAAAATCCTGGGCTATAAATGCTACAAGGTTTTTCTTAAAATGGAGACTGGGGAAGTCAATGAATGCTATATCACTGAGAAAATTGCCCATCCCAAGGGTTATATTAAAGCTTTGGACGAAAATATTAAAGGATATCCGCTGGAACTGATCCTGACTGATGAAGGCGGTGGCAAGACGAGTTTGATTGCTGTTGATGTGCAGAAAGAAATTACCGCTGAACTGTTTGATGACCTTGAAGGATATGAAGAAATGACCTACGAGGAGTTTGAACAGATGATGCAGTAGAACAACATTCACCCTAATATAGAGCAGGAGGAAAATAAAATAGTTTTCCTCCTGTTTTATTTTTCCGACCTATCGATTTTTCAGGAGGCTATTTTGGAATCGCCATTAAAGGCTTTCTACTGCTATTGAAAAACCGACCTGGTTCAGTTCCTGGCAAATGAGTAACTGATTATCATATGTTCCAGGCGGTTAACCTGGACAATAACGCGTTGCGTGTCATCAAGGACGAATTTCTGTTTCCTTTCGTTCCAGTTGAACGGGATCATTTCCATCTTTACCCGGTCAGGAATGGTATGAAAGCTGTTATTGCATCCAAATTTTGCCTGGAGGATCTTCAGGTATTTTGAGTCGAAGCTATCAAGACCGTAGAATAAATTGTTTTCGTAGGAATCTCTGAGGACGACCTTGCATTCTTCTGGATACTCAAATTGAGCAAGGGAGTGCATAATTTTTAGATTTAGCGGGTTTAAGCGAATGTCCAAAGGTATAAAAAATTGTCCTGATATGTAACAAGGCCACAATAATCCTGCAGATCCTGTCAACTGTTGAAAATCAATGCTGAACCTTCCAATAATCTTAGTATGTTTTAATTAATTTTGATAATACATTGCTGAATACTAAGATAATATACATGATAATGATCCGACCATTCCTGTTAGTATTGTTTCTGATGCCACTCAATCTGAAAGCCCAGACCATCACAGGTAAACTTGTCCGTGTGATAGATGGTGACGATGTTTTAATTCAAACCATTGACAGTACATTCAATGTTCATCTTTATGGGATTGATGCTCCTGAATTGGGACAGACTTATTGCGAACAGAGTGTGGCCCACCTGGAATCATACCTATGGAATGAAGCCACACTATACCTCAAAAATGACATTAACCAGGAAGGAATCAGTGCCTGGGTTGTCATTAAGCGGAATAACATTAATGTGGAAATGGTGAGAAACGGATATGCCTGGTATAACAGGCCCCATACCATCAACGCAGAGCTGGCCCGCAGCGAAATGCATGCAAGCCGATTCAGGCTGGGCCTATGGAAGAGTAATGATCCGGTGGCCCCCTGGGACTTCCTCTCAGGAAGACTATCGAGGCCGGTTCCTACGGATGGGAAGCTCAAGGTGCTGATCTGTACGGATCCTGATGCTAAATATTACCATAAGCGATATTGCCGTGACCTGGAGCGATGCAATGACAATGTGATTGTAATCCTCCGTGAACAGGCAAAAGAGATAAACATGAAAGCCTGCAGGCATTGTTATTAGGCTGTGGCAGGAAATGAATGAGCTGAATTCCGTGAATAATTTGTTTTTCAGCTTTGAAAATTATTACGGAACTTTAAGTTTTAAAGCTTTTATCGATATCTTTAGAATCAAGTAACAATTTCCGGACAATGAAAACATACATTTTCGTAGTGCTATTAGGGATTTTCAGTAGTATTTGTCATGCGCAGGACAGTGGGGAAATTACTGAAAAGAGGAACGCTTTCAACAAAAAGGGAGATTACTTCTTTGAGAAGAAGGATTATAATAAAGCCCTGGTATATTATACCATGGCATATCAGAATGACAATACCGACTACTTTTCCATTCTTAAGAGAGCAGAAACCTATGCTAAAATGCGCTTGTATCCTCAGGCCGAAGAATGCTACAGCCTGTTATTTGACAGCAAGATCAAGGTGAATAACAGCTACAGGCTAAAGTACGCGCTGGCTCTTTTGGAAAGTGGTAAAACCGAAGAATTCAAGGCCTGTATCAACACGTACATGGAAATTGTAAATGAGGAGATTGAAAGTGAAAACTACCTGGTATCAAGTGAGAGCAAGATCCAGATGTACAAGGACACCGCAGTAGTTCTTGGCTCAGACAGTGTGAAATTCAAGATCAGGTACGAAGGTTACAAATACCAACGCAGAACCTCGGAGGATCAGGGTGATATTCATCTGCTTCTCAGCAACGGCAATGAATACAACATTTCCTCGGATACAAAAAATGACTTTCGCTTTGCCTTTCAGCCTATGGAGGACTTTAAGCTGGTCATTCAGAAAGAAAACATACTGGCTGATGATATTATTAGCAGTAAAAACATGGTGAAGGAAGAACGGAAAAAACTGTTTCTTTCCCCACCCCCTTTGCAAAAAGCTGAAATCGCCCTGGAAAAGGGTATGAAGTATGATTTCACCTCAGGTTCAGAAACAGTATCACCCCAATACCTGAATTCTCTTAAAAGTCTGGCCGATGAATACCAGGAGGCGGGAGAAAGCAGCATTGATCTTACCGCCGTGGTTAAGGAGATGGAATTTAAAGAAGGTGAAGTCTATACGATACGATTTGTGAAGGCTGACCAGGGGGCTGATAACTATAAGAAAATGGAGATCTCCAATGTGACTTTTGGTGATCAGGTCGTTAACATCTACGGTCAGTCTTTCTTTATCGTTCTGCCGCAGAGCAAGGAAAGCAACTTCATGCTGCAGACGAATATTGAGGAGCTGAAAAAACAATTTAACCCCAAAAAACATGGTTTGAAGATCGATGAAGGTCCTGTATTTGAAACCCGGTCTGCCGATGGAATGCTGTCTCTGTCCGTGAATACGGATGATCTGGAGCGTGTTCCTCCCGATAAGCGACTGACTGCTGATGAACTCAGCATCATCCCAGGCACGGAATATGTTTTGTCGCTCAGCAAACCAGATCCGGTTTCCGGTGAGAATGTCGAAATATTTGTACCCCTAACAAAGGGTATCCGCTATAACCTTACTGCCGATGGAGAGTCTGTTGCCGGTTACAAGACCGCTCTGGTGAAATTCCTTTCAGGAAGAGCAGGTATTCAGTTTGCCGATGAAGAAATCATAGATATCCATGTCCTGTCCAAAGTACTTGAAGTCAGTGCAGGGGAAGACGTCAGCTTTACGTTGAAACCAGTTATGTTGCCGGGGCAGAAGACTATCACTGACAAATCCATAAAATCAACCCTGACGGTTGATGAAAAAGTCTTCGAAATTTCGGTTGATGATACCTACATTATTACGGTGCCATTTGCCAGTGGTCAATTTGTTAATTTCCAGACCGATCTTGGATTCCTGCAGGACAATTTTGCGGATAACAGCTACATGATTATGCTGGATACCGTATCCTTCGATGCCGAAATCAGGATCGACACCACAGGCTATGGAGCAAAGCAGGAAACCGGATGGCTCAGCATGAGCGTGAATACTGAAGTAGCCTCAGAGGTTGGGGAGGATCATAAATTTGTAGCCAGCGAAGTCAGCATTATACCGGGGAACGAATATATCCTTACGGTGACTAAAGTTGATGCGGAAACCAGGGAAAAAGACGAGATATTTATTCCCCTCCTTCGCGATGTAA
Organism: Bacteroidales bacterium; assembly: GCA_016931575.1. Classification (GTDB taxonomy): domain Bacteria; phylum Bacteroidota; class Bacteroidia; order Bacteroidales; family UBA10428; genus UBA10428. The sequence continues at coordinate 22,412 of JAFGEO010000022.1, read as the reverse complement.
AATACGATTTCACCTCCAAGCCCAGTGCGGAAGATGAATACCAAAAATCACTTGACGAGTTCCTGGCCGGAAGGGAGAACATTCGGACTACGGAAGGAACCCTGATCGATATTACCATACTCTCGAAAGAACTTCAGATCGCGGAAGACGATGAAGTTTCCTTCAGTCTCCTTCCGGTGAAAAAACTGCCCAAAATGCCCCCCGTTGAGGCAAATGCGAAATCAAGCCTCTTTCTTGATAACAAGATTGTTGAATTCACCTACATTCATAAGTATACCATCAACATCCCCTTGTCAGATGCAGGAAATGTGAACATGCAGACTAACCTGCAATACCTGGGGAACAACTTTGATCCGGGGAGCATTAGCATTGACCTCGATACGATGTCTTTCTTCTCTGAAATGACAATCGATACAACGGGTCTGGGAGACCGTATTCAACCGGAGGAAATCACAGATCCGGTATTCGATGTGGTCACCATTTACTTTAATGTCAATGAGCATATTCTGCAACCAGAGGCAAAGAAGATTATCCAGGATAAGATTATCGGTGAGCTGATGCTGAACCCGAAATTATATGTTACGATCAAAGGCTTTACCGATGGACTGGGGGATGAAGATTACAACCTCAGGCTTTCACGCAAGCGTGCTGCTTCTGTTCAGGATTATATTAAGGGGTATGGGATACGTTCAAAACATATCCGGACATTCTCATTTGGTGAGACACAAATCCTGAAAGAAGGTATAAAATGGGAAGATCTCAGTCCCCAGGAACTGAGCAAACACAGAAAAGTGGAGATTGTGATCTACCTTCCGGAATAAAAACAGAAAACTGGATCAGATAGTTGCAGCAGAGACGCCATTCCTGGCGTCTCTGCTGTTTTAGGGCAAGATTAAAGGCTGAGGATACCAACCCCTCCCCGCTGCTGGGATGATGATAGAACAAGAAGCTGACCCGAAGGATCAGCCCCAGTGTTTTACGTAAAAATAATCTGCGTATTCTCCCCGCCACACATGGCATAAAAGTCTCCTACGGTCAGTACGCCGCTGCACTGGTCCCAGAGGTCTTCTTCCTTCAGCTTGAACATATCCATCGCCAGCTTGCAGGCATAAACCTCACCACCTCCAGCGGTTATCATTTCCAGGAACTCATCTACCGGAGGGATATCCAGCTTGTCCATGGTGCTTTTCATCATCGCTGACACTCCGGCTTCAACACCGGGGATCATTCCCAACAAGGTTGGGAAAGGCAGACCACCCGGCATGCGCATAGCAGGATTCCCAACCGTCGCTGTGTGCAGTTTGTTCATCCGTTTTTTGGTAATTGCATCGAGTCCGAAAAAAGTAAAAAATACCTTCGCCTCGATTCCTTCCATTACCGCTCCGTTAGCCATTACCAGCGTTGCATAGACATCTTCAACTGTGCCTTTGGCACATATGATACAAACCCGTTTCAAAGGGCTTTCATGAATATCCTTGTTCATAATTTTTCGATTTTGGTTTATACACAACTTGCCGGCTTAGGAATCCCTGCAATTTTTGAAGAATACTTCAGGGGGCCTCCGGGGAACAGGGTATAGAACCCCTTAATATCCACAATGCCGGATTTACCTACTTTCCTGATGGTCAGGGGTGTCCCCTGCTTATGCTGATTCCTCAGGAAATCAATCACTTCATAATGCTTATCAGAGAGCTGAATATTCAGTTCACCTGCTATCTCTTCAGCTATCTCCTTAGTCCACTGATCAGGGTTTTGAAGATATCCCTCATCGCTTACGCTCAGGTTTACACCTGCAATTGTTTTTTCTGCCATAATTGAAAAATATTTAAGAGTTATTATTTATTTGCTGTTGCCAGGCTTTTTAAAAAGGTAATCATAAAGCCCAGTCCTGATTTCATTTCAGGGGTTCTCAGCTCCTTCATCACCCTGAAAATTGAGTATTGCGGTATCGAATTCATATCAAGATTGTTGTAGGTTTTGAGGGTATTGTTAATGCCTTCAAGAATAGCAGGCTGTGTCAGATTTTTGACTACATCCAATAGCAAGACCACGTTATCGCCCAGCTTTCGCATTTCTTCCAGTGAGAAATTCGTGATTACTTTATCCATCACACCTGCAATTTCTGCGAAGAATTCGAAATACCGTTTCTCTTCAAATTCATGTAGTTTTTTGGAAAAATCAATGATCACTTCATTTACAATCGGCCCGGCGTCTTTCATCAGGTCGAGCACGCTGCCAAACATAACCAGCATATCATTGATATTACCGATATTCCTAACCAGGTTCAAACCCAATGCCTTTAATTCATCCGGGTCAATTTCGATAGCCTGGTTCTCCAGTTCAGCAACAGATGTGTCATAAATATCCTTTCCGACAATGGAAATATCAGCGACCAGGTCGTCAAGCATATCCGATTTCAGACGCTGCTGGTTCACATACTCAAGTACCAGATCAAGCTTTGCATCGAGAGCATCTATCCTGGTTTGTATATTCTTATCATCCATAATTTCAGAATTTGATTGTGCAATTAATAAGGAATTCTCTTTTTCCCGGCCATGGTCATTTCCGACTCAATGGGCATTTCTTTTCCACGAAGCAGGATGTGCCAGTAGATCCAGCGGAAAATGATTTTCCCATAATGATTGATCTTGGTGTTTTTCAGCAAACCAAAGGGGCCAACACCCGGCAAGGGGAACGTTCCCGGCAAAGGTTCAGTCTCGTAGTTAAAATCTATTAAGGCTCCCTTTCCATACCCGGTTTCAATATAACAGTTGGCATGACCATCAAATTTTGCGGTCATTGGCCGCCCTTCAATCTTGTTCATCAGGTTCTCAAAGAGAATGTCCCCTGCAAAGTGAGCCACAGATCCAGCCTTGGAAGTGGGCAGATCGGCAGCATCGCCAATAACAAATATGTTTTCATGGGCTTTTGACTGGAGGGTATGCTTATCCGTCGGGACATAGTTCATATCGTCACCCAGTCCGCTTCTCGCGATCAATTCATCACCCATATTTACAGGGACAATCGTCAGCAGATCAAACTCAATCTCCCTTTCATCGTAAGAGACGAGCTTTTTTCCATCGTTATCGATATGTTCCAGGTAGAAGTCGGTTTCAACTTTAATGTTTTTGTCTACCAGGAGTTCACTGAGCATCCTCGTCGCAATCGGTTTGGTAAATGCACCCGGTAGTGGCGTAACAAAAGTAATGTCCACCTTATCCCGAATACCTTTCTCCGTAAAGAAAGCTTCAGCCAGGAATACAAACTCCAGTGGGGCCACCGGGCACTTGAACGGAAGCTCGGAAATACAAACAACCAGCTTCCCTCCTTCCCAGGTTTTCAGATGATTTCTAAGGGCAAGGGCCCCTTCAATTGTATAGAAGTCAAAGATATTCTTATACCATAGTTTATCTTTCAAACCCGGGGTCTCATCAGGACGAATTTGGGTCCCTGTGGCAATTATCAGGTAGTCGTAATTCAGTACCTTTCCACCCTCAAGAATTACAAGGTTTTCCTCCGCCTTTATCAGGTCGATGTTGGAATAGAAAATAGTTAACCCCGGAGGAAAAAAGTCTCCTTTGGGCTTAACGACATCTTCCCTTTTATAAATCCCAAAAGGGATAAACAAAAATCCGGGCTGATAATAATGGGTTCGGTGCTTATCTACAAGTGTAATGTCCCATTCTTCCCTTTCCAGAGCTTTCCGAAGCTTATTGGCCATCATTGTACCAGCAGTGCCTCCACCTAAAATTAAAAGTTTCTTCATCTTTATATAGTTTATTTTTCTAATTAGTCACGGAGTAAAATGGGTTCCGATAAATATTTATTCAACTATCTTTATCTGTAAGTAAATTTACGTTCTGTTGTTATTTGGTTAACAAATACAGCTGTGATAAGTATCAGTTTATGATATATATCATAGCAGGCAAATTAAAGTCAGAAGCCTATGAATCTGAAATGTGAATGCGAAAAATGCGAGTTGAAAAATGCCTTCTTTAACAGCTTCGATGAATTTGAATTACAGACATTTTGCACTCAAAAGGTCGAAAGGAAATTCAGCAAGGGCGAAACCTTTATCAAGGAAGGTGAAAAGATCGAGGAGTTTATTTACCTGAAAAGCGGATTGGTAAAGCTTCACAAAACTGACTCTCTCGAGAAGGATCAGATCATAACGATTGCGGAACCCTTTGATTTTGTCAGCCTGCTCAGCGTTTTCTCCGACAAAGCTTATAATTACTCTGTAACAGCCATCGAAGATTCGGTGATCTGTTGCCTGCAACTGGAAGATGTTAAGAAATATGCCCGTTCAAACGGCCTTTTCTCACTTAACCTAATAGAGAAAATGAGCCTGGCAACTGATAAAATCATTCTTGAATCACTTGAAATCAGAAATCGGCATCTGAGGGGAAAAGTCGCCTTTATTCTCTTAAAGTTCAGCCAAAAAATCTATCAGAGGAACATTTTTGAATTGCCTGTTTCAAGGCGTGAAATTGCTGAGTATATCGGAATGACCACTGAAAACGTCATCCGAACCTTGTCAGAGTTTCGCAAGGATAAACTAATTAAGATCAACGGAAAAGAAATCGAAATTGTTGATGAGAAAACTCTTAGCCAAATTTCATCCTTCGGTTAATGCTCTGGAAAGTATTAACATCGGTTTCTTGCACAGGGACTGTTAGCAATAAAAAAACCGAAAAATCCCCCTACTCCAGCACTTTTCAGAACATCTTTAAAACTGATACTCTGTTGCAACTGGCCTTCTGAAAAAAAGAACAATAGAAATCCTGCTACTGCACCAATTGAGATATACAGCAGGGATCGTCTGAAAGATTCAGATTTTATCAGCTTCCTAATTCCGCGAGGTTCCGATTCAAGCTCCAGTCTTTTAAATTCCATAATTTTATAAATCTATATATATAGATGCAAAGATATGTATTTTTCATTAAACGGTACATTTCTTAACAAAATCTAATATGGAATGTTCCTAAATAGTAGCCTGAGAGGTTTATTAGCTTGACCTCATTGATTCATTGAGCTGTCAGAGCATAGCAGGACCTGCAAGAAAATGGAAATTGAAAGAAGAAATACCAAAGACTATTTATAATTTTGCATGCCAGACAGTTTGTCCTGGGTGACTGTGATACATGAAATTAATACCGTGAGAACATGAAAAATTCTTTGAAAGAACCAAAGGTCCGGAAGAAAGATCGGAAGGACATGATCCAGTATATCAACCTTCAGCTTGCAGCTCTAGGTCAGCCCCTATATTATGATCCGGATGATTCCACGAAATTATCCAATGCGAAGTTCCTGGCACTGACAGATGGCTTGATCAGCAGTTTCCGCGAAAAATCGCGTCTTCTCTCCGATCATCAGTCAGCCCCTGATCAGCGGATCCAGCATTTCATTGATGAGTACCTGAAGGATGTAGAAAGGGATTTTTCCTGCCAGATTCCCACAGATACCTTCGTATTGAATCAGAAAGGTCTTGCGAGGGAGATCAGCCTGCCTCCTGATGGTGACAAGTACCAAAATGAGTATGTTACATCGTATCGTTTGAAGCAGGGTATACTGAACAATCCTGTAAAGGACAAACGTACAACCAAAGGGACATTTCATATAGTTGATGGTGGATTGCCGGTACCTCCGGATAAAAAGGAAGTGCCAAAAATTGCCTTTGCTCATATGCTTAACGCAGCCTTAAATCCCCCGGATGAGCTGAAAAAGCTACCATTCACATCAAATCAGGCACAACAAGCCAGGGTATTGGTTAGTTTGCTGATGCGTCCTGTAGTATGTCCTGAGGTGCCGGGGGTCATTAGCCGCAAAAGCATGGAGATCCGCTTTTTTGCTCCGGGCTGCCTGGTGAGTAACCTGGATTTTGTAGAAAACATTTTCGGAAATGCCGGTGATCCAAACCTTGCTGTGAACGATGCAGCACTGGATATTGAACACTGGACCGGACATACAGGCTGTATCATCCTGGCACCCCAGCTTACACAGCTTAAAAAGAAAGACATAGGACTCCCTTCCTGGGAAGAAGCTACAGAACGTCAGCGCCAGGATGGCATGTGCTGGAAGAATGCCGATGAACTTTATAATAACGGCGGGGCCTTCAAGTTAAGCTGCCGTGATGATCGTGGAGTTGTAATCACTTTAATTGCAGACAATTACTACGGCTATTCAAAGAAAGAGATTAAGACACAGATCAGTTATTCGGCCAACCTTTTCGGTTTGGTTGAGGAAGAACATGCCGGCGGGGCTATTGCTTTTCCCAGGGGCAACATGAGTGGGCATGTCTATGGAAAACTCTTCACTTCCAAGTTCACTACAAAATACAGCATCGGGGAGGTCAGGAAATTACTGAAAGGGCGTATCCAGGAGATGCCGGGTAATTATGCAATTGACATAAAGTACCCCAATGTCTACTACATTCCAGAATATGCAGATTTTGATGTCCATCTGGGTAAGGTACACTGGGAATTCGAAGGCAGGGAGATCAGCCTGAGTCTTTCGCCACGTAAGACATACATCCACCCCACCGGGCATAAATTCCAACTATCCAAGCACCCGGAGGACAATCTTTGGCGAATTATTGATACGGCACCGGAAGGGATGTTCTGCCATAAGCCCAGCACAGTTTCCGGCGGTGGAAAATCCGAGATCTCCAAGTCAATGCAGAATGCCATCACCTATGGCCCATTCTTTGTTCCGGACCTGGATGAAGCCTACAACATGGCAGATGAGATCATCAATAAAGATTATTCAAACCGGTGGAAAACAATTCATGACAATGCCGTTTCCAGATCCTTCCTGAGTCCGGAACGCACCCTTGGATCAGCGGTTAAACTTTTAACCCCCTCCGAGCGATATAGTGATGCCTACAATGAATGGCTTAAAGAAATACCTTCGCACATCAGGGGTTTTGTGTTGTTTATTAAGCGTTTATACAGAGAAGATGATTTTAACGCTGGTCACTGGAAGAGTCTTTTTACGGTTGAAATCGTGAACGGAAGGAACGGGAATGCACTCCGGTATGACCACGAAAAGGTGCTTGCTGCTTATGTAAGGATCGGATTCAGTCCGGAAGGCCGCTGGTACCTTCATAAGCTTCGCTCCGATTTTATCCCGAGCCATAAAATCCAGATGGAGGATGACATTACCGCTTCCATTACGGTCCCCGCAGACAAACTGACAAATCTGAACCCTGAATTTAAAAATCCCAGCCTGAAACTCACCGCCAACTGTGAAAGTTACCTGTTCCAGCGTCCTGATGAAGCAGTTATCCGCGGTTATGACAAGGAAGCTGAATTTGACATTGTTCAAAACAATACCTTCCTGACCAATTACGAACCCCTGACCTACGATAACGCCATCGACCTTTATGAGGATGTCATTAATTACGAAAAGTACACCCAGCCGGTAAAGGACCTGATCAAAAATGTCGTGGAAAGTGAGCGGGGCCAATATTTTATTTCTCCATCACATACCCGGATCGTTGACGGGGAACCTACCAAAAACCCCAGGTACCTGCAACGGAACCTATACGTCAATGAAACAGAAGACAGCTATGTTGCCGACACAGGTATCAGGCTGCATCGGAAGATCCAGGTAGATGAACCTGTATACTATCCTGTCAATGCCGTTCTTCCCGGAAGGAGAAATAATCCGGCAGACAGAAAGGCAGGAATACGCTCATTAAGTGTTTATAATCCAATACATTATCAGGAGTTACCTGAACTTTTTATGGATTTCATCTGCAGTCTGACCGGAAAGTCCCCGTCCACCACCGGTGCAGGTTCGGAGGGTGCACTCACTAAGGGCCCCTTTAATATGCTGGTTGCTACGAGCGACCTGAACAATGCACTGCTGTCTTATATCCTCACGGAGTATAACGGCTTCACGTCTGCAGCCGGGTATATCGGTCCGAACAAGCGATTCGATCACGATATCAGCATTCTGATCCCGGAAATCTGGGCCCGACTTGAACCGGAAGATCGTGACGCAAAGGTTCTGATCGCCAATAATTGCCTTGAAAAACTTGACGATTTCGAGTATAAGGGTAAGAAGATACTGGCCAGTCGCCTTGGCTACCGTATTACCGAGAACTTTGCCTTCCGCTGTATGAACCGCCTCTTCGATGAGCCCCTTTCGGTGTTTAATGAGCGCATGCTCAAACCGGAACTTCAGAGTATGGAAGATTATGTGGATGGCATCAACAACATCGTTGAAGCACAGCAGAAGGTTGCATTGAGCTATTTTGAGGACGGAAGCATTGAATCAGCCATCCCTCCCCTGAAAATCCTTCTTAATATCATGGCTTACGGACAATTTGAGGGAATGGATATCAGCGATCCCGGGCTCCGGAAACAATTTACCCGTGAAAATGTCCTGCAAAGCGATTGGTACCAGGAGCGCCTGAAACTGAAACAGGAAAAAGATATCCGCTTCCATAAGAAACAGATCAGCTACCTCGAAAGGTTTATGGCTGTGCCGGAAAATAAAGAGATCATCGGGGAGCTGGCACTGCATGGACGATTAAACAAAGCCCTTGAATTGCTTAAACAGGCAGAGAGCAAAGCCTACCTGGAAGGACTTGTTGGTACTATAGGTGCCGATCCGCTTTTCCGTGCATAGGGGTATTGATTATCTCTTCCCAATTGTGTAATTTGCATACAGTTTTCTTGACCAAGTAAGGAACCTAAAAATTGTAGCTATGTCGCATGATAAAAGCTTACACGACGGGAAAAAGAAAAAAGATCCCACGAAATCTTTGAAAGAGAAGAGAAAAGAAAAAAAAGCCAAACATGAGGAACTCTTGCATATCCGCAAACCTCGTTGGAAAATGCCAGAAAAATCAGAATCCCGGTGAGAACCGGGATTTTTTTTTGCAGGCTATCCGGAAGCTCCTGATTTACAAAATTCCGGCCAGCCGGTAATTCAAGCGATATCATGCCACAGGCCTGATCCAGGAGCAACCTGCCTGATGGGCTGCCCTGAATGCTAAATGGAAGTCCGCTCCAGTCCGTGCTGTTCTCTTTAGAGTAAATAAAAGTAGCAGAGTCCTGGGTATTTGTAACGAATACAAATCTGTACAGCAGGTGTTGGTTATAGTTATGGTAATCCGGCATGGTCAATTCAATAAAAATAACCAGGTACAGATCCGCTGAGTGGTAATAGCTCTCATCGCTTTCGTACTTGTAAAATAAAGTTGGTTCTCCTCTTTATTCAGGTATAATAGATAATTTTAAATTAATGTATTTCAATTAAATACAAACTATTTTATTCTGCATTAATTTAAAGTTTTGCATTAATAAGAAACCTTTCATTTCGGGTCACTAACAACGCATTGCCCAGCATTCTGGTAATTTCAAGTGAGAATACATCATTTAGCGGAATAATAATGAGGTAGCCAATCCCGGGAGAATTCTTTCCATCAATGGTTCCAATTTGAAGCCGGGAAGAGGCTACTTCCTCTGCATCAAAACTTTTGCAAATCGGCATTGAATGAAAGAACTGACCGGTGAAATGATGGGAGAAGCTTGTATCACTTTGAGCTTTCAGTAAAGATGAAAGCATGATTGAAAGAAAAATGAGTGTCGTATTACCATAATTTGAGACCTGTATCTCAACGTTCTCTGAAAACTCCTTTTATTACCCAGCTGCTATGCCTTTTGCCTTGGCTCCAGGTTTGCTTTATTCGCAGGTTTTCATCAATTTTACTCCTATATCAAAACACCCTCTGTAATGAAACCAAAAAGCATGAAATTTTTATCAGGACTATTCCTGATTGGATTTGCCATTCCCTCTATGGCACAGACAGCTGAAAAAGTTGCGATTAAACAGGCAGAAAATCTTAGCTATGATGAGTTCTACCAGTACATGAGTCTTTTTGCTGATGACAGCATGGGCGGGCGTGATGTAGCTTCACAGGGCATTAAGAGCTCTGCTGCTTTCATTGTTGAAAAGCTCGAAGAGTTTGGTGTGCAGCCGGCAGGTGAAAATAATGGCTACTACCAGCCTGTTCCCCTAATTAAAACGAATGTTATAAAAGGTAAAGATGAGATCAAATACATCCAGAATGGTGAAAGTGTCGACTTCATCTATGGAGAAAACATTACCATGTTTCCCTACACCGACGCTACACAGATCAACCAAAATATGGATCTTGTTTATGCAGGGGACGGTATTGTAATTCCGGAGCGAGGGATCAATGCCTATGAGGGCCTTGACGTAAAAGGGAAAGTTGTTATTGTGCAACCCACCACCCCAAAAGCATATAAAAAAGACAGTTTGCTAAGGGCAAATTCAGGATTGCAAAACCGGATCGAATCAGCCAAACAAGCGGGTGTGGCTGGTGTGATGCTCTATGTACCTATAAAGTTAGCCGAAACCCCAATTTTCAACTCCCTGCACGGGCAGCTTGCAACGGATTACTGGACCATCAATGCCGATAGTGTACAAGCTCAGGTTTTTGATATTGGGCTCGACTTTATCTCCCTTGCGAAATCGGATCAGGTGAAGGCAATGCTGGCTCAAAATGGTAAAAAATACCGCAAAGTCAGAAAGGCAGTCAAAAGAGGGGAATTCCAGTCATTCGAACTTCCCGGCGATTTTCAACTGAAATATGAAAGCGAGCAACCGGATATGACCTGCAACAATATCGTAGGTCTATTACCCGGATCGGATCCTGAATTAAAGGATGAATACGTTGTGGTTACAGCTCACCTGGATCATGTGGGCATCGGAAAGGCTGTAAAAGGTGATAGTATTTATAACGGGGCCTGGGACAATGCATCAGGTTCTTCAACGGTTCTCGCCCTGGCCCATGCTTTCAGCGAGCTGCCAACGGCACCGAAACGTTCTGTACTTTTTATTTGGTTTACGGCAGAAGAAAAAGGATTGCTTGGTTCAAATTATTTTGTAACCCACCCCACTGTGGCGAAAGAACGTCTGGTAGCCTGTGTAAACAACGATATGACCGGTAACCTCTTCGATTCTGATGAATTCATTGCCATGGGCTATGACATGTCGAATATTTCAGAAGCTGTATATTTTGCAGGGGAGCATACCGGCATGAGACTGGACCCTGCCGATGGGGTGACCGGTCGCTATTTCAAGCATAGTGACCATTACTCTTTTGTTCAGGAAGGCATACCCGGAATCTTTTTCTGGGGTGGTCTTAAGCCGGTTGGCGAAGAGAAGAGAAGTGAGAAGGTATACTTAAAATGGGAGAAGAAACACCTTCACAAACCCAGCGATGACCTGAACCAGGAATTTTGTAAGGAAGCCATGGTTAAGGGAATGAAACTTGCCTTCCTGGCTACCTGGTACCTGGCCAATGAGATGGACGAGATCGGGTGGAACCTGGACAACTGGAGGTACCAGGAGTATGTTGGAGAAAAGGAATAATGTTCATTTTTAGATACGATGATAAAGCTGCGATGTCTTATTGCAGCTTTTTTTCATACCTGCTTGGGTGGTCTTACCCAAATACCTGCGTTTTTTCATAAAAAAAGGCTGTCAGTAATCTGACAGCCTTTCTATTTCTAATAATACGACTTAGCTTATAGCCAGATAGAAATACCTCCGTTAATGTATCCAAGGCTGGCGCCCATCTCAACATAAAAACTCATTTTTTCGGAAAACAGGTAGCGTCCTCCGATAAAACCATCTATATCAACCCATGGAACATCAGAAGAATTGAAATAGTAGATATACGACAAGCCGGCACCTAAACCAAGGTACGTGTCAAATTTCTCGATCAGAGGATAATGAAAGGTACCTCTGACGCCACCCACAAATCTGGCCGAAGAACCCCAGTAGTAACCATATCCTGCACCTGCATAAATACCGGCACCAATTGTACCCTTATCGATGATACCATCAGCGATACCCATCTCGAAGCTTAAACAGCCATTGATATAAGAAGTGAGACCGATACCAAGGTTCACAACTTTATCTCCTTTGTTAAAAACCGGTTCCTGAGCGTACAAGGTTGTTGCACCAATAAGAACTGCCATTAGAATAATGATTCTTTTCATATAATTCTGTATTTGATTTTAGGTTATAAGCTACAAAAATAGTATTTCTGAAAAAGGTTGATAGTAAAAAATGGCCAAAGTTTATATTTCGACAGGATTTTATCTTTTTACCCTAGCATTCCCCTGCCAAACGCTCCAGACCTGCTCTTCATCGGCTGGCTGGGCATAGTCTGTCAGGAAGGTAGTAGCCAGGGCTCCGCTGGCCCAGCCGAACTGGATCCATTTTTCAGGTTCCATTTGTTTCAGGATCCCATAGAGCAACCCACCGACAAATCCGTCACCACCACCGATGCGGTCCAGGACGGTTATTGGCCTCGGTTCTACCACATGCCAGTTATCGCCTTCGGCCATGATGGCACCCCAAAGATGGTTGTTGGTATTTTCTACCTGTCGCAGGGTAGTTGCGTAGACCTGTGGATTTGGGTACGCCTTTTTAACCCGGTTGATCATTTCTTTGAAACTATTAATTTTGGCTCCGATGTCTTTACCTCCTGCTTCAGGTCCTTCAATACCCAGACAAAGCTGGAAATCTTCCTCATTACCCACCAGGATATCCGATGCGGAGGCAATACGGGCGAAGCTTTCAGCAAGTTCTTTTTCTCTTCCCTTCCAGAAAGATGCCCGGTAATTAAGGTCAAAAGAAATAAGGCTTCCATATTTTTTTGCCTTCTCAGCCAGGGCGAGGCAAAATTTGGTGGTTTCCTCTGAGAGGGCGGCAATCAGTCCGGAAAGGTGCACGATCTGCACGCCTTCCTCACCGAAAAGTTTATCGAGATCGAAGTCTTTCACACTTAGGGTCCGGCCAACCTCACCGGCACGGTCGTTCCAAACTCGTGGACCGCGCGAACCTGTGCCGCTGTCAGCAATATTGATCTGATGCCGGTATCCCCATGGATCGCCCTGCTCGATCTCAGCACCCCTATAGTGCATTCTGCGTGCACCAAGATTGTTCTTAATAAAATGTGACATGGGACTGCCCTTCACAAATTTCGTAAGAACCATGACCGGTAAGCCAAGATATGATGAAATGCTGGCGACATTCGATTCTGCACTCGTTGCCTGCATAATATAGTTATCACTACTGTGGACGGGTTGTCCGTTTATAGGGGTAATCCTTAAACCCATGCTGGTAGGGACCAGCAGAGAATATTTGTATTTTCCTTCTTTAAGTAATTCCATAGTAATAGTGCTTTTACATATTTTGCATACGATATTACTACAATAATTTCTTTTGACAAAGAATTAAATTGATGGATTCAGGCTGTTATGCCACTGGATTTGCTTTATCCGGCACAAACCGAAAAACAGTTATACCGTTTAGAGTACAACATAATAAATAGGAAAAATGGTAAAAATGGCGTAATTTAAAGCGAACCTCTATCATTTTATGGGTATGGAAAAATTATTCGGAACGCAATCCTGCCTGGCGGAATACCATCCTGACAAAATGCGTATTGTTTACACCCTTAATGGTTTCGTTAAGCTGGAGGAGCATAAGAAGATGTACCTTCATGCCTTTGAGTTCATGAAGAAGCATAAGGTTATGGCTTTCATTCATGACCTCCGGGAGCTACAAGGTTCCTTTTCCCATCTGAATGACTGGCTTGTAGAGACTTTCAGACCTGCTACCAAATTTGGATTCAAGTATTCAGCATTGATCATGAACAATGATGTATTTACCGCTTTTGCAGCAAGCGACATGCTTAAAAGAGTGACTGTTGTTGAAGTCCAGGTATTCAGATCCATGCCTGAAGCCGAACGATGGCTTGACGACAAAATGAAAGAATCCTCCCGCTAGGCTATTCAGGAATAAACCGAATTGCTTGCCCTCCACCGGGTGCAAGATGTATGAATAGTGAATCCGTTGATTTTACTTGTTTAACTTTATACTCATACAGCATAGGATGCTTTTCCCAGTCAGCCTTCGGCTCATCAGAAATAATCTGAGCTTCATAGGTATAGGCCGGAGTCAGGAAATCGAGGCTGATCTCAAGTTTCCGTCCATTCTCATCCGTTATAGCTCCACAATACCATTCCTCACTGTCACGGTCTTTCCGGGCAGTCACCACGTAGTCACCGATCACTGCATCAAGAACACGCGAGTCTTCCCAGTTTACCGGAACCTTTTTAATAAAATCAAATACCTCGTTCTGAATATAATTCTCAGGCAGGTCAGATGCCATCTGCAGCGGGCTGTATATGATTACATACAGGGCAGCCTGTTTGGCTAAAGTAGTTCTTACGCGGGTATCAGGCAGCACAGGATTCGTAAAATTGAAAGTTCCAAAAGTAAAATCCATAGGCCCGGCGAGGCCCCTTGTAAAGGGAACAACGGTGGTATGCTCAGGAGGGTTCCCGCCATCGGTAGACCAGGCATCCCATTCCTGTCCCCGCACACCCTCCTGGGTCATCAGGTTAGGAAATGTCCGCTGTAAACCGCTGGGCATAACAGGTTCATGATTATCGATCATGATCTGATATTTTGCTGCAGTCTCAATCACTTTACGGTAATGACGCACTCCATACTGACTGCTGTGAAACTCTTTCCCATCCAGCTTCTCAGAAACATAACCGGTTTTTACGACGTGAACGCCATGCTCCCGGTAATACTTAAATGCTTCCTCCATCTGCGATTCATAATTCTGGCTTGCCCCTCCCGTTTCATGGTGACCGATTAGCTGAACGCCTTTTGCCCCTGCATACTGCGAAATCTTTTCCATATCAAAGTCCGGATAAGGTTTTGTGAAAGAAAACTTATCCCCGTTGACCGTCCAGTCGCCATCCCATCCATAATTCCAACCCTCAACCAAAACGCCGTCGAAGCTATTTGCCGCTGCAAAGTCGATATACCGCATCACGTTTTTTGTCGTTGCACCATGATCGGGACCCTGAGACCAGGTATATTTTTTTTGGTGCATTCCCCACCATATACCGATGTATTTCCCCGGTTTGATCCAGGAGGTGTCATCAATTTCGGAAGGCTCGTTAAGGTTAAGCATCAGGTTTGAGCTTATCAGTTCCCCGGGGGTTTCGGCAATGATCATGGTTCTCCAGGGAGATTGCATAGGAAGAGTCGCTTTGACTTTTTCCCCGGTTGACCAGGGTGTCAGGTCGCAACTCAGACTTCTACCATCCCTTGAGAAAAGATTCATTGCGGCATAGTCGGTCAGGTTTGCCTCATGTACAACCAGGAAGTGACCATCATGAGTTTGCAGTGTTACAGGTGTACAAACGGTATCCATTTCATCGGTGGGTGTCAGCTTATAGAGACTTTCATAAAACTTCTCCTTATAGGCGGGTATCCACCAGGCATCAGCAACTTCCGGAAGATTGAATTCGGTGATTTCATCCAGGATAACACATTCGTTAAGGCCTTTCTGAGAAGGTATTTTGTACCGAAATCCAATGCCGTCATTAAAAACCCTGAAAATAAGCTGAAGCTCGTACCCTGTTTTTTTCTGCCGCAGATCCAGGGACATTTCATCGTACTTGTTCTCGACCAGACGCCTCTCACCCCAGGGCTGTTCCCAGGTCTCATTATAAGACCTGTGCTTAACGTCAACCACTTCAAAGTTGGCGGTAAGGTCAATATTGTTGTGCAATCTATAACCAAGCGCAGAGGGTACCAGGATAGTATTATCATCCTTGGTAACAGTGTAAAATACGTTTCCTTTCTCAACCTCTACCTTAAGCTTTATCCTGCCATCCGGGGACGATACCTGGTATTCACCTTTATCACCGGCACATGAAGAAAAGATCAGGATTACGTAAAGTAGTATCAGGTGGCTATACTGTTTCATGGTATTAAATCTAATTTGTTATCCTCATTTTGCGTTTTGGTCTCCGGAAATGCTATCCAAAAGGGATTTAGCCTCACTGGTTTGAACAGAAACCAGGTAATAAAACACCTGGTCAAGTAGTTTCTTTTTGTCTGCATCTCCCTCAGTTTCATTGCGGAGTCTGTATAATTCGTAGATGCAGTCCAGTTCGTTCTGCCCAAAGTCTAGTTCGGCAAACTCCTGCAGCGAATTAAGAAAGGTATACCCAAACTCCAGGGTAGGTTCAATCATGGTCCCTTCACCGAAGTCGTTCCATGTAATAAGCTGAAGATACTCCATATTATACTGTGCAGCTTTCTGCAGCCCGCGTTCAAAGGTTGCCCCTGAGTCATAGGCTATCTCCCAGCCAAGTCCTTCTCCCCAGCCTCCTTCCTCATAAAAATCATTGAATCCGGGGTAGGCACCTCCCATGAAATAATCGAACCTGGAGGAAGTGCCGTACCAATAATCGAGTGAAGTCTGGTTTACCCAGATGTATTCACCGGATGAGTTGGAACCGGTCTGTGAAGAGGTTCCGTTTAGGGTGAGGAACAAAGGATCTTTAAAAAGGGAGGAAAAGATGCTGGTCCACTCTGCCGGCGTATGAAATCGTTCAGGGCCGAAAACCAGGAGCAGCGGGTTACCATCGATTTCAATGTAGTGGTCGTTATTAAAATAGTTCTCCTCGATGAACAGCATATCATTTCCGGCCACCTGAAGTGCATCTGTTTCACTTGTATTTCCAAGCACCCCTTCAATGGTCCGGTCCTCATATACAATGGCATACTTCAGCCCTACTTTTGCGAGCATACCGATTAGTTTTTCCGTATTTTCACGTATGGAACCGTAATCATAAACATCGTACGATCCATACCAGTCGATCAGAACGCCTGAAATTCCTGAGTATTTCATAAGTAGCAGATGGTATTCCAGCACATCTGGATCGCCGGAGGCATAGGGACCTATGAGGGGGTAATAATGGGAAGCGATCGCTCGCCTCCCATCACTTACCTCATCCGGATTCATGGTGCCCATGGTCCAATGGCTGCCCCAGTTTCCATTTTCAGAAGAGGACTTGTCCTCAAACCAGGGCATATAATGAACATAGATCTCCATGGGATTTCCCTTGTTCACGTCCACAGGACTGTACCTGACCACCGTAAATCCTTCAGGCTCAGGATCCGGATCCTTTTTACAGGAAACAAATCCAACTAAACAAACACCAATTATTAAAACCCTACGTAAACCCATCACTATCTATGAAGTATTATTATTAATATCCCGGATTCTGTGTCAGATTGCTGTTGATTTCGAGTTCAGATTCCGGGATCGGGAAAATAGCCTTATTCTTTGGGGTAATATTTGGATTGGCCCATGAAGGCTCAAAATAGCTTCCAAACCTGATATTCACATCGCGGCGCATTCCTTCGAACAGAAACTCATGCAGATATTCTTCATCCAGCACTTCAAGTGTAATCGGATCGGGAGTGCTTGTCAGACCGGAACGTTCCCTGATCTGTTGTACCAATGGAAGTGCCGCTGAAGGGTTATTTAGGCGTACATAACATTCTGCTTTCATCATCAGGATCTCAGCATATCGCATAAGCACCAGGTCGTAATCCCTCTCCGGGTATTCACCGAAGATAACCTCATACTTTTGCAGACGGCATCCTTCGCCCTCCCCTGCATTATAAAAATCAGTAATATTTTCGGTGTAAACCAACTCATCACCATTCCTGTCCAGAACCGGAACTCCATTGGGTCTTAGCTGGCGTCCTTCACACATACTGGCAACACGTTCGTCACCTTCCTCAAAGGAGGAAAACACTCCCGGCTGGGCACAGATACCATTCACTGACCATGTCCAGTTGCTCTGTGAGCTTGAAATGGTTTGCCAATGGTTATAATGGAAGGTAAGCGAAGCCAGGTAGTTTCCGGTAGTTCCTTCTACACGATCATAAGGAACAGACCAGATAATTTCTGTTGAATATTGGTTCTCCGTCACAAAGTTATCAAGAGTATTTGCAGTAAGGGTATATCCCGATACCAAATCACAGGCATCCAGGCAATCCTGCCAGCGTGGGGTACCGATGAAAGCATCTGAATTGATATACAGGCGTGCAAGCAGCGTATTGCAAACATTCTGGGTAAAACGTCCATACTCAATATCTTCCTGGAGGTAGTCCCTGATATCGAGCAGCTCGCTTTCAACAAAAGCGTAAACAACTGCGCGTGGTGATGTTGATGGTGATTCTGTTTCAGGAAAAGTAGTGGAAAGAGGTACATTCCCGAACCAACTCAGGAGGAGGTAATAATAATATGCCCTTACCCCGCGTATTTCAGCGGTTGCAGCTTTTTCTTCTTCTTCGGGCAGCCCTCCACTTTCAATGGTGCTTAGAACAAAGTTACAGGTTGATATCCCCTTGTAACAATATTTCCAAGCGCTCAGTACCATTGCATTATCAGGTGACAGGTCATGTACCTGTGCTTCCTGGTAGCGTCCGTTGTCATCCCAGTCAGCGCCACGGGTAGGTACACATACCTCATCGGATACACTTTCAACCAGGAAAAACACATATTCACTTGCAGGATAATACAGGGATGCCCCGTCTCTTCCTCCTCTTAGTGATGCGTAGGCACTACCGGCAATGGTTTTTATTTCATCGGCAGTTTTACCATATTCTGAAGTGGGAACAAAACTGAAATTCTCTTCTTCCAGATCTGTACATCCCATGGCTATGATGCCTAGCACAAAGGCTGATATTATCGATTTTAATTTCATGTCTGTCGTATTTTTGAATTTATTCAATTGTATATGATCGTCATGCTCATTTGTCAGAAGGAAATATTTACACCGGCAATAAACGATCTTGATTTAGGATATACATCGTATCGGTCAATTCCGGGATTGCTCAGTGGATCCATTCTTCCATTGGAAGAATTATACGATTCAATACTTACTTCAGGATCAAGTCCTGTGTAATTCGTCAGTACAAAGAGGTTCTCTCCTGAAACATAAACCCTGAGTTTGCTGATACCAATCTTGTCCAAAGAGAAGCTGTATCCCAATGTAACAGACTGCAGCCTGAAGAATGATGCGTCTTCCACCCAGTAGCTGCAGAAAGTCGGATCGTCCTGGATACTATCGTTGAACATTCTATGGGGTGCATTCAGGTCCGGGAAACGACTGGGATCATTCATTGTCATCGCTGTTGCATTCAGTACTTTTTGTCCAAACAGGCCATAAGCAGCAATGCTTAGGTCAAAATTTTTATAGACAACAGCTGTATTGAATCCCAGCGTGAATTTAGGCAGTGCGCTTCCCAGGTCGGAATCGGCAGTATCAAGGATGAAATCTCCGTCCTCATCAAGTCCAAAACAAACAGGGCCCCAGAAAGTACCAACCGAATAGCCCTCGCGGATCGTCTGTGAATATTGGTTCGACATCCCCCTCAAACCATGAAGTGAACCATAAGGAACAGCCTCAGTCTGGTAGATATCATTGGAAAGCCTCTCAACAAGTAGTTGATTTCGAGCCATAGACAGGTTCATGTTCCAGGTCAGATCTTGATGATCGATCACTTTCCAGTCGAGAGAGAATTCGATTCCCTTATTGGACAGATCACCCACATTGGCAAGCGTTTCGTGGTAAAGGTTCTCATTAACAGGAACACTGTATACAAAAAGCAGGTCGCTGGTAAATTTATTGTACAGGTCGATGGTGGCAGACAAATTATTGAACAGACTGAAGTCAATTCCAATGTTTGTCTGAGTAGTTGTTTCCCACTTCAGATCGGGATTTGGATTCTGAATGGGGGAATAGGAAATCTTCCAGGAATCGGAGGCCGGATCATAATATTTTCCACCGACAATGCCGAGCAGAGCAAGGGTTTTATATTCGCCGATGGCATCCTGACTTCCGGTCACACCATAACCAACCCGAAGTTTCAAATGTGTCAGCCAGTCTCTGCTGGAACTCATAAAAGATTCGTCAGACACTCTCCACGCAGCGGCCACCGATGGGAAAAGCCCCCATCTGTTATTGGCACCAAACCGGCTGGAACCATCCCGGCGCAGGGTTGCTGTAAGCATATACCTACCACGGTAGCTGTAATTTAACCTTCCGAAGAAGGAGATCAGTTTAGCATTTCCCTTGTAGGAAGAAATATCGTTTGCCTGCAATTCAAGTCCTGCACCCAGGTTGTTATACTCAAAAATATCGGTATCGAAATTCCTGTTCTGAGCGAAGAATCCTTCGTAAGTATTATCCAGGTAGGAATAACCGGCCATTACATTAAGGGTATGATCCCGTAAGATTTCTTTTGTGTAGTTAAGGTATGTTTCCAGTTGCATATTTGTATAATCGTTAAGCGAGCGATTGGCAACCCCTCTTTCAGCACTGCCAAAGAAGGAATAGCTTGGCAGGTAATACCTTCCCTGGTGTGATGAATATTCATAAGATGTATTCACTACACCTTTCAGTCCTTTGAAGATTTCCAGCTCAGCCTTTGCATAACCCAGGAACCTTTTGGTGGTCTGATCATTGCTTACATTTGTCAGGATTTCGACCGGGTTATTGGCAAGGTTGCTGAAAGTCTGGAAGAATTCCCCGTCCTCACCGTATACCGGAGCAGTAGGATTAACGTTATAAGCCCGTTCAAAGGCGGCATTATTTCCGGGTGTATACTTATCGAATGTGGTATGTGTGCCAAAATCAAGTTTTAATTTCCCGTTCAGCCCGTATGAATAGGCAGACAGACTGGCACCAAGTCTCTGAAGGTAGCTGTTAATGATAATCCCTTCGTTGTTCATGTAGGTCAGAGACGCGCGGTATCCGCCATCCTCCCTGTTATTACTGAAAGCAAGCGTGTGCGATTGAGACAGGGTGTTTTGGGTAATCTCATCCTGCCAGTCGGTGCTGGCACCAAAATCTATCGCACTGGTTTCTTCAAGTTCGACAACTTTTTCCCTCCACTCATCAGCAGTGAGGAGGTCGAGCGTATTGGATGGCTTGCTCCAGGCAACATAATTGCTGTATTCGACATTCATGCCTTTTTTGGCTTTTGTGGTGGTGATCAGGATGACACCATTTGCTCCTCTGGATCCGTAAATGGCTGCTGCGGAAGCATCTTTGAGAACATCGACAGATTCAATGTCCGAGGGTTGTACCGTATTGATATCCACGCCGGGAATCCCGTCAACAACAACAAGCGGGCTACTGCTTGCAGACAATGAGGTACTTCCTCTTAATCGCATGGTTGCCCCGGAAGTCGGATCGCCGGAACCTTTTATAATGGTCAGACCGGCAATTTTCCCCTGCAATGCCTGCTCTGTGGTCGTAATGACCCCCTTATTGAGCTCTTCTGCTGAAACAGAGGCAATAGATCCGGTGAGGTCTTGTTTCTTCATGGTGCCATAACCCACAACAACAATCTCATTAAGTGACATCAGGTCCTTGATCAGGGTAACCTCGATATCCTTGCTGCCGGTGGCAATGATATCTTCCGGATTAAAACCGATAAATGAAAAAGTCAGTACATCATTTGGCTGGCACGACACTGAGAATTTCCCATTGACATCAGTGATTGTGCCCTTTGTTGTTCCCTTGATGACGATGGTTGCGCCGATCAGGGGAGTTTGTTCTTCGTCTATAACCGTACCGGTGACCGTTATAGTTTCAATATCCTGCGAATACACCCGCTCAGCGAGGAACATCGTGCAAAATGCAAGAAGCATGGCATAGCTTAGGAATAGATAGATCCTTTTCATGAATGGTTTCATTTTACAAAGTTTAGTTATTTCATTATTCGTTAAGGTTCATAAGCAGTATCATTAAGGGACATGGATTCCCTGTTTACAAATCTACCCGAGCATGTACTGCAAGTGAAATTTCTCAGTTAAAATCTAAATTGTCATGATGACCATTAGGCATTATCTATCAAATAATCAATACATTAAAAATTATATTGATAAATTTTATCTAGAACCAGTATGAAAGAATATTATCTGGAAAAATGAATTTACGGACTGAATTTTAACTAATTCAGGGTACGCTGCAAATAGTAATTAACAGATTCGCGGGTAAGAAACAGAAAAAGGGCATTGTGTGATTACAGGGCCTTAATCTGCATGATACGTTCATCGAAGTTATCCTTATCGATAGCTTTATGCTTCAATTTGGTCTTATAGGTATAAACCGTATTCACGGAAAACCCAAGGAAATTGGCAATTTTCTCACTATCGGTAATGCCCAGTCGCATCAGCGCGATAATCCGTAAATCAGGACTAAGGAGTTCGTCGTTTTTCAGAACAATCTGATCCCCAACAGGGAAGAAGCTGTTAAATTCTTCAATAAATCCCGGAAACAGCTTAAGGAATATCTGATCAAAATTAAGGTACATATTCTCACGCTCCTTCTTAAGGTCTGTACTTTTAATGATGTTTTCCAGATCCTCAAATTGACGGGCTACGAGTTTCCGCTGGATAGTTTTCCGGTAATTTTCAATTTTCGAGATGAATTCGGAATTGATATTAAAGAAATACCCTATAT
>JAFGEO010000137.1 GCA_016931575.1 Bacteroidales bacterium | reverse complement strand
CTCGCTGGCGGCTCGCCATTGATTGTATTTTGTTGAGGGTATTTGGGATGGGATTTTAAACAAATAATTTAAGTCCATGTGCATAGGGCAGTATTATATTGATACTTAAAAATGTAAAATAAAAATAAGGAAAAGTGATGTTAATTGTTTATCTTCAAATCGTTATAATAGAAAGACACAAACAAAAAACATCACATTGATAAGACAAAAATTGAAGAACTTTGAAATACTTAGGATTTGAGATGAAACATTTAAAGAACTATTTGAAAATCACCAATCTTCATCGATGGAGCCCTCTGAAAAGGACAAAGCTCCATGCTCATCCGACTTTACGAACTTCAGAACAGAAGCCTCAGTCTTCTGTTGTTGATGCCGGACTTTCAGAAAGCCGACGCACCATGCTGAAGCAAATAGCTTTACTTCCCTTTCTCGGGACTATTAACTGGGCATGTCAGCCCAGTGAAGATGAGAATATCGAGCAACCGGTCATAGAGCTGGAAGGGGAAATGCCAACGGGCATTCTGGCAAAAGGAAAACCTCCGGTCAGCCGGTTAATACTGGGAGCAAATCCCTTATCAGGAACTGCTCATGCCAGAGATCTGATATACCCGGGCCCCCTTTTGAGAGCCTATAACACTGAAAAGAAAATCCTTGAGACTTATTTGCTGGCTGAACAGGCCGGGATAAACCTTTTCTTTATGACTACTGTTTTAAGCAAGAACATGGATAAGTTCGGCAGTAATATTCAAACCCTGAAAAATGTTTCACCGACAAAAGAGGATATTTACAGCCAGGTAGACAAGGCAATCGATCAGGGAGTGGATTATATTACCATCCAGGGGGCAGCATGTGACAGGAATGTGTCCGGAGGACAGATTGATGTGATACTGAAATGTCTGGATTACATAAAGAAGCAGGGTCGTCCTGCGGGTCTTGGAGCTCATACCATCCAGGCGATGCAGGCTTGCGTAGACGCAGGAGCAACCCCCGATTTTTACTATAAGACAATGCATCACGACCAGTACTGGTCAGCTCACCCGGAGGAAAACCGGTATCCTTATTTGTTTGGTTCAAATTTAAGTGAAGATCACAACAAGTATCACGATAATATGTGGTGCCTGTTTCCGGAGGAGACGGTAGCTTTCATCCAGAAAGTGCAGAAGCCTGTTATTGGATTCAAGGTGCTTGCAGCCGGAGCCATCCCTCCAAAGGATGGCTTTCAATGGGCTTTTGACAACGGGGCTGATTTTATCGAAGTTGGCATGCTGGATTTCCAGATAGTTGATAATGTAAACCAAACCATACTAAGTGTTGAAAAAGCCCGGAACAGAACCCGGCCATGGTTTTGATTGTAATAACATACGTTAATAGTCAATTAAAATGTTGACACGCAGGAATTTTATTAAAACTTCTGCACTGGCAGGTGCAGCAGGTTTCACCGGGGTCAATGCAGGAATATGGATCGAAAACCAGGAGATTGCCGGAGCTCCGGAGGGTTGGAAAACAACTTATCCCCGCGACGAGATCAAACCATTTTTTGAATATAATCCAAAGGGAGGTCACGATCTTAAGGGTAGCTTTGTAATAAGATCTGATAATCGTGAAGGGCTCATGGGCAGGTGGACCAGGACATTTCCTGTTAACGGAGGCAGGCACTACAGATTCTCGGTGCATCGTAAATATAAAGGTCCCGATTCACCTGTTCCCCTGCACAGATCTGGTGTGGTCCGTGTTTTATGGCGTAATGGTAAAGGGGAAAATGTAAAACATGATAAGCCACCGTTTGCCTCTTACAAAACCGGGGAGATACCAACCACTCCGCCTTTATCATATCCTGAGTATCCCCTGAATCATGGTGTTCCTGATGCTCAGGGATGGACGGAAATATCGGACGTATATTTTGTCCCGTCTGCCGCAGGCCAGGCAATTGTTGAGCTTGAGTTACGCTGTGCTCCGGATGCAAAGATTGAATGGTCCGGGGTATCTCTTACTGAGGTCTCTGAACCAAAGCCACACGTTGTCCGGTTAGCTGCTGGTCATTTTGTTGCACAGAGGATAAGGGTGCCAAAAGAACGAAGGGAAGCATTTGGGCCCGTAATTGAAGAGGCTGCCAGGCAGAAAGCCGACCTTGTTGTCCTTCCGGAAGTTCTCACTTACTGGCATGGCGAATCTTTTTTTGAAGTCTCTGAACCCATACTGTAAATTCCGGTCACACAGAACACCTGATTCCGGATTAGCTGGGCAAATCATTCCGGAAATAATTGAGCATATTATACCGGGATGTAAATAACACAATATCAATTCAAACCTGATTTACAATTTGCTTTTCTATGAACTGCTCACTTTAAACCGGAATAAGGTGCTCACAAACACCGTAATTTCCATCAAAGTTAAGATAATTTGAATTACTAGGTATTGTAGCATTTTTCCTTAATAAGATTAAATAAATTTAACCAGAGTAAGAAAAAATATTATATTTGCCTGTATATGAGGCATATATAATACAAATGAGTCTTGCAAAATCCAAAACGGTTTATTCAGGTATAGAATGGAATTCTATGCTTGGATTATTGGTCCGCTTAAAAAAGGATACCAAAACCATACCTTATCTCCTTATTGGTACCGGGTCATATCTTGGCCTTAGGGCAAAAGATTTATTGAATATCCGTTGGATCGATGTTCTCGGGAAGGATGAAGTTACTATCACAGAAAGCAAGACCGGAAAAGTCAGAACCATTACGATCAATGATTCCCTGAAAGAAATTCTGAAGTATGCTTCAACCAAGATATCATTATCAGGTCGGTTTAATATTGAAAATTACCCTTTTGCCAACCGAAAGGGGCAGAAATTTTCTATCCAGTATGCGAACAGACTTTTAAAAAGTACCCTTAAAACATATGGGATAAAAACTCAAAATGCCTCAACCCACACTTTACGTAAAACATTCGGCAAAAGGGTGTGGGAAATGGATGGACAGAGTGAACGGAGCCTGGTTTATCTGTCTCAGATCTTCAACCATTCAAATGTGGGCATAACAAGAAGATATATTGGCATTGTCCAGGAGGACATAAGGAACATTTATTTGAATCTGTAAACAAAATAAGTTCATTAATAATAGCTAACAAACTATTGTAACCTCTTTTTT
>JAFGEO010000136.1 GCA_016931575.1 Bacteroidales bacterium | reverse complement strand
TCTTTCTCCTCCGTTATCGATTTCGGCTTTTTCCTCACTGGTCATTGCTTCGACGAATCCGACTGACAATCCGTCCTGTGTCTTGCCGGTAAGCTTTGCTGCTCCCAGGATGGCAGTAAATCTGGGAACATCGGCGTACATCCCCTCTTCGAGATCGGGGTATCCCTGCGGCCGGCGACCGATACGCCTGGAATAGAACAGGTTGTCATTGCCAACATCTCCGTCGCCGATACCTATGTTAAAATTTGTAATGTTTTTTCCTTCAATGAAGAAGGGCCTTTTCTCGCTGAAGAATGTTTCGTAGGCTGAAAGGTTAACCTGTGACGGGTCAGCTTCAACCTGGCCAAAATCGGGGTTAATAGTCAGGTCCATTGTCATATTGTTTGTGATCCCTATTTTGGCATCCAGTCCCCCGTTAAAGCCGAAATTATTTCCTTTCTCATTAAATGGATTTCCGGGTTCAGCCTTAAATGTCTGTGCCTGTCCAACGGTGTAAGGAGTGACATCAAATATTTTTCGGGGTTTGATCTGTTCCAGTCCGGCAAGCTCCCCAAACAAGTGAACTAGTCCGGGAGCATCTTTCGGGAGATGCTGCCAGAAACTGGGTTCATTCTTCCTGTACAGCGCACGGGCGACCTCAAGGCCCCAAATATCTCCCGAGTTCTTTTCAAATCTTACCTGGCTGAAGGGGATCTTCATCTCTGCAACCCATCCCTCATCATTTATAGAGGTTTTTACCCACCAGTTCGGATCCCACGAAGAATCTTCGCTATCGCCGTCGTTGGTAAACATCTGATCGTACTTGACGCCACTGGAGGTTATTCCGAAAAGAAATCCGGTTCGCAGGTCATGAAAACTGTCAAAGATGATTCCCACCAGGTCGCCATCAGGATTATCGCGTCTGGTAAGGCGGCTTACAATGCTGTCGGGGCTGGTATCATAAGCTTTAAATGCACCATAAAGATTGTCGTCGTCAAAAAGGATCTTAAATTCGGTTCGTTGCGACACTCTGGCTCCATTGTAAGGCTCATACTGGGTAAAATCATCAATCCAGATTCCTTCATTCCATGCATCATCATCAAGTATTCCATCTATAGCAGGCGCTGTTGTAAGCCTTGTCGCCCTGTATTGTTTCTTTTCAGGGGTCTGTCCGGTTACCCCCGTGATTAAAAGCAACAAAGTAATAAGGATGATCAAAATTCTTTTCATTGGCTCTTAAAACTGTTATGGTTTTGATTAATGACGGATAATAACTGAAATTGATGCAGAAAAACGTTATTCATAATGATTTTAAACATTACTCCTGGAATTAAACTTATGATTTTGAGAAGCATTTTTCCTTTTTTTGAAAATATAATTCTTAAAATATCTATCTTCGGATAAAATCTTTAAAATATGGTTTCAAGAAGATCATTTATTGCCAAAAGTGCTGCTGCCGGAGCTGCTGCTATAATTTCTCCCTCATTGTTCAGCCGTAATCCGGGCGCTGACGGGTCACCGCTAAAAGGTAAAAAAGTCCTGCTCGTATGGGGAGGATGGATGGGGCATGAACCTGATAAATGCCGCGACATCTTTGTTCCATGGATGAAATCGGAGGGGGCCGAGGTGACTGTTTCAGATACCCTCGAGTGTTATACAGGTTATAATCTGAAGGATGATTTTGACCTTATAGTTCAGACCTGGACGATGGGAACCATCCAAAACAACCAGGAAAAAGCTTTGCTCGAAGCTGTAAAAAGCGGAACAGGCCTTGCCGGCTGGCACGGCGGGCTGGGTGATTCATTCAGGAACAATACCGAATACCAGTTTATGGTAGGGGGGCAGTGGGTTGCCCATCCGGGCGGTGTTGTTGATTACAGGGTAAATATTGTTGATAAAAATGATCCTGTTACAAAAGGGCTTGAAGATTTTGACATGCATTCAGAGCAGTACTTTATGCATGTTGACCCCAATGTGAAAGTATTGGCCACAACGACTTTCACTGATAAACATGCTGACTGGATCGGAGGTAATATAATGCCGGTAGCGTGGAAGAAATATTATGGAAAGGGAAGGGTATTTTATTCCTCATTGGGGCATGTTGCTTCCGATTTCAATGTGCCTCAGGCTCTCGAGATCCAGAAGCGGGGTATCTACTGGGCCTGCATGAGCAAATATGAAGCTTTCGAGGAATGGAAACAACCAATATATGGCAATCTAAAGAAAAAGTAAGTCAGTAATCTGCGTGATAAAAACTGGATTTCCCGCATTTCCCGCAGATATTTCACTTCAATCATAAAGTTTAATGAACTCATATGAGTTTCCGGTGTAGCCCAGGAATTTCAGGAAATCTGATTTTGATATTACAAGCGAAGCTGTATTGACATTGGGATGAAATGCCAGTCTCTCAAATTCATTTAGTTTTTCATCGATGAACAGGTGGACATGATGCTCTCCGTCATTAATAAGGCCGAAAGGAGAGACAGCCCCCGGTTCAATACCAAGATATTTCATCAGCCTCTGGTCGGATGCAAAAGTAAGCTTACCCTGGCAGAGGCGTTTCTCCAGGTCGTGGATGTCGAGCTGCCGGAGGTGCTCCAGGATAACCAGATAGTGCCTGTTTCCCTTATGGTTCCTGAAAAAGATATTCTTGCATCTTCCGGAATTATAGTCTTTCCAGTGGATCTTTGCATCCTCTATGGTAGCGAGCGGAGGATGCTCGTGATATTCAAAGGTTATCCCCAGCTTCTGAAGTAGTTCGTATAGTTCTTTCTGGCCCCTCACATCATAATAATTTATGTGTTGCTGGTTGCTGGTTGCTGGTTGCTGGTTTGTCCAACCGGTACCTTATTCATTGAATAATATTTCTTCATTATCTTCAGGCTGATAGCCAGTGTCTTCTGTCAGGTTGTTCTTTCTGGAGGCTTCCACTGCGAGCCTGTCGCAGAGTTCATTTTCAGGATTATTGGCATGTCCTTTAATCCAGACGAACCTGACTTTGTGGCTCCTGTAAGCTTTGAGGAACCTTATCCAGAGGTCGGGATTCTTCTTTTTCTTAAAGCCCTTTGACTCCCACTGGAAGACCCAGCCCTTTTCGACCGAATCGGCAACATATTTCGAATCGGTATAAACCACCACCCTGCTGCCGGGAATCTTCAGGGCTTCCAGGCCGGCAATTACTGCAAGGAGTTCCATGCGGTTATTTGTTGTAAGCCTGAATCCTTCAGATTTTTCGAGGCGGTGTTTCCCGCATATAAGAACTACTCCGTATCCTCCCCTGCCAGGATTTCCGCTGGCTGCTCCGTCGGTATATATTGTTATTTCACCTGGCATTTATTAATATTATCCCGGTATTTGTAAGGAAGAGCTTTATGGCAATGGACAGCAGAATAACCCCGAAAACCTTTTTCAGTATCTGAAGTCCGCTTTTCCCCAGAATCCTTTCAAACCTGGAAGTGAGCCTCAGTACAAGGTAGATGACCACCATGTTAAAGACCAGGGCGATGAATATGTTTATTGTCTCGAACTCAGCTTTCAGTGAAAGAATTGTGGTTATTGAACCCGCTCCTGCAATCAGCGGGAATGCAATTGGGAAAACCGATCCGCTTCCCTGGGCATCCTGCTTGAAGAGTTCCACCCCTAGTACCATTTCCATCGCAATCAGGAAAATGATGAAGGACCCGGCAATTGCAAAAGAGGAGACGTCAATTCCGAAGATACCAAGCAGCGGACTGCCTACCAGCAGAAATGCCAGAAATATTATAAAGGAGACAAGCGTTACTCTTACCGGGTGAACATTGCCTGTTTTTGTTTTGATATCAATGATTATAGGAATTGATCCGGGAATGTCAATTATGGCGAATAGCACCATAAATGCGGCCAGTATCTCCCTTAAGTCCAGATGCATTTTGCGGAGTTTTTACCGTACCACCGTCATCTCATCCACCAGGTGACGCGCACCTGCATAGATATCCATCACCCAGAGGACATACCTTATGTCGACAGCGATGGTTCTCTGCAATTCCGTTTCGTAGGCAATATCCCCGCTCATGGCTTCCCAGTTGCCATCAAATGCCAGACCAATGAGCTCTCCATTACCGTTTAAGACAGGACTTCCCGAGTTCCCTCCGGTGATGTCGTTGGTAGTCAGAAAACATACCGGCATATGTCCTTTAGGTGAAGCATATCTTCCAAATTCCTTTTTGTTGTTCAGATCGATGAGTCTCTGCGGCAGGTCAAATTCATAATCGCCGGGTTTGTACTTTTCAACAACACCCTGAAGAGTAGTATAGTATTTATAGGTTACGGCATCTTTCGGATCATAATCATCGATGGTGCCGTATGTAAGGCGCATTGTTGAATTCGCATCGGGATAAAGGGTTTTTTCAGGCATCATTTCCCTGAGAGCAGCAATCCACAACCTTCTTCCCGTTGTCAGGCTGCCGTCGAACTGGCTCAGTTCCTTTGAGACTTCGCTGCTTACTTTGCTGATTGAGCCGGCAGTAAGATAAACAGGGTCATTCTCAAGTGTTTTAAGGACAGGCTTGTTGAGGAATGAATTCAGTTTTGCCTCATCTGAAAATATTGATCTTGCGAACAGGTCGTCGACAAACCTGTCAATGTTGCCTTTGAATTTTTTATCAACTACTTTTACATAAAAATCGGGGTGAAATTTAGCGGGTACGTCATTCCTGTATAGTTTCAGCATGGCTTTCATTGCCTTCTGATCGGTAGGAGGATTGTAATTCTTATAGAAGGAGCTGATCCTGTTCCTGAGGTTTGACGATATATCTCTCACCTGCTGGTTGTCGCCTGATTTCAGGGCATTGACAAGCATCGTGGCTACCATGTTGAGATTAAGAATCTCGCATCCCTGGTTAAAACATTCGCTTATATGCTGTTGTGCGTTGGCGAATTGAGCCCTTCCTTCAACAGCGGTACGGATCATATTCAGTGATTCACCATATTTTGCCTTCCGGGCGGGATCAGTATTTACCCAGGTATTAAACTGGTTTTCTATCTGCTCTTTCTTTGCCCTTACATTAAGTCTTTCAAGACCGGCTTTTTGTCCGATGGAATATTTCCAGTAGTTGGATGATCCCGAATATTTCGAGGCATATTGAATATTGACCTTTGGGTCAGACTGCATGTCGGCCATAAGTATTTCCTGGCGCGTTCCGCGGATCCTGATCCTGTTCGGATGAGTGATGCTGAGCAGTTCGCCGACCTCATATGATGTGGCATATCTTTGTGTCCTGCCAGGGTAGCCGAGTATCATGGCATAATCACCCCTGTCAAGATCCTTTATTGAGACCGGGAGCCAGTATTTTGGTTTGAGAGGGATGTTATCCTCTGAAAATGGAGCAGGCTTCCCATCCGGGCCCGAATATACCCTGAAGACGCTAAAATCGCCCGTGTGGCGTGGCCATTCCCAGTTGTCGGTATCGAATCCAAATTTCCCTATCGAGGAGGGCGGGGCACCAACAAACCTTACATCGGTATATCTTTCATAGACAAGCAGGTAGAAATAGTTGCCGCCATAAAAGGAGGAGACGGTTGCCCTGTAGTCTGTTCCTTCGGCAGCCTTGCTTTCTATTGCAGAACGTGCCTCATTTATAGCTGAACTTCTATCCTGTTCACTCATGCCGTCCCTTACATTTGCAAGTATCTGGCCGGTTACATCCTCAATCCTGACCAGGAAAGTAACACTTAGTCCGGGATTAGGCAGTTCCTGTTCTTTGGTCATGGCCCAGTAACCATCCCTGAGATAATCATGTTCCACGGTGCTGTGTGACTGGATCTGACCATATCCGCAGTGATGGTTTGTAAGAAGGAGCCCCTGCGATGAAACGATTTCTCCGGTACATCCTCCGCCAAATATCACAATGGCATCCTTTATGCTGGCTTTGTTCAGACTGTAAATATCCTCGGCTGAGAGCTTTAATCCAAGCTCTGTCATTCTGCCAATATTGAGTTTTTCGATCAGCGGAAGGACCCACATTCCTTCATCCGCCTTTGCTTTAAACCCAAAACAGGCACTAAAAATAATCAACAGTGTTAGTACTCTTTTCATAATTTATCTAATTTGGATTTATTTTAAAATAATCGGCAAAGATAGTCTTAATTATTTAAATTGATAATCCGGAATGAATGTTCCTGACCTGCAAGTAGGCTCCTTTCTTAATGTTCAGTCCGGTTTCTCGTTTCTCACTATTTGATGCTTAAGTGAGTTGATCGTTAGAAGGCGATCATAAGCTGAGTGTTGAACAGGCTGAACGATTTCCGGTGATATGGGGATATCCCGTGCTTCAGAAGTGCCTGTCGGTGATATGATGTCGGATAGCCCTTATTTTTGTCCCAGCCGTAGTCGGGATACTCAAGGTGTATTTTTCCCATGAATTCATCACGGAATGTTTTGGCCAGTACTGAAGCAGCAGCTATTGGGTAAAAGAGGCTGTCGCCTTTTATGATGGCAGAGTGACTGATATCTTTATATGGAAAGAAACTATTGCCGTCGATAAGAAGGAACTGTGGCTGTTTCTTAAGCCCGCTAATTGCAACATGCATAGCTTTGATCGAGGCCCTGAGGATGTTTATTTCATCTATTTCCCTGTTGTCGATAAATGCCACGCTCCAGGCAATAGCAGATTTAATAATCTCTTCCCTCAGCTCTGTCCGCTGCCTGGCGGAAAGCTGTTTTGAGTCATTTAAAACAGGATGCCGGTAATTCTTAGGCAGGATCACTGCAGCAGCTACTACGGGTCCGGCCAAGGATCCCCTGCCAGCTTCATCACAGCCGGCTTCAATAAGATTATGGTATAGGAATGATTTCAGCAATCGTGACTGTACAAATGATTTATAATGTAAAATAAGTAAATAAATCCGAGCCGGATGGATGGTTGTTAACAAATCCTGAAATAACGACTATATGATGTTTGTAACACGTTATTAACAATCTTTATTAACAAAAAGTTAAGAACATGAATGTAGTTATGACAGGAGAAAACCTTCCGGTTTTTAGTTTGGCACTCCCGGGGGCTGTTAAAAAGTATGAGGGTTTTGGAGTTAAGCCCAATTAAAACTAAATTTGCATCAAATTTGATTTTTCATGATAACTACCGAACAGATAAAAGGTTTGTCGGAACGCCGTGATGCGTTGAGGAGGTATCTTTGACATCGACGGCAAGCTTCAGCAGATAACAGAAAAGGAATTAATAACCCGGGATACGGGATTCTGGAATGATCCTAAAGCAGCTGAAGGATTATTGAAGGAAATCGCTCAGATAAAAAGCTGGATAACACAATTTAACAGGGTCGATCAGGGATTTGAGGATCTCATGGTCATATTCGATTATTTTAAGGAAGGTGAGGCCACTCAGGAGGAACTGGATAATCAATTTGATAATTGCTTTTCGATGATTGAGGATCTTGAGGTCAGGAATATGCTTCAGAAGGAAGAAGACCAGCTGGGAGCTATACTAAAGATCAATTCCGGGGCAGGAGGTACCGAAAGCAACGACTGGGCATCGATGCTGATGAGGATGTACCTGAGATGGGCTGAGCGTAACGATTACAAAGTAAGGCAGCTGGATTTTCAGCCGGGTGACGAGGTTGGTGTCAAGTCGGTGATACTTGAGATCGAGGGTGAGAGGGCGTACGGGTATCTGAAATGTGAGAACGGGGTACATCGCCTTGTAAGGATCTCGCCATTCAATGCGCAGGGCAAGAGGCAAACCACTTTTGCCTCGGTCTTTATCTCTCCTCTGGTCGACAACAACATTGAAATAGAGGTTAATCCTGCCGACATCACATGGGAGACCTACCGTTCGAGCGGAGCCGGAGGGCAAAATGTGAATAAAGTTGAAACTGCGGTCAGACTGAGACATCATCCCACCGGAATCGTAATTGAGAACCAGGAGACCCGTTCGCAGCTTAATAACAAGGAAAATGCAATGAGGATCC
>JAFGEO010000135.1 GCA_016931575.1 Bacteroidales bacterium | reverse complement strand
TTGCCAATACCATTAACAGGCTGAAAGCCTGAAAGATCGAAGCCTTAGATCGGCAATACCATTAACAGGCTGAAAGCCTGAAAGATCACAGGCTGAAAGCCTGAGAGATCACAGGCTGAAGGCCTGGGAGAATGATAAACACTTTAAAAGATGCCGGTTTTACTCCAACTCCATTTCCAGCATACCCAAAACCAAAAACATAAATCCTGAAGCTGCACCGCTAACCATGTACTCAGTTTGCTGCCATAGATAGGGCCATTCCTTCAGCTCAGGAAAGTCGGGCTGGATAACAGCAGTTCCTGATATAACCCCTCCGGGGATGTAGGACCAGTCAGCCCTGTTCAATCCATATGCTACCGTAGCGGAACGTGTACCAACACCTGATACAAAGGAACTGGTGTTTGATCCTGAATGGTAGCCTAAAAGATAATCCAGGGAGCGTTGCAGATACCCGGAAGCTTCATTGAGCTGAAGGTATTTATGGTAGAAGTACTGCTGCATGCCGAACCATTCAATACCCCATGCCGATCCCCAGACTCTCGGGTGGTATGGCAATCCGAAAGGATTATTTCCGGCTTCGTCCTGCAGCTTCCTGTAATATTCTGCGATACCCAGGCGATAGCCATGCTGAAATCGCATGTCTTTTATATCGTCTTTGACCCGTGTCAGGGCCCATCCTGTCTCGGCCACGTGCCGGGCAATATAGTCGCTCATGCCAATCAGCTCCTGAAGGTAGTTTGTATCCTGGGTGGTGAGATAGAGCTCAGTAAGGGCTATGACTTTCTCATTGTTGTGATCGCTACCAGTATTATTTTGCCATAACCCGATTGCGATGGAGAGTGCGTCAGCAGAAAGGTCCTTGTTGTGGTCTTTCAGAACCCTTGAAGCAGCAGCCAGATGAGAGCAAACCTGCAATTCGCGACGGGGATTTTCTTCTGTAAATACCCAGCGGTCGTCATTTTCGTTAACAAGCCATTGCGGGAGATCAGCATGGTTTCCGTAGCTGATGTTATCAGTCATGGTGGAACCATCTCCCAGCAATACATACTGACGCAGGTTCCTGCATATTATTCCCCGGTAGAGCCTTCCGAGGGCTTTGTGGGCACTGACGATACTGAGGGTTCCATGCTCGATTTGCTGGAGCATATCGGGAACGCCATCGGGCTGCTGCATTTCTACCAGGTGCTTTGCCTGGTCAACGGTTGTCATGTCGTGCTGAGGACCAAAGTTTTCATAGATAAGGCTCAGGGTATAAATCGTGTTGCCCTGCGATTCAACGCGCAGATCGTAGTCGCCGGCATCGTGCCAACCGCCTTTATTCAGCCCGGGGACAGTCTGATCCGGTTCGTAGTGCGTATAATTCGATTCTTCCTGCTGGTACCCATCGAAATGTACGGTGTCATCAGGGGCCATCCGCGCATCGTCCATATGGCAGAGTCCGTGCCAGATCCGGTAACGGTCCCTCACTTTCATGTGACACATCTGGACAGGAAGGAAATACTCAAGGGTAGGTTGCCATACCCCGCGATCATAGCAATCCTCAGCAATAGAAAAGCTTTCGGAACGGGCATCGCCGGTCCGAAGATAGTAGATCCCCGGATTTGTTACCCGGCTGAAGTCGAACTGATAGTAGTTATACCGCTGGTACCTGCCCCAGAAGCTGCCCGTATCAGCCAGGATAAGTTCCTTATTCCCTTCGGGATCAATCCTGATAAGCTCGATGAAGGGTGCGTCCAGCATCCCGGGATCAGATTCGATTAATGCAGATTTTGCTTGTCCGGGGAGATAGCCCACCTGGTTGTGGTGAATCACAGGGCCGTACTGCCAGCTGCTGTCGGGGTAGGGGGTGACCAGCCATTCTATAGCCCGGTCTTTGGTGCCTTTGGTAACAAGCGACCGAACAACGAACCATCCGTTGTTATGGCGGGCGCGGCCATCCAGAAGCTGCAGGGGTGACCCCAGTGATTCAATTTTAATATGTGATAAGGCATCCCCTGGGGCGATGACCAGTTCTTTGCCGGTAGCCATGGGCGTTACCAGTGTTTTATCACCCGTCAGGAAGGGGCTGTTTAATTGTCTGGGGAATACACCGGGATGGCCATCCATATAGTAGTGTTTGTCGAAGAATGCCCCGGGGAATAATTCCAGGTTGAACCCGACTTTCCCTAGCCAGTCTTTTGGCAGGATTTTATCCAGGTTCACAACGATCCGCACTGCCTCGCCTTCAGGAATCACCTCAATGCTATAATTTAGTTCCAGCCCAGGATAACTTATGCGGTTGAATGTTCTCTCAGCAGCATGCTGGTTAGGAAAACTCAATGAAACACGGATGCTGTTGGTGATGCTATCCCTGTCGATGGTATTAAGCTGTGAGAAGGGATCCCACTGCCCGGGAACCGGATCGAGCCAAAGGTCACCGTTAGCCGCAAGCCGCTCGCCGTGAAGGATGATCTGTATACCTCCCTGGTGCCCTTCGCTGTACTGGTCACTGAAGACTAAAATGCTGCCAGTGGATGAAGCAAGGTAGTTGTCCTTTGTCAGTTTAAAGTGGTCCTGGGCCTGTGTGACGTCTGTCATTGCGAAGGCCAGTATCCATAGTAATAATCCCTTCATTTCTACTCTATCAATTGTCCGGAATAAAGATAGCGATAAATCAGGTAACCAGTAATACAGTCTGAAGAAGCTTGTGCCTGGCACCACCAATTTAAACCTTATGTCCGCAGATCCTTCCACAGATCCTTGAAGAAAGTGCCTGAAGCTGGTGAAGTGTCATCTGCGAAAATCAGTGTCATTTATCTGCCTTGATCTGCGGGCTATTTTCATTATTCGCGGTTAAAAAAAAAGAGGTTGCCCCAACGAGGCAACCTCCAAAATTAAACGTAAGGTATTGCAGTTTCTAATATCCCGGATT
Organism: Bacteroidales bacterium; assembly: GCA_016931575.1. Taxonomy (GTDB): domain Bacteria; phylum Bacteroidota; class Bacteroidia; order Bacteroidales; family UBA10428; genus UBA10428. The sequence goes on along the minus strand of JAFGEO010000135.1, from coordinate 49,475 downwards.
TTGAACCAAATTCGGATTTGAACTCATCTGATTGTATGGGATCGGGAAAATATTATACATATCATCTGCACGCTCAGGTCTGAAATCGCAGGGATCATTGTATTTTCCAAACCTTACCAAATCATTTCTGCGTAAACCCTCACTGGCAAATTCCCTTCCTCTCTCAGCACATAATTCATCCAGGGTTAGAGTTGCGGTAGTATATAATTTTGAAGGATCACCAGGAAATGCCCTGGCCCTGACCTGGTTAACCAGGTCAACGGCTTCAGCAGTGGCAGCTCCCCCGTTCTTTCGCATCAGGGCTTCGGCTTTCATCATCAGGATATCCGCGTACCGGTATATGACAAAATCATTGTTCAGCTGAGAATTTTCCGCACCCGTGTAATCATATTTTGCAATTCGTGCACCCTCATTCTCATAAGCATTTGTAATTCCGCTGAGATCAACCGTGAAGTTTAAGGTATCAGGCTTTTTCTCCACCGTACAAAATAAAACCTGACCGGATGAACCGTACTGAACACCGGTTAACCAAGCTTCCCTGCGGATATCCGCTTCATCATAGGAGTTATAAAATGAAGGAACTGCACACATTCCGTTCCACCCGCCTTCGGCCATATCAAAAGTTGGGGCGCTGGCAAAATGAAGTGTCCACAAATGGTGGTTGAAGCACTTCCACCAGTCAACAGCTTCCAGATCATCGTAAGGAATTACAAAGATGTTTTCCGAGGAACCTTCATTCTGAATTGCAAAGTTTGCGTAATAGTCGCTACTTAATGAATAATACCCTGAACTAATTATTGAATCACACGCTGCAATCGTCTCATCCCACTTAGGTTCCCCGATAAATACATCGGCATTGATATAGAGTTTTGCCAGAAGGGTGAAGGCAGCATACCTGTGCATCCGGCCATAGGTTTCAGGACCGATGGTGTTATTCAGTAGCGGAATAGCCTCAACTAATTCTTCTTTAATAAAATCAAAGACTTCCTTACCGGTGTTATTTGCAGGGGTATATTCTTCCGGTACATTGAAGCTGTCAACAATCGGAATATTTCGGAACAGGTCAAGACCTACATAGAAGTAGAAAGATCGAAGAGCCCTGATCTCATTTGAAACAGATAATAAGGCCTCTGACTGCTCTTCAACCTGGCTGTAGATTTCCAGGATTTGATTACAGGTTGAAATTCCATCGGCATAATATCCCCAGCCAGCATTAATGGGGCCGTCTTCATAAGTCCATTCGTGGGTGTGAAGGCGTCGATACATACCTCCGTTGTCCCAATGAATCCCTCTGGTCGGTATCAACATGGCGTCCGTTGACAGTTCAAGTAAACCATATAAGCCTTCGGGAATGGTATATCCTTTCAGGTTTGTATAGGCAGGTCCTGCGGCAGATAATACCTGCAGTTCTGTTTTAAAGAAGTTTTCACTTACGATATCATGATATACATCCACATCCAGATCGGTACATGACATCGCAAGTATAATTGCTCCTATGAGTGATATGTTTCGTGTTTTTTTCATAATACATGCATTTAAAACTTAAAGTTGAAGCCAATGAGGAATGTGCGAACACTTGGATAATCGAATCGATCATCCAGACCCGGATTAAATCCTGCGATCGACACTTCCGGATCAACCCCGGAATAATTAGTCAACAGTAAAACATTCGTTGTGGTAAAATAAACCCGTCCGCCACTAAACCATTTTGAGTTATTGAAAGGGATGTTATACCCGATAGTGATATTATCCACTTTGAAGAAATCACCATTTTCAACATAATAACTTGAAAAATCGGGACTATCCCAAACTTCCTGTTCAAGAGCTGATGTCATTACGTTGTAGGGAAGGAAATAGGGATTATCGTACCAGATCCTCTTGACGTTGATGATTTGATGACCAAACATCCCGCGGCACATAATAGTCAGATCGAAATTTTTATACCTCAGGGTAGTTGACAGACCCAGGTAGTAGTCTGGAATTCCGTTCCCGATTACATCCCTGTCATTTACATTAACTTTTCCGTTACTGGTATCCCGAATCGGATCATAATCCCTGTAAATCCAGCCACCAAGAGAGTCCAGTCCTTCGAAAACATACCCATGGATATTACCTATGGGTTGGCCAACTTCATAAACATGCGTCCAGGCGCTGATACCCGGAGGGCCAATATCTCCCACAGTCTTTCTTTCGAGTGTATAATACTCATTGGATAAGCTCAGGAGCATATTGTGGCGGTATTCGAATGTCAGGTTAACTTTCCACGTAAAATCTTCTTTTTGGACCGGAGTTGCATTCAAACTGAATTCAACACCTGAATTCCTGAGTGAACCTACATTTTGCCAGGTAGAAGAATAGAGATTCGGAGGAGTTGGAACCTCGTAAAGCTCTAACAAATCTTTTGTGTCTCTCTGATACAGGTCAATGGTCCCACCAAGTCTTGAATTTAAGATCATCCAGTCGATACCGATATTGGTTTCATGCTTGGTTTCCCATTTCAGGTCAGGGTTCGGATTACTTATCGGCGCGAACCCCTGTAAATAAACTCCTTCGTATAAGAATCGATCAGCATAGCCATATCGTATCAAGGGTATGTATGGATCATCCAAACCCTCGTTACCTGTAACACCGTAACCTACCCTGAGTTTCAGGATATCCATGTTCAGGCTGGTCATGAAATCTTCGCTGGAAATATCCCAGGCAGCTGAAACAGCGGGGAATGTACCCCAGCGGTTATTGACACCGAATTTTGAGGATCCTTCCCGCCTGACACTTGCCGATAAGAAATACTTGCCTTTAAAATTGTAAGCACCACGGGCAAAAAAGGCAATTAACCGGCTAGCTTCTTTATCAGAATCCATACTGGCACGTCCTTCAGTCAGGTAAGTTCCAAGTCCCAGGTAGTTATAGGTCACATCATCGGAAATAAAATTGGTGTTTGAGGCTTCAAAACTTTGCTGGATGTAATCCTGGTAAGAATAGCCTCCCAGTAAGTTAATATGGTGATCGCCAAGCTGCTTATTCCACCCAATGGTAGTTTCAAGTGTTTTAGTGATATCATTTGACATGCCACGGTAAGCGTAGCCACGGGTTCCTGCAACCTGCTGAGAAAATGAATAGCTGGGATTATAGTAGCCCCCCAACCAATCGGATTCATGCACACTTATTACGGCTCCCACTTTTAAGGCATCGGTAATAAATAAATCGGCACCTAAATTGACGAAGTACTTCTTGGATTTATTATCATTGATACGTTGTGTCAATAATCCCACAGGATTTTGGTACTGCCATTCACCTTCAACTTCAAATAGTGTACCGTCAGCATTGTATACAGGCTCAGTCGGATTTCTTTTAATAGACTGCCTGACTGCATCGTAATCAACTGGGTGGTAATCATTGTTTGACATACCGAGTTGTGCGTTAAATTTCAGTTTATCATTTAATGCGGAATGCTGCAGGTTTAATCCGACTTTATATTCCTGCTTCGACGATTCGAGAAGAACCCCTTCCTGACTGGTATAATCAAATGAAGCCCGGTAGCTGGTTTTCTCAGATCCACCGCTTAGCGACAGGTATTGATTATGGCTAAACGGATTCCTGATTATCTGATCAAACCAATCGGTGCTGGACCCATGATCAATCATACCTGCTGCTTTGGCAACTTTCGTGGGATCATCAGAGCTGGCCCATTCTTCCTTTAGAGCACGATATTGGTCTGCACTTAATACTTCAATATGATTCGAAACTCTTTCGGTAAAATAGCGGCTTGAAAATTCAGCCTGTAAACTTCCTTTATGTCCTTTTTTGGTCGTAATCAGGATAACTCCGTTTGTTCCGCGGGTACCATAGATTGCAGCAGCTGAACCATCTTTCAGGATATCGATGGATTCAATATCTTCGGGAGCCAGGGAATTTAAATTCCCACCCGGTATTCCATCGATTACTACCAGCGGCTCGGTACTTCCGTTCAGACTGGAGGAGCCTCTTAAAAGCATTTCGAATCCTTCTGTCGGATCACCTCCGTTTGTCCGGACAATCGATAAACCGGCTACTTTGCCCTGGACAAGCTGTATGGGGTCCGAGAATACCCCCTGGTTAAAGTCGTCCTCCTTCATGGAGGTAACGGACCCGGTTAATTCTCTTTTGGTAATTGATCCGTAACCGATAACCACGATTTCGTCCAGTTCTTCCACACCCGGGAGGAGCATCACATTCAATACACTGGAACTTCCAACCAGGATTTCTTCAGTTACCGTTCCGACAGCTGAAAAAATAAGGATGGACCCTTCTGAAGGGACACTGATTTCATAGTTACCATTTCCATCAGTGATGGCACCCTGTGAGGTTCCTTTTAAAACAATGTTTACGCCGGGAATCGGCGTCCCTGCTTCATCGCTTACAGTGCCGGTTATCACTTTGCCCTGCTCAGAAGCCGTTTGTACAGGTTCCATAAGATCTGACCCGGGACTAAAGCCGAACAGGGTCAGCGGCAATGCCAGTAGCAGTATAAAAGCAAGTTCCCTGCTACATTGGGAAGTAATGCTTAGCTTTTTGAGAAGTTGGTTCTCAAAATCATTGATTCTTTTCATAATATAGTTAGGTAAGGGTTAAACTTTTTGATACTTAATTAAAGGTGTTCTGCTAGTTATCGGTCTCCCTATTATGGATACAGTTTATAATGGTGTTTTGAGTGTATTATGTGATGTCAGGGCCTAAACAACAAAACATGAATTCTATAATTTGAATCCTTAAAATTACTCTGTACTGCGGTCCAAAAACTGTATAATATGTTAAAATATAGGCATGAAAAGTAATCAGAGTCTATTAATCAATGATATAATAGACTGATAATAAATGCAATAGTATGAAGTTATTTGATAATAAAAGATCGAGCCTTAATGGCTGGGCTGGAGCGCTGTCAGCAACAAATGAAGAGTTTGTTTTCTTCTTAAAGAAGAGTGAAAGTGTCCGAAAACGGAAAACAATTAATTCCCGGAAATTATGCTTGATCCCTGAAGTTCTCCCCCCGCTTAAACGGATACTCCGACAACCTGGTCACCCATCATCCTCCTGATTGGCTTAGTTATGACAAGAGCAGGTTTATAAATGAAGCGTGTTTATTATTCGTCTTCCTCAACTACCTGTTTGATCCGGATATTGTCCAGTACCACTCCGAAAGCATTGATGGTGGATCCTCCACCGTCTGCTTCACTCTCCGGATTAATGAAATTCCACTTCATATAGTTGATGATACGCAGCTGGGAATAGCTTTGAAGATAGGTATTTTCAGATCCCACAAGTTTGAAATCTGACAGCGGGATAGAAACAGTGTTCCAGCGCGGCCAAGCTGAAGACCAGTCGATTACGGTATCGCTCTCCCAGGGTTTGAAGTCGTATTCATAGGCAAATTCAACATCACCGGGAGCAGCTTCATAACCTATTTCAAGATGATAGGCCCCTGAGGTCCAGGGGTGGAGCAAGAGGGCTTCGAGCTTAATAGCGAAATATTCCGGGGTAAGGTTACCGGAGTAACTTAGGCTTCTGTCAATTTCCAGGGCCATCTTTGTGGATTCGATATCACCTGATCCTGGGCTTATGTTTTGTGCTTCCGACAGGAAATAGTAGCCATTGGCAGGAGGTAAGGAAGAATTTGTACTGGGAGAGATCAGTTCGCCTCCTGTTCCGTCCCAGGTGTTTTTGTCGTCGAAGTTACAGATGAGCCCGGAACGGTCACGGTAAACGATCCCGAACCTGGAATTGCTGGTACCACTTTTCGAGACTAATTCAATAGCTCCACTATTTAGTACATTAGAGGGGACCACGACATCACAGGTAGTATCAGTATATCCATCAAGTAGCTCTCCCTCAATGTCTCCGGGGAAGGTAACGCTTTCCAATAATGCGAAATATCTTCCCTCCAGTCGGATGGTATCTCCCGGAATTGCATACTCATTGCTGATTTTCGTGATATAAGGCGGTGCATTAAGGATATTCACCATATAGAGGTCTTCACCACAGTCTTTAATGATCCGCAGACTGTCACTAAACTCTGTATTTTCATCATTGGTGGAGATATAGGGCACCAGGAAGGTTATAGACTGCTCATATACTAGCATGTATGAGGCAGACAGGGTTGTCGAGTTGATGATCAGCGAGCTTGTCTCATCGAGGTTTTCACCATGAATAGTTATCACGCGCCCGGGAACCAGGTAGTCGATACTAACAAGACTGTCCCTGAAGGTGATGGAATCGATACTGGGAGCAATGCATTCATCGGTATTATCGCAGGACGAATGAAAGAGCGAAGCGAAAATTCCAACAAAGAGAACAGCCAGGAGTGACATCCCGGATCGATTGATATGTACTAATTTCATCATATACCTGGTGTTTATTCAAGCCCACGATAGCCTGATATAGCGCTACTGGTTAAGCTGTCATTCTAAGACCGGCGCAAGATAGTCATTTCAGAAAAACTTTGCTAACGAAATCTTTGTGTGATAACGTTTTTTAACAGCTTAGTGATAAGTGACAAGTCGCAAGTTACAAGTCACAAGATGCCTGGGTGATCGGCCGGAAAGCAGAGACGTGCTGCTGTCCGTCTCCCGGCTAAAATATGATCTAATGCTCTCTAAACAAATATTCACCAAAAATGACGCGTAGCTTTCCCTCTGACATAGGGTTGTCACCCCAATGAAGTATTTTTACCAGTTGAAAGTCTGCTTCAATGACCGAGTATATCCAGTCGAAAACAATATTATCGCGTCTGAATGATGCGCCGGACCCATATTTCGGGATTACCTGGAATATGAATCTTTACAGGGGGTGTCAGCATCAGTGCATATATTGTGATTCGAGAAGCGTGGTATACCGAATGGGAGATCTTGCTCATATTCGCATCAAGGAGAATGCCATTGATTTACTCGATAGGGAATTAAGGGGCAAAAGGAAAAAGGGTACTATCGGTACGGGATCCATGAATGATCCGTATATGCCAGTTGAGAAAGCAGAGAAACTTACCCGTCGGGCACTGGAAAAGATTGCGGCATATCGGTTCCCGGTTCATGTCCTCACAAAAAGTGACCTGGTAAACCGGGATACTGACCTCCTGAAGGAAATCGGGAAGGTATATTCTGCTGTTTCCTTCACGATAACTACCTGTTCCGATGAACTGGCGCGAAAGATCGAGCCGGGAGCCCCTGTTTCTTCAAAGCGCTTTGCTGCACTGGAAAAAATTGCGAATTCGGGCATCTATACCGGAATAATCCTCAGCCCGGTACTTCTCTTTCTTACAGATAAGGAGGAAAATATTGCGGAAATGGTCCGAAAAGCCTCCGACGCCGGAGCATCCTACCTTTTGGGCTGGATGGGGATGACGCAGCGGGAAGGACAGAGGGAGTATTTCTATCTTCAACTGGATCAGCACTTTCCGGGGATTAAGGAGCAATATGACAAACAATTTGGTCTTAATTATCAATGTTCTTCACCCCGGGCTTTACGCTTATATCAGGTTTTGCGTGAAAAATGTGATCAGTATGGTATAGCCCTGAAAATGAGGATATATGCAGAAAATCCCCCGGATCAGCTCTCACTTTTCTGATTTATTCCCTACCAAAATATTTCTGGCCTGCTTTTTGTAAAATTTTCTCAGGGTGGTGCAACCCTGAAAAGCAATGCTTGTCATTGTTAGTGAATTATTGGGAAGTACCTCTTTTTCATGCCTGAGGTAGACGGTAGCCAAACTGTAAACTAAAGAGAAGAACTGTTGTACATGCTTTAGTAATCAGCCGGATAATCGCTTTCGATTGTTGTGGCTCATGCTAAGTGCATGAATGTTAAATATTGATTTTTAATCCTATGGCTATACGTAGTTAATCAGAATATATTTTATGTGAAACTAAAATCTAACAGACATGAAAAGAGTATTATTTTATTTTTCGGTTTTGGCGTTGGTTTTCATGGGTTCCTGTGAAATCATCGAAAATCCACCCAAACAGTTTGTGCCGGATGAAGCCGATCTTGCCGGAAACCTGCTAATCATCAATAACTCAACAGAGCAACTCGTTCTTTATGTAGATGAGTACATGGTTAAAAAGATTCCCGCTTCGGCAAGCGATTACCTCGTTAATATCCCTAATCCTAATGAAGGTACCATTGAGTTGGATTTATACCTGTGGAACGATGTGGCTGCTGATCCGAATAACCCGGATCCGTCAAAAGTCTTCAAGAAATGGCTGGTGCCGCTTTCAAATTCCTCTGATATTGAAGAGCGGGCAACCTGGCATATCAGCGGAGCCACTCAGTATACCAATGTTGCCACGCTAAACCTTTCCTATTACGGAGGGACCGACGAATTTGTGGATGTTTACCTGAACAGCAGGACAGGTGCAAAAATAATGAGCCTGATGCCTGGTCAACAGGACAAGATGGTCGGTGTTGATTATGGCAATTACACCCTGCACTATCTGTACTGGTTCTCTGATCAGAATGACAATGAGGCTTTTGAAGAGCTCGGCTGGATCGAGGAGCAGGTGGTTGAAGGGGAAGAGTACCCGATCTGGCTGATCCTCAATGAAGACCGCAAGGATGTTACCCTCATTGTTCCTCATATGGGGGCCGCTCAGAGCACAGGAATGAAATATGGCAGTCTGACCGTTACAAATATGACTCCTGAACCCGTTCAGATCTTTGCCGGCGACAAGCTGATCGAAGACGTTTGTTTCCTTGAAAGTGGATTACCGGAGAACCTGTCCACACTCGACCGCTACGGTAGCTATACCTTTATTATGCCAATACTTGGAGGTGAGGGCGTTACCGAAATGGATTACATTCTACAGGCAAAACACCTGACAAACGGGAGTACCATTGAAACTTCTTCAGTAAAAGTTATCGCTGAAGATGAGGTTGAATGGATCGTTGACGGACTGGATGACATAACAGGTGAAGAAGATGAGGGCACAGATGATACCGGTGACGAGGGTACCGGTGACGATGGCACTGGTGATACAGGCGATGATGCCGGGGATACTACCGGAGGAGAATAAACATTTTTTCAGGAGACTGTTATAGGGTCTCCCTGGAATGTCTTTTTAGGTTCCCGTCATTCCACAGTAAGTTGAAGCGTTGAATGACGGGGCCTCCTGAAAGGCATCTACTCTATACGGAAAGCCTAATAACAGTGCAAAAAATTTGACTATGAGAACCATGAAATATTTAGCCTTGCTTCTGCTGGCATCAGCTTCCATTTTACTGACAACCTGCGATATGGAAAGATATGGCTGCACCGACCCCCGGGCAGGCAATTTCGATATCGATGCGGACGTCGATGATGGCTCATGCTACTATGGCAATGAACCTGGTTATGGCAGTTGCCAGCCTGCTCAGGAAGGGAACCTGGTAATCACTAACAGAACCGGTGAAGCCTTGTATCTGTATAAGGATTATGCGGACGATTCCAATGGGGCAGAGGCATACATAAGCTGTATACCGGCAGATACCACAGACTTCCTTGTGAATATTTCCAATCCTGAGTTATCGGTGTGCCTCCTGCAGATCTGGAAAGCCTCGGATGTCCCGATTTCTACTTCGCCCGATATGGACAAGGTTTACCGCCAGTGGCGCGTAGCTCTTTCGAATTCCACCTCGGCTGAGGAGCGGGCAAACTGGCTGATTACCGGATCTGATGATGTCACCGGAACAGGGACTTTGTTTCTGAGCTATCCCGATATCGATGAAATGGGATATGACGTTATCTACCAGGTTGATATCTACCTGAACAGTAAGAATGGGGCAAAAATCGCCTCGCTGCAAGCAGGTATTGAAGATAAAATGGTGAGCGTGGACTATGGTGTTCATTATCTTTTCTTCCATTACTGGTATTCCAATCCGAATTCAGCAACCGGAGAAGTTACCGACATCGGATGGATTGATGTGTCAGACATTGTGATCAATGATTCGCATCGTGAGGCAAGTATTGACATCCCTGTCTTTAACAGCATTGTCGGTAAGTACGCTGAGTTGACCGTCAGAAATGAAAATGACTTTGTAATCAATGTTGTCGCAAACGGAAATATGATCGAAGACATTGCCATGGTCGACGGTTCTACGCAGGGACTGTCCAGCATTCCTGCAGGTGATCAGACTACTTTCCTGATTCCTGTTGATAAATATAATGTTGTGATACAGGATCTTGGAGGAAAAGTTATTGACCAGTTTACCGGAGTCTATATCATCCAGGAAGAAAATACTGTTGTTAGCAGTGGTGTTGAAACCCGGACCATACGCATCATGAATACTACCAATAAATACCTGGGACTGTTCAATATACAGGAAGAATTCCTTGGGTTACCGGTAGAGGTTGGTCAATCATCGGCTGAATTTACGATTCCCGCCTCCTATGATTCTCTGCTGGTAGTAAGTTTTGACCGAACGAAAATGCAGGGATTTTACTACAACTCCTACGTGACGGTCTTCAGTTTGAGAGATTATATCTTTAACCGGATCGATATCATCGAAGACTGGCCGCAATCAGGAGGGGTATATGTAAACCCTGTTATTGACCATGATCAGTCTACCACGATGCTCGGGACCCTGGTGAATTCGGAGGCCGTCTGGCTTACTTTCGAATACAATGTCAGCTCAGAGGAAGGATATGACTTGTTTAAATTTGATCTTGATGGGTATACTGAGATAGTACCCATTGGCGGAGAGACTGGCTGGCTGACTTTCGGAATGAGTGTCAACCCCGGATCGCATACGCTGGAATGGACTTACACCAAGGATCAGACAAGGACGGAAGGTTCCGATCAGGTTCAGATAAGGAATATAACGATCGAATAAGCATAGAAAGTTATGAAAAACATTATACTGCTTATTTCAATTATATTGATTCCTTACGGATTGGCCGGACAGCGGAGCGGCTTTGGATACACGCTTGATTTTGGCGGAAGTCCCTGGTCGCAGAGGACTGCGGATTATAACCAGCTTATGGGGGCTTATACCCATAATGCTTTCATCCGGACACACAGTGAATCAGGGAACTCAGCCTGCCAGTTCAACGTAGGATACAAGGCAGAATACACTGCTTTTCAAAACTACAGTGATTTTGTTTCTTCTGACGGGTCGGGTATGTTGAGTTATTCAACGGATGCGATAATTGATCGTAAGTCGTGGAAATTCGGAATGCTGGAGCATTACCAGTTTGGCAGCCCTCCGGGCGGTCCGGTACTGTTCTCAGTAAATGCCGGAATTTTTTACGAACATACTGTATCTGCCAGGCGGCACAGTAATTCGGATGATATCCGCTATAACCTGATAGGGGAGCTTAATCCTCATGGTTTCGGCTACACGGTTGGCACTGAACTAAGGTTTTATTTTGTGACGCTTGGCTACAAAGTGGAACAACTTTTCAGGGATGTGCTCGACCATGAAACAATCCTCAGCCAGGAACTCAGCATTGGAAACAGCTCTGAGCTCCGCGGTTTGATGATGCATCCCCTGATGCACTACTTCTATGTAGGAGTGAATTTTGACGCATTCAGAAAGGGTACTGATTGATACCTTATTAACTGCCTCCCTGCTGGTTTTCAGACAGGCATGATCAGCCTGTCAGTAGGAGGCAGTTTTTACTTTATACCTTAGATTAACCCTATGACTTGGTTTACTTTTGCCTTATCCACCTAGTGAATACAAATCAGTAAGGCGCCCGACTTCCGGGCAGCGGCTTTCAGATCATCCGGACGGGTCTTTGAGGCAACCGGATAGCTAAGGTTTTCCAGGGCAGAGAGATCAGGATACAGGATATATTTTTTTCCGGCATTGAAATAAGCCAGAATTTCGGGAGCCATATCCCGGGTTTGCAGACTGCCTTCAGTGAAGCTGTCAAACCAGAATGCAGCAGTAACCCGAACTTCTTTCAGAGCTGATAAATAATTCCTGAACAGGATGGAAGGTTCAGAAAGCCAGAGCTCATACTCCGGGAAGTCTTTCTCAAAAGAACGGTCGAATTTCCAATCCCGGCTGATTTCCTCAAAGTAACCTGAGTCTGCACTGTAAAAGTTCATTTCCGGGCCATAGAATCCTGAAAGGCTGTCTTCAAGGAAGAGCCGCACCAAAAGCATGTTCGAATAGCTTCCGGTCAGGGAATCGGCTAACTTCAGCCTGAGGTTTCCGGGTGTTTTTTCCGGGATGATCTGCTCTTCGTTAAAATAGTACTCGGCTTTTCCGGAAATGAATCCCAGGTCAATATACATTTCCGAGGAAAAGTAGCGGGAAGGGATCAGGATTTTCTTTCTGAAATAAGCGATTCTTTTGTCCTGCTCGTTAACCGGGTCGTAAAAACGCCCGGGCATAGTGGTTGTTTTCCAGCTATCATCACGGTACCATACCCTGCCAATCCTTCGATCGAGGCCTGCACGGGCTGAATCCCTCAGGAAGATCAGGGAGTCAAGCAAGGTCTCGTTGTGAAGGATAAACAGCTTACCGGTACTGTCCTTTGCATGTATTGATTCCTGAAAGGAGCTTTCAGGGTCCAGCCAGGTTTGCATCAGGGCTGCGGGCTGAGCTACACAGATTATCCCTGCGGCATACTCCTCGGAATGTATCCGTGACGAAATTGCCTTCATACTTAAGGCAACTTCAGGTATGCTGGCTACCTGTCTGTACTCGTACCACTTGCCCTTTCCGCCCTGCAAAAGGAATACCCGGACAGTTTGTTCTTTCCCGCTGGATTTTGGAGCGTATGAGACTTTGCTATCAGACCTTTCCAGGGCATTCAATCCTGCATTTCCCCCAACAATGAATAGTCTTCCAGGTAAAACATTCTCCAGGAAAATGGTAGTGTCCGAACCTTGAATTTTGACACTGAATGGATTTTTGGTCTTAATTTCAGGGAAGCTGACTTCCCATTTACCGGATGCGGAGACTTTAACCATTCTTACATATTCACCGATGCGGACAGCCAGGATGCCGCCGGGGGAAGCCTGGCCGGTAAGCACCGTTTTTGGTGAGGTCTGCAGGATCATGCCTGAAGAATATACCGGTGATAGCCGAATGTTTGTAGCTGTGATTTTCTTTTTATAGGAACAGGAGCCGAGAAAAAGGAGTACGAATAGCGATAGAATGGTTAAATGCTTCATTGGGTCCGGGTCAATATATGTTGTGACAGGTAAAATTAACGAAAATGAAGAGATTTTCAGAAACCGGGTTTCGCAGTTAGTAAAATATTTTCCAAATCACTACTTTGCACGTATCTTTGATTGAAATATCCGTTACCAAATGGATACAGAAGCCGAAAAGTCTTTTGTTTTTCCAGGAAAACCATCGTATGAAAGACAGTATAAAACGTATTCATCATATTCTTAGTCACGAAGCCGAGGCTATCAGAGGCATTCCCGTTGGAGAGGAATACCAGAAAGCCATTGATCTGATTTACGAGCAGGTGCATTGTAAGAAGGGCAAGCTGGTGGCAAGCGGTATGGGAAAGGCAGGGCAGATCGCCATCAGCATCGCCACCACATTCAGTTCCACAGGTACACCGGCAGTATTCATCCACCCCAGCGATGCACAGCATGGGGATCTTGGCCTCATACAGGAAAATGATATCCTGCTCCTGATCTCCAACTCAGGGAAAACCAGGGAACTGCTTGAGCTGTTCAGCTTAAGTAAAAACCTGTATCCTGATCTTCCGGTGATCATTCTTACCGGTAATGCCGACAGCCCAATGGCCGGATTATCCGAAATCGTCATCAGGACCGGGAATCCCTCCGAGGTATGTCCCCTGGAACTTACGCCCACAACATCTACAACCGTTATGACCGTTATCGGGGATGCACTGGTTGTTCTGATGATGGAAAAAATCGGCTTTTCACCTGAAGATTATGCAAAAAGGCACCATGGTGGTTACCTCGGGCAGAAGTCCCGTGCAAGAAACTAAGAAAGAAAAATCACTGAGATTTCCTGAGAATTGATTAAATTACTGTCCGCTTACTATTTTAGTGCATTTATGTAAGCGTTTCACAGCTGAATTTATACTTTTGCACTCGGTTTCGGAAAAATGAGAATAAATCGTGAAAATACCATTGCCTTAGTAATCGATTTGCAGGATAAGCTTGTTCCCACGGCTGCAAACAGCAAGGAGCTTATTTCCAGTTCGATCTGCCTGCTTAAGGGTTTGAAATTATTGAAAATCCCTATTCTGGTTACACAACAAAACACAAAAGGTCTTGGACCGACTATCCCGGAGATCAATAAAACGATCGGGAATTTTTCGTATATCGAGAAGATGACCTTCAGCTGCTACAGGGAACCCGCATTTATTCGGGTGCTAAACCGGATCGGGAAGCGAAATGTTATTATCATGGGACTGGAAACTCATGTTTGCATTCTGCAGACCACCCTGGATCTGCTCTATAACAACTTCAACCCGGTAATCGTGCATGACTGTGTCGGGTCATCCAGCGAGACCGATAAAGAAGTGGCGATCTGGAGAATGCGTGATGTGGGGTCTGTGATCACTACCTGCGAATCAATTCTTTTCGAGCTTTTCCGCGAGGCCGGAACCGATGAATTTAAAGAATTGTTAAAACTGGTAAAAGAAAGGAAAGATGCGTAAGATTTACACCATTGGTGAAACCGTCCTTGATATTTTAATTAAAGAAAGTCAACCATTTACAGCCAAAGCTGGCGGAGCCTGCCTGAATACTGCAGTCAGCCTGGGACGCCTGGGCGTTCCCGTACAGTTCATTGGGGAATATGGCCTTGACGAGGTGGGAAACTTCATTGATAATTTTCTGAAAACCAATAATGTCTCTACAGATTATGTTTACCGCTATTATGATGGTAAATCGGCTCTGGCACTGGCATTTCTGAACGAGAATAACGATGCGAGCTATGACTTCTACAAAATCTATCCGGAGAAGAGGCTCGATGTTGAATTTCCACACCTTCACCAGGATGATATTGTCCTTTTCGGGTCTTTCTATGCCATAACCACGGAGGTGCGCAAAAAGCTCATCCACTTCATCCAGGAGGCTAAAAAACGGAAAGCCATTATCATCTACGATCCGAATTTCAGAAAACAGCACCTGCATGAACTTCCTGCCCTGAAATCCATGATCGCAGAAAATATTGCACTTGCCACCATCGTTCGGGGATCTCATGAAGATTTTTCGTTTGTATTCGGTGCCAGGAATGCCGATGAAACATTTAAATGCTTTGGTGAAAAGCCCCCTTGTTTGCTGTATACCTCTTCAACCAAAGGGGTATATCTCCGGACCACGAAAATTAGCGAGAAATTTGAGGTGCGAAAAATTATACCAAAAAGCACCATTGGGGCCGGGGATAATTTTAATGCCGGAATCGTATATTCGCTCTATAAAAATGATGTCCGGTATAAGGACGTTTGTACACTGGGCATAGATAAGTGGGCTGACCTGATTAAAACTGCAGTCGATTTTGCCACTCACGTTTGCGAAAATTACGACAACTACCTGTCAGCTGACTTTGCCGAGAGTTACAAGCTTTCCTGATATCTTTCCTGATTTTTTCTGATCTGTTTGGATCATGCGGGCCGGTCTTCAATAAATGAGCATACCTCCATACTCGTTATGTGGTGTTCTTTGGCACGAAAGGAACCCTTGAAATCAATGGTTTTGTTGGAGGATCTTAGTAACTTGGCTTTTGTTTTCGATATGGAAGCCAGATTTTACACCCCGACACGAGATGATGCAATCCTGTGTGAACTTTGTCCCCACCGCTGTCTGATCTTTCCCGGAAAAACCGGTAAATGCAGGGTCCGGACAAACAGGGCCGGGAAGCTGTATGCAGATACCTATCAGCAACTTGCAGCTACTCATTTTGATCCGATTGAAAAGAAACCGCTCTACCACTTTTATCCGGGTTCTGAGATATTCTCCATAGGTTCGCTTGGTTGTAATTTTCGGTGCGGATGCTGCCAGAACCATGAGATCTCACAGACAGGTGTGGCAGGATTTCCGGGATTACAGGAACTAACTGTTGATCAGGTGGTTGGAATGGCCTCTACAAAATCTGCGAATATAGGTATTGCCTATACTTATAATGAGCCATTCGTATGGTATGAATACATGTTTGATATTGCTGTAGAGGCGAAGGACCGGGGATTGAAGAACGTTGCGGTGAGTAACGGCTATATTAATGAGGAACCCCTGAAAAAGCTTCTTCCCTTCATGGATGCGTTCAACATCGACCTCAAAGCTTTTTCTGCACGTGCATATAAATCTTTTACCAACGGGGAATTACACTATGTGATGAATGCCCTGTCGCTTATCTGTCAGGCAGGCTGTCATCTTGAAATAACCATGTTGGTAGTTCCGGGGATAAATGATGACCTGGATGCATTCCGCAGGATGACGGAATGGATTGCTGAAAGACTGGGGACTTCAGTACCCCTTCACCTGTCGAGGTATTTTCCACGGTACAACTACCAGGAACCCCCGACAGCCATGAGCCTGCTTACCCGGATGGCTGAGCTGGCATCCGAACGACTTGATTACGTTTACCTGGGCAATGCTCCCGGAGTGGAATTTCAGGATACCCGCTGCCCGCAATGCGGAGCACTGGTGATCAGTCGCCAGGGATATTACATATCCCGGAAAGAAATTGACCGGCAGGGACAATGTTCCAATTGCGGACACAAAATTGTTATTAGTGAATAATTTTGTGATTTGTTGAAAAAGGACAAAGGCTTCTCAAAGTAATTTTATATTTTAACAGATTGAATTTCCAAAGCCAAAAACAAAAATTATGGAAGCATTAGATATCCGGGCAACGAATGACACTCCCAAAGTGTTACTAGATCCAGAAAATGATGTTTTTGAGATCTCTGGCCGTTCATTACCCGAGGATGTGGTTAGCTTCTACCAGCCAGTCCTGGATTGGCTTGATGAGTATAAGGAACATCCCCTGGAAATCACCGAATTTGTTTTCAAGTATATTTACTTCAACACCGCTACTTCAAAACTGGTACAGGATATCCTGATTAAGCTTGAGGAAATTCATGAAACCGGCAATAAGGTCCAGGTGGTCTGGTTCTATGAGGAGGATGATGAAGATATGCTCGATCTCGGGGAGGAGTTTAGCGAGAATGTCGATATTCCATTTGAGATCATTGCTTACTAAATACTTCCCTCAAAATCTCCAGGGCTTCCTCCGCATTTTTTTCTTCTGTCAGATCAAAAATACTTTCGGATTTTCCTTTATAATCTGCCGTTACATTCGAAATAATTTTATCCGCTATATCGGGATTAAAGTTGTCCAGCAATTCTTTACCGAATTGAAAATCATCATAGCTTAGCGGAAATCCGCTTTCAAAGTCACTGTTGTAGCGGATGAGTTCGACCAGGCCTTCTACAGGTCCCGCAGATAGATGCACGCCATTCCAGCTTGAATTCACAGCCTGCAATCCGAATTTCTCACGACCTGCCAGCAGGGTACTCCGGATGCTTCCCTGCCCGGCATCGGCAGGATTGGTTTTTCCGATGAACTGGTTGCGGGCTATGCCCCAGTCAAGGTCGCCTGTGAGGGTTAAAGCTACGATCGACCGACCGGGCATGATGAAATGTTCCAGTTGCCGCGGGTGGAAACCATTGACCAGGTATACTTGCTCCCCGTCTAGTTTAAGTGCCTGTGCGTAGGCTCCGCCACCGAGCTTTTCCGTGCCTGAATTTTGCCAGAGGTAATCCAGGCCGGTGGCTGTAAGTGAAGGATAGACCTTTAGAAATTCCAGTCCACCGTAAATAACGGCTTTCTTAAAACTCTGCTTGAAAAGTTCCTCAAAACGGGCAATAGCATTAGGATTCAGATTGTTTTTTGCATCCCGGGCAATCGCATTGATAACACCATAATGCTGTGCAATGACGGAATGTTTTTCGAGGTATGGAGCCGGAAGAAGGATGGCGTTTTTAACCTGAAGACTGAAGGAATCAATTTTTGAAAGGATCATTTCCAGGATCTCGTTTAGTGCAATGAATTCGGATTTCATGCAGATCTCCGGTTTGATGAAAAACAGGAATTCATGTTTTCCTGAGGCATCGTGGTTACTAAAGATGATTTCACGCTTTGCCTGTCCTTCCTGTGCCTTTTTGACCGCTGCTGAAATTTGCTGTACTAATCCTGAGTAGTTCATAATTTTCTATTTTGCCTTAAAAATAATGCATTCATCCAGAGAATGCTTGACAAGGAGTGCTTATCTTGTCCTTTAATTATGTTTTTGCCACAACCCGACATAGATACTGACGAAAAGGGAAGGAAAGTTTACATCCTGCCTATGAGGTATGCAAACCGCTTCGCATTGATCCTGCTGATTCCTGTTGCCCTCTTTTTGGGATTACCCTTCTACCTGGTTTATGGAGAAAACATTTTGCTGGTTTTTAGGTCAGGCTCCTTTTTACTCCTGTTTGTTGTGGTAACGGTGGGAATTGTTATCCATGAATTGCTGCACGGACTGGTTTGGAGCTTCTTTACCCGCGAAGGATTCCGCGCCATTAGGTTCGGCGTGAAATGGGACCTGCTGGCACCCTACTGCCATTGCAGGCAGGGATTGAAAGTATGGCAATATGTTGCTGGCTCAGCTGCACCGTTGATCATCCTGGGTTTTGTGCCGGTTCTTTGGGCTTTCCTGACCGGAAATGCTCTGGTTATGTTCTATGGCTGCTTTTTTATTATCGGTGCTGCCGGGGATATCCTTTCGATATGGATGCTGAGAGGGTTCCGGCATAACCAGGTAATCCTGGACCATCCGGAAGAGCTGGGATATATCGTTGAAGATCCTGAAAGTGAGGATTAATATTATCCGGGCACGGTTTGAGAGTTCCCTGCCGGCCTATCTTCTCATGATGGAATAACTGAAAACCAACAACTTAACAATAGATCTTAGCTGACCGACACCCAGCAGGCAACAGGCCTTTAGCTTATTTTGCACCTGCCTTGACTATTGCATTGATCAGCTCCGGATAAACCTGAGCCCCGGTTGTCCGGTTGAACAAACCAAAAGCGTGGTTGGTAGGATACCCGTTATCCCAGTAAAACGGGACACATTCGTGATCTACCATCGATTGGGTTATGTATTCATTGAAATATACCCTGAAGGTTTCATGCCCCTCAACATCCAGCCTTGAAATTGCCCCGTATTCACCTACGATCACCGCAATACCCTTATCGATAAAATTCGTCTTCATCTTTTGAAACTGGCCGTCAGCATAATCCTCATTCCCCCAGGAATCAGTCTTTGAAGGATCGGTGGCGATTTCTCCCCACTGGGTAATGCCACTGTTTTCGTTCAGGGCGAAATTATAGGGGTCATAATAGTGCACCTCCATCATCATGCGGTTGCTGGCAGTATCTTCAGGGATTACGGCATAGCTCACGGTGTGGTTGATATTGGTATTGAAACCCTGAACTACCAGGTGACGGTATGCATTTCGTCCGCCTGTAGCCCTGACTGTCGTTATGAAAGTTTGATTAAAGCTATTCTGGACGGTATAATACTCCGGTGTAGGGGTTCCATAATCCCCATCCACCATCACCTCATTGGTTCCGGCAAACAGGAGGTAGTCATTGTAATCCCTGAAATAGGTGGCGATTTGCCTCCACATGGCTGCAAGCCTGGTGTTAACATAATCCTGCCCGGCATAGGTAGGCTGCATCCAGCCACCATCCCAATGGATATTCATGACAACATACATTTCAGCACTCAGGGCATAATTTACCACTTCCTCGACTCTTTCCATCCACGACTGTGAAATAGTGAAAGTTGATGCATCAGTGAACACACTCCAGGCAACCGGAATACGGATGGAGGTGAAACCGGCGGCTTTCACTGAGTCGATCAGCCGCTGTGTGACAACGGGATTTCCCCAGGCTGTTTCGCCTCCGATTGCCTCCAGGGAATTACCAAGGTTCCATCCTATACCCATGAGTCCGGCTAGCTCAACTGAGGTCAGGTCACGCATATCCGTATCATCAGGGGGGATATCAAAGGTAAAGATAGTTTTGGGCGCTTCTTCGTTTGCCTTTTGGGTGATATTTATTGTTTTGCTTTTTTCTTCTGCCATAATGGTCAGTGTCGTGGAACGAACCTCTGGCTTGGCATTGCCATCAACATTGAGAATGATCGCTGCATCACCTTCGCCTGCTTCAGCAGAGAGGGCGCACCAGTCTGTTGTCCCGCTTATCTTCCAGGACTTGTTGCAAACCATATGGAAAGTATCCTGCCCGCCAACAGCTTCAAATCCGATATGGCTGGCATCCACCTGCAGGATCAGGGAATCAGGTTCCGGATCAGTGCATGCACTGAGTACGTGGAATATCATCAGGAGGGGAATCAGACTTATCATTATAAAATTGCTTTTACGGTTCATATTGTGTATAACTGTTCATTACTTGCAAAGCTGATGAAATATGGTTGGAATAGCATGTTAATTTGATGACAGTTGGGTGTAATATGTTAGCTCCGAAAAGAAACCGGAATCGTGCTGATCTGTCAATACTAAATCAATTCTTATATTGTTTTAACTTTTGACAGGTTATATAATTGATCAGAAATTATTTATCCTTAGTCTGATTTATGTGGAACAAATATTTAAATGCTATTCAGGATCTGCCTTGTATATCCCGTTTCTTTCAGCCTTTCTGATAGTTTTCCTGATTTTCTGTGAGAACAGCTAGTATGGTCAAGGGGATATCAAGGTGGAATAGAAATTTCAATTGTTAGATTTGGATGCCCCACTGAATTTCAGGGAGATGGAAAAGAACATCTACATCCCCTGAGGATCATGGACAGGTAGCGCTAAGGAATCTGTTTCACTATATTGATTACTTTGCTAATGCGTTGATTACCGCTATGCAGTAACAGGTAATAATTGCCTGATGGAACCTTCATGCCTGAATCATTTGTCCCATCCCAATGAATGATATTTTCGCCGGCAGTAGCGGAAGGAATATCAAGGACCCTGATTTTTTCACCCAGGGGATTAAGTATAAATGCCGTAACTCTTTCCGGTTGCGATAGATAAAAAGAGATGCTCAGTTCATCCGTGAATGGATTGGGATAGGTGTTTAACCTGAAACTACCTGTTTCCGACAACTCATCCAGCATGTCATAGCCGTCACTTGTAAGGACCACGCTTACTTCCGGCTGGTCAGGATCATTGGTTGCCAGGGTAAGGGATCCTGTGGCCGGATCGTTGTTTGTGCCCGGATCATAAATGAGTGCCAGCTCGTCCATTTTTTCAATGCTCAGCGGAAGGGAAGGGAAGGCAGCAAATCCAAAGCCTTCTCCATCGATACGGAGAGAGGTGATTTCAAGAGGGGATATAGATTTATTCCGTATTTCAAGGCTCGCCTCTGCAGCAGTTGCTGCCTGGGATATTGTGAATGTTAACGATTCGGGTATACTGATTGTCGGGTCAGCATAAATGCCAACAGCCTCCCATGCCTGCATTACGGATGTAACTTGTTGTGAACCTTCACCGAAAAGATCTTCAGCTGACCGGATGGAATAACTGGCTGCATCGACATATTCCGAGCTTGGGACGAGGTAGGCTGTCAGGTTCCGAAAGGCTATTTGTGCAGCATCGTCAAGGTTTACAGGGGTAACATCAAAAAAGTAACCATCATCGTTTGTGCCGCTTCCTCCCTCGCACAGCAGGTAATACCAATAATTCATTACTCCGGAGTTGGTGTGCACGCCCCCGTTGTCATTATTTTCGTCTCCGTCGGTGGTAATCCAGAAATCCCCCAGGTAGGTGTCTGGGTCCAGACGCAGGTTCGGATTACTCATTAACCGGAATGCCTGGGCATTTATGGCAATGTCATCACCCATCCACCAGTCATCCATCTCAGCTTTGGCATAAAAGTCAACTGTCTTTCCAAAGATGTCGCTGAAAGATTCATTCAGAGCACCTGATTCATTGATGTAATTCAGATTGGCTGTGGCACCGGTTAAACCATGAGTAAGCTCATGTGCCGTGATATCAAGCGATACAAGGGGGCCATAATTTGTACCGTCGCCATTTCCAAAAAGCATCTGCCCCCCGCCGATATAGGATGCGTTGTTGGGACTCCCATCGAACAGCATGCCAGTATAAGCCCTAAGGAGGCCTCCATTGCCATCAAAACCAGATCGTCCGTGTTTCTCCAGGAAATAGTCATAGGTTTTTTCCAAGGCCCAGTGAACGCTTACCCCAATCATATTTTCAGCCTGGTCGATTAGTGTGTCATCCTCAACATAATCCACAGCATCGGAGTAAGAATAGTCTTCGGAAACTGCTTCACCATTGAAGGTGGCAATGCCATTTCCCCGGCTGGTTTCTCTCAGCCGGTAGTTACCCTCCGTCTCAGCTACATATCCGCTGGTGAAATTTATGGCTGTCATATTATCAGTGCTGCCCTGATTTTCATAGGCTGTGCCAATAAGGATATTATCAATCTGCCAGCCAAAAAGGTCGCTGTCATCCATGGTGGAATATGCACCATCGGCTGCAAACACAAAACGGATCTTTACTGTTTTTCCGGCATATGCATCCAGGGGCACTGTTACCAATGTCCAGTTGGTCTTCTCACCGCACCAACCCGGAATGTTATCACCCTGCCCGTTATAGTAGAAGCTGAAAAGCCTGGATTTTGTGTAAGCGGGACTGGGATTATCCAGCACACTCCAGTTTTGACCTCCGTCAACAGAGATTTGTACGTTCATCCCGTCCCATCCGTCAAATCCTTCGTATGCCGATGGAGCTTCGACAGCATACCGGTGGTAGAAAGTAAGCACCGGGCTTTTCATCAGGGCTACAGCATCCGTTTCAATAGCCTGGAGCCAGGAATCGCGGTATCCACCCTCTGACCCGACATGGATATCGGCAATCCACCAGCTTGTTCCTGAACCGCCGTAAGCATTCCAGTCGGTAAGATGCCAACTGGCCGGATCCCAAAGGCTTTCATATTCTTCATCCATGATCGTAATGTCAACCATGTTATTATAAAGGCTCATACCCTGTGTTTCAATATTTCCATCGTATGATCTTGGCAATTTACCGACGAGTTCACCGGAATGGGCGTCAATATCTATCGCAAAACGCTGCTGGGTTTTCGGGAAGAATAAATCGAAACGATAGACCAGATGAAAATTTTCAGGCTTTCTGACCTGATCACCGGCAGAGATCATAAGGCAGGGGGCTTTCAGGTCATGTAACGGGATCTTGCTCAGTTTGGCAGACAGGGTGCCTCGGGAGACATATCCGCTGTAAAGTTTATTCAGGTAAAATTCAGCTTTTTCTATACTTAGTGTAGGCCTGGTTTCAATAGCAAGGGCATGCACAGGATTTCCATTGACATGCCTGACCAGTTGATTCTCAGAATGCAAAATAATAAAGGTTTCTGCAACTTCGATATTTCTGAAGTATTGTTTGTACCGCTGATCGCTACGGCTGTTTTTTTGAATATTTTTTCCATAAGCCCGGAATTCATAATCTTTTCCCAATCTGAAGGCTTTGGCATATTCAAGGAAAAAGTCGGCTTCTGGTATCTCACCAGCTTGAGTAAAACTCATATCGGATGGTTGGGTATCCTGCCACTGGATCCTGGCGGATTCGAATGGAGTTCCCTGCAAGAGTTTTGCCCGATCCTGAGAAAATGCCGGTGAGAGGTGCAGAATTACTAAAAAGGGAACAATAACCCAGGCCTTTTTCATTGTTAAGGTATCTTTATGTATAGTTGGAAAGTGCATGCAATGTAGCTAAAACATGTGAGAAAGCGGAAAGTTTATTTAAAAGAAGAAGCTAAATTTAGCCTGAAAAAAACTCCGGATATCTTGAAGAATAAATTAGATTCCATCGAAGACTTTTTGGATTATCTGCCTGATGATGAGCGGGATATTGCAGACTATCTTCGGGAGTTGATCCTGGATGCTATTCCCGACTGCCGGGAGAAATTCATCGGGGGGATTCCGGTTTATTTCAGGCATGGAAAGATTTGCTACATACGACCGGCTGCTATACCCAGGGGGAATGTTCCTGCGTATGGTGTACAGATAGGTTTTTTCCAGGGATACCGGATGACAAATGACGACCGTTACCTCGAAAAAGGGAGACGGGTGAGAGTATTTACAAAAATCTTTGCCGAATGTTGCGAAGTGGATCCTGCACGGATCAGGAGCCTGCTTTTTGAAGCGACCGTATTTGACCAGGAGGAAACTGCGGATTAGTCTATTTTCCCCCGGTCTTCTTTAGCAACTCAGGATATAGTTCTTGCTTCACCAGGAGAAATCCGGGCTCCAGACTAAGGATCCTCCTGCATAATTTCAGTGCTTCTTCAGCGTGTTCTGTTGCCTCGTATGCTATTACCAGGTCTGCCAGGGTTTTCATATAAAGCCAGTTCGAATCTGTTTCCTGATTTTTTTCCATCAGTCTGAGCGCCCTGATATAATAATGGATCGCTTCTTTCTTTGAACCTCCCAATACCTCCGGGGCAAAATACAGTGCATTTGCCTTTTCGATTATAGCCTGCAGATTGTCCGGATTAAGGTGCAGAGCATGGTCGATGTATTTTTGACTTTTTGGTCCCAGAACGGGCATTTTATACTTATCTATAGTCATTCGGAACCCTAAAAATGCGCCCATATAGGCATTGGCTGTGGCATTGCCGGGGGATTCGCTTAGAATTGATGTCAGAAGTTGCTCGCCTTTATCGATGTATTCAAGGGCCAGGGCATGATCCTTCTCCCCGATCAGGTAGCCGATAAAGCCGTAATAATAGCTGATGAGTTCAAGCTTGCAGATTTCCGAGTTGCAGGGATTAGTTTCAATCCGGCAGATGACATCGATCCAATCTCTGATCTTCCCATCGATGTAGGCCCGATAGATCTGCTGGTTGTAATTGCTGTAACCCCTGGGCACAATGGCCAGGCATAGCAGGCAGGATAACATGGCTGCCCGGAAAAATTTTTTTCTCCGATTTGCAGGGTAGATTTTCATAGCTCTTTTTTTGCTGATCAACCAGTATTTGTATACAAGAATAATGCAATATCAGAGAAAATGGGCGGCTTTTTTTTGCGAAATCAGTAGATTGGTATTATGACATAGCCACAAATTAAACGAATTTACCCGAACCAGCAAAAGGGAGATCGCCCTGCTTCTGAGATGAGTCCTCCGCCAATGGTCCCTGCCGACGGAGAAAGCTTCGGCGCGAGCGTAAGGTGAGTTGCAGGGATTTTCAGTTACCTCCGGTGAGCGCCCCAAGGTCGGTTCGTGATAATCTGTGAAATTTACTTTGTTAAGCCCTAAAGGGGTTCCTGACTACTCCAAATTTCTCTGTTCTTTATGCTGGGGGGATTAACTTATCGACGATTTTCGCACTTCCCAGGCATAGAGGAATTCCTCCTCCCGGATGTACACTTCCTCCGACAAAATAAAGGTTTTTAATGTTGTTAGAAAAATTAGGGTGTCTCAGAAATGAGGCAAACACTGAGTTGGAGGCATTGCCGTAGAGCGATCCGCCTGCACTCCAGGTGGTTTCTTCGATGTTTTTCGGCCAGACGATTTTCTCATTAACAAGATAGGTTTGCAGGTCTGTCTTCAGGATCCTGTTTAGCTTCCTGAACACGATTTGCCGTGCCTCATCAATCCACGTGTCCCAGTCATTTCCACTGTCAGGCGGTGTATTGATCATCACATACCAGTTTTCGCACCCCACAGGTGCATCACCGGGTACATACTTTGAACTGATAAATACATAGATCGTAGGATCCGTATATAGTTTTCGATGCTTGAAGACATGGTCAAATTCTTCTTTGAAATTTTCAGTGAAGAATACATTGTGCAATTGCAGATCCGGATGCTGTTTTTTAATGCCCCAGTAAAAAATAAGGGCAGAGGAGGAGGGTTCCTGCCTCTGAAAGCGCTTCCCTGACCTGTCGCATAACATGTTATTGTAAAGATAGCGGATGTCAGCATCACTTATGATCAGGTCATACGGTATTTCTTCTTTATTGACGACAAGAGCTTTAGCTTTTCCTTTACTAATCCGGATGGTTTCAACCGGACTGTTAAACCGGAATTGAACACCCTTCTTCTCTGCAAGCTTAACCAGGTTCGTGATAATGGTGTACATTCCCTGATCCGGGAAATATGTTCCCAGGTTATTCTCCAGATGGGCGATCATGTTCAGGGTTGCAGGTGCCCGGTAGGGGTCAGAACCGGTATAAGTGGCATACCGGTCGAAAATGCGGATCAGTTTGTCATCCTTGAAGTGTGAACGATTCGCTGTGTGCATGGACCTGAATACATCAAGTTTGTTTAACTGAAACAAAACCCTCAGGTAGGCCCTTGTGAAATAGTTTCTTAGTCGGTATAACGAACTAAAAAGAAAAACCTCGGAACCTGCATCGAAGGCAGTTCCGGCCTTTCTCAGATGCCTTTTCAGACGTTCAGGTTCTTCGTCAGAGCTTTCTTCAATCTCCCTGAACAGCTTTGTTTTGTCATCATAGAAGGAAAAGGTGCTGCCATCCTCAAAAAAATACTTACAACTTACCTGTAGCCTGCTATAGCTGAAATACTCATCCATATTTTCTCCACTTTCCTCATACAATTCTCTGAGTAATCCGGGAAGGGTAAAGATGGAAGCGCCTCCATCGAAGCGAAAGCCATCAGAGCGGAGTTCGAATATTTTCCCTCCCGGATGGGCATTCTTTTCGAATACCTCTACCTGGTATCCCTTATTTGCCAGTCTGATGGCAATGGCCAGGCCCCCAAGACCACTGCCGATAATTCCGACTTTCATAACAGAATGTGTTTTAATTCATGTGGATTTCAAAGCTAGCTATTTTTTTTTGGCCGTAAAATGACTGGACCATTTTACGGGAATTGAATGGAAATCAAGAGATTATTGTTATCCTGTTAAGCGATTAACCAGGATGGGAAACGTACAAATTCAAAAAAAAATTGCACATTAAAAAAAATCCTTATAAATTTGACCATATAGTTAAATAATATGGATAAACTTAACAGATGAATAGTATGGTTAAGGATATTAGTACCGAACAACGTATCCTGGAAGCGGCCCGAAGGGTCTTCATGAAAAAGGGGATGGCCGGAGCAAGGATGCAGGAGATAGCAGATGAGGCGGGCATCAATAAGGCCTTGCTACACTATTATTTCCGGAGCAAAGACAAGCTGTTTGAACACATTCTGATGGAGGTGGTAGGAAGGATCGCAACCAGCTTAAAAAGTATGATGGAACTGGATATCCCGATAATCCAGCGTTTATGCTTTTTTGTCGAGATCTATGTCGATGTATTGATGGAGAACCGGTACCTGCCGCTTTTTGTGCTAACTGAGATCAATCAGAACCCGGAACGGTTTGCCTCCATGATCCGTGAACATATTGTTGTGAATATGCAGGATTTTATAGTTCAGCTGGAGGATGAAATTGAACAGGGAAAGATCAATCCTGTACATCCCCTGCATCTCGTTAGCAGTGTTCTTGGGATGATCATTTTTCCTTTCGCTGCTTTTCCGCTGATTGAGGAGGCGATGGGGGATAACTTTGCGCCCTTGGCAAGGAATTTCCTTAACCAGCGCAAAGAAGTTGTAAAAGAATTTGTCATAAATGCGTTAACACCAAAAAATCATGATAAGTAGAAGAATCTATCTTTTGGCTCTATTGATCTTCCTGTTCACAGGTATTATCCGGGGGCAGCAGGATACAGTCAGTCTCAGGCAGTGTCTGAAATCGGCACGTGAGAATGCCATTGCAAATCAGCAACTTGAAGTTTTACAGGACCTGGCTGATCTGAAAACTGCCAATATCAAGGCTTCCAATTTACCATCCCTGAATGCCTATGGGAAAGCCAGCTACCAGAGTGATGCGATTTCAATTTCGCTGCCCAATGGTTTTGGGATCGAAATTGATCCTTTTCAGTACAATGCAGGGATTGAAGCGGCCCAGAAGGTATATGACGGGGGACTGGCCGCAAAAGCAAAGGAACTTGAAACTGCCATCCTTACCGCCGAAACGGAAAAGATTCATACGGATGTTTACAAGCTGACCACTCAGGTAGCCGACCTGTACTTCAAAATTCAGCTGCTGGATAAAACCAAGGCTGTTCTCAGGCTTAAAGAGGAAATCCTGGCAAAACGACTAGTGGAACTGAAGATAGTCCTTGAAAATGGTATGATAAAAGGGAATGACCTTAACGCCATGGAGGCTGAAATTCTTACTGTTCAGCAGCAACAGATAGAACTGGATAAAATGCGGAGGCAGTTACTTTCGTCTTTATCGATTCTTACCGGTCTGAATCTGGACAAGAATACCATCCTGTTTTTGGAGGACAGTCTTTTTAATTTTGCTAATAACCAGCGCCCGGAGACGGTGTATTTCGAGGCTGAAAAGCAGAAACTGGAAAGTCTTGCAGGTCTGAAAAAAACAATGAACTATCCAAAGTTATTCGCTTTCGGACAGGCAGGTTACAGTTATCCGAGCCTGAACTTCTATGAAAATCAGTCTGATTTTTATTACATCGTCGGAGCAAAGCTTTCGTGGACCATTTTTGACTGGAATCAGAACAAGCGGGAAATTGAGATTATCCGTACGCAGAAGGAAACGCTTTCTGTCAAAGAAGCGGAGTTTAATCAACAGATCGACATGGCCTCACAGAGTGAGCGTATCAACCAGGAAGAGCTGGCGAAATTGATCGGTCTCGACCATCAGATTATCAGGCAGCGTGAAGCGGTCACGCGGGGGAGTGAGGTATCCCTCGAAGAAGGGACAATTACTTCAACCGATTACCTTGAGGACCTGAATGGGGAGGTTGGCGCCCGCATGCAGGCCGAGTACCATAAAATTGAGCTGCAACGATCGCTTGTTCAACAAAAAATACTGGAAGGAATTGATCTTTTCGCTTTGTAAGAGTTAAACTAAAAATCTATAATTCCATGAAATACGTAATTTATAGTCTATTGCTGCTTATGCTTGTGTCCTGTAAAAACGGAGGGGATGAAGCAGATGCATACGGGAATTTCCAGGCTGTCGAGATTCTGATATCCTCGGAATCTGCCGGAAAAATTCTGGCAAAACATATCAGGGAAGGTGATCAAATTAAAGCCGGGCAACTAGCCTACCTGGTCGATACAACCCAGGTTTACCTTAAGCGTGTCGAACTTGAAGCCAGGAAAAGGGCAGTATTTACAAAAAAACTAAACCTGAATGCCCAGGTCTCTGTGCTGAAAGAACAAAAAACCGCTTTGGACCGGGATATTGCACGGCTTGAGAAAATGCTGAAGGAAGGAGCATCTTCACAGAAGCAGGTGGATGACCTTCATACACAGTATGCCGTACTTACAAAACAAATTCAACAGGTTGAATCCAATTTCTCAGGTATTACGGCAGAAGCGGAAGCCATCGATGCCGGTATCCTCCAGGTTGAGGATCAGCTAAGCCGGGCAAGGGTGATTGTTCCCATCAACGGAAGCATCCTGGAGACCTATGCTGAGCAGGGTGAATCTGTCGCTCCGGGAAAACCCTTATTTAAAGTTGCTAATCTGGACACGCTTGAGATGAAAGCTTACTTCAGTGCAAAACAGCTTACTTCTGTGAAGCTGGGTCAGGAAGTGAAGGTGCTTGTCGATAATGATTCCGGAGGCATGAAAACCTTGAAGGGTAAGGTTTGCTGGATAGCCTCCAATGCCGAGTTCACGCCAAAGATCATACAAACAAAGGAAGAACGGGTGAACCTGGTCTATGCTGTGAAGATCCGTGTGCCTAATGATGGCAGCCTGCGGATAAATATGCCCGGGGAGGTAAAAGTCAACTAAACTGAAAGGCATCACATGATCGTAAATTGTCAGAATATTAGTAAATCCTATGGAGGGATCCAGGCGGTGGAGAGTGTCAGCTTCGATGTCGAGGAGGGAAATATTTTCGGGTTTCTGGGCCCGGATGGCTCCGGAAAAACTACCCTGTTCCGCATCCTGACTACCTTGCTGCTTCCCGACAATGGTTCTGCCCGGATAGATGGTTTTGATGTGGTTAAGGATTTCAGGAAAGTCAGGAACATCATTGGGTACATGCCCGGCCGTTTTTCGCTGTACTCTGATCTGAGTATTGAGGAGAACCTGGATTTTTTTGCGACGGTTTTCGGGACTACACTTAAAGAGAATTACCACCTGATCCGGGATATCTATGTGCAGATCGAACCTTTTAAGAAACGTCTCGCAGGGAGGCTCTCCGGTGGAATGAAGCAGAAACTCGCCCTGTCATGCGCCCTGATCCACCAGCCCAAACTTCTGGTCCTTGATGAGCCAACCACAGGCGTCGATGCAGTTTCCAGGAAAGAATTCTGGGACCTGCTGATAGGTCTTAAAGAGAAAGGCATCACTATAATTATTTCAACGCCCTATATGGATGAGGCCGGAATGTGCGATCAGGTAGCCCTGATGCAAAAGGGAAAGATACTTAGTTGTGATAAGCCGGATGAGATTATTCGTAAGGATGGACAGCAACTATACTCTTTAAAGGCAGAAAATATCTACCAGCTGTTGAAGGATCTCAGGAAATACCCTGAAACCGATACGGTATTCCCATTTGGTCAGGACCTTCATTATACTTCTAAGGAGAAGGATCCTGATCTTGAAAAATTAAAATCGTACCTGAAGGAAAGAGGGCATGAAAAGCTTGTACTTGCTGCAATAACTCCCGGGATCGAGGATGTATTCATGCACCTGATGGAGAAAGAAAACCCTTTAAATGAAAAATTATAAGTTATGAAAATAGTCATCATAGGCGGAACCGGTAACTACGGGAAGAAGATCGTCAGGCAGCTTCTGCTCATGGAACAGCAGGTAAGAGTGGTCAGCAGAAATGCTGAAAAGGCGAGGGCTCTGCTTGGATCGGAGGTAGAAGTAATTCAAGGCGACATTCTTAACAGAAAAACCATTTCCACTGCCCTGTCAGGAATGGACGGGGTGATTATCAGTCTTTCCGCAATGAGCTGGAAGTTAATCCGGAAAATGCGCAGGATTGAATACGATGCTGTATTGAATATCCTGGATGAAGCAAAGAAAGTTAAGATCGGCCGATTGGTTTACCTTTCTGCTTATAAGATCAGGATGGATGTCCTTGAGGAATTGGGAATTCCAGAATTTGGCCGGCTGAAGCTGGAGGTCGAAGAAAAAATCCGGGAAAGCGGACTGAACTGGACAATTCTGGGTTGTGCCCCCATGTTCGAATTACTGTTCACTTTCCTGAGCAAGGGAAAAATGATGGTACCCGGCGGAGGCTATAATAAGGTAGTAAGCATATCGGATGAGGACGTTGGATTGATCGCAGCGCAAACCGTTCAGCGTATGGACCTGGGGGGTAAAAGATTCTGCCTCACCGGCCCTGATGCATACTCCTTCCCCGAAGTTGCGGCATTCATTTCCTTGAAAACAGGAAAGGAAATAAAGCACAGGAGGATACCTCTTGCTGTCCTGAAAATAGCTACGGCTATTCTCTTTCCGGTCAATCCCTTTCCGAGGTATCTGTATAAAAGCCTTTTGCTTCTGAATAACTTTCCGAAAGATGAAAGTGGCAGGGTAAAAGAAGTCCATCAACTTCTACTGGATACTTTCGATTATCAGCCGACAAGCCTGGAGATGGAACTTGAAACCCGCCTGAAAGAAAACAGACTAATTGTCCGGAAATGAAATATACTCAGCGATCAACCAGGCATCATGATGTTGTGATCGATGTACAGCATATGTATAAACGATTCGGGAGTTTTGTCGCCAATGACGACCTGAGCTTTACGGTAAGGAAAGGTGAGATCTTTGGCTTTTTGGGGGCAAACGGCGCTGGTAAAACAACAGCCATTAAGATCCTTAGCGGTCTTTCAAAGCCAACATCAGGGGAAATCAGCGTTGCAGGCTACAATGTCTATAATCAGACTGAGGCTATAAAAAGGAATATCGGGTACATGAGCCAGAAATTTTCCCTTTACGATGATCTTACCCTTGCTGAGAATATACGATTCTATGGCGGGGTTTATGGTTTATCCCGAAAAGTAACCCGGGAGCGTATGGATGAGCTGCTGGAACAATTTGGATTGATGGATTTTAAAAAATCCCTGATTACTTCCCTGCCTTTGGGTTGGCTGCAGAAACTTGCCTTTTCAGTGGCCCTGTTGCATAAGCCCAGCATTGTCTTCCTGGATGAACCAACCAGCGGTGTCGATCCTATCACCCGTCGCCAGTTCTGGGAGCTGATATACCAGGCTGCTGAAGGGGGAACAACCATATTTATTACTACCCACTACATGGATGAAGCAGAATATTGCGACCGGGTGAGTATTATGGACCAGGGTAAAATAGTGGCGCTTGACAAGCCGCAAAAACTAAAACAGGAATACCAGGCAGGCACGATTTACGATGTATTTCTGAAGATCGCGCGTTAAACTCTAAATAAGATTTTACTATGAACCGATTTATCGCCTTTGTAAGAAAAGAGTTCAAACACCTGTTAAGGGATTACAGGACTGTTCTCATTATTTTCGGTATTCCGATCGCTCAACTGTTGCTCTTCGGTCATGTAATTACTACCGAGATCAAAGACGCAGAAGTAGGGATTCTGGACCTCTCCCGGGATGAAGTAAGTACCAAACTGACCCAGAAACTTTTGGGGTCGGGGTATTTTAAGGTGAGTGAGGATATTCATAATGTAAACCAGATCGAAAATTTGTTCCGGAAGGGAAAAATCAGGGAGCTGATTGTGCTGGAAGAGAACTTTGGTAATAAACTCAGGCGCGAAGGTAAAGCGCAGATTCAGATCATTACGGATGCTTCTGATCCTAATACAGCCGGCATTCTTTCCAACTATACACAATCAATCGTTGCACGATTCTTTTCTGAGGAAATGGCTCCCGGATTGAAACCATTAATCCAGGTGGACCAGAGAATGTTCTACAATGAGGAGTTACGGTCAGCTAATATGTTTGTACCCGGAACCATTGCCCTCATCCTGATGCTGATTTCTGCCCTGATGACTTCGATCTCCATTGCCCGTGAGAAAGAATTGGGAACCATGGAAATCCTGCTGGTATCGCCCTTACGTCCATTGCAGATTATTATGGGGAAAGTGGTGCCATACCTGGTCCTTTCTGTAATCATGGCCGTCGTTATCATCGGTGTCGGTTTCTTTATCTTTCATGTGCCGATCCGGGGTAGCCTGATCCTGCTTTTTGGATTGCTAACCCTCTTTATTTTGCTTGCACTTGCACTGGGTATTCTGATCTCGACCGTGGCAAAAACCCAACAGGTTGCCATGCTTATCTCTCTGGTAGGCCTGATGCTGCCTACCATGTTGCTCTCTGGTTTTATCTTTCCGATAGAGAATATGCCAAAGGCCCTGCAGTACCTGAGTATTGCCATGCCTCCCCGGTGGTTCCTTGCTGCCCTGAAAGATATCATGCTCAAAGGCGTGGGGCTGGCTTATGTGTGGGATGAGATCCTCATCCTGACGGGAATGCTCATCGGATTCACTCTGATCAGTGTCCGAAAATTTCAAATCAGGCTGGAAAGCTAGTGTCTAAAAGGATTAATGATGAAGACCATTTTATATATCGTTCAGAAAGAGTTTTTGCAGATCGCAAGGGATAAATTCCTGAGGGCTGCCATTATCATGGTACCCATCGTTCAGATGCTTGTCCTGGTGTATGCTGCAACCTTTGAAATGAAAAATATCAAGATCCATTTCGTAGATCAGGACCACTCTCAGGCATCCGGTGAGCTGATCCATAAATTCTCTGCATCGCCTTTTTTTGTTGCCGTTGACCCATCGGAGGATGTTTGGACCGGAGAAGAAAATCTAAAAGAAGACCGAGCTGATGTGGTTTGTGTAATCCCTTCCGGTTTCAGTGAAGCTATTGGAACAGGTAATTCAACAGGAATACAGCTCCTGATCAATGCAATTAATGGTACAAAAGCAGAACTTTCCTATGTCTATTGCCAGGCTGTCATTGGTGATTTTTCCAACCGGATACTTGCTGAGAAAAGCATGATGGCAGGGATGGGAGGTATCGAAACCAGGCCGCGGCATTGGTATAATCCGGAACTGAACTATAAGATCTTCATGGCCCCGGGAATCCTGGTCATCCTCGTAACGATCATCGGATGGATGCTGACCGGGATGAACCTGGTGAAGGAGAAAGAACGGGGAACATTGGAACAGCTGAATGTCACACCTATTCATAAATACCAATTTATTGCCGGAAAGCTTATTCCCTTCCTGCTGATCGGACTGTTCGACCTGACTTTTGGCCTCGGGCTGGCCAGGCTACTGTTCAACGTGCCGGTGGAAGGGAGCCTGGTGGTCTTGTTTACTTTCGCTACCATCTACCTTGTAGCAATATTGGGTATAGGTTTATTTATTTCGACCATTTCCAATACACAGCAGCAGGTAATGTTTGTATCCTTTTTCTTCGTGATGATCTTTGTTCTGATGAGTGGATTGTTTACACCCGTGGATAATATGCCAGAATGGGGTCAGAAAATCAATATCATCAATCCTATGGCCTACTTCATCAGGGTGATACGAATGGTCCTGTTAAAAGGCTCTGGTTTTGCCGACATTCAGAGGGAGCTCATCGCAATCTCCATCTTTGCTGTCAGTACCAATGCACTGGCTATTTGGCGGTACCGGAAAACGGTGTAGATGCATGTGTATCGTTGTGCGTTTGAAATACCCTGCCAGGGTAACAGAAAAAAATAAGGTGTGACATTTCATCACACCTTAGCTTATGTCTGCCATCCGGCAGAGATTCGGCACTCTCTGTCTGATGTCGGACGTAGTATTTCCGGCTATCTTTCTCCAATAATCAGTTTTTCCCGGATATAGATATTATCTGCTTCAATGGTATAGAAATACATGCCCTTCGGCAATTGCTTTCCTGATCTGCTTGTCAGGTCCCAGGTGATTTCCTGCTCTCCCTGCGAAACCGGGGCTTTGAAGATGGTGGCGACCAGGCCTCCAGTCAGGCTGAATATCCTGATTTCCAACTCAGTGGTTTCATTGGAGTTCACCCTGAAAACACAGTGGGATAAAGCCGGGTTGGGGAATACTTTATAGCTGAACCCGGGAGTATTGAAACTGGTTTCCTCCTCAAGAGCAGTGACCAGGTTGCTGGCAAGAGGTGTAGGAAGGGAAAGGCGGTTCCAGAGCATGTTGCCGTCCTGGATACGTCCCCAGGTATTGTCAGTAGGTACTTCCTGATAGGTTACGGTATCAATAAGACCGGTTTTATCAAATCCAAATATCGCTGCTGATTCCCCTGACTTACTCAGCTTGAAATTCATATGCAAAACTCCCTGGTCGGTGGAATCATCTGCCCAGATCAGCAGGTATTGCCTGGGAAGTAGCACCGTTGAATCGGGAAATTCTGAAGAAATACGGTATGGGTCCTCATCCTGTAGATCATCCGAGATGAAGAGGCCCCCGACATCAATTTCCGTATCACCGGAATTGTACAATTCGATCCAGTCGTCATAATCCCCGAAATTGTCAGCGACGGTATGGCCGTTTGAAGCCATGATTTCATTGATCAGGAGCCCGGATATATTGGGTAATGTATTCGATTCTCCCGGTGTCGGAGGCATATCCAGCCAGGTGTTTGTCTCGTTTAACCGTCCGGTAGCAAAGTTCCTTGGCTGCTTCGTCCATGAATGTTTACTGATTGTTACCGAATAGTCGTATTCTGAAAGGATAATATTATCCGCCTGCCTGCTAAGTTTAAAATTGGTATGCAAGGGCCCTTGTTCCGAATCGCTGTCTGTCCAGATAATTTTAAACGATTTTGCCGGCATGGCGGTAGCTTCCAGGTCAGTGCTGGGTATCCTGTATTGGTTGGGGAAATTGAAACTGTCGGTCAGATAAAGTCCGGCCAGGTTTACTTCAAAATCATTGTTATTATAGATCTCGATCCAGTCCTCATATTCCCCTTTTTCATCCGTGAATCGGTTTTGGTTGTCGGACATGTATTCATTAATGTACAGTTTTGAAATGGCCGGAACAGTATTGGCTGCCCCGAAGGTAGGCGGCTGTATCAACCATTTCGTCCCGGTTATTCTACTGTATGAGAAGTTGTTATACTGATTTGAATAGCTTATCTCATCGATGGCTGTGCCATCAAGGTCGAAGATACCAACCTGCTCTCCGTTTTCCTTCAGTTTAAAATCGAGGTGAAGGACCCCTTGTTCCGGCTGCTTGTCTGCCCACAGGATCAGGTATCCATTGGCAGGAATGATCAGGCTGTCGCCAGGCTGGTATGGGATCTGGAATTTTGTCGGATCTGCAAGACTATCGGTAATGAACATGCCAGCCACATCAATGGGGTATTCCTGTGGATTATGTAATTCGATCCAGTCATCATGCTCTCTATTTTCATCTGTATAGACTTCCTGTTCAGATGTCAGGAGCTCGTTTAGTATGATCCCCCTGTAATCAACTCTGACATTGCTGGCGTCCGGAGTGGGTATCATGTTGCTCATGTCCTCTGCTCCATC
The DNA here is from genome assembly GCA_016931575.1 of Bacteroidales bacterium. Taxonomy (GTDB): domain Bacteria; phylum Bacteroidota; class Bacteroidia; order Bacteroidales; family UBA10428; genus UBA10428. Next base: position 12,918 of record JAFGEO010000135.1, on the reverse strand, counting down.
ATCAGTTCTTCCGAAGGAAATGTTTTTGAATTGTCCGGAATAGCTAAGGCTGTCGAGCCAGGAACAACCGTCTGCCTGCAGTAAACCAACGAATTCTCCTTCGCTGCTAAGCTTAAAGTTTAGGTGGAGGATTCCCTGTTCTGTCGAATCATCGGCCCAGAGGATGAGGTAATCCCCGGCCGGGATTAGTGTCGAATCGGGACAGTTTGTTGGAATACGATATGCCCCCGTGTTTGTCGGGGAATCGGTAAGGAATAACCCGCCGATATTCACGGGGTACTCGTTCGCATTGTAGACTTCAATCCAGTCGTCATATTCCTGGTGATTATCATGTAGCGTTCCTGTATTTGAAGACAGGACTTCATTGATGTATAGATTTTCAACTGACCGTTCTTCGTTTCTGCACAGGGGTGTGGGAATAAGGTATTTCCACAGTCCGGTATTCTCCGGGTCCCTGCCGTATGAGCAATCGGAATACTGGTCCGGATAACTTAGCGAATCGATAATTTCAAGGTGATCTGCAACAGTTTGGGAAAGGGTGAGGGTTTCACCTGATTTTTTCAGTTTGAAGGGTAAGTGGAGTGCTCCCTGCGAACAATCGTTGTCAGCCCACAGCAGCAGGTATCCCTTGGCAGGAATGGTAGTCAGGGAACTTTCCCCATAAGGGATCTGGTATTTTCCGGGATATCCGGCTGAATCAGAGATATACAAGCCTGCGAGGTTTATTGGTGAATCAGTGGTGTTTCGTAATTCGATCCAGTCTTCCAGCTCCTCATAGTCATCCTGTAAACCGCTCTCATTGCTGGCTACGAATTCGTTTATGAAGATCCCTGTGACAGGCTCTGCACAGGCAAAGAGCGCTTCCACCCGGGTATCTGCGGAACGGGTAAAGGAAATTTCAGGATCTGAAGAATTTATGTCACCGGTCCAGCCAATAAAAGTGTATCCGGGCCGGGGGTGAGCTTCAAGTCGTACCGGAATGTTCATAAAATGGGGGCCGCAATAGTCAGGATCAACTTTAACTCCGCTGACTTCCACCCATCCCTGCGCAGGGTTGTCAGCGGAAACAGTCAGGTTATATGAACCTTCCAGGCCGAAATAGTTAGTTATCCAAATTCTTACGCTATCAGCCTGTGTATTTGCAAAATCAATCATGACATGATTTACGTGCCAATCCCAGCCGATGAGTGCATAGGGTACCTCGTACATGTCGATGTTTCTTTGAATGTAAGGCTGGATCATTTGCTTCAGGCTGTCAAGCACAGGAAGTGTCCGCCCGGGGGCGAAGGTGGTATTCATGTGGGCGGCGAAACGCTGGATAAATTCATTTTTGAAGGATTCGTTTTGCATAAGCCCAACAAAGACGTCCGTAGATTCATGGGGACGGAGGGCCCAGGTCAGGGTATTTCCGGAGCGACGGTACAGGTCAAATCCCATATCCGTATCGTACATCATGATGCGGAACCTGGCGCCGGGTTTCCTTTCCCTCCACCATTTCACATTGTTCTGTGGCCAGTCTTCATTTTCATAGAAAATGTTGGCTATGTAGTAGTCCATCAGGTGGTTCACATCAAGCAGGGATTCCATTCCTTCCATCTGGACAGGGTCACTGAGGTCATGAGTGCGGGCATAATTGAGCATCGCCTGGAAGGCTGAATCGTCCCCATTCATCACAAAAGTGTTCTCAATAACATCGATCTCATCTGCATCGAGGCCATAGTTAGAGGCTACCCAGTGTTCGTTCATTTTTTCACGGAGGTTCATCAGGGCGAAAAAGTCACCGTTCAGGTAAACCAGTACCGGTTGATATGCCTGGTAGTCGATATCCATCCTGCCGATCAGCAGCGTCTGCATAAAGCCGTCACGCAGCATGGAAGCCACTACATCGCTTCCTGAGTTTCGCAGCACCAGCGACTTATATGAACCGAGATCTTTTGTGGAGAAAAAGCTGTAATCCAATCCTTTTTTTCCATAGTCTTCTCTGGAAACCAGCGAGAATGAGCGAAGCGCATTGGCGCGCGAACACCCGCCCTGGATCTTTGATCCTACCAGCTGATTCATCCTTTCCACCCCATCCCGGGTGAAGTACTCGAAATTCAGGGGGCGTTCCCAATCCCGGGCCCAGTTTACCGGGACATCCGAACACCAGGAGGTGACCCCGTTGGCACCATCGCAGTAATACCCGTACTCCCAGTTATAAAAATGTCCGTCACGGGTTGAAAGGGAAACCACAGGCAGGCTCGGGATTTCTTCATTTATAAAGTAGGTTGCACTTGATACAGGTCCCGGATGAAGGCTGTCTGAAATACACCGGGCTCTCAGAACGGTATTTTCAGTAAGGTAAACAGGTCCGTTATAAGTTGGTGAGGAGCTGATCGGGTAATCACCATTGGTGGTGTATACTATGCGATCCGAAATTCCGGTTGCCGAGATATCAACGGACACCGAACCCTGATAATAGCCGGGCTCAACAGAAAATATGATCCCTCCGGCCGTTTTATTTGAGGACAGCCAGGGAGTGGTATTGGCAGAACCGGGGGATGGGGCGGTAAAGTATTTCCAGGTATCCGGGTCACCCGGAAGCCTGCCGTAGGATATATCCCGTGTCTGTTTTCCAAAGTATATTGAATCGACTACAGAACCGGATGCATTGTAAATGCCCAGGTATTCGCCTTCAACATCTAACGAGAAATTGGTATGGATGTACACATCATGGATATAATTTTTGTCATCAAGGGAGATAATATAGTACTGACCAGGATATAGGTAGATATCATACCAGATTTGATACTTTTCAGGATCCTCAGGATCATCACTCAGGCTGTATCCGTTGAGGTTGATAGTCGTGCTTCCGTAATTGTGAAGCTCAACCCAGTCGTTGTAATTGAAGGAAGTGCTGAAATTGGCTTCAATGTTGGCCGTGATGATTTCATTGATTCTTAACTGAGCCTGAAGTACTTCTGAAAACAATATGTTGCAGAAAATACTCAAAACAGGAATTATTTGTCGGAGGTTTCGGCTCATGTGAGATTGCAATGGGATTGAAATACAGTCAATATTACTCATTTATTTAATTGACCGGAATTCTTTTTGACAACACCAATAAAAACAATGGCTAACACCCTTATTGAATTGATCTGATTATTTGAAACGGGCTGATAAAGCCGGCTAGCTCACTGAATACCCTTCTTTTCCGCCAGGTATTTACCGGCACTGGAAAAAAAAAAGCTTTACGTTCTCAAAATAGCTTGTAATTAGCCTTATTTTTTAGATTTTTGTGTGCTCAATCTCAACATAATGAAAATACTCATTACCGGGACTGCCGGATTTATTGGATTTCACCTGGCCAAAAATCTCCTGGAACGTGGCGATGAGGTGGTTGGCCTTGACAGCATCAATGATTATTATTCAGTAGATCTAAAATACGACAGGTTACGTGAGTGTGGTATAGATACCGGCAAGATTAACTATGGGCAAAAGGTAGTTTCAGGCCGGTACCCGAATTACAGTTTCATTCAGCTCAAGCTTGAAGATAACGATGCGCTGCAGGACCTGTTTGCTACTGAAAAGTTCGATAAGGTCTGTAACCTGGCTGCCCAGGCCGGTGTGCGATACAGTCTTGAGAATCCCAGGGCATACATCGACAGTAACATTCTGGGATTCATGAATATCCTGGAAGCCTGCCGCTATAACAAGGTTAAACATCTGGCCTACGCGAGCAGCTCAAGTGTTTACGGCCTGAATGAATCAATGCCTTTTTCTATCCATGACAATGTAGATCATCCGATAAGCATTTATGCCGCAACCAAAAAGTCTAACGAGCTGATGGCGCATACCTACAGCAACCTGTTTGGATTGCCCACAACAGGTCTTCGTTTCTTTACGGTTTATGGGCCCTGGGGACGACCCGACATGGCACTTTTCCTTTTTACGCAAGCCATCATTAAGGGGGAACCAATAAAAGTATTTAACGAAGGGAATATGCGCCGGGATTTTACCTATGTAGATGATATCGTTGAGGGGGTGAAACGTGTAATCGATAATCCACCCTCACCGAATGAATCCTGGACGGGAAAGAAACCGGATCCGGCTACCTCAAAGTTTCCGTACCGGGTATATAATATTGGTAATAGTGCGCCTGTTAGCCTGATGGACTTTATAGAAGCTATTGAGGGAGCTCTTGGGAAGAAGGCAAAAAAAGACTTGTTACCGATGCAGCCCGGTGATGTCGTTGCTACGTGGGCAGATACCACCGACCTTGAAAAGAATCTGGGCTACAAACCCGGGACATCGGTGAAAGACGGTGTATCCCGTTTCATTGATTGGTATAAACTTTACTACAAGATAGATTGATCAGCAAAAAACTCCTGAAATCGGGCTTTGTGAAGGATTTTTTCAGGTACTACCTGGCAAAAATTATTCCCGGCCTGGTAGGGATCCTGGTTATTCCGGGAATCCTTCGTTTATACGGAGAATCAGTTTATGGGGAGTATTCTTTGAGCATCAGTATCATTCAGACAATCAGTACTTTTTTTTCTGCCTGGCTGGGCCGGTCCTTCATGCGTTTCTATACCAGCTACCAGGACCAGGAATATATCCATAAGCGCTACAACCGGATCATGAACTTCTTCATGATCCCAATTGCAGTAATTACCATAATCCTGCTGGCAGGGATCCGCTTTCAATACATGACCATTCTTATTGGTATCCTTTGCAGCATTTTATTTACTCTTTACTCCTACAGTTCTCTGAAGTATCAGACTTTTCTCAGATCGGGAGGGGTACTTTATGCCGAGATTATACGCTCTGTGATATTTTTTAGCCTGGTATTCGGGATCTACTATGCCTTCCAGCACCTGAGTGAACATAAAATAAACCTGATCCTGATCTCAAATTTACTGGCTTTTTGGGCGGGTAACCTCATGTTCAGTATTATGGGTAAACGCGCAGAAAGGCCAGCCAAAGTCATGTCTCCCAATCCCTTAATTGACAAACAAATCAGGGACCAGCTTCTGCATTACGGTTTACCCCTGGCATTGTGGATGATCGGGGCATTTCTGCTAAATATTTCGGACCGGTATATTTTGAAGATCTATTTTAATTTTGAGGAGGTGGGGGTGTATTCTTCCATTTACGATACCATCTTCAAAATGAATACTTTTCTCTTTATGCCGATCATTACAAGTATTCAGCCGCGACTGATAAAATATTTCAATGAAGGGGATTTTGAGAACTCAAAGAAAATCCTGAACCGGGCCCTCCTTCTTGAATTTGCCATACTGGCACTGGTATTTCTGTTTTTCCTGTTTACACGTGACTTTGTTGTCAGGCAGTACCTGGGCTTTGATTCCTCTGAAGCAGTTGCTTTAGTTTACCCCATTCTTTTTGGGGCGTTTTTCTGGAACCTTGCCACCCTGTTTCAAAAACCCCTCGAACTGGCTCAGATGACCCGGCAAATGTTGTTTGGTATACTTGCCACCCTCTCCCTGAACGTGATACTCAATTTTATTTTTATCCCTCGCTATGGAATGCAGGCGGCAGCTTTAACATCCCTGGTGTCAACACTGATTTATTTGTTATATGTGTTTATCTTATCGAGAAACAAAATTTAGGTCAAACTAAGAAGGCTTAATAATGCAGCTCTTATTCTTACCAAAATATACCCCTGAAGGGGCCAGCTCAAGATACCGGACGCATCAGTTCATTGAACATTTTGAAGCAGAGGGATACCGGTGTGCGGTCAGACCTTTTTTCGGGAAGGTGCACCTGAAACGTATCAATGAAAGCAGGAGGGGCCTGTACCTGGGGATTGTCACTGCTATTCTCAAACGATTGGGATTGCTTTTCAGGATTCGCCGGTACGATTTAGTTTTTATTGAGAAGGAAGCTATACCTTATTTCCCCGCTTTATTTGAACGGATGCTTAACCTGCTGCATGTTAGCTATGTACTGGATTTTGATGATGCCGTATTTCATAATTATGATCAGTCATCAAGAAAGATTATCAGGCTTCTGCTGGCCAATAAAATCCCCGGGATCATGAAATCTGCCCGCCATATCATCTGTGGCAGCAAGTACCTTGAAAACTATACCCTGAAGTATAATCAGAGGGTAAGTCTTATTCCCACGGTAGTCTCAGAAAACAGGTATTCACGACTTAGAAAGGAAGAAGATGATTTTATTATCGGATGGATTGGCTCGTATTACACCAGCAGTTCTTTGTTACTAATCAAGGAAATACTTCGTGATTTCTCAAGTGAATACCCCTGTAAAATCAAGCTGATTGGAGTAAATGAGAAGGTCTTCAGGGAATTTAAGGGGATGGGAGCGGAGCGCATCATCTGGTCGCCCGAAACTGAAAAGGAAGTGCTTCCCCAATTTGATGTAGGGATTGCCCCACTGGAGGACACCCCTTTTAACCGGGGGAAGTGCGCATTTAAGATCATTCAGTATATGGCTTCAGGAAGTGCGGTGATCTGTTCCCCCATTCAGGCAAACGGAGAAGTGGTGCTCGATGGTGTCACCGGTTTTCACGCATCTGCACCGGAAACTTGGGAAATCTCTCTGAAGAGGCTATATTTAAACCGGGAAGAACTGGCTGGAATGAAACAGAAAAGCTGGGAACGATTTAAAGCCTCCTATTCCCTGGAAGGGGTGCTGCCGGTATACCTCGAAATTTTTAAACAAGTTTGTAAGATCTCATAGATGGACAAGATATTATTTAAGGCCTGGATTATCAATGCTTACCTGCTTTGCATTGTGGTGCCGTTCCATGTGGATATTAATATCTTATCAGCCACCCTGCCTGCTATTTCCCTCATTATATACATCCGGAACCGAAAGTTCTACGCCAACCGGCTGGTTCTTTTGCCTGTTTTCTATTACCTGGTGATCTTTCTTGGGATATTCCTCAGTACCGATGCCATAGGTTATAGGATATCTGTAAGCGATACCCAGCTGAATTTCCTGACAATCCCCCTTTCATTCATGGTGATCGATCCTAAGATTATCAGCAGGAACCTGAACCGCTTTTTATTTTTCTTTATCCTGGGAAATTTACTCATTTCCATCCACGGGATGCTCTATTCGCTGTATTGGGTTATCCGGGACGGAAATCCGGTCAGGGCCTATGAGCTTGACCAGGTATTCAGCACCCTGCACCACCATACCTACTATTCCCTGAATGCCCTGCTTGGGTTGATCTTCATTATCAGGCTTTGGTTCCGACCGCGCAACAATCTGCTCATGAAGGTTTTCCTGATCATTTCCAGTCTTGTTATTAATCTGACTGTCTTTGTTGCCAGCTCAAGAGTGGGACTTGTACTGTTGCTGGTTGTAGATATCTACCTTGTCTGGAGGCTGATCCGGTCCTTTGAGGCATTCTGGCAAAAAGCCGCCCTGACGATTGCTTTTCTCGGCATCCTGGTTATCGGATACAGGTGGAATAACAACCTGGATTACCTTCGCAGTGATACCGGTGAGGCCGATTCTGCCAGGGTCGAAAGTCCCAATTCCTTCCGGGCAGAGGACGTGAACATGAAGCTGGCAAAAAGCGAAAATATTCCTGCCGATCCTCTGGTACCCGATACAACCGTGCAGGCAGAGAAGAGCTTGCTCCAGCGTTTCTGGGACAAGGGATCAAAGGGAACGCGCCAGTATATCTGGGCTGCAGCATTAAAGGAGGGATGGCGCAGATTCCCAGTCGGTCATGGAACAGCCAGGAGCAATGCGGTACTTAAAGAGAGTCTGAGGGAAAAGTATTTAGAGGGTGAGGTAAAGCTTCGATCACCAAATGCACATAATCAGTTCCTTGAAATTTTTCTCGAGAATGGTTTACCCGGCCTTTTGATTTTTTTTCTGTTACTCTATGGGCTTTATCGGGAGGCACGTTTGGGAAGACAAAAGCTGGTGCTCGCTTTTCTGGGAATTTTTATTGTTATTGCCTTGTTTGAGACAATCCTGAAAAGACGCCTCGGGGTGCAGAGTTTTAGCCTTTTCTACGTGATCTTCATCATCCGTATGTATTATTGCCGGCTTCAGGAAAAAGGAAACGAACGGAGACTGGTGCGGATCACAACAGTATCCACAACTATGAATGTCCTGTTGAAGGGGCAGCTGGATTTCCTTCGTAAAAAGTTTTCCGTCACCGGTATCACCAGTCCCGGGCCTGTAGTTCAGGAAATCAGGGAACGCGAAGGAATCCGGATCCATGAACTAAAAATGAGCCGGTCGATACGTCCCCTTGCCGATTTTGCAGCCTTATGTAAAATGACTTTACTACTGGACAGGGAACTTCCGGATATCGTTCATACTCAAACACCAAAAGCCGGGCTGATCGGAATCCTTGCTGCACGAATGGCTGGGGTAAAACACCGGGTGCATTCCGTGGTGGGACTCCCGGTTCAGGAACAGAAGGGTATGAAAAGAAGCCTTGTAGCCTTTGCTGACCGGATGGTATACAGGAATGCCACAAGGATCCTCTCCAACTCCAAAGGACTAAAGGAATATCTCATCAATAACAAGTATGTCCCGAAAGAAAGGGTGGAGGTGCTGGGCAATGGCACGACGAATGGCATAGACCTGGATTATTTCCAGGAAACAACGGAGCTCGGAAAACAGGCTGAAAAACTAAAAAATGAACTGTTTGGCACTGAAGATGTTTATATTTTCCTTTTTGTTGGCCGTATTGTTAAGGATAAAGGGGTCAATGAACTTGTAAAGGCGTTCTGCAGCTTGTCAGAAAGCTATCCCAAGGCACGCCTTCTTCTTGTTGGCAGAACGGAAGCTGCCAATGTCATCAGCAAGGACACCGAACAAGAGATTGAAACTAACAGTTTGATCAGATCCGCGGGCTACCAGACCGATATCAGGCCCTACCTCAGCATGGCCGATTATTTCGTATTCCCAACCTACAGGGAGGGATTTCCAAATGTGGTCCTGCAAGCCCTTGCTTTTAACCTTCCCTGCATCGCTACGGATATCAACGGCAATAATGAAGTGATCACTTCGGAGACCCATGGCCTGCTGATTCCTGTGAAGGATGAGGCTGCCCTGTCTGAAGCCATGAAAAAGGCGATTACCGGGGAAGCTCCGTCAAAACAAACGCTGGGCGATTGCAGGCCTATGCTTAAAGAAAAATATGACCAGAAATTTATCTGGGGAGAGTACCTCCGATTTTACGAAAGTCTATGAAAGAGCGCCTGCTGCTATACCTGAAAAGACATGTGCCCTTTATCTGGAAACTAATTGAAGGGATCAATAACCTGCTGACCGGACTGCTGTATAGGAACAGACTGAAACGGATCAGGAATAAATATGCGGAGGTACAGGATTTTGAAGGGCTTAAAATCAAGCTGCTGCGCCTATCCGATATTCAGCTGCTGGGCAATATGCTGAATAATCTCCAGCCCGCTGATTACACCTACTTCAGACCTCATGGCTTTGATGAGAAATCCCTGAAAAAAGTAGTAGACAGGAACCTGTACCTTCCTTTCGGGGTGGTGGAGGAAAACCGGCTAATCGGATATGCCTTTTTACGCCTTTTTTTCACAGGGACCGTATTTTTTGGCAGGATGGTCAGCCCCGAATATCAGGGGAAGGGCATCGGTCACCGCCTGGCAGCCTTTATTCAGCAGGTTGCGGCAGAACTGGATTTCAAAGCTTTCTCAACCATCCATGTGGATAACGTGAAAAGCCTGAGTACCCATGAGCATAATCAAAACATTGAGATTGTGAAAAAGCTGGCAAATGGGTATATCATGATTAAATTTGTTCTTCCAAAAAAAGGAATTGAAAATGGGTAGACTGGTTGCCTTCCTGATGATCGTTGTGCTAGCACCGCTTTTTATCTGCATTGTACTGGCGGTATTGATTTTCTCCGGTTATCCTGTCCTGTTCAGACAGGTAAGGATCGGTCAATACGGGAAACCTTTCACCATCTTTAAGTTCAGGACCATGGTTAATAAGCACTCAGGATCGACCACAAGTGTTAAAAATGAACCCCGGATTACAGGGATAGGGGCCTTCCTGCGAAAATGGAAGCTCGATGAGCTCCCTGAATTGGTAAACATCCTTATGGGTGACATGGCGTTTGTTGGTCCCAGGCCTGACGTACCCGGATATGCCGACAAGCTGGAAGGTGAGGATCGCGAAATCCTGAAACTTAAACCCGGTCTGACAGGTCCAGCCAGTCTGAAATACCTTGATGAGGAGGAGTTGCTGGCCGGACAGGAAGATCCGGTGCACTACAACGATAGCGTAATTTATCCTGACAAAGTGAAGATAAACCGGATCTACAAGGAGCGGAAATCCGTGATGCACGATCTGAAAATTATTGTATATACCCTTTCAAGAAAAAAGTGGAATGAGTACTAAAAGAATCTGGCTCTCCCCACCCTGTATGGGAGGAGATGAAATAAGGTTTATTGAGGAAGCGTTCCGGGATAACTGGATCGCACCTGTCGGACCCCATATCAATCAGTTTGAGGCGGAGCTGGCTGCCTATACTCATACAAAGAATGTAGTAGTCCTTAGCTCAGGTACTGCAGCCATCCATTTGGCCCTGATCATACTTGGTATCCGGCCGGGAGATCATATTCTTTGTTCCTCATTTACCTTTAGCGGATCAGCCAATCCCATAAAATACTGCAATGCAACCCCGGTATTTATCGATTCGGAGGTAGATTCCTGGAACATGTCGCCGGAATTGCTAGAGGAAGCAATCCTTGAACTGACCGCGAAGGGGAAAAAGCCCAAAGCCCTCATTTTGGTGCACCTCTACGGAATGCCGGCCAAAATGGATGAGATTTTGGAAATTACCTCGCGTTACAATATCCCTCTGATTGAAGACGCAGCAGAAGCCCTGGGTAGCAGCTATAAAGGAAAAATGCTGGGCAGCTTCGGGGATATCGGAATTCTTTCATTCAACGGGAACAAGATCATCACCACTTCCGGAGGGGGAGCTTTTCTTTCCGGAAAGGAAGAATATGCCGCTATGGCAAAGCATTTGTCCACCCAGGCCAGGGAAAATGAAGTCCATTATGAACACAAATTCATCGGCTACAATTACCGGATGAGCAATATCCTGGCCGGAATAGGACGGGGACAGCTGAGAGTGCTTGACCAGTTTATCGGCAGGACCCGGGAGATCAACCGGATTTATAAGCAGGAACTGATGGATACCGGTGCGAAATTCCTGGAAGAATGGAGCCCCGACTGCTTCTCGAATTTCTGGCTTACGACCATGCTGGTCAGGGATGAGCAGGAGCGGAACCGGCTTATAGCAAGGCTGGATGAAGATAATATCGAATGCCGTCCCCTCTGGAAACCTATGCATTTGCAGCCAGTGTTTAAGGATGAACTCAGCTATACACATGGCATCTCAGAAGAATTATTTTCAAGGGGGATATGCCTGCCTTCAGGCTCGGGATTAACGGATGCGGATATGGGAAGGATTGTTGGCTGTATCAGGGAAGTGATTGGGTAGATTGATTAGATGAGCAAGATTAGATGATCAGTCGACCCTCCTGTTGCATAAGATGAATTTCTGAAGCCTTCTGTGCATAAGCCTGGCCTGTAGTTCTAAACAAACAACCTACTAAACAACAGAAGCTATTTAGCCAGAATGAGTCAAAAGATGCGGGAAATTTGGCAGTGCTTTTTTTTCTGTTTTGTGTAAACTGGCTCTGGCACTGTATTTTACCCATCAACCCATCAACCTTTTTGTCCCATCACCCCATCCTTCAAACAACCGCATCCAGCTTTTCGAAATCCGAATTCTTGCTCTTATAGGTGGGCACCATTTGCTTCATAAGTATAACAAGCTTCAGGATATTTTGGCTTTCCAGGGGTTCCTTCAGAGAGTCGATCATGCCGTTGACTTTTGGATATTCCTCACAGCAAACCTCAGCGATCCGTATCTTGGGGTGGTGGGTAGGTTTATTGGCTTCTGATTCCAGCAGGAGCTCCTCATAGAGTTTTTCGCCGGGGCGGAGGCCGGTGAACTTGATCTTGATGTCTTTTTCGACAATGTTTCCCGAGAATTTGATCAGGCTTTTGGCCAGGTCGAGTATTTTGATAGACTGGCCCATGTCAAACAGGAAGATCTCGCCTCCGTTCCCCATAACACTTGCCTCAAGCACAAGCTGACAGGCTTCGGGGATGGTCATGAAGAAGCGGGTGATCTCCGGATGCGTAACCGTTACCGGACCGCCTTCCTTAATTTGTTTCAGGAAACGGGGAAGGACAGAACCATTTGAGTAAAGGACATTGCCGAAGCGTGTAGTGATAAAACTGGTTGTGCTGCGCTCGTTCAACGATTGGGTGTACATTTCCGCTATGCGCTTGGTAGCTCCCATTATCCCTGTCGGATTCACGGCCTTGTCGGTTGAAACCATGACAAACTTCGAGACGTGGTGCTGATTGGCAAGGTCGGCCAGGATGCGGGTCCCGATGACGTTATTGAGTATCGCTTCCGAGGGATTATTCTCCATCATGGGGACATGCTTATAGGCTGCTGCATGGTAGACAATATCGGGTTTGAACAGTTCAAATACTTTGCTCATCCTCCGTTCATTCGTAATATCGGCCAGCACAGCTTCGTAATTCTTAAAATTATAACTTTCCTCCAACTCCAGCTCAATGTCATAGAGGGGTGTTTCGGCCTGATCAACCAGGATCATTTTCCTGGGAGCATAATGTGCAACCTGCCTGACAATTTCGCTTCCGATAGAACCTGCTGCCCCGGTAATGAGGATGGTTTTGTTCATCAGGTCTTTTTCAATGTTGTCCTTGTTCAGGTTGATGGGCTCACGGTTCAGCAGATCTTCTACGTTTACTTCCCGGATATCGTGACTGCTGATATTGCCATGCAGCCACGCATCAGGGATGGTTAGCATCTTGATATCCTGCTGGATGCAA
>JAFGEO010000134.1 GCA_016931575.1 Bacteroidales bacterium | reverse complement strand
CGACATATAGTTGGCTGATCATCCGGGTTGAACCGTCAGTTCCTCGATTACTCGATTGATCAATTCATCAGAATATTGAAGGACTTACTATTTTAAGGATAAAACCTATTCCCTCCCCAAGTTTTAGGATAGATCCCTGACTTCCGTCAGCCAGCAAAATCTTTCGTGTAGTTAAACCTGCCTCATCCTTGCCCTACCGGCAAGGTAAAGTAAAATACCGAACCGCGTGAAGGTTCACTTTCAACCCATATCCTTCCCCGGCTCTTTTCAACAAATTCCCTGCAAAGAATAAGGCCGAGTCCGGTGCCCGTTTCACCTGCCGTGCCGGCCGTAGAAAAGTTTGATTCAGCATGAAAGAGCTTCTCTTTTTGCTGCGGGGCGATACCAACCCCCTGATCGCGTACCCAGATCAGGATTTTCCCGGCTTCATCGGAGGGTCCGCATCCAACGGTGATAGTGCTGTCCCCGGGGGAGAATTTCACCGCATTGGAAATCAGGTTCCGGATGATGGTATCGACCATGTTCCTGTCGGCATTGGCAAAAATCAGCCTGCTGTCCGGCTCGGTCCTGAAGGCAATATTCTTTTTATCCGCTTCATCCCTGAAAAAACTCACCGTATCCCTGATCAGTGAATGCATATTGATGTCTTCAGGGTTTATCTGCATGCTTCCGCTTTGCGACCTTGCCCAGTTCAGCAGGTTATCAAGCAATTTTGAAGTTTTGGTGACGGCACTGGAGATATGCGACAGGTAAAAGCGCATATCCTCCTCCTTCAGTTCATTAAAACCTTCTTCAATCAGATCAACGAATCCCTTGATAACGTTTATCGGATTTCGCAGGTCATGCCCGATGACCGAGAAAAACTTATCCTTCATGGTATTCAGCTCACTGAGCTGAAGGTTGATCTGTTCCAGCTTTTCTTTTTGATCACTCAATACTTTGGCGTTGCTGCTGAGTTGTTCGTTTTTTTCCTGCAACTGCTCACTCTGCCGGATGATTTTTTCCTGCCGCTGGGCAAGGAGTGCATTACTGTGGTTAAGTTCCTCTGTTTTCCGGGCAAGGATCTCGTTCTTTAGCTGCAGCTCATGGGTCCGCTCCTTAACAGTTTGTTCAAGCGTGATGTTGGATTGCTTTATCCTTCTGATCCTGAGAAAAAAAAGCAAAAGGAGAATGCCGGATGCAAACAAGCCTGCCAGGGTACGGAACCACCAGGTTTCCCAGAAGGGGGGTAAAACTTTTATTTTCAGACTGGTACCTTTACTATTCCACTTCCCGTCATTATTGGCAGCCTTTACCCGGAAGACATAATCCCCGGGTGTCAGGTTTGTGTAGGTAACCTCCTGGTTATTTTGAGGGTAGATCCAGTCATTGTCAAAACCCTCAAGTTTATAGGCAAACTTATTCTTTTCCGGATGGATGTAATTCAGTGCCACAAAGGAGATGGAGATCACTTTTTGGTTGTGGTTAAGGACCACTTCCCTGGTATACCTGATTGATTTGGTAAGAATTGCATCCTTCTTTCCGGGTTCAATGGGGACCGACTTATAGAATATCTTAAAATCAGTCAGATAGACTTCAGGAGCCGCTTCATTGACCATGAGGCTGTCCGGATGGAACCATATTCCCCGGTTCACACTTCCAAATATCAGGTATCCGGAGGGTGTTTTTGCAGCAGCATTTTCCATGAATTCATCATCCTGGAGGCCATCACCCTTGCTAAAATTATCTATATTCCCGTTTAGGGTGTTATATTTCGACAATCCCTTTTTTGTGCCTATCCACAGGTTCTTATGATCATCCTCCAGGATAGAGCAAATGTAATTATCTGCCAGGCCCTGCTTTTTGCTTACTACGCTAAAGTTATCCTCCACCGGATTATATTTGCACAAGCCCTCCCGGGTCCCCACCCAGATCTGCTTTCTGGCATCTTCAAAAATGGTAAACACTTCATTACTGATCAGACTTTTTGGGTCACCCGTATCGTGTTGATAGCGGTCAAAGCTCCGCCCGTCACGGGAAACAGAAAGTCCGAAAGGAGTTCCAACCCAGACAAATCCCTGGCTGTCACAGATCAGGTGAAAGGCCCAATCGTTTACCAGGCTGCGGGGATTATCCGGATCGTTCCGGAATGCCCGGAGGGAATCGGTTTCCGGGTTCCATTTATAGACCCCGTTGCCATGTGCGACCATCCAGAAGTTACCGTGAATATCTTCTGCAATTGAACGGATGTCATTTACATTCATGGGATTACCTGTTTTCCGACCCGGGTACCAGGTTTCAATTTGCCCGGATTTCGGATGCATCCTTTGAAGGCCCCCATTATAGCTTCCCAGCCAGATCACCGAATCACGATCCCTGTAAAGTTCGTAGACCGTGCCACATTGCAAGCCTCCCGGGTTCCGGTTGCAGGCAATATATTCAGAGCGGTGCGACCTGAGATTTACGTGCTCAAGCCCATTGGTATAGGCGCCGAGCCACATTTCCTCATCAGAATCGACTAGGATGGAGGTGACGGTTTTTTTGGTTTTATCAAAGGGATCGTGTGACTGGTAGTCAATATGCCGGAATCCTTTATCCAGATAGGCCAGGTTAAGCCCCCTGAACTTGATCCCCAGCCAGAGGTTGCCCTGCCGGTCCCTGTAAAGGGCATCAATAGCATTTTCCGTGATATGCTGTTCCGATTTTTCAACAAGCGGCTTATAATCCAACAGCTTGTTTTTCTTCCTGAGATAAATTTTCAGTCCCTCCGTATCCCCGATCAGGAGATTGCCCTCCTGGTCCAGGTCAAATGCTTTAATAAAATGCAGCCTGAAATGAAATGCAGATAAGGTATTGCTGGCTTTATCCAGGTAGAAAACCCCGTCGCTTCTGGTCCCGAGCCATATCCTGTCCTCATCATTTTGCATCGCAAAGACAGCTACCGTTGGATCAACGCCGGAACGAATACTCTTGAGCTCATAAAACTTCCTTTCACCGCTCGCCGCATTGATAAAAAGCACCCCACCATCCATGCCAAACCAATGGTTTCCATGCTCATCCCGGAGGTAGCTGTAATTGTGTTGATCGAAGTCCGCTACCAGCTGAAGGCTGTTCTCCATTACCTTGAAAATCTGACTACGATCGTTTACCGCGTACACCTGTCCACCTTCTTCATAAAATCCACGAATATGCCCATCCAGGTAGCCTCTTCTGTACTGTTTAAACCTGTCTGTTCGGCGATCGTATTCACAGATCCCGTTATGGGTTCCTATAAACAGGGATGCCTTTCCTGAAATGAAAAAGCAGAGTACATGATCATGGATCAGGCTAAGGGAATCACCCGCGGAACTGATATACTGTTTGAAATGATACCCGTCAAAAAGGCTCAGTCCGTTGTCGGTACCCATCCATATAAACCCTTCCTGATCCTGGATGATGCAATTGATATTGTTGCTGGATAAGCCGTCGCGGGTATCATACTGATGGAACTTCAGGTTGTCGTATTGCGAGAATACCGGTGATAAACCTGAACCTAAGACAAGTAGTAAACCGATGCAACGGAAAGGTCTTAAAAGACTATGCTGAAATTTCAATCTCAAGGAATGATCATTATGCGGCAAAATTGAAATTAGTAAAAAAAAAGATGAAAACCCCTGAGCGTAAAACTAAAAATGAATCAGGCTTGAAACTTCATATTCCTGAAGGTGTTTTCTGCCCTCAAGAAAATCCAGCTCACACAGGAAACTCAGGCAGATCTTTGAAGGATCCAGGCCCTTCAGCAATGCAACAGCCGCAGAGGCCGTACCGCCTGTTGCCAACAGGTCGTCATGCAGCAGCACAACATCGCCCGGAATAATTGCATCTTTATGAATTTCGATGGCATCGGTTCCGTATTCGAGGGAATATTCCCTGCGAAGGGTTTCGGCCGGAAGCTTTCCGGGCTTGCGGATAGGAACGAATCCGGCACCTATCTTTCCGGCAAGTGCCCCGCCAAGAATGAAACCGCGCGATTCGATGCAGGCGATCTTAGTGATCCCTTTATCCTGAAAGATCTCTGCAAGGGTATCCACGAGAAATGAAAAAAGGTCGGCCTGTTTCAGTACGGTGGTAATGTCCTTAAACTGGATCCCCGGTGTGGGAAAATCAGGAATGTTTCGTATTTC
This sequence comes from Bacteroidales bacterium, assembly GCA_016931575.1. Lineage (GTDB taxonomy): Bacteria > Bacteroidota > Bacteroidia > Bacteroidales > UBA10428 > UBA10428. Next base: position 21,736 of record JAFGEO010000134.1, on the reverse strand, counting down.
GTTTTTTATGAGTTCAAGGGAAATGCTTCTGCTCATTGCAGTGGATGAATTGGTGAAGCGATAAAGCTACTATTTTTCCTCAGCCTTTCAAAACCCACTTATAAAGTGGAGCGGATCACCCCTCCATCAACTGCATACACCTGCCCGGTAACATATTCGGACAGGGGTGACAACAACCACACCGCCAGCGAGGCAAGGTGCCTCACATCCCCTGTTTTGTTAAGGGGGATAGTCGCCTCGATTTCTTTTTTTGCCTGCATTCTGGAAATCCGCGATTGTTCGGCCTTTTTAGTGATCAGCCTGTCAACAGCAGGGGTTTGGTGGTATCCGGGTGCCAGCACATTAAAGGTGACCCCACGATCGGGCATTTCCTGTGAGAGGGTCTTCACAAAGCCTGCAACCGCCAGGCGCAGAGAGGTGCTCAGCACCAGGTTTTCCAGGGGTTGTTTTACGGCAGAACTTTCAATATACAGAAAACGGCCGTATTTCTGCTTTTCAAATTTCTTCAGGAAGTCCCGCGTGATTTTCACCTTCCACCGCAGGACCTTTTTATAGGCTTCATCCCAATCTGACATCCGGGTCTCAAAAAATTTCATGGCCGGAGGCCCCCCGGCATTTACCAGGATCCCATGAATATCCTTATTTTCAGTATGCCTGAGAAGATTCTCAATGGTTTTATCATCCGTAATATCCCCGATAAGTATGTCTACCTGCCCGGTGTATCCATCCTGCAGTTCGCGAAGCTTCTCTTCCCCCCTGGCAAGGGCGATAATTTTCGCCCCTTCCGTTAAAAGCTGGTTGGCAATCGCCAGTCCGAAGCCACTGGTAGCGCCACAAACGATGAAAGTCTGGTCCTTTATTTTGAGATCCATAGCCGGAAATATTTTTCTAAAATTAGGAATAAGAAATGTTCGCTGTATCAACAGAGAGGCAGAATATTTGTTTGACACGGGCAAAGGAGGTGTGCAAGCCTGTGTAATAAAAAAGGGACACAGAGGAAAAGAGAACAACAGAAAAATACAGACATCCGAATTCTGAATTATACCGCCTTCCTCCTCCTCCCGGCCGGTGATATATATCACCACTTTTACTAAGCTAAATCATAAATCTCCGTTTGATATTCCCTGAAACTAATCTTACATTTAACAAAAGAATTCCGTGAGTTTTACCCCTTTACTGACCGGGGAGAACTGCCGGGAACCAATATCAGGCAGTATGAGAACTTTCGCAATTGAAGGGAACGGTGAATCCCCTGAAGTATTTCTCGACGAAAAGAGGATGCTCTTTGAAATCTCAGGAAATTCTACCCTAAAAGACACAAACTGGTTTTACAGTAACCTGCTGAAATGGATGATTGCCTTCAACTCCGGGGAATCCAGGACACGGACCGTTAACATTCGCTTGCAGCGCATGAATGACAGTTCAGCCAAATGGCTGACACACATACTCCGGAAGCTGATCTACTTTATGCCGGAAGAAACCATAGAGATCAACTGGTACACCACATCAGGGAGCCGCAGACTGGCCGAGCGCGCCAAACTGCTTGAGGAGGAAACCGGCTATCGGGTGAACAGGCTTACGCAATGACTGAGACTAAGCACAACTTGGGAAGTGTCAACTTAAAATTGCAGAGCTATGGGATGGTTTGTTTCAGGAAAGAAGACAAAAGATACTACGAAGGAGTATCCTGAGATTATTGTGCGTGAACGCTTAAAGAAGATTGAGATCAAAGGCTATTCACGAATGGTCAATCCGGATGAGTTCTATGAGGGCTTGCTGCAAACCCTTGAGGACTATTTCCAGGAGTTCAAACGGACGCTCATCCTTGACCTCAGGTTTGAATACATTAACACCTCATCCTCCAAATGGTTATTAAATACCCTTTGTTCCCTGGCCAGTCTGGCGAATAATGGGCTCATCGAGATCAACTGGTACTATGAGGAAGATGATGAAACCATTCGTGAAACCGGTGAGATTTTCCAGTCCAGCCTGAACATTCCGATGTATCTCCGGGAGCTTAGGTGATGACGCCCTTTTCTGTCACGGTGGCAAATAGAATCCCCACGGGTGTGCCATTGTATCGTTTGCCTCAGGTACATAAAACCCAAAAACTTTCATTAATTTCCCCGCCTGAGCAATTCATTGACTATGTACCTCTACCAGGCACAAAAACGCAAAAACCAGGGCTGGCGCTACCTACTGGTGGTATTGAACATCCTGATCTTCCTATACCTGGTGAATTCCTATACTTTGGGAAGGCTTTTTGTTCCCGATGCCTGGAAATTTAATCAGAATGTAAGGCTCGCCCTGCAACTCATCCCTTCTGCCCTGGCATTTTTCGTCCTCCTGTTTTCCATTCAGTATCTTCATACTCAGGATCCCGGTGCAGTATTTTCCGCTGCCGGCCGTATTCGCTGGAGGAGGTTCTTTCATGGTGCCATGCTGTGGCTCTGCTTCCTTTTGCTGGCCGACCTGCTCTTCGCGTGGCTCGATCCGGGGAATTACAGCTTCCATTTCATTCCCCGTCAGTTTTTTCCCCTCCTGCTGATTGCCTTGCTGCTGATACCCTTTCAGGCCGGATTTGAGGAATTATTGTTCCGTGCCTACTTTTATACCGGTCTGGGCATACTGTTCCGCTCCAGGATAATTGCCCTGGTGCTGACCGCTGCAGGCTTTGGTGCCCTGCACCTTTCCAATCCGGAGGTGAGTCGTTACGGACTGTGGGAGACCTTGCCCTACTATGCCGGCTTTGGGTTGTTTGCCGGACTGCTGGTCATCCTGGACGACGGCCTGGAGTTGGTCTGGGGCGTTCATGCTGTGAACAACATCTACAGCGCTGTCCTGATGAATTACGATGCTTCGGTAATGAAGACCGCCTCACTCTGGACACTCAGGGAAGCCAAACCCCTGAATATGATGCTGGCCTTTTTTGCCATGGCAATTCTGTTTATTTTTATCATGGCAAAAATTTACGGATGGAAGGACTGGAAACGTATGTTCCGCCGCCTTCCTGTCCGGCAAAAGATAAGAGAGGAAATATGATAGTAGTTACAGGGGGGACAGGACTTGTTGGCGGATACCTGCTGCTGAAACTGGCTGAGGAGGAAGGTCCGGTAAGGGTTTTGCTGCGTCCGGGGACGAAGCCTGAAAAAGTCCTGGAGGTATGGAAACATTACCTTCCCGATCCTGCAAGCCTGCTCCCGCGTTTCGAGTGGGTACACACTGATCCCCTGAACCGTGCCGCCCTCTATGAAGCCCTGCAGGGGGCGGAATACATTTACCACTGTGCCGGCAAGGTTTCTTTTGACCGGCGTGACAAACGGGCCATGTGGGAAACCAACACCCACCTTACCGGGTATATCGTAGATTTCTGTCTGGCAAATGCGGTGAAAAAACTGGCCTATGTCAGTTCTGTTGCCGCCGTAGCCTCACCCAAAGGAGAAGCAGCTACCGAAGCAAGCGGCTGGCCTGTGCAGAAGAAAAACCTGTATGCCAAAACCAAGACCCGAGGGGAATTCGAGATCTGGCGAGGTGTGGCCGAAGGATTGAATGCCGTGATGGTGAACCCGGGCATCATCCTCGGACCGGGAAACTGGAAACAAAGCAGTGCCCGCATTTTCGACACCCTCTACCATGGAATGAGCTATTATACCACCGGCACTTCAGCCTTTGTGGATAACCGGGATGTTGCCGACGCCCTGGTTCAACTTATGAAATCGGATCAGAGCGGTGAACGATTCATTCTTAGTTCAGCTACCCTGAGTTATAAGGAACTGTTCGAAAGCATTACCACTGCCCTGGGCAAACCCGCACCTGCCAAAAAGCTTTCCTTCTTCCTGTCCGAAATTGCCTGGCGGGGTGAGTGGCTCCTGAGCCGGCTGACAGGCAGGGAAGCCCGTCTTACCAGTCAGACAGCCCGCACTGCCCACAAAAAGCAAAGCTATTCCTCCGAAAAGATCAAAACCTCCCTGGGCTTCCGCTTCCGCGACATTCAGGAATCTATTCGTGAAACGGCACAGTGCTACCTGGCCGATCACTGAATCTCCAGGAGACGGTGTTTGTTGGAGGGGTGATGGGTTTAGAGGATTGAGAAACTGTCGCCGTCGGCAAGCCTATGGCGACCGAGGGTATCGCCGTCGGCAAGCCTATGGCGCCCGAGGGAGGAACTGATTAACTGTATCGCCGTCGGCAAGCCTATGGCGACCGAGGAACGGTTTTGCTTTGGCTTGATTGGCAGGGAGTCGGCTAAAGGGAAAGTCAGTTCCGTATTGGAATTTAGCAGGTTTCTATGGCAGTCAGGTTGAGCAGGATCGACTAATCGCCTCCCCGACTAATTTTTTTTACTATCTTTGACTATCTCACCGGCATTTCCCTTCCCTCACATTTTGCCGGACACCTTTTTCTCCTTGTCTAACTAAAAACTATATTCCAATGAAAGCTTTACAGTATGTTGCCTGGGCAGCGGGTATTGCTGCAGTGATTGTTATGATTTTAGGGGGCCTTGCCCTGATTTCCGGCTCTTCTTTATTTGGTTTTAACAAGGTGGTAAACTACTTCCATGTGGCGAACTCCTTCTTGTTGCTGGCGATTTGTTGTTTGCTATATCGTAAACCCAGTTAGGGTTCCCGCTGTTTTTCGCAGAGGAGCAGGATTGGAATTTTGTGCCAGGGGTATGAAGGTAAAGAAAAAAATGTGAGAAGGTTTAGATTGTTGAAAGCACTGAGACTACTACACCCTCTCATTTTTTATCAGTCAATCCCATCTGCGTCAGGATACGGGCAATGTACTTGCCGATGATGTCAAACTCCAGGTTAACCTTGGTTCCGGCTTTGATCTGGTGGAAGTTGGTCATTTCGTAGGTGAAGGGGATGATGGCCACCTGGAAGGATTTGGCCTGGGAGTTTACCACGGTGAGACTTACGCCGTTGACGCATACGGAGCCCTTTTCCACGGTGACGTAGTCGGCCTGAAGGGGTTCATATTCGAAGGTAAAATACCAGCTCCCCTCTGATTCTTCCACTTTGGTGCATAGGGCTGTCTGGTCGACATGCCCCTGTACCAGGTGCCCGTCGAGCCGGCCATCGAGTTTGGCACTGCGTTCGAGGTTTACCTTGTCGCCTGGTTTAAGGTCACCCAAATTCGATTTTATCAGGGTTTCCTGAATGGCGGTCACCGTGTAGGTTTTTCCTTCCGTTTTTACAACCGTCAGGCATACCCCGTTGTGTGAGATGCTCTGATCAATTTTCAACTCATCGGTAAAGGAGCATTCCATGGTGATGTGGAGGTTTTCCTTTTCCTTTTCCAGGGCTACTACGGTAGCGGCTTCTTCTACTATTCCGGTAAACATATGCTTAGGTTTTGTGCAAAAATAGGAATTCTTATTTATTGTTGAGTTGTTGAGTTGTTTAGTTGTTTAGGGGAACGCGATACAATTGCGCACCAGCTGGGGTATAGTGATGTGGATAACTGAATAAATTGCATAAGAATACAGTGAAGCATCGCGACTCTGCAACTAGACTTTTTTAATCATCGGCATGATCTTCCCAAAAATAAGCTCACTGGCCTCCTCCACCGGGTAGACCGATGTATCGATAACCAGGCTGGCATGGTCGGAGGCCTCGTAGGGGGCATCGATACCGGTGAAGTTTTTGATGACGCCTTCGCGGGCCTTTTTGTAGAGGCCTTTGGGGTCGCGCTGTTCGCATACTTCCAGCGAAGTGCTGACGTATATCTCGAAGAAATTTTCCTCGCCGATAATATCACGGGCCATGCGGCGGATGGCGTTGGTGGGGCTGATGAAGGCAGAGATGGCCACGACCCCGCAATCGCTGAAAAGTTTGCCTACCTCTGCAATGCGCCGGATGTTTTCATTGCGGTCCTCAGCGGAAAAACCGAGCTTGTTGTTCAGTCCGTTGCGGATCTTGTCGCCGTCAAGCACCTGCGTGAGGATGCCTTCAGCATAGAGTTTTCGTTCCAGAGCAATGGCCAGGGTGCTTTTTCCGGAGGCTGACAGGCCGGTAAACCAGATGACGAGTCCCTTTTGTTTCAGCAGGGCTTCCTTGGCGGGGCGCTCCAGGAATGTATCCCGGTCGGGGAATATGTTTGTTGACATGTGATTGAACAGCGTTTAAAATGAATTTACAAAGAAAATGAATCTGCGGGAGTTATGCCAATGTTTTACAGCCTTGTTTACAGGTAGCACCCGTCATCCTGACGGGGCAGGTGAAAAATCTGAAATTATTTATACGCTTTCGGCTAACAATTCTTTACTTTGCGATACTAAACTAACCAACAGCATGCTCGACGCGACCAAACGCTGGTATGCCCTGTATACGAATTCCAGGGCAGAGAAGAAAGTGGCGGATCTGCTGGATCGGATGGGGGTGGAGGTTTACCTTCCCCTTCAGAAAACCCTGAAGCAGTGGAGCGACCGTAAGAAGGTGGTGCATGAACCCCTGTTCCGCTCGTATGTTTTTGTGCGCGTTAACAACCAGGATTATATGGTAGTTCTCACCGTACCCGGGGTGGTGGCCTATGTGACCATTGCCCGGGAAAAGATCGCTATCCCCGATTGTCAGATAGAGGCCGTTAGGGCGTTCCTCGGTGAAAAAGAACTGGAGGAGGGGATTGCCTATTTTGAGGATGGCGAGGAAGTGGAAGTTGCCTGGGGTTCGCTGAAGGGTTTGAGGGGAACGCTGGTACAAGCCCGCGATCAGCGCAAGCTGGTGGTGAGGATCGGGGCGATCAACCAGAATATCAGCCTTACGCTGCCGGCACACCTGCTTAAGAAGGTGAAGCAGGCAGGTGCATATTAATCATGGAAAGGAACAAAAGGTTTTCTTATGGGTTATTACAGAATTCAAAAAGATTTTTCAATTAGTACCTAAATGAAGTTAAGGACCTCGATACAGGCTTTGCTGGATGCACTGACGTTAACAGTCGTGTTTGCTTTTTTTCTTCTTGCCCGGAATGAACCCTTCCTGCGGGCTGTTGATCGTTATCTGTATTCTTTTATCGGTTTCCTGTTTATCTGGGTAGTTGCCTCCCTGGCAGGAAATAAGTTTAAATTTCGTCCCGATGCAAAATTAAATGAGATCGTCTGGCAGACTGTTATCGTTAACCTGTTTATTATCGGGGTGGTCACTATGCTGATGTACCTGGTCCGCGTTCACTATTATTCCCGAACTGTGGTATTTGGGACCACGCTGGTTGTAAGCTTTATAGAGCTAAGCTGGAAGGTACTCATTTACTACCTCCAGGTTGCTATCATAGAACCAATTGAAGAAGAGACTAACAAAATCAGACAACCCAGGCATTTTCTCAGGGAAGTTTTTTCCTCTCACAAAGTCCATCTAAAAAAGGAGCAGGTTAAAGCACGTGAGGATGCTGTTCTGGTTGAGATAAACCGGGAGGCTTTTGAATATATTTTTACTTTCGCGCAGATCGATTCTCCCGATACTCTTCTGACTAGCACGCTTTCACCTTTCAATATTGAGATGCAGATGCAGGACCAATTCAGGTCTATTGTCAACCTGAAACGAATCAACGACATCCGGCACATCAACCAACTATTTGAAGCTGTTAATAAGCGTTTACCGGTTGGGGGAATTTTTATTGATTATGTCGAAACGAAAAATCTGAGAAAACAGAGAATTCTCAACAAGTTTCCTCCAGTAATAAATTACATCGCTTATTTTTTTGATTTTATCATCAAGAGGCTTCTTCCGAGATTCCGAATGACCCGTGGGTTTTATTTTTTTCTTACCCGGGGACAAAACAGGGTATTCACCAAAGCAGAAACCTATGGTCGTCTCTATGCCTGTGGATTTGAAGTGGTTGATGAAAAACTTATTGGGAATCATTTGTATTTTGTTATGCAGAAGGTGTCTGAACCCCATTATCCCGAAAATCCAACTTACGGGCCTTTTATCCGTCTTAACCGGATTGGATATCATGGCAAGATGATTAACGTTTATAAACTCCGGACCATGCACCCATACTCTGAGTTTATTCAGAACTATGTGTACAGCAAACATGGCACTTCAAATGGAGATAAAGCAGATAATGACTTTCGGGTGACTTCCTGGGGCAGGATTTTCAGAGCACTCTGGCTCGATGAATTTCCGATGTTGATCAACCTTTTCAGGGGAGACATTAAGTTAGTGGGAGTCAGACCACTTAGCAAGGCGAAATTCGATATGTATCCTGAGGATCTTCAGCAGAAGAGGATCAAATTCAAACCCGGATTGGTTCCGCCCTTCTATGCTGACATACCCCAAACTTTTGAGGAGCATATGGCTTCAGAGAATCGCTACCTTGATGCTTACGCAAAGGCTCCTTTCAGGACTGATTTCAAGTATTTTTTCAAAGCGTTATACAATATTTTATTTAAGAAGGCAAGGAGTAAATAAGGACTCTTTGAGAAGCTGTCAGCCATTTTGCCGGCCTTTTTCCTTAGCCGGACCCCTGCCAATCAAGCCCAGGCAAAACCGTCCCTCGGTCGCCATAGGCTTGCCGACGGCGACAGTTCATCAATAAAGAGTAATCGAGTAACTGAGGACTCATTCTTACCCTGTATTTATACTCATACATTTCGCGTAGAAATCTCCCCTGTTTTGCGCATAAATACCGATGAACTTCCCATCCCCGGCGCCGTATATTTGTATACAGAAAACGATTAATACAAGAGATAGATAATTTTGATGTAGGGTTTGGTTGGATTTAGGTAAAAAGAGGTTGCTTCCAAAAAGCAGCCTCTTTTGTTATGACAGGTTGTTCCACTCCGTGAATTCAATTACTTTTGAATCCGGACTGAAAAGAGAGATCCTGGTCACTCCCGGTCCTTAAATTGATTAGAATGAGTTTTTACCACCAAACCAAAAATATCCTTACAAGGCTCATACCACGCGCTACACTATTTCGTTACGAATACTTTATCCGTTTTTTTTATGCCCTGGCTTATACAGGGAGCACTTTCCAATGCACGATCTGCCACAAAAGGCTTAGGTCATTTATCCGTCTGAAGGATGACAGGCTATGTCCCCGGTGCGGGAGCCTGCAAAGGACCCGAAGGCTCTGGGACCTATTGTCCGGCGAATTTTTGAGCAATAATCCGAAAATCCTTGATTTTTCTCCTTCAAGAAGTATTTATCGCCAGTTCAAAAAAGGTAAGTATACCTATGAAAGTTCCGATCTGTCGGGCGATTTTATTGCGGATGTATCCTATGATATCACGAAGATCGATTCAGCAGATGACCAGTATGATTTGATTATTTGCTATCACATCCTGGAGCATATCGGGAATGATCTTGATGCCATGCGGGAAATTCACAGGGTGTTGAAGCAGGGTGGATTTTGCATTATTCAGACTCCTTTTCAGGAAGGTGAGATCTATGAAGACAGCTCAATGACTACTCCGGAAGAACGGGAGAAACATTTTGGGCAGTCCGATCATGTGAGGATCTATTCCGTGGCGGGCCTGAAGGACAGGTTGGAAAGTGTCGGATTAAAAGTAGATGTAAGAGCCTATCAGGAAGCACCTGAAAATTTCAACGGATTCAACTCAAGGGAGACAGTGATCATCTGTCAGAAAGGATAAGTTTTACCAAGAACTAATTAAGCATGCTTTCAAAAAAAGATTTCCTGCACATCGTAAAACATACCCCGCTCATCTCCATTGACCTGATCCTTGAAAACAAAAAGGGGGAGGTCTTACTCGGATGGCGCAGCAACCTTCCGGCGAAGGACCGCTGGTTTGTTCCGGGAGGGCGAATCCGAAAAGATGAAAAGTTCCAGGATGCTTTCTCACGGATTGTACGCGAGGAAACCGGGATGGATAAGACGATGGAAGAGGCTGAATTTTACGGGGTTTACCAGCATTTTTATCCGGGTGAGAACTTTGCCGCGGAACCCGGTATCGGGACCCATTACATCGTGGTAGCCTTTCGCCTCAGACTTGAACAAAACCTTAACAGGCTGCCTAAAGATCAGCATACCGATTACTGGTGGGCCCCGGTTGAGGAGTTGCTTTCAGCGCCTGATGTGCACCTTAATACAAAGGATTATTTCAACGGTAAAAAAGCTTTGAGCACCTCTAAAGAGTAGGATCCTGCCTTTAACGAAGAATTCACAGGAATTGCAAGGTTAATCTTACCTCAATATGTATCTTTACCCCTAAAATTTTTCGCAAGTCATGATTACAGTAATTGAATGGAATGTAAAACCACAGATCGCAACCTTCGATTTTATCGAGCTGCGCTGGTACAGCCTGATGTTTTTGCTGGGGTTTGTTTTCGGGTATTACATCTTAAACAAGATCTTTAAGAAGGAAGGACTTCCGGTTGAACTCCTGGACAAACTGACATTCTATGTGGTGATCAGTACCATTATCGGAGCACGCCTGGGACATTGCCTTTTCTATGAGCCACAGGAGTATCTTTCAAAACCCCTGACCATGATCCTTCCCTTTGAAAGCAAACCGGGCGGAGGAATACAATTTACGGGCTACCGTGGTTTGGCGAGTCATGGAGGTATCGTGGGAGTTTTGCTTGGACTTTATCTGTATGCCCGGAAATTCAAACGCCCCTATCTATGGATCGTTGACCGTCTGGCCATTGTCGGGGCATTGGCGGGAGCCTTTATCCGCCTGGGGAATTTCTTCAATCACGAAATTGTCGGTGAACCCACTACCTTGCCCTGGGGGGTAAAATTCCTGCATTCAGCGGACCCATCCATCCATAACCTGGTTTTGCACCCTGCCCAGCTATATGAAGCCATTTGTTACCTGATCATATTTGTCGTACTGATCGTCCTGTATTATAGAAAATATCCAAACCTTAAGCCCGGTCTCCTGACCGGTCTCCTGTTCACCCTGATTTTCACCGCACGTTTCTTTATTGAGTTCGTGAAAGATATCCAGGTGGATTTCGAGAAAGGTATGGCGCTGAATATGGGACAACTTTTGAGTATTCCATTCATTGCGCTTGGATTATACATGATCTTCAGGAAGACAGACGTAAAAGGAGAAAAAAAGGTGAAAGCAAAAGGGAAAGCTTAACAGGATCCGTACCAGCCCGCTTCATCACTTTTACATTTTTCGGGGATTTTAACGATCTCCTGCTGAAAATCTTGTCGTATGAGCAAATCAGGAATTTCTATCGATCCGGGGCTTCTTAACCATGATTTTTCCAACAAAACGGAAGATATGTCTGAGGTGATGAAGCAGGCGATCATTTCCAACGGGATTGAGTCGGTTGCCTTTAATTCGAATGCGCGTAACAAACTTCAGAATAATTTTTCACACGAGATCAAATCGGGAAAAATCACCAGCCAGGAAAAATCCGGGCGCTGCTGGATGTTTGCCGGACTGAACCTTTACAGGAAGAAGGCAGCAGAAAGACTGAACATGGAGGATTTTGAATTCTCCCAAAACTATCCGATGTTTTTCGATAAACTGGAAAAGGCAAACTACTTTCTTGAATCGGTTCTGCGTACCCTGGATGAAGAGCTTGACAGCCGCATTGTCATGTGGCTGATGATGGATCCTCTGCAGGATGGGGGACAGTGGGACATGTTCGTCAACCTGCTGAAAAAGTACGGTGCCGTTCCAAAGTCTATTATGCCGGAAACCTATCACAGCAGCAACAGCACCATCATGAACCAGCTGCTGACTTCAAAGTTGAGGCAATGGGCCGGTGAACTGCGTAAAAAATACAGCGAAGGAAGCGGGTTGAGCGAACTGCGCGGGATGAAAAACGTCTTCAATGCCGAATTTTACCGCCTGCTGTGTTATTTCCTGGGAAATCCCCCTGCCGGATTCGACTACGAATACCGGGATAAGAATGAAAAACAGCAGGTGCTGACCGGACTTACCCCGCTAGAGTTTTTTAAGGATTATACGGGGGTAGTCCCCGAAGATTATATCAGCCTGATCCATTCCCCGACACCCGACAAACCGATGGGGAAAACCTACACCATCGATTTTCTGGGGAATGTCGTGGAGGGAACCCCCGTCCTCTACCTCAACACGGAGATAGACCAGCTTAAGGCCTGCACCATCCGGCAACTTAAGGATGGAGAGCCCGTATGGTTTGGATGCGATATCCGCATTCAGACCGACCGTAAAAAAGGCATCATGGATGACAGGGTATTCCTCTATGGACATGCACTGGATACCACCTTCCCAATGGATAAGGCCTTCCGCCTGCAATACGGCGAAAGCCTGTTAACCCATGCCATGGTACTGACCGGGGTAAACCTGAGTCAGGACAAACCAAACCGGTGGAAAGTTGAAAATTCCTGGGGGGAAGAACGGGGGGAAAAAGGTTTTTTCCTGATGAGCGATTCCTGGTTCGACGAGTATACCTACCAGGTAGTCGTACATAAAAAGTACCTGGGTCCCGATTTGCAGGAACAACTAAAAATACCTCCTGTTGTTTTACCTCCATGGGATCCGATGGGATCGCTGGCCGGAAACTAAAACTTGAAAACTATGGGGCATTCACACGGACATACACACAGCCACGGTCACCATCACGACCTGAATGACCGGAACCTTCTTTTTGCCACACTCCTGAATGCTGTGATCACAGTGGCAGAAATTATCGGGGGCCTGCTTTCAAACAGTCTGGCGCTGCTTTCGGATGCTATTCACAACCTCGGAGATACCATTGCGGTGATGCTGGCCTATTTTGCCAACCTGATCGGCCGGCGCGATGCCAATGAAAAGAAAACTTTCGGGTATAAACGGGCGGAGATCCTCGCGGCCCTCTTCAATGCGGTGGTGCTGATCACCATTACCCTTTTCCTGTTTATCGAAGCGTATAAAAGATTTCAGTCGCCCGAGCCCATAAAGGCAGTGATCATGTTTTGGGTAGCCCTGGTGGGACTGATCGCTAATTTTATAGCTGTGGTACTTTTACGAAAAGATTCACAGCATAATATCAATATCCGGGCTGCCTACCTGCACCTTCTCGGTGATACGGTTTCTTCTGTGGCTGTCATCCTCGGATCTGTTTTCATCTTTTACTTCGATATCACCTGGATCGATCCTGTAATCACCTTCCTGATCGGGATCTATATTTTGAAGGAAACCTATACGGTACTGCGGGAAACTGTAAATATTCTTATGCAGGGGACCCCGGAATCAATCGACCTGATGGAAGTGGTGAAAGAATTGGAAGAACGCCGGGAAATCAGCAATATACACCATGTTCATTCGTGGCGCCTGGATGATAAGCAAATCCACTTTGAATGTCATATCGACCTGGATGATGACTATACCCTGAGTCAGACGGATAAACTCCGGTCGGAGCTGGAAGAAGTTCTGTTAAACAAGTATGGTATCTCACATGTTACTATACAAATGGAATTCAACTGCTGCGATCAGAAGGGAATAATCCATAAGAAGGTTTAAGGCATGAAGTATATACAACTATTTATTGAAAAGCTCTATTTTCTGGTGCTCGATATGGCGCCGTGGTTGTTACTCGGATTTTTTATAGCCGGATTGCTGCATGTTGCCTTTCCGCAGGGGAAGATCAGTGCGCTCTTGGGAAAATCAAACCTGAAGTCGGTCGTGAGGGCCGCCCTGATTGGTATTCCGCTGCCACTTTGTTCCTGCGGCGTAATTCCCACGGGAGTGTCCATTCACCGGAACGGAGCTTCAAAAGGGGCTGCCATCTCCTTCCTTATCTCCACACCGCAGACCGGAGTGGATTCGATCATGGTTACCTATTCGCTGCTGGGACTGCCTTTCGCTATTGTGAGACCTATAGTAGCCCTGGTAACAGGGGTGTTTGGTGGCGTAATGACCAATCGGATCGAAGGACCTGCACCGGAAGCAGTGTCGGAGGAGACCCTTGTCACTGAGAGTACGAAAAAGCTTAAGAATCCTGTGCTGGAGATTTTCAGGTATGCCTTTGTTGAATTTCTGGAAGATATTGCCAAGTGGCTCGTCATCGGACTATTTGTTGCAGCACTCATCGCTGTCTTTGTTCCGGATGATTTTTTCGCAACGTATATCAAGAATGACTTTTTAGGCATGCTGATCATCCTGGTGGCTTCCATTCCGATATATGTCTGTGCAACAAGTTCGGTACCCATTGCAGCGGTCCTGATGATGAAAGGGATATCACCGGGAGCGGCTCTTGTTTTTCTGATGGCCGGTCCGGCAACCAACGCCGCTACCATCTCCGTGATCGGAAACAGCATGGGACGGAAAACCCTGTTCACCTACCTGGGAACCCTGATAGCAGGAGCACTCCTCTCAGGCTTGTTCATCGATTTTTTTCTGCCGGCAGAATGGTTTACCACGATGTCGTCACATATGGCTGAGGGACACGAGCATGGATTGCTGCCCTTCTGGCTTCAGCTAAGCTCGGGAATTGCAATTACACTCTTTTTAGTGAACATATTTCTGCGTAAATTGATTAAGAGACTAAAACGTAACAGAAAAAATAAAACGGAGGTTTATACCATGGGAGATTTTAAAATACGTGTTAGCGGAATGACCTGCAACCATTGTAAGATGACAGTTGAAAACAACCTGAAAAAGATAGAAGGAATAAAAACCATCCATGCCGATCCGGATACCGGACTCGTAGTTTTTGAAGGGGATCATGTCGATCTGAAACTGGTGCAGGAAACGGTGGAAGGCCTCGGGTATAAATATGGTGGAGAGGCTAATTAACGTGAAATGGATTAAAACTGAAAGCACAAAATATGTATAAACTTGTATTACTCAGGCATGGTGAGAGCCAGTGGAACCTCGATAACCGGTTTACCGGATGGACCGATGTGGACCTTACAGCAAAGGGGTCCGAACAAGCCCGGAATGCGGGCATCGTTTTGAAAGAGAACGGATTTGAGTTCGATATCGCCTTTGTTTCCGTTCTGAAAAGAGCCTTGCGTACCCTTTGGCTTACGCTTGAAGAAATGGATCAACTTTGGATTCCGTGGGAAAAATCATGGCGCCTGAACGAAAGGCATTATGGCGGGTTGCAGGGGCTGAATAAATCGGAAACTGCCGCCAGGCACGGTGAGGAACAGGTCCTTATCTGGCGGCGCAGCTACGATATTCCACCCCCGGCCCTGGAGAAAACGGATGAAAGGTATCCCGGTAAACTCCGTGTTTATGAGGATGTGCCTGAAGCAGAATTGCCTGTTACGGAAAGTCTCAAAGATACGGTTGCGCGCTTTCTTCCTTACTGGCACGAAAGCATTGCTCCAGCCATCAAAGAGGGTAAAAATGTGATCATCGCTGCCCATGGAAATAGCTTGCGGGCACTGGTGAAATACCTGGACAACATGAGCGAGGAAGACATCCTGAAGCTGAACATCCCCACCGGTATGCCCCTGGTTTATGAGCTGGATGATGAGCTGAAACCCTTGAAGCACTATTACCTCGGTGATCCTGATGAGGTAAGAAAAGCCATGGAGTCAGTGGCCAATCAGGGGAAAGCGAAATAGTAAATGCTTTTCTTTGTTCACCGATAATTTATTACTCTTTACCGAAATCCTTTTTGCTTCAAGGACTTCAGCCTGTACTTTTGGGCTATGTTTTAAAATTTAACGTAATGGAACAGAATAATAATCAGAAGCGAGGATTGATCGGCCTGTTAATTCTGGCTGTCGGGGTGGCAATTTTATTAAAGAACCTGGATATACTAAGTCCGGAAATTTCCAGATATCTTATTTCCTGGAAACTGATCCTGATAGGTTTGGGAACTATTTTCCTGTTTTCCAGGGATAAAAAGGGTGCCGGGATCCTGTTAATAGTTTTCGGCGGGGCCTTGTACCTGAAAGAGGTATTTCATTTCGACTATAATTTCTGGCAGCTTTTCTGGCCGGGTATGCTGATCCTTGCCGGTGTGCTGATCATTTTTCACCGCCGGATTGATCACCCGCGATGCCATGGAGAAGGGGATTTTATCAGTGATGAAGATTTTATTGATGAGGTTAATGTATTCGGGGGAAATGAAAAATCCATTTACTCACAGAATTTTAAAGGGGGAAGAGTGCTGGCCGTATTTGGTGGGTCTACCTTTAACCTGACTCACGCCCGGCTGGCCCCTGGATCAAATACCATGGAGATCACGGCGGTATTTGGTGGCATGAAATTTATCGTTCCGGAAGACTGGAGCGTTCGGATTGAGGTAACATCCGTATTCGGAGGTTTTACGGATAAACACCGGCTCAGGAGGCCAAATGATTCATCTAATCCTACCAGTGAACTGGTCATCCGAGGTATCGCCCTGTTTGGCGGTGGCGAATTGAAAAGCTTTTAACATTACTATAAACCGGATCTTCTGTGCTCCATCCAATCCTGAAGAATAGAAATAGTCTGATCGGCTATAGCGTATTCTGGCTTATCATAGTCATTCTGAATGCGTTTATACTCCTTCATTTCTATGACTTTGATTTTTCGATTGCCCTGCTGGAAAGCACGGTGTTCAATGCCCTTTTTGCCATACTGGGCATAGGGATCTGGTATCCGGTTTATTATACGGACCTGGAGAAGAACAACATCCTCAACTTCGTAACCAATCATCTGGCATCCAGCTCACTGGCGGTTGGATTGTGGCTCTGGCTGTCCTACATCGTGCTGACAACGACTTTTTCTGATAGCACGGGGTATATTTCCTATCTGAATAAATCAATACCCTGGAGAATAGGAGCAGGATTTTTACAGTATACGCTCATGGCACTGATCTACTACCTTCAGATCTACTACCAGAACTTTAAGGATAAGCTCCTCAGGGAATCCGAACTTAAAGCGCTGGTAAAGGAGTCGCAATTGAACTCGCTGAAATCCCAGATCAATCCGCACTTTCTGTTCAACAGTCTGAACAGTATCAGTTCCCTGACCATGGTCAGCCCCGAGAAAGCCCAGGATATGGTCATCAACCTTTCCGATTTCCTGAGGTATTCCCTGTCCAGCAAGAATGAGAAGCTGACTAACTTTCAGAAAGAATTGCAGAATATCGACCGGTACCTCAGCATCGAAAAAATCCGGTTCGGGAAAAGGTTATCGGTTGAACGTGAGATCAGTGAGCCCTGCCTGAGGTACTACCTGCCGGGACTTATCCTGCAACCCCTGATGGAGAATGCTGTTAAATACGGCGTGTATGAGAGTACGGATCTTTCAGAGATCTTTATCAAGGCTTCCTGCAGGGAGGAAGTGCTGGAAGTAGTGATCCGGAACGAGTATGATCCGGACTACATTTCAAAAAGAGGGGAAGGTATCGGACTGCGAAATGTGGCAAGCCGTATGAAAATCCAATATGGCCGTGATGATCTGATAAAAATCGAAAAAACAGAAAAAACATTTGAGGTACGCTTGCTCTTTCCTCAATAGCCTAAAAATTCATGATCATGGAAAGCATTAAGATTATTATTATCGAAGATGAAGAACTGGGAAGGGAACTGATTAAAAACTACCTGAAAGATCGCGATGATATCGAGATCATTGCGGAGTGTGAAAATGGTTTTGAAGGAATAAAAGCAATACAGGAACTAAAACCTGACCTGGTCTTTCTCGACATTCAGATGCCTAAGCTTAACGGATTCGAAATGATTGAGATCCTTGATGAGCGGCCCGAGATCATATTTACCACTGCCTACAACCAGTATGCCATCCAGGCCTTTGAGCTGAATGCCATTGACTACCTGCTGAAACCTTTCTTGAAAAACCGTTTGCTGGAGGCCCTTGAAAAGGCTAAAAAGCGTTTACAGACCCATACCCCACAAAACGAGAGTATCAGAAAGCTGGTGCAGCAGCCAATGGATGAAATTATCGAACGGGTAGTGGTGAAATCCAACAGCAGGATAAATGTCATACCGGTCGAAAAGATCCGGTACCTGGAAGCCCAGGACGACTATGTGATGATCTACACTTTTGAAGGCAAGCACCTGAAGCAGGCAACCATGAAGTATTTCGAGGAGCACCTGGATTCGAATGAGTTCATGCGGGTACACAGGTCCTACATTATCCGACTTGACCAGGTTGTTCAGCTCGAACCCTACGGAAAAGATAATTATGTCGCCAAGCTTAAAGACGGCCCTTCAGTAAAAATCAGTAAAAGCGGATTCAAAAACCTGAAGGATAAATTGAACTTTTAGTTTGCTGAGTTGTCTCTCTACAAATTCTTTTTCAGGAAAGAGTTTTTTCGTACATTTATACGAATGAGGTGGTTTAACAATTTTTGAACCGGACAACTAAGACTAAAAATTCTATATCATGACTGACTTTTTAGCTGCCAGGTCAATTATGGCAGTATCCCTCGGGTTTCACATTATTTTTGCTGCTATTGGCATGACCATGCCTTTTCTCCTGTTTACCGCCGAGTTAAAATGGCGCCGGACCGGGAATGAACTATACCTGAAACTGGCTAAGGCCTGGGCACGAGGGGTGGCCATGTTTTTTGCCATCGGTGCAGTGTCGGGTACCTTGCTCTCCTTTGAGCTGGGGATGCTATGGCCCAAATTTATGGAGCATGCCGGACCGATCATTGGCATGCCCTTCTCACTCGAAGGGGCAGCCTTCTTCGTTGAGGCGATTGCGCTGGGCTTATACCTGTATGGCCGCAAGCGCCTTCATCCGACAGTACACCTTGGTTCAGCCCTGCTGATCGGTATTGCGGGCGTTGCTTCAGGATTCCTGGTGATTGCAGCCAATGGCTGGATGAACAGTCCGGCCGGTTTTGAAATGATAAATTCCGGTGGAAAATTCGTCACCGAGAACCTCCGGAATATTGATCCTATCAAAGCCCTGCTGAATAAAGCCTGGATCTCACAATCCTCTCATATGACCATTGCCGCTTTTGCTTCAACAGGTTTTGCCGTGGCAGGGCTCCATGCACTGTTATTGCTGCGCGGGAAGAATAAACCTTTCCACCGGGCAGCTTCCCGGATTGCCCTGGCGTATGCTGCTGTTGCTGCGATCATTATGCCCATCAGTGGTGACCTTTCCGCAAAAAATGTGGCTGAGCGACAGCCGGAAAAACTGGCTGCTATGGAAGCGCTCTATGAAACACAGGAGCGTGCCCCCCTGCTTATCGGCGGAATCCCTGATGAAGAAAACCAAACGGTAAACTATGCCATCGAACTTCCCGGCTTCCTAAGCTTCCTGGCATACGGAGATTTTAATGCAGAAGTAAAAGGTCTGAAGGACCTGGGAAGCGAGGAGGACTGGCCGCCGGTCAGCATTACCCACTATAGCTTTCAGATTATGGTCGGTCTTGGCATGCTCATGGCTGCCGTAGCCCTGCTCTACTTTCTGTTTCTCTGGAAATGGAGGGATATGCTGGAGAAAAAATGGTGGCTGATGCTATTAGGATTTATGATACCGACAGGTTTCATCGCCCTTGAGGCGGGCTGGATCGTTACCGAACTTGGACGCCAACCCTGGATCATCTATAAGGTTATGCGGGTTGAAGAAGCACTGACCTCTATGCCGGGACTGGTATGGCCCCTTATTGTCATTACTGTCGTCTACGTAGCCTTTACCCTGCTCTCCGTTTTTCTGATGTCCAGGCAGATACGATTTGTGAATCAAGATACCCTAACCGAATAAGAACTTTATATCATGACTGAAATTGCTGTTGTTTTTGTCGTTCTGTCTTTATTTTTATATGTCGTCCTTGGCGGCGCTGATTTTGGAGCAGGAATTATAGAAAATTTTACAGGGAAAAAGGGAAAAGAAAGTCTGACCAAGGCCATTGCACCTGTCTGGGAAGCCAATCATATCTGGCTGGTGGTCATCATCGTGGTCCTTTTTAATGCTTTCCCTTCTGTGTACTCAACGGTAACCCTTTACCTTCATATTCCCTTGCTGTTGATCCTGCTGGGACTAATTTTCCGTGGAACATCCTTTACTTTCCGCTATTATGATCCCTATGAGGATCGTTCGCACAAACTGTATACCAGGCTTTACAGGGTATTCAGCATATTTACTCCTTTCTTTCTGGGGGTGACCTTCGGGGCAACGGCATTGGGGAAACTGAGCCTTGACGGGACAGGTTCTTTTCAGGAACAATTCATTTATCCCTGGTTCAATGCATTCAGCATGGCTACAGGTCTGTTCGTTGTGGTGATCTTTGCCCTTCTGGCTGCTGTTTATATGACCGGCGAACCCCTGGAAAAGGGTACCCGGGATATCTTTGTCAGGTATACCAGGCGACTGCTTATTGCACTCCTCGTTTCAGGAGCACTTGTTTTTATCGGGGCACAGATCGATGGGCTTAAACTGTTTTCCGGATTCCTGGATTCCTGGATTGCCATAGGTAGCATCCTGGTGGTTATTGGTCTCTCCAGGCTATTGCTCTACAGCATTAACAAAAAATGGTCGCTGTTGTCACGTATCATTGTAGGTGCACAAGCTGCAAATATCCTTATTGGCTATGTTGCTGTGCAATATCCTGATATGGTGGTACTGAAAGGATCGCAAAACCTGACAGTTGAGTATGCCAAGGCTTCTCCAAGTTCTATCAATGCCATGGTAATTGCACTTTTTATCGGGCTGGCCGTGGTTATCCCCCTGCTGGTTTATCTTTTCAAAGTCTATAAATTTCAGGAGGAAAAGGCTGAATAATCACGGAAGAACTAATGTTCTTCCATCTCCTCCGGATCAATAATGCCATTTAATACTGCATATACCGCCAGTCCGGCGATGGTTTTTATGCCCAGCTTGGCAGTTATGTTTTTCCGGTGCGTGATCACGGTGTGGGAACTGATAAAAAGCATGTCACTGATCTCTTTGTTCGTCATCCCTAATGCAACGCCCCGTAATACCTCCTTCTCACGCTCACTGATCAGCTCCCTGGCAAGAGAAATTTCTTTGCTCCCGGGGGCAGTTTCCCGAAGCTTTTCAAGGCTTGATATGATTTCCTTTTCGCTTGAATCATAGCGAATAATGGAACTGAAATAGGGAAGCAGGTTCTCCCCGGGCTTCTGTTGGCATAATCCTACGATCCGACTGTTGCCATATTCCGAGTATAATCTTTCGAGGCTTACCGCATGGGGCTGTTCCATCAGCAGCGGATTAAGGAAAATGACCCCGGCCGGCCATCCTTCAGAGCGAAACTGTATGGTATCCTGGAATATTTCCACCCTTGCATCCGGAAATAGTTTCAGTATAAAATGGATGAGCCCTTTATTGACCAGGGGGTCCGTATTGATGATCGCGATCTCCAAAATACCTACCTCCCTGTTTTCAGAATTTCTGACTCTATAGCCTGCACCTTGGGGACGAGGACTTTTTCTTCGATCCGGGCATGATCGAAAAGGTCCCTTTCCAGGCGGAAAAGTTCGATCAACAGGGCATTTGAGATGGTATAATCTGCCACCGGGGGGAGATACTTGATGATAATATTTTTAAGGTCGAACAGCTTGTCTTCAACATTGGTATGGTTTTCCTGGAATTTTGCAATCGGATATTCCTGAATGGAGCGGAGGAGCGGGTCGCTGATCTGCCCGGTGGCGAATGCCTCATCGATGGCCTGAACATAGGGGTAAACCCGTTCTTCCTCATCCAGGATATGCTCCTTCAGCTCTGCTTTGTACTCTTCAAAAAACTTTTCGATGAGGGAGAACTCCTTCTTTCTCAGTGGGTCGGCGTGCCGGAGGAGCTGGTGCAACAGCCTGTCGATCTGCGGGACCTTGATCGTCAGGTAATAGGTATGCGATTTCCTGATGTATTCCAGAATGAGGCTCAAGGGAAAACCTGACATTTGCTCCT
>JAFGEO010000021.1 GCA_016931575.1 Bacteroidales bacterium | reverse complement strand
GTAATCTTATACCAGGATAGCATAAGGGACTTTCACCCTCTGGAAGAAAAATCACACTCGCTGTTGCCTGTAGTACATGAAAAATTTTTATTTTTCAGATTTTAGTAGAGCTTACAGCGAGTGTGCGCTCAGTGGTTTGCGAAGGTCTGTGCTTTTTCAAATGTTTATGGAAAATTGATAACGGACAGGCTATGTACGCCAAACTATTCATACTACCGGAACGTTAGAAACCGAAGTGTTCTATTCGCTTCCGAAAAGTTGGACCCAGTAGTAGCTCTCGTAGGCTACCGCCATAAAATGATAATGGTTATCCATCATGATCTTGCAATGTTCAGGGCTGTTTTTCCATTGGCCAACCACGTCCTGGATCGTAACATAACCCCTGGCTATGTTCTCGCCAAAAAAACTACCATCGAACCCTGCATCAGTAATCCGGGAATACGGAGTACTCCCGTCAGAGCCGTAATGATTCAGGAATCTGTTTTGCGACATATCCTCCACATGCCTGATGGCAGCCAGCTCCAGCAGTTCATCCCATTCTACCTCCTGCACCGGAGGCATAGAATCGTCACCGCACCAGCAGCCACTTTTTCGCAGCATGTTCACCTCAGTGAGAAGACCCTCTCTGAAATCATCTTCAGAGGGTTTTCCACAGGAAATAAACAGTGAAATGATACCTATGATCCCAATCCATCTGATCATCCAGTTACAGATTTAAACTTCTAAGATTCACAAAAAAAACCACTTTTCAAAAGATAGAATTTGAATAACAGAGACATAACACTGATACAGGATCCAGTCCGCTCACTTTTATGTTGAATGTTAACAACTTATTCTGAAAGATGAATATATCCGGATGAATAGAGTGTTGCCTCACCTGCCACTATGATCCTGTCTCCTTTTGCTTCACAAAGAAGCTGTCCGCCACGTTTAGAAATTTGCCAGGCAAGCAATTTATTTTTACCCAGCTTCTCTGCCCAGAAAGGTGTTAAAGTGGTGTGG
This sequence comes from Bacteroidales bacterium, assembly GCA_016931575.1. GTDB lineage: Bacteria > Bacteroidota > Bacteroidia > Bacteroidales > UBA10428 > UBA10428. Next base: position 9,479 of record JAFGEO010000021.1, on the reverse strand, counting down.
GCTGATCCCGTAACGGGATCTTCCGGGATTCCCGATTGTGGCGCAAAAAAACGGGATACAAAATCAACATTATTCCCCGGCGCGGTTACGATCACCCCCCTCTCAGCAAGTCCCATCAGAAGTTTCATATTTGGGTTCATGTCTCTGATCAGATTTTCTGAATCATAGACCAGCATGATGTCGGTCTTTCCCCGAAAAACTTCCTTTGGCTCCGGAAAAACAGGTTCAAGGCCGGAAAAGTCAGTTTTTTCGAGCGTATCAACAGGGAAATCCATTTTGAGCATCCCCGCAGCCCGGCTTACCGTCAATATGCCGCTTCTTGAATGGAAACTGACTACCGGTTCCTTCAGGCCTTTCAGGTTGAAGAGTACATAAGCCGAAGCCAGGGTAGCATGTCCGCAGAGATCCACCTCCACAAGCGGGGTAAACCAGCGGATCTCATAGTCCTGACCTGCTGCTACAAGAAAAGCCGTTTCAGATAAGTTGTTCTCCTGAGCAATGTATTGCATGTGCTCATCACTTAGCCAGGAATCCAGCAGGCAAACCCCGGCGGGATTACCCAGGAATACCCCTGTGGTAAAGGAATTGATTTGATAGTAGGGTATTTTCATCGTCAGGTAGTAATTTCGATGTGATTGCCTTCGGGGTCTTCAATTTTACTTTCATAGTAACCATCTCCGGTAAGGCGGGGATCCTGAAGAACGGTATAACCTTGTTCAGACAGATTTAGTGTCAAATCATCCACCCTTTTTCGGCTTCCGAGTGAAAATGCCAGGTGTTGTTGTGTGGATGGCTGAAAATCAAGATCCTCCTTGTGCATAATTTCCAGGCTTGTTTTGCCCGAAAAAATGATAAAATACGACGAGAATTTATTTTTCTCATTTCGGTATAGGGGTCCGGGTTTACCCTGAAAATGTGTACAATAGAATTCTTTCATCATCTCCAGGTCACTGACAAAAATACCGATATGGGAGATCTTAACCGATTTATCCCCCCTGATAATATAAAACAGGATTATTCCAGCCAGACAGATTGTGACAAGGTTTGCCAGGATAATCGGCAGGTCATGTATCAGGAGCCCATAAGTCAGCCAGCCTGCAATCCCGATAAAAAAAAGCGTAAACATCAAAGGAGAAAGATCGGATGTAGACCTTGTCTTCCAGGTTTTTATTACTTGCGGAAGGAAAGCGAGTGTTGTAAGTGCTGCAGAAATAAGTCCGATAAGCTGGGTCAGTTGTTCCATGATAAAAATTTAAGGCGTAAATATACGCTGCTCCTTTCTTATATAAAATGTATATTCGTTAAAAAAACACATGCACTCATCGCCACTTCTCACTGCAGTGATCATCACTAAAAATGAAGAGCGGAACATAGGCCGTTGCCTGGAATCCATACAAATGATTGCTGATGAGATTATTGTGGTTGATTCATACTCAGAAGACAGCACAGAGGCTATATGCATGCAATTCAAGCACCTTCGTTTTTATTCCAAAGAATGGAAAGGCTACTCGGAAACCAAGAACTATGGAAACTCGCTCGCCAGCGGCAACTATATTTTGTCCATTGATGCAGATGAAGCCCTTTCCCCTGAATTGGCGCGAAACATACAGCATGCACTGAAGGGAAATTCTTCCATCGGTGCGTACAGCTTTAACCGTCTAACAAATTTCTGTGGAAAATGGATCCACCACTGTGGATGGTATCCTGACAGGAAGGTCCGCTTATGGAGGAACGGGCTTGCTCACTGGGAAGGGACTATCCATGAGAGGCTCGTCATCAGCGGAAAGCCCGGTATCAGACATTTGAAGGGAGATCTGCTGCATTATAGCTATTACCACCTGGAGGAATATTATTCAAAAACCAGAAAATATGCTGAGATGGTAGCCAGAGATCGTTTTCGTCGGGGAAAAAGAAGTCCCGCACTAAAACTATTTTTGAGTCCCTTGTCCTGTTTCATATCAGGGTACCTGCTAAAGGGGGGATTCCTTGACGGGCGGTCAGGCTGGATTATCTGCACAACTTCCGCCAGAGTCACCTACCATAAGTATGCCACAGCCAGGAAATTTTTTAAGGCCGGAACCGATCTTTAAAGGTATTTCTCTATAAATGACATGAGCCTGCCACGATCAATTGGTTTGGATATATACGCATTGAAACCCAGGCTAAGAGCCCGTTCTTCATCTTCGATGCGAGCGTAGGCTGTCTGAGCAATGATCGGACAGTTAACTCCCATTTCACGTAATTTCAGAATGGCATCATATCCATTCATTTCCGGCATTTTTATATCCATAAAAATAAGACCGAAGGAATGCTTTCTACAATACTCAAGTGCCTGAATACCTGTTTGTGCCCAGAAAAGTTCAAGGTCCATCTTTCGCAGGATTGCTCGTAACAATTCATAATTAGACTCTTCGTCTTCAACAATCAGAATTTTTGGTTTTTTTTTGTCCGTTGTCATTTGTGCTCTTTGATGCTATAGTGAAGTCAAGTTAACCATTTATTAGCTTGGTACTTATAAAACAGAATCGATTATTTTAAAAAGTCGTTCTTTACTGATTGGTTTTGCCAGGTAGCTGGTACATCCTGCGTCCAGGCATTTTTTCTCATCATCATCCATTGCATAAGCTGTTTGTGCAATTATGGGAGTGACAATTCCCATTTCCCGCAACCTTTTTGTAGCCTGAATGCCATTCAGTACAGGCAGTCGGATATCCATGAGGATTACATCGAAATTCAGGTTTGAACACATTTTAATGGCTTGTGAGCCGTCTTTTGCACGGATAACTTTGGCCTGCGTGGGTTCGAGCAGTACCTTCATGTATTCAAAATTCAACTCATCATCTTCAGCGACCAGGATCAATTTTTCCTTCCAATTGTATTTCAGCTTGTCATAACCAAATGGTTCATCTCCGGAAGTAGATTTTTGTTGAGCTTCGAAGGGAATTGTAAAGTAAAAAGTACTCCCCTTCTCAGGGACGCTCTCCAGCCGGATACTTCCTCCAAGCAGGTTCACGAGAGCCTTGGCAATTGGCAAGCCAAGTCCGGTGCCTCCGTACCGGCGGGTATGTCCTTCATCCCCCTGACGGAATTGTTCGAAGATCAGGTCGAACTTCTCACCGGGTATGCCAATGCCGGAATCCTTAACAAAAAACTCGACCTGCTCCCCAGAGAGCGTATAACCAAATTCAATAAACCCTTCAACCGTATATTTACAGGCGTTGTCCAACAAGTGCATTAACACCTGTCGCACCCGTTGTTCATCAGAAATGACACTGCTGGCTACATCCGGAAGCGCTTTATTCACCAGTAAGGTCACTGAAGCTTTATTCATGATTCCCAGCTGGTTATTGTATTGTGTCAACAACTGATCCAGCATTGTATTTATATTCATGCTAGCCTTTTCAATGCGAATCTGATTTGCCTCCAACTTAGCAAAGTCGATGATATCATCAATAATCCGAATAAGCTGTTCACTGCTTTTCTTCATGATGTTCACATAGCTCTGACGTGTATCAGAATCAATATCCTCCCGGGATAACAATTCGGAAAAACCAATGATCCCATTCATCGGAGTTCGGATCTCATGAGAAATATTGGCCAGGAAACTTGATTTGAGCATGTCACTTTCCTGGGCTTTTTCCTTTGCGATCGTTAGCGCCTCCTCGTATTCCTTTTGCTCGGTAATATCCGAGGCAATGCCAACCAGACGGTACTTCCGGCCCGTTTTATCCTTAACAGGGAATATCCTTGACCACAACCACCTGACTTCCCCATCGGGGCGCACGATCCTATAGTGTTCTGTATACGGAGAATCATCAGGAAGACTATTCAGGTTCACCCAGGGTTCGATGTCCGTAAGATCTTCCGGATGGATCCATTCGGTAATTTTATAAGGGTTCTCAATTAATTCCTCCTTTTTTCTGCCCCATATTTTCTCAAACTGGTTATTGATATAAATGATATTTTGGTTATCCCGAAGCCAGAAAACATCGTTTGTGTTTTCAGCCACCTGCCTGAATATCTCCTCACTAAAGATCAGCTTTTCATGAATTTCCTCCAACTCAAGGTTATGTTTCTCCAGCTTCTCATTAAGGCTGGATAATTGTTGGTTCGTCCTGGATAGCTGCATCTTTGCCCTGTCAAGTTCAACATTTTTTTGCTTCAGGGAACGGTCGGCATCTTTAAAATGGCTCAAATCCTGAATAAGAAAATAGAGTTCGACGGGCTTTCCATCAAGGATTTCAATGATACTCCTAAGCTCAAGAAGCTTGTACGTTCCATCCTTTGCCCTTAAGCGAAAACTCATGGTAACAGGCTCATTAGGGGCTGATACCTGAAAAAGCGCATTGAAATCATTTTCCCATTCAGCCTGGTCTTCTTCATGAATGAGCCCCACAAGGTCCGGAACAGCCATCCCCAATATATCATCTGCTGAATAACCTAAGATGTGTTCAATTGAAGAACTTACAGTACTGAACCTTCCGGATAAAAAACTATAGGTAATCAGAACTGCTTCGGATTGCACCAGTAGCTTATCGATACTATCGTTAATAAATTTCCCCACTCCGTATTACCTCAAAAAATCGTTGCCTTATTTCGGAAATAAAATGATTATTAAGTTAATAAAAACTAATCAAATGCAAGGATTTTTAAGAGGCTTTTAAAGAAACCACAAATCCTCAACATACACCTATATAATATAAGTTGTTCATTTCCCTCTTCCCGAATGAAAATAAAAAGGCTCCCCTGCTTAAAAAACAGGTGTTTCAGTTAAAATACCTATGAAATTGAACTATTTTAAGTAAAATACTATTGATTTTGCAATAAAAAGCTCTTTTTTATCTTTTACCCCCTCATTTTGTGGGGGTATAAATGTTATTTTCATATTTTTTTACTCATTAACCCTATTTTTTGATAGGTATTACAAATTATTTATATACATTTGCAATGTCAATCAATTAATAACTTAATATTTTTAGCTATGAAAAATTTCAGGACTTTACTTCTAGTCGTAACAATGGTTGCTTTCGTGGCTCCGGTTACAGTTAGTGCGCAAGAAGAAGAAGAATCAGGCTCATCTTTCTCAGTTGGAGCTGATCTGGTAAGCAGGTATGTGTGGCGTGGTACTGACTTTGGTAATTCACCAGCCATACAGCCAGGTGTATCATTCAGCAAAGGAGGATTTGAGGTAGGTGCATGGGGAAGTTATTCATTCAGCTCTAATACTGGTGGTGCTGAAGCTGACCTTTACGCCGGATATTCTTTCGATTTTGGACTTTCACTGGGTGTGACAGACTACTATTTCCCTGGCGAATCTCTTGACATAACCGGAATGGTTGATTCAATGGGAACAATGATCGGAACGCTTTCTCCAAGCAGATCAGGTGCTTACTTCTCAGGTGATGCACACGCAATTGAAATTGCTGCCGGTTACGAAATTGGTAACCTGAGCCTTCTTGCTGGCTATTTCCTTTCAGGGGATATTTACGGTGAAGTTGGATACAGCTTTGGTGATGTATCAGTCTTCGTAGGTGCAGGAAACGGTGCATACACTCTGGATGGCGGCTTCATGGTTTGTAATGTCGGCATTGGAGTTGAAAAAGAGATTGCTATCACTGAATCATTCTCAATCCCAATGTTTGGACAGCTCATTCTTAATCCGGATTCAAAACAGGTACATTGGGTAGTCGGAGTATCCTTCTAAGGATCCCCCACTTTGCAACTCTTTGAGAGAAAAAAATCTGGTAAAAAATAAAAGAGAATACTATGAAAAAGATAGAAGCGATCATTCGTAAAACTAAATTCGACGAAGTGAAAGAGGCCCTACATGAGGCCGGTATCGAATTCTTCTCCTGCTGGGATGTAAGAGGAGTTGGTAAAGCAACAGAATCCAGAATTTACCGTGGAATTAAATACGATACAAGTTCGATCGAACGTGTCATGCTCTCCTTCTACATGAGGGATCAGTACCTGGAACCAGCGGTAAATGCAATTTTAAGTTCTGCAAAAACAGGTGCAATAGGCGACGGTAAAATCTTTATCTCAGATGTTGAAGATGCTATCCGTATCAGAACCGGTGATAAAGGTGGGGAAGCACTGTATCTGAAAGAAGAATAATCATTCATAGTTAATTAAAAAGAAAACATCATGATACAAGATAGTACATTATATATGGAGCTGGTAAACGTTAGCGATTCTCTTGGCGCGGCGATACAGGCACAGACTGACTCTTTAATTGTAGCAAAAGGAATAGTGGCTGAAAACGTTACCGGTTTGAACAACGTCTGGCTTTTGGTAACCACTTTCCTTGTTATGTTTATGCAGCCAGGTTTTGCTATGGTTGAAGCAGGTTTCACCCGCTCAAAAAACACTGCGAACATCCTGATGAAGAACTTAATGGACTTCTCACTCGGATCGCTGGCTTACTGGTTGGTTGGATACTCCATTATGTATGGAGATAGCATTGGCGGTTTCTTTGGAAATCCGGGTACATCTTTTGCCTTCAGCCCTGCGCAGGACAGCTTTGGAGCCGGATATTCCGATTTCTCTGACATTATGTTCCAGACGGTGTTTGCTGCAACTGCTGCAACAATCGTGTCCGGAGCAATGGCCGAACGCACAAAATTCAATGCATACCTCGTATTTAGTCTGGTTATTACCTTAGTTATCTATCCGGTTTCAGGTCACTGGCTATGGGGTGGCGGATGGCTGTCTGAATTAGGTTTCATAGATTTCGCCGGTTCTACTTTAGTACACTCTGTTGGTGCATGGGTTGGTCTCGCCGGTGCTGTGATGCTCGGGCCCCGTATTGGAAAATATGTTAAAGGTAAAGCAAAGGCGATACCCGGTCACAACCTGACCCTCGGTGCACTGGGTGTATTCATCCTGTGGTTTGGATGGTTCGGTTTCAACCCTGGTTCTCAGCTAGCTGCTGCCGGCGGTGACAACATCTCAGCCATTGCAAAAGTTGCCCTGACTACCAACCTGGCTGCTGCTGCAGGTGCTGTGGTTGCCATGTTAACTGCATGGGCAAGGTACAAGAGACCCACTCTGTCACTGTCTCTCAACGGTGCGCTCGCAGGTCTTGTTGCAATCACTGCCGGATGTGCTGAAGTAGATCCTATCGGTGCCATTGCTATCGGAGCCATTGCAGGACTTGTTCTCGTGTTCGCTGTTGAATTCATTGATCAGAAGCTGAAAATTGACGATCCTGTCGGAGCCATCTCTGTACATGGTGTTTGTGGGGCCCTGGGTACCCTGCTCGTTGGAGTTTTCTCGACCAACTACGGTCTTGCATACGGACACGGACTGAAGCAGCTGGGAATCCAGTCTGTAGGAGTCGTTTCGGTTGCTGCATGGGCATTAACAACAGGTTTCATTCTCTTCGCGATCCTTAAGAAGACAAACGGACTGCGCGTGTCCAAGCGAATCGAAGAAGAAGGTCTTGATGTATACGAACACGGAGAAGGCGCTTATAACTAGTTTTTGCACGAATCCCTATACTGTCTGATGATGAGGGGGTGGTTCCATTCGGGACCGCCCTTTCTGTTTTTGGCAGGGAGTCAGGTTGTTAGTGTTGGGCTGATTGATGGGTTGATAGGTTTATTGGTGTACTCAGTGTTCTCAACAGCCAGGATTCAAGGGCCACCTGGTGTCTTGTGACTCATCTGATAAGGTAGCAGGATCGACTACTCAGCTAATCGACTACTCGATTTTGATGGGTTGATGGTTTATTGAGGATGCTGAAAATTAGTCAGTTCCGCATTGTCCTTAAGCATATTTCTATGGCAGTCAGGTTGAGTTAGTATCGTCATTTAATCAATTACTCAGTTACTCTATTACTCTTTATTGATGAACTGCATCGCCGTCGGCAAGCCTACTCCACTGCTGAAGCTAGCTAACGGCAGTCAGGGCTGCAGCGGTGCTCCTTCGCTGCAGCCGGCTATACCTGGCTCCCGCATCAGGGGTAAAAATGCCCCTGCAGGGGTGAATTTCCGGCTCAGGGGTGAAAAAGAACTCCGTAATCGCTCTATCCAATTTCAGGTATTCTCCGATAAAAGTATCACTCTCATCAATCATAACCGTATTGGATCAGGAGTTCCCAATGCCTTTTAATGAGCATCCTTGACTACTAATGACACCCCAACGACGCTTCCTTCCGCGACGATCTTCCTTCCACCATCAACCTACCCCATAAAAAAAGGCTGATCGAGTGATCAGCCTTTTTTATTTATAGTAACCGGTTAGGGTTTTGGGTAATTCTCGATCACTTTCAGGTTCTCCCTGATGATTTCTTCGGGTAATTCGTAATCCGAAAGTTGTCCGGTAAGGTATTTCTCGTATCCGACGAGGTCCATGAGCCCATGACCACTGAAGTTGAATACAATCACTTTCTCCTTACCTTCTTCCTTGGCTTTCTTGGCTTCCCTGATAGTAGCAGCGATAGCGTGAGTTGTTTCAGGTGCAGGGATGATTCCCTCCGTCTTGGCGAATAAAATACCAGCCTCGTAGCATTCCAGCTGATGCAGGGCCAGGGGCTTCATCAATCCGGCCTCAACAGCACCGCTTACCAACGGAGACATTCCATGGTAGCGCAGTCCGCCTGCATGAATTGGAGGGGGTACAAATTTATGGCCCAGGGTATGCATGGCAACCAGCGGAACCAATTCAGCCGAATCTCCGTTATCGTAAGCATAGGGCCCGCGGGTGATTGTCGGGCAGGAAGCAGGTTCTACGGGAATGATCTCAATATCGGCACCATTAATCTTATCATAAACAAAGGGAAAAGACAAACCGGCGAAGTTACTTCCGCCACCGGCACATCCAATCACCACGTCGACTTTCTTTTCACCGGCTTTTTCGAGTTGTTTCTTCGTCTCGAGACCAATGATCGTTTGGTGAAGGCAAACAAAATTGGTTACACTTCCGAGGGAATAGCGGGTCTTTCCGGTAGGATCTGCCACAGCTTGTTCAATAGCCTCGCTAATAGCCATTCCGAGACTTCCCGGAGTGTCGGGATTTTTTTCAAGGATATCCCTTCCGGCTTTGGTTTCTGTGCTCGGACTGGCAACACAATTGCCACCCCAGGTTTCCATCATCATCTTCCTGAAAGGTTTCTGATCGAAACTGATCCGAACCATGAACACTTTACACTCCAATCCAACGAGTGAGCAGGCAAAAGAAAGTGCACTTCCCCATTGTCCTGCCCCTGTTTCGGTAGTCAGGCGCTCGATACCAAATTCTTTATTATACCATGCCTGGGCAACCGCTGTATTTGGCTTGTGGCTTCCTGCAGGCGAAAGACTTTCATTCTTATAGTAAATCCTTGCCGGGGTACCCAGCGCTTCCTCAAGTTCGTATGCCCGGTGAAGCGGAGAAGGCCTCCAGCGTGTGAGCAATTCAAGAATACCTTCCGGAATGTCGATCCAGCGTTCTGTACTGTATTCCTGCTCAACCAGGTTCATTGGAAAAACCGGAGC
>JAFGEO010000020.1 GCA_016931575.1 Bacteroidales bacterium | reverse complement strand
TTGATCAATATCAGAGGTTTTAAGAAAAACCCTGAAAGTCTAACAGTCTAAAAGCCTTCAGCCTAAAAACCTGCTTTTGTGGCGCCTCATTTGAGCAATATCATGAATCAAAGGACTTTTGCCTCGTTCTGTAACAGTTTCACCAGTTCACCTATGCTGGCCGGATCGACCATCGTGCAGGCTTTCTTTGCCAAAGGAAGCTGATACTCAAGTGTTTCCGTCAGAGGTTCTGCTTCAACCGGAGGAAATACCTTTAAAGGTTTTGTACGTGCCAACATAATACCACGCATAGCTGCTATCCGGGGTTCTTTTGCAATACCTTTCTGCACTATTGCCACAAATGGTGACTTTATGCCAATGATTTCCCTGCCTCCGTCGATTTCCCGGTTAAGGATGACATTCCCGTTGTCAATTGTAAGACCGGAGACAGCAGACACGGAAGGGATACCCAGTATCTCAGACAGCATGCCTCCGACGGATGAACCGTTATGGTCACTTGATTCGATCCCTGCAAGGATGATATCAGAAGGTTCTTTTTTCAATACTGAGGCAAGCTGCATAGCTACGTAATAAGCATCTCTGGGAAGGGTGTCCACCCTGAAGGCATCATCAGCTCCTATGGCCAGGGCTTTCCTGATCACCGGTTCAGTATCTGCTGTACCTACTGTCGCCACCGTGATCTTTTCCACCCCGGCAGCAGGGTTCTCCTTTAGCTCAAGGGCACGGGTGAGAGCGAGCTCATCCCAGGGATTGATGATCCATTGAACACCGGTGGGATCAAAGGCAGTGTTCTGGTCCTTAAACCGGATTTTGGTAGTAGTATCGGGTACACTGCTCAGGCAAACAAGGATTCTCATGAAACGATACAATTAATTGCTGTTGAATCAGACAAATATATAACAAAAAAAATACGGATTATCTCATAAGATAGCCTTACAACCTGTATATCATCAGGCCTGTGCTATAGGTCCGCCGAAATTAAGAGGTATCGGTGTACCTGGTTCCACATGCTTTATGTCACCATGAGTGGCTTCAAATTTGGCAATATTGTCCTGTAATGCGAACAACAGCCTTTTTGCATGTTCGGGTGTAAGGATGATGCGTGATTTGACATCAGCTTTGGGTATGCCCGGCATGATCCTGACAAAGTCAATGACGAATTCTGAGCTTGAATGTGTGATGACAGCAAGATTGGAGTAAATTCCCTGAGCAATATCTTCCTTAAGCTCAATATTGATCTGATTTTTTTTCTTTTCTTCTTCTGACATCTGTGTCCTGTTTTATTGTTGCTGATCTTCAACCATTTGTTTATCCTCACGGGGTTGGGCAGCCATCAGGCTCTCATATTCTTCCCGTGAGCCGACTACCAGCCGGTCGTAATCGCGTACACCTGTGCCGGCAGGTATCAGATGGCCCACAATAACATTTTCCTTCAGACCTTCAAGGGTATCAATTTTACCATAGATCGCAGCTTCATTCAGCACCTTGGTCGTTTCCTGGAATGATGCGGCAGAGATAAAGCTTTGAGTCTGCAGAGCAGCCTTGGTGATCCCCTGGAGTATCTGCCTGGAGGTTGCCGGAACGGCATCACGTGCTTCAACCTGTTTCATGTCTTTCCTTTTGAGTAAGGAATTGTCGTCACGCAGTTTTCTTGCAGTGATTATCTGCCCGGCTTTCAATGACTGGGAATCACCCGGATCAACCACCACCTTCTTGGCGAAAATCCAGTCGTTCTCATCCATGAATTCCCATTTATCCACCACTTGTTTTTCCAGGAATTTTGTATCACCCGGATCCTCAATCTCCACTTTCCTCATCATTTGCCTGACGATAACCTCGAAATGTTTATCGTTGATCTTCACTCCCTGCATCCTGTACACTTCCTGCACCTCATTAACTATATACTCCTGAACCTTTGTTGGTCCTTTAATAGCCAGTATGTCAGAAGGTGTAATGGCTCCGTCTGACAGGGGTGTTCCGGCCTTGACATAATCGTTCTGCTGAACAAGTATCTGTTTGGACAGTGGCACAAGGTATTTCTTTATTTCCCCGGCTTTGGAGGTAACGATAATCTCCCTGTTTCCTCTTTTTATCTTACCAAATTCCACCTCACCGTCGATCTCAGAAACGATTGCCGGGTTAGATGGGTTCCTGGCTTCGAACAGTTCGGTCACCCTTGGCAATCCACCGGTAATATCTCCCGATTTACCAACAGCCCTGGGTATCTTCACGAGAATCTCTCCTTTCTGAACGGTATCGCCTTCAACGAACATAATATGTGCGCTCACCGGCAGGTTATAGGACTTGACTATTTCTTCCTTCCCGCCGGAGACGATCCTAATGCCCGGGTTTTTTGTTTTGTCCCTGGTCTCAATGATCACTTTTTCCCTGAATCCTGTTTGTTCGTCAGACTCTTCGCGGAAGGTTATCCCTTCTATCACACTATCGAACTGTACTTTACCCTTCGTTTCTGAAATAATAACGGCATTATAGGGATCCCATTCACAGATCAGTGAACCTTTGGTCACTTCAGCCCCATCCTTGAAATAGAGTCTTGATCCATAAGGAATGGTGTGTGTGGTAAGGGGAATGTTGGTCTTCTTATCCAGTATTCTCATCTCTGCCAGGCGGCCGATAACGATGTCCACCTTGCTCCCTGCATCATCAGTTTTTTCAACTGTCCGCAGTTCATCGATCTGCAGTATGCCTTCATATTTTGATATGACACTTGATTCAGAAGTAATGTTGGAGGCTGTTCCTCCGACGTGGAATGTACGCAGTGTCAACTGTGTTCCCGGTTCACCAATGGATTGTGCAGCAATAACACCCACGGCTTCACCTATTTGTACCATTTTGCCTGTAGCCAGGTTCCTGCCATAACATTTGGCACAAACGCCTTTATTGGCTTCACAGGTCAGGACTGAACGGATCTCCACCTGTTCGATGGGAGATTCTTCTATCGCCCGGGCAATCTCTTCTGTGATCTCATCCCCGGCTTCAACGATTATTTCCCCGGTCAGAGGATGGTAGATATCATGAACCGTTGTACGTCCAAGGATCCTTTCGAACAATGTCTCAACCATTTCCTCATTGTTCTTGATAGCTGTTGCCAGTATACCCCGCAAGGTGCCACAGTCTGATTCTGAAATGATAACATCCTGCGACACATCAACCAGCCTCCTGGTGAGATATCCGGCATCTGCAGTTTTCAGAGCCGTGTCTGCCAGGCCTTTACGTGCACCGTGGGTGGATATAAAATATTCAAGTACTGACAGTCCCTCCTTGAAGTTGGAAAGGATAGGATTCTCGATGATCTCAGAACCGGTAGACCCTGATTTCTGAGGCTTTGCCATGAGGCCCCTCATACCTGACAGCTGGCGTATCTGTTCCTTTGATCCCCTGGCGCCTGAATCGAGCATCATGTAGACCGGGTTGAATCCCTGCTTGTCAGAGCCCAACTGTTTGAGCAGGGTCTGGGTCAGCCTGGCATTCGTATGGGTCCAGATATCAATGATCTGGTTGTACCGTTCGTTGTTGGTAATGAATCCCATATTGTAGTTGGCCACTACCTCATCCACCTGCTGGTAGCCTTCATCCACCAGTTCCATCTTTTCTGTGGGGACGATCACATCGTCAAGGTTAAACGACAGCCCTCCACGGAATGCCATTTCATAACCCATGTCCTTGATGTCATCAAGGAATTTCGCTGTCACGGCGGTACCGGTCTGTTTCAGAACGGTTCCAATGATATCACGAAGCGACTTCTTAGTCAGCAGCTCGTTGATAAATCCAACGTTTTCATGGACACATTCATTGAATATGACCCTTCCCACCGTTGTCTCGATCATTTTGTAAGTCACCTTGTCATTTTCCCGGAAAGGTATCCTGACCTTGATGATGGCATGCAGGTCAACTTTTTTCTCGTTATAGGCAATATGGACTTCCTCGGGGGAGTAGAACCTTAATCCTTCTCCCTTGACCGGGTGTTCAGGTGTACTCTTCCTGGCCTTGGTAATATAATACAAACCCAGCACCATGTCCTGTGAGGGTACACTGATAGGTGCGCCATTGGCTGGATTCAGGATGTTATGGGAAGCCAGCATAAGTATCTGTGCTTCAATGACGGCTGCATTTCCCAGGGGAAGATGCACAGCCATCTGGTCACCGTCAAAGTCTGCGTTGAAAGCGGTGCAGACAAGAGGGTGCAGCTGGATCGCTTTACCCTCTATCAGCTTGGGCTGAAATGCCTGGATACCCAGTCGGTGCAGTGTCGGAGCCCTGTTTAACAACACCGGGTGCCCTTTCAGCACATTCTCAAGTATATCCCAGACCACCGGGTCTTTCCTGTCAACAATTTTTTTAGCAGACTTGACGGTCTTAACAATACCTCTTTCAATAAGTTTCCTGATGATAAATGGTTTATACAATTCTGCAGCCATTTCCTTAGGCAGTCCACATTCATGTAATTTCAACTCCGGACCTACCACAATAACCGAACGGGCGGAATAGTCAACCCTTTTTCCCAGCAGGTTCTGACGGAAACGGCCCTGTTTTCCCTTAAGGCTGTCACTGAGTGACTTCAGAGGCCTGTTTGCTTCGGTTTTGACTGCATTGGCTTTTCTTGAATTATCGAACAATGAATCGACCGCTTCCTGCAACATCCTTTTCTCATTGCGGAGGATCACTTCAGGAGCTTTGATCTCAATCAGTCTTTTTAACCTGTTGTTCCTGATGATGACACGCCTGTAAAGATCATTGAGGTCAGATGTGGCAAACCGTCCACCATCAAGGGGAACAAGGGGCCTTAATTCAGGAGGCACGACAGGTACCACTTTGATGATCATCCATTCAGGCTTGTTCACACCCTTTGATGCACGGAAGGCTTCCACCACCTGCAGGCGCTTAAGAGCTTCATTTTTCCTTTGCTGGGAAGTTTCCGTACCGGCTTTGTGCCTTAATGAATAGGACAGTTCATCGAGATCAAGCCTTGACAGCAACATGTAGAGGGCATCACCACCCATATCGGCAATGAACTTGTCGGGATGATCATCATCCAGATATTGGTTCTCCTTCGGGAGGCTTTCAATGATGTCCAGATATTCTTCCTCTGTCAGAAAATCAAGATAGTTGACGCCGTCATTTTTCTTTACACCCGGATTAATCACCACGTACCTCTCATAATAAATGATCGAGTCAAGCTTTTTGGACGGCAACCCCAGGAGGTAACCGATCTTGTTTGGCAGCGACCGGAAGTACCATATGTGTGCCACGGGAACCACCAGCGAAATATGTCCCATCCGTTCCCTCCTGACTTTCTTCTCGGTAACCTCAACACCGCAACGGTCACAGATTATTCCCTTATATCTGATCCTTTTGTACTTCCCGCAATGGCATTCATAATCTTTTACCGGGCCGAAGATCCTTTCACAGAATAATCCGTCGCGTTCCGGTTTGTAGGTACGATAATTGATCGTTTCGGGCTTCAGGACTTCTCCGCTGGATTTTTCGAGAATTTCCTCCGGCGAAGCCAGTCCGATAGTTACCTTGGCGAAATCACTTTTTACTTTCGTATCTCTTCTTAAGGTCATATGATAAATAATATGTTTTAACTAGCTGAAAAAAATTACTGATCATGAACTGATCAGACAAGGTTAATACTCAGTCCCAGGCCCCGCAACTCATGCAACAGAACGTTCAGTGATTCGGGGATACCCGGGTTGGGCATATTCTCACCCTTGACGATGGCTTCATAGGCTTTGGCTCTTCCTATGACATCATCTGACTTGACCGTTAACAATTCCTGGAGGATATTGGCTGCACCAAATGCTTCGATAGCCCATACCTCCATCTCACCAAAACGCTGTCCTCCAAACTGGGCTTTACCGCCAAGGGGTTGCTGGGTAATGAGGGAATAGGGGCCTATTGACCTTGCGTGCATCTTATCATCAACCATATGACCCAGCTTGAGCATGTATATTATCCCCACGGTGGCAGGCTGGTCAAAGCGTTCGCCGGTACCTCCGTCATAGAGATATGTCTTGCCATATTTTGGAATACCTGCTTTTGCTGTGTATTCATTTATCTGGTCAATGCTGGCTCCCTCGAATATAGGGGATGAAAATTTGACACCGAGTTCTTTCCCTGCCCAGCCCAGTATCGTCTCATATATCTGCCCCAGGTTCATCCTGGAAGGTACACCAAGCGGATTCAGTACAATATCAACGGGAGTGCCATCTTCCAGGAAAGGCATATCTTCCTGCCTGACAATCTTGGCGACAATACCCTTGTTACCATGCCGCCCGGCCATCTTATCCCCTACTTTTATCTTCCTCTTCATGGCTACATATACCTTGGCAAGGCGTACGATGCCAGTTGGCAGCTCATCACCTATGGTCACGTTGTATTTTTTGCGCTTGTAAGTCCCTTCAATCTCCTTGTACTTATTGGTATAATTATGAAGCAGGCTCTTGATGGTATCATTTTTCTTTTTGTCTGTCGTCCACTTGTTCGGATTGACATTAAGGTAATCTATCTCCTGCAGCAGTTTCTGAGTGAATTTCACACCTTTATCTACCACATCCTCATTCAGGTAATTCCTCACTCCCTGGGAGATTTTACCATTTACCAGGATAAACAGTTTATCGACCAGTTTGTTTTTCAGTTCGTCCTCATTACCTTTAAACTCTTCCTCGATTTTGTCAAGAATAGGTTTGGAAGTAGTTTTAACTTTCCTGTCCTTGATTGAACGGGAAAACAATTTTTTGTCGATGATAACTCCTTCGAGTGAGGGGGGTGCTTTAAGTGACGCATCCTTAACATCACCGGCTTTATCACCGAAGATTGCTCTGAGGAGTTTTTCCTCAGGGGAAGGATCCGATTCACCCTTGGGGGTGATTTTTCCGATCAGTATATCACCGGGGTTGACATGCGCTCCGATGCGTATAAGTCCGTTTTCATCGAGGTTTCTTGTGGCTTCCTCGCTGACATTCGGGATATCAGAAGTGAGTTCTTCAAGTCCCCTCTTGGTATCCCGCACTTCCATCATATATTCATCGATATGTATTGATGTGAAGAGATCGTCCTTGACGACGTTTTCAGAAATGACAATCGCGTCCTCAAAATTATATCCTTTCCAGGGCATGAATACTACCATCAGGTTGCGCCCCAGGGCAAGCTCACCACTCTTGGTCCCGTATCCTTCAGAAAGGATCTGTCCCTTTTTCACTTTCTCACCCTTTGTTACGATGGGTTGGAGGTTGATACATGTATTCTGATTGGTTTTCCTGAATTTGGGCAGTTTGTACCTGCGCACATCGTCATCAAAGCTGATGAATTTTTCGTATTCGTTTCGTGAGTACCTGATAACGATCTCGTTGGCATCAACAAATTCAACTACTCCGTCGCCTTCCGCCACGACAAGCAGTCGTGAGTCGCGTGCGACAATATCCTCAATACCTGTTCCCACGATGGGAGATTCAGGGCTTACCAGGGGTACTGCCTGGCGCATCATGTTCGATCCCATAAGTGCCCGGTTGGCATCATCATGCTCAAGGAACGGGATCAGTGATGCAGCAATGGATGCGATCTGGTTGGGGGCAACGTCCATCAGCTCAACCGTTTCAGCTTCTGCCAGGGGGAAATCGCCATCATATCGGGCCTTGATTTTCGGGTTCAGGAAGACTCCTGACTGATCAATCGGTGCATTAGCCTGGGCGATGATCCTGGATTCTTCTTCTTCTGCACTCAGGTATTCCACTCCTTCGTTCGTAAAATCAACGGTACTGTTGACCACTTTCCTGTAAGGTGTCTCAATGAATCCCAGGTTATTGATCTTGGCATATACGCACAGAGAAGAAATAAGCCCTATATTCGGACCTTCCGGGGTCTCAATGGGACACAGCCTCCCGTAATGGGTATAATGCACATCCCTTACTTCAAAGCCTGCTCTTTCCCGGGACAATCCTCCGGGACCGAGAGCCGACATCCTCCGTTTATGGGTCATTTCAGCCAGTGGATTGGTCTGATCCATGAACTGTGACAACTGGTTGGTGCCAAAGAATGAATTGATTACCGAGGACAATGTTTTGGAGTTAATAAGCTCTATTGGTGTAAAAACCTCATTATCACGCACATTCATTCTTTCTCGTATGGTCCTGGCCATTCTTGCCAGGCCAATGCTGAACTGGTTCGATAACTGCTCCCCTACCGTGCGTACACGGCGGTTGCTCAGATGGTCAATATCATCAACATCGGTCTTTGAATTGATCAGTTCGATCAGGTATTTTATAATTGCAATGATATCGGATCTGGTCAGAACGCGGGTGTTCATATCGGTCTCCAGGTTCAGTTTTTTATTGATCCTGTAGCGTCCGACTTCTCCAAGGTCATACCGCTTGTCAGAAAAGAACAGCTTGTCTATTACATCCCGTGCAGTTGCTTCATCGGGTGGTTCTGAGTTTCTCAGCTGACGGTAAATGTGCATCACTGCCTCTTCTTCAGAGTTACAGGGGTCTTTATGAAGAGTATTGTAGATGATAGAAAAATCCGAGACAAGATGTGATTCCTTATGCAGCAGTATTTCCTTAGCCCCTGATTCTATGATCATATCGATATGTTCGGATTCCAGTACTGTTTCCCTGTCAATGATAACTTCGTTCCTTTCGATAGAAACCACTTCGCCGGTATCTTCATCAACAAAATCCTCGATCCAGGATTTAAGCACCCTGGCGGCCAGTTTTCTGCCTACAACCTTTTTCAGGCTAGTCCTGGATACCTTCAGCTCATCTGCAAGGTCAAAAATCTCAAGGATCTCCTTGTCTCCCTCATACCCGATTGCCCGCAGCAGTGTTGTAACTGGAAGTTTCTTTTTCCTGTCGATATAAGCATACATCACATTATTGATGTCGGTGGCAAACTCGATCCAAGAACCTTTGAAAGGAATGATCCTGGCAGAATAGAGTTTGGTACCATTGGCATGCAGGCTTTGCCCGAAAAACACACCGGGTGACCGGTGCAGCTGTGATACAACAACACGTTCGGCACCGTTGATGACAAAAAGGCCTCTCTCCGTCATATAGGGTACTGTACCAAGGTACACGTCCTGAATGACCGTATCGAAATCCTCATGTTCAGGATCGGTGCAATACAGTTTCAGCTTTGCTTTTAAAGGAACACTGTAAGTCAGCCCGCGTTCAATACATTCTTCAATCGTATATCTTGGCGGATCAATGGTGTAATCCAGAAACTCGAGCACGAAATTGTTCCTGGTATCTGAAATAGGAAAATTCTCTGTGAAAACGTTATACAGACCTTCCTTTTTCCTGTTTTCAGGAGTAGTTCCCAGTTGAAAGAATTCTTGAAAAGATTTTAACTGAACTTCGAGAAAATCAGGATATTCCATCTTGCTTTTCCCTGACTGAAAACTGATTCTTTCGGCAGATTCTTTTAGGGGCATAGAAGTTTAATTTTAAACTGTATATATATAGATAAATAAATATAACAAAAGGTCTGGAATCCTTTCGGGGGATTCCAAACCCTGTTCATGAGTAGGATGATTGTATGTTACTTAAGTTCAACTTCTGCTCCGGCTTCCTCTAATTGGGTTTTAATTGTTTCTGCTTCGTCCTTGCTTATTCCTTGTTTAATAGGTGCTGGTGCCGAATCGACCACGCCTTTGGCTTCTTTCAGTCCGAGTCCGGTCAATTCCTTCACGAGTTTAACAATCTGGAGTTTTGCTCCACCGGGTGCTTTAAGTATCACATCGAAAGTTGCTTTTTCTGCTGGAGCGCCTGCTGCGCCTGCAGTTGCCGGTCCTGCTACTGCAACTGCTGCAGCGGCCGGTTCTATTCCATGTTTTTCTTTGAGTACATTCAGAAGTTCGTTTACTTCTTTCACGGTCAGTTGTACTAACTGGTCCGCGATTGCATTAATGTCTGCCATTTTGAATTTATTAAAATTAATACTACTGTTTATTCTTTTTCGGCCAGTGTTTTCAATACACTGGTTATTCCGTGACCGCCTGACTGCAATGCTGAAAGTAAATTCTTCATTGGGGACTGCAGGAGCATCAGGACATCTCCTATCAGTTCATTTTTGGATTTCAGTTTCAGCAGTATATCAAGCTGATCATCTCCCAGGTATACAGATTCCTGCACGTAGGCTGCTTTCAGGACCGGTCTATCGAGATCTTTCCTGAATTCCTTGATCAGTTTTGCAGGGATATTTCCCGTATTGCAAAACATAACCGAGGTGGAATTTTTCAAAGATTCATACAATTCATCGAATGAACCTTTGGATTTTTCCAGGGCTTTTTTCAACAGTGTGTTTTTCACCACCACCAGTTCAATATCCTGTTCGAAACATTTCCTTCTCAGGTCTGAGGTTTGTGTTGCATTCAGCTGAGATATGTCGGCCAGGTAGAAATGATTAAAACTGTTGATCTGTTCCGTGAGTTTGTCAATTACCTGATTTTTTTCTTCTTTTCTCATATTCTTTCGTCTATCTTCAGGAGTTTAGAAACATGTCACTCTTCAAGGGTCTTTGTATCAATTTTGATACTGGGACTCATGGTACTTGAGAGATAGATACTTTTGAGATAGGTGCCTTTAGATGACGTCGGCTTCAGTTTAATGATCATATTGATAAATTCGCGGGCATTCTCAGCGATTTGTTCGGCATTGAAGGATGCTTTACCGATCCTGCTGTGAATGATTCCGGACTTATCGACCTTGAAGTCTATTTTTCCTCTTTTCACCTCCTGGACTGCCTTACCAATATCCATAGTAACCGTACCGCTTTTCGGGTTTGGCATCAATCCCCTGGGGCCAAGAATACGGCCCAGTTTACCAACCTGTCCCATAACAGGGGGCATGGTAATGATGACATCAACATCAGTCCAGCCCTGCTGAATTTTTTCAATGTATTCATCCAGTCCGACAAAATCAGCACCGGCTGCTTTAGCTTCAGCTTCTTTATCCGGGGTACACAATGCGAGCACCCTGGTTTCCTTTCCTGTTCCATGAGGCAGGGTTACTACACCTCTCACCATCTGGTTGGCTTTCCTTGGATCAACACCCAGCCGGACATCTATGTCAATAGATGAATCAAACCGGGTTTTTGTTATCTCCTTAAGTAATCCGGCTGCCTCATTCAGTCTGTAAGGTTTTGCCGGATCAATTTTATCAAGAGCTTCTTTTCTCTTTTTAGTAAGTTTAACCATCTCTCATACAATTATAGGTTTGATGGGAAATCGCCTTTAACGGTAATACCCATACTCCGGGCTGTTCCTGCCACCATGAGCATGGCAGATTTCAGGGTGAACGCATTCAGGTCAGGCATTTTTTCCTCTGCTATTGTTTTCACCTGGTCCCATGTAACTGAAGCCACCTTATCACGGTTTGGTTCCGCAGAGCCTTTTTTCGTTTTGGATGCTTCGAGCAGCTGCACGGTGACAGGAGGGGTTTTAACGATAAATTCAAATGATTTATCTGAATATACAGTGATAATGACAGGAAGTATTTTCCCTGCTTTATCCTGGGTTTTGGCATTGAACTGTTTACAAAACTCCATTATATTCACTCCTTTGGCGCCTAAAGCCGGGCCTACCGGTGGTGAAGGATTGGCAGCTCCGCCCCTGATCTGTAGTTTAATTAATCCTGCAACTTCTTTTGCCATCGTTATTTACCGTTTAAGGGTTATAGTGATTGAGAATTTCGCCAGGTTCTCAGTCAATATGATACCCGTTAATAAAAATCTGGTTATCCTTCTTTCTCGACCTGCATAAAGCTAAGTTCAAGCGGGGTTTTCCTTCCGAAGATTTTCACCATAACTTTCAGTTTCTTCTTTTCATCATTCACTTCTTCGATAACCCCGGTAAAACTGTTAAACGGGCCGTCGATAACCTTGACCGTTTCACCAACAAAAAAAGGCACATTAAGTTCCTCGTCGCTGGCTGACAGCTCATCAACCTTTCCGAGGATCCGGTTAACCTCACTAAGCCGCAAAGGGGTAGGGTTTTCATCCCCTTTTGATCCGAGAAAACCAATAACATTGGTCAGATTTCTCAGGATATGCGGCACCTCTCCTACCAGGGAAGCTTCAATCAGCACATAGCCGGGGAAAAAATTCCTTTCTTTACTAATCTTTTTCCCCTGTCTTATCTGGTATACCTTTTCGGTGGGTATAAGAACCTGTGACACATAGTCACCGAGGTTAAGCCTTGCTATCTCACTTTCTATCAATTGCTTAACCTTTTTCTCCTTACCTCCGATAGCGCGAAGGACATACCATTTTTTTTCGATCTCAGTCATTTCCCCTGTTAATAAAAGATGCTGTAAACAAACTCCATGAGATTCCGGAAGCTAATGTCCATCACAAAAACGATCAATGCAATAATTATGGAAGCTATCATTACTACGAGTGCGCTATTTTGTAACTCTGCCCAGGTTGGCCAGGACACTTTATGAATCAGCTCATTCCAGGATTCTTTTATATATGCTTTAACTTTCATTGAAAATATTCATATTTAACGGCTAATCATCAGCATATTACATCATGTGCTAAAATAAGGTCAATATTTTCGCACGGGTGGAAAGACTCGAACTTCCAACCGTTGGTTTTGGAGACCAGTGCTCTACCAATTGAGCTACACCCGTATTCAAATTTTTGCAAGGAAAAAAGTTAGAGTCCGGACAGTTAATACCATCCGGACACGTAATGGATTGAAAAATCAGATTATTCAATAATCTCTATAATCTGTCCGGCACCTACTGTTCTGCCACCTTCGCGGATCGCAAAACGAAGTCCCTCGTTCAGGGCAACCGGATAAATAAGGGTAACTGTGATGGTAACGTTATCTCCGGGCATAACCATTTCGGTTCCTTCCGGCAGGTCTATTTCACCGGTAACGTCAAGTGTTCTCACGTAAAATTGCGGCCGGTACTTGTTATGGAAAGGAGTATGACGTCCACCTTCTTCTTTTTTCAGTATATAAACCCCTGCTTTGAACTTGGTATGAGGGGTGATTGAGCCGGGAGCTGCAATAACCATACCCCTTTTTACTTCTTTCTTGTCAATCCCTCTGAGTAACAAACCTACGTTATCGCCAGCTTCTCCCCTGTCGAGGATTTTGCGGAACATTTCCACACCGGTAACAACGGTTTTTTTGCTGGTGGCACCCAGGCCGATGATATTGACTTCATTTCCTGTCAGTATCACACCTGTCTCTATCCTTCCTGTTGCAACAGTTCCCCGTCCTGTGATTGAGAAAATATCCTCAACGGGCATGAGAAAAGGTTTTTCGATGTCACGGGGAGGAACAGGTATGTATTCATCGACGGCATCCATGAGTTGTTTTATGGTTGCTTCCCATTTGGGTTCACCATTCATTGCACCCAGGGCTGATCCATGGATCACAGGAGTTTTATCTCCATCGAACTCATAGAAATCCAGCAGTTCCCTGATCTCCATCTCGACGATTTCGAGCAGTTCCGGATCATCGACCATATCGACCTTATTCAGGTAGACCACAATTTTAGGCACGTTAACCTGTCTTGCCAGCAGGATGTGTTCCCTTGTCTGGGGCATTGGTCCGTCAGTACCTGCGACAACCAGAATTGCCCCGTCCATCTGTGCTGCACCGGTAACCATATTCTTCACATAGTCAGCGTGACCCGGGCAGTCGACATGGGCATAGTGACGTTTTGCTGTCTGATACTCAACATGGGCAGTATTGATGGTTATACCTCTCTCTTTTTCCTCAGGAGCATTATCTATCTGGTCAAAAGTGATAATGTCTGCCAGGCCTTCTTTAGCCAGCACCCTGGTAATTGCAGAAGTTAATGTAGTCTTACCATGATCCACATGACCTATTGTCCCGATATTAACATGTGGTTTGGTCCTTTCAAATTTTGCTTTAGCCATGTTTGTAATATTAAATTTTAAAAAAACAGATGTTACATTATAAGAGCCAATGATGGGAATTGAACCCATGACCTCTTCCTTACCAAGGAAGCGCTCTACCAACTGAGCTACATCGGCCTTTTGGAGCGGGAAACGAGACTCGAACTCGCGACCCCAACCTTGGAAGGGTTGTGCTCTGCCAACTGAGCTATTCCCGCAGGTAATTGTCCATGATAGTCTGCATCAACCAGACTGCCTTTCCCCAGAATGTGGGGAGAGCAGGATTCGAACCTACGAAGGCATCAGCCAGCAGATTTACAGTCTGCCCCATTTGACCGCTTTGGTATCTCCCCCTGTGCTCAGAGCCGATGGAGGGACTCGAACCCCCGACCGGCTGATTACAAATCAGCTGCTCTGACCTACTGAGCTACATCGGCAATATAACAAGGAACGCCGACTTCGCCTACCCCTGAAAATCGGTTCGCAAATGTATAAATATTTTATTTATATCACAAAAAAATGATTGCTTATTTTTCAGGCTTTTTTGAGTTTTGTTTTGTGCTTCCTGATCTGCCTCCGTAAGGCTTCTACAGCCAAATCTGTCGATTCTTCAAACGTCTTTGTCTGACGTTTTGCAAACAGTTCATTCCCGGGAATGGTCAGCTTTATCTCCACAACCTTGTTCTCAAGATCCTGTGAGTTATCCAGACGTAAAAAAACTTCTGTCCCGATAATATCGTCATAAAACACTACGAGCTTATCCACCTTGCTCCTGATAAAGTTCAGCAGTTTAACGTCTGCATTGAATCGTATTGAATGAATCTTTATATCCATAGATGATCCTCCGCTTTTATGCTCTGGGATGAGCTTGTTTATATATGGTTCTTAACTTTTCAAAGGTGTTGTGAGTATAGACCTGTGTGGCAGACAGATTGGCATGGCCCAGGATCTCCTTGATGGCATTCAGGTCTGCGCCCCTGTTCAGCATATGCGTGGCAAAGGTATGACGTAACACATGCGGACTGCGTTTTTCCATGGTCGTCACAAACCTCAGGTACCTGGTAACCACCCGGTAAACGAACTTCGCGTACATAGGCTTACCCTTGTCAGTTACGAAGAAGTAATCATGACCGGCAGCCGGGAAGGTTTCTTCCTTCAGCGCTTTATAATCCCTGAATACTTTCATATAGGCCTGATGGAATGGAATAAGCCTTTCCTTGTTCCTTTTTCCGAGTACCCTGATGTTGAGGTTAAAATAGTCAATGTCTCCTTCTTTTATATTGATCAGTTCCGACAGACGCATGCCGGTGATATATAACATCTCGATCAGCAACCTGTTCCTGATACCCGGGAAATCACTGCCGAACTCATATTCATCAAGGAGCAGTCTCATGGGGTCTTCCTCAACAAAAGCAGGAAGACGTTTACTCTGTTTCGGCGACAGTACCTTGTCCATAGGGTTAGACTCTATGATCTGTTCTTTTATCAGGTATTTGTAAAATGACTTCAGCGTGGTGATCTTTCTGTTAACCGTCCTTGGGCTGACTCCCTTGTCTATCAGGCTGACAACCCAGCTCCTGATCAGCCTGAAACCGGCTGTAAGTTCCGTCAGTCCCGGTCCGGCTTCCCGGCAATAATCAAGGAACTGCGCCAAATCGGTTTCGTAGGAGCGTAATGTATGTTCCGAATACCTCTTTTCAAACCGCAGATGTTCAAGAAATGATTCCTTATTACTCATATCTTGTGTAAGGAAATCAATAATAGGATCTATTGAAAAAAGAAAGACAAGAAAGGGGATAGATGATTGCCGGCAGCATTACCGGCCTAGTGTTAAATTTCTTCTTCCTGGATCTTCTGTATATAGATGGCATGCTTTTTTACTTGCCTCTTTTTGATAGAAGGTTTGGTAAATGACTGTCTGTCACGAAGCTCTTTGATAATACCGGTTTTTTCGAACTTTCTTTTGAACTTTTTTAATGCACGTTCGATATTTTCTCCCTCTTTGACTGGAATAACTATCATATTAAACTCTTTTTAATTTCAAAATGAGCCGCAAATTTATGAATTCAATTAAAATAAATCAATAAAAAACTAAAAAATAAAACCATATACCTTCCTTCGGCTCTGTTTTTAATGACCTGCCGAAAGGTAATTATTGAAACGGACAGGCGCTTATCAGTCGGCCTTCAGATAATCCTTTATCCTGTTGTAGGTTTGTTCCGGCAGGAGGTTCTCTTCCAGAAGCTGACGGGTATGGACGAACCTGCCATTTATGTCCCTGTAACTTATTATGGCCCGTACCTGGTAATCATCCAGGTAAGGATGTCTGCTCAGTGTCTCATAGCCGGCGGTATTCAAATCGATGTACCTTATTGCCGTGGTATCAATATATACCTGCCGGGAAATCTGGCTATAGTTGTCGTTGCTGATCCCGTAAACTTCCATCAGTTGTTCCTTACGGATAAACCCGCCAAGCAGGTACCTGTATTTCACTATTCTCCGGGAAAGGACAGGACCTATTCCGCTGATCTTCCTGAGCCCCAGGCTGTCTGAGATATTCAGGTTTACCATTACCTGTTCATAAAGCACTTTCTCCGGGACAATATTTTCTCCAGCCTTCATCATACTGTCCATTTCCATACCGGTTCCTGCCTCAGTGTAACCACCGGCAATACTCCATTCCTCCGTCTCCGGGTCTGCAGTTTTATTAACATCCCCTCTCAGATAGACGGAATGATCAGGTTTTTTTTTGTGTTCCTGATTAATTGATTCCTCAAACCGTTCAATCTCCTCCCTGTACACTGAAAAGTCTGTCGCTTCAGGACGGAAGAAATAAGGTATAAGGTTTTTTGCAAGTATGACAAGAATGATAAACACCAGCAGCACCATGACAGCCCTGCGCTCACTCCTGGAGAAAGTGAAAAACTCACCAATTATTCTCCTGATCATTATTGCATGCCTTAATGCAAATCACCTGTTCAGACAGGATCCTGCATACCTTAATGACACAAGAGCCGGAATATCATACTTCAGTTTATAAAAAATTGAACCAACAGGTATTATGTAAATAACTCAGTTTGCGGATTCAATGAAACGTGAGTCGTGAGTCGTTCGCCCCGTGAAATAATTTTGCTTGCAAAATTGCTTCGCATTTCACGGGGTGAGTCGGAAAAGAAAGTGAATAGTGAGTGATAATTAATGAGGCATAAGAAAAGATTCAGGGCATAAAGTTCTTAGTTGCAATGATTCCTCTCTGAAGCCGAAGAACATCCGGATCAGAATTTCCGGATGTTCAACTGTCAGAGAATTGGTGGAAGGCAGGCAAATATTCTCCGGAGCATGTCTGGGTGCTGCGGAAATAAATCCCTGCGGACTGATAAAACTGTCCCTGCCTGACGAACCTGCTGGTGCTAATTCCTGTTTAAACAGTTCAGATCCTCGAAAGCCACCTTCAGGCGATCGATCATTGCTGTTTCACCTTTTCTCAGCCAGGCACGGGGATCGTATAGTTTTTTATTGGGTTTGTCGGGCCCTTCAGGATTGCCGATCTGTCCCTGCAGGTAATCATGGTTTTTCTTTTCGTACTGGCGTACACCATCCCAGAAAGCCCATTGTGTATCGGTATCAATATTCATCTTGATGACGCCGTAACTTATCGCTTCCCTGATCTCATCCCTGCTCGAGCCGGAGCCTCCGTGGAACACAAAATTGACAGGCTTGGCCGGGGTACTGTGTTTCTTTTCGATATATTTCTGTGAGTTGTTCAGGATGACCGGTGTCAGCTTGACATTACCCGGGCTATAAACACCATGAACATTCCCGAAAGAGGCAGCAATGGTAAAATTGGTGCTTACTTTTCCCAGTTCTTCCCAGGCATAGGCAACATCTTCAGGTTGTGTGTACAGCCGTGCACTCGATACACCCGAATGGTCCACACCATCTTCTTCTCCACCGGTGACACCGAGTTCTATTTCAAGGGTCATACCCATTTTGCTCATCCTTTCAAGGTACTTTTTGCAGGTTTCAATATTTTCTGCAATGGGTTCCACGGACAGGTCTATCATATGTGAGCTGTACAACGGTTTCCCGTACTGTTTGAAATGTTTCTCCCCCTCATTAAGCAAGCCGTCAATCCAGGGTAACAGCTTCCTTGCGCAATGGTCGGTATGAAGGATCACAGGTACCCCGTAATGTTTGGCAACATGGTGTACATGGATAGCGCCGATGGTTCCTCCCAGCACCGTAGCTTTTTCACCTTCATTCGACAGGCCTTTTCCTGCCCAGAACTGCGAACCGCCGTTCGAGAACTGGACGATGACCGGGGAATTAACTTCACGAGCTGCCTCAATAACAGCATTGACGGTATTGGTTCCTACCACATTAACCGCAGGGATGGCAAAACCTTCCGCTTTGGCAATGCTGAATACCTGCTGTAAATCTTCTCCGGTAATAACACCGGGGGAAACAGCATCAAGGATCTTTTTTGACATATTGATGAATTGTTAAGGTTAAACATCGGGAATTTATCTGCAAAATAATTTCGTAAATTTAGAATATTAATAATTAAATAAAAAAACTGAAGCTCCTCACCTTCGGCGGGGAGCTTCAATTTTTTTATCTAAATCTCTTTTTCGCACGTCAATCCAGTTGCGATAAACAGAATTGCCCCTGCAGGGATCAGAACGGATAACCTATTGCTAGGTTCAGTTGAAAATCATCTCTCATGAAACCCCGCGTACCCGGTATCCACCTCTGACCAACGGGCATGGCAGGATCCTTGATCTTGATTCCCAGGTCAAGACGGAAGATAAAATAGGTAAAATCCATCCTGGCACCAAAGCCTGTACCTACCGCAATCTCCCTGTAAAACTTATCCCACTGGAACAGTGCACCCTCCCTGTCATCCTCGGGCCTGATGGCCCAGATATTACCTGCATCGGCAAAAATGGCGCCTTCAAGCAGCCAGAACAGCTTGAACCGGTACTCGAAGTTACCTTCCAGCTTGATATCTGCAGTCTTGTTCGGGTAGGAGCTGGGGATTGTTTCGAGATATGAACCGGGCCCCAGGTTACGTACCTGCCAGGCCCTTAATCCGTTTGCGCCTCCTGAGAAATATTGCTTTTCAAATGGCATGGCAATGGAATTTCCATAAGGCCAGGCTGCCCCGGCAAAGACCCTGAAAACCATGCTTGATAACTGGTCAATGATACGGTAATACCTGAAATCCAGATCACTTTTAATATACTGGCTGAACTCAGTACCCAGCAGCTGGTAACGGTTGTTCTGATTTTTATTTCCTCCCATCATACCTGCGTAGGAAAGCAGCAGTCCGGAAGATTCTGCATGATACCGCAAATAGAAAAAATCCGTCATCTTCTGGATATCCTGATTATTGAACAGGAAGGAATAGCTTACTGCCTGTATCAGCTTATCCTCAAAGCTGTGCTCCAGATAGGTATCCCTTATATAATCCCAGAAATCATCTGTGGTATGTGGCAAACGTACAAGGTTGATCTCCAGGGGATTGACAAAATGAGTATTGAAAACATTACCGCGCCATGTATATCCAAAAGTAGTGTTCGCGAGGGTACGGGTATAATCGGGCCTTCTCTGGTAATTATAGGCAATGGAAAAATTGGTTTTGGGCCGGTATTTCCTGATAAAGCTTTCATGCCTGAACGGCAGCAGGAACTTCGGAATGGTAATTCTTGATTCAAACCCGAATTCCACCATGTTGCCATATCCCCTGTCATAGCTCTCCTTGAGTGTTTCAATTGCCCCTTTTATACCAAAGCTGAAATTTTCCGCTCCCCTGAAAAGATTCCGGTGCTGATAGTTCAGGTTGCCGGCTACCCCGAAATTTCCCGATGAGTTAGTACCGGTGAGCTCAACCGTATAATTCTGAAGAGTCAGTGGGGCCAGCTGGATGTTGCAATCCAGGGGATACGTGCCATTTTCGTATTGAGAGGAAGAATCCGGTTCGCTGAATTCAATATTTACCAGCTTGAAAATACGGAGTGAGCTTAAGTGCTTATAGGTCTGTTGAACATTCCTTATATTGTATTCCTCTCCCGGAAAAATAAAAATAGACTGAGCAACGATGGCCGGGTTGGTCTTAGGGTCCCCGGTATAAAGAAAATCAAAACCGTCATACCTGGTACTTGTTAACCCGGTAACAAAGTCATCTATGTTTACCAGGGCCAGCTTAGGGTCATAATCCAGGTAAACCGATACCTTATTAATATGGTATTTCCTGTGCGGACCTTCTGTATAGTTCTCTTCCGGATCCCGGATAATGTAATTCCTGAAAAAAATATAAAGATCCACCTGACGGGACAGGCGTAGGCTATCAGCACGGTAATAAATATATTCTTTGCTGAAATTAAAATAACCATTCTGGTTGAGCCTGCTCTCAATCCTTGCCCTTTCCTCCTGCAGCAGGTCGGTATCGAACAGGGAACCGCTCCTGATTAATGAAGAGGCCGTATCTGCCAGTACCAGCTGCCTGATGGTGGAATCTTCAAAAGTATAGGAAATATGATTAATGATATAGGGAGTACCTGTGGTAATGTCAAATCCGACATGTGCCTTTTGCTTCCTGAATCTCACCGAATCACTTACTTCAGGATAGTAATAACCTTTGTTTCTGAGGTAAAGCCTTATCTGCTTGTTGTTTTTTTCAGTATCAAACTGATCATAAATAACCGGTTCTTCACCTATTTTTCTGAACCATCGGTTAAAGAATCCGTTATCCTTATCTTTCGTGGAAAGGTTATATAATCCCAGGTAAAACCTCATACCCAGGATCTTTTTGTTTGGTTTTGGCTTGACATAAGTTACGAGCTCTTTTTTATCGATCATCTTGTTGTCAAGCCTGAGTTTGTAACCCTGGAGCAGGTACCGGTCATCAGGTACATGTTTGGTGCTGCTGCATGAAAATAATAAAACGGCAGCTACCGGCAGCAAGAGGGCAATCCGGTGAATGCCGCTGTTATGTCTTCCGCCCAGAGATGTCAAGGAAGGTAAATAATTAGTATATTGATGGCAAATATACAAGAACCGTGCTAAATATTATATTTTTATTGTGAGACCTTCTGTTAACAACCTGTCAGGGTATATAAATGTTACATAAAGCAGAAATAAAGCTGATACGGTCACTTGACGATAAAAAATCGAGGAGCGAGCATGGTCTGTTCGTTGTTGAGGGAAACAAGATCATTCAGGAGTTGCTGGCATCGTACCCGGGCGGCATACATACTGTTTATGCTTCCCGTACCTGGCTCGGCAACCTGCCACAGGATTCCCTGCAGAACATTAACTATAAGTTTACAGATGCAGGAGAAATGGAGCGTATAAGTTTCCTGAAGACCCCGCAGCAAGCCCTGGCCCTCCTGCATATGAACCATCCGGAATGGAACCATGATGAAATATCGGGAAGCATCTCACTGGTACTCGACTGGATACAGGACCCCGGAAATCTTGGTACCATTGTCAGGATCGCTCACTGGTTTGGGATAAGCTCCATCATCTGTTCCATGGATTCCGCAGACATCTGCAACCCGAAAGCCATACAGGCTACCATGGGTTCCTTTATGCATGTGAAAGTCTATTACCGGGATCTTGCCAGCCTGCTTGCCGGATTTATGACAACAGGCGATTTCATGGTTTACGGAACTTTCCAGGAGGGTGAGAGTATTTACACCCAGCCCCTGCATAACAAAGGATTTGTGATTTTAGGAAATGAATCCAGAGGCATCTCCTCAACCCTGCATCCCTTCATCGGCAAACGGCTGATGATACCTTCTTTCTGCGGTCCCGCCAGACCTGATTCACTGAACGTGGCCATGGCGGCCGCTATTATTTGTTCGGAGCTAAGACGGCCTTATCCCGATCGGATGAACTTAAATTCATCCGATCGGTAAGTTTCCCATCGGATGGGCCCATCCGATCGGCCGATCCGATGGGGGTAATTGATTATTCAAAATGAAAGCACAGCAGAACAACAATTGAATGAAGCTTGTCTATTGAATTTACATAAGAGTTCAGTGTATTCACGTATGGATTCACAATAGCTGAATTTGTGTTTTCTGTTACCTCTATTACAGGTTGGTGCACAAGCATATCTCTCAGGCCGACAGAGATCTTGAGCTCGGTGGAAAATTTAAAATACCTCAGATAATTATCAAGGCCGAGGCCAAGCTCATAACACAGATCAAGTTTTTTTAACCGTATATATACCTCTGAATCCTCTTCATAATCGTTTCTTGAAGCCATGTCATACCTGACTGTCATCCCTCCGATCAGGTAAGGCCGGTAATTATTCACCCGGCTGGATTTATATTTGATCAGCAGGGGGAAATCAATATAATTTGATTCGACCTCCATTTTACGGTCGAGCTCATTGTAACTCATAAGTCCGAAATACGGTATGCTGGTTCTGTAAAACGACACAGTCCTCTGGCCGAAAGTTATTCCCGGCAGGAAACGCAGTGACCAATAGTCTGCCAGACGGAGCTCGGAGACAATACTGACCTGGAATCCCGGGGTGATGCGGCTGACATCAGCAAAAAGGATCGGATAGGCGGGCCGCATGAACGAGAAGTCCATAGTATTCAGCCCGACAGTGAATCCGAAATGCAGCCACTTGTAATCGTAGGTGGGATCATTCTGCGGCTTTTTTACCTGTGCAAGCCCCATGGCAAGAATACCGGAGAAGAGGAGAGTCACTATGGATTTCTTGAGCAGCAATATTTCCTGGTAATATTGTTTTAACGGCAGCCGTCCTTAATTAAGTATAATAAGTTAACGTGTTTTACTATAAAATACTGTAAGTTATTAAATATGAAGCTTTTATACA
>JAFGEO010000019.1 GCA_016931575.1 Bacteroidales bacterium | reverse complement strand
CATACTCATCAATTTGTCCAGCGAATAGTACATCGTGTAATTTTCGTTAAAAGTAATATATTTAGTTTCATCTAACTAATATTTTATAGATTTTTTTAAAATGCGTTTTTATAAAGGCAAATCATCGTTTAAAAGAGGTATTATTACGCGTTTTCAGATCCCCAGGACAGCCCGTTCCGCATCTGCCCCATCCAGCAGCATCCTTCGGGGGTCTTCGATCAGTTCTTTTATCCGCTTCAGGAAGCTTACCGAATCACGGCCGTCAACAATGCGGTGATCATAGGAGAGTGCGATGTACATCATGGGATGGATCACCACCTGTCCATCAAGGGCTATGGGGCGTTCCTCAATATTATGCATGCCCAGGATCCCGGACTGCGGGGGATTGAGGATGGGTGTAGAGAGCATGGATCCAAAAATTCCCCCGTTGGTTATGCTGAAAGTACCCCCAGACATCTCGCCGATGGAAAGTCTGAATTTCCGGGCTTTCTCGGCCAGCCCGACAATGGCTTTTTCAATATCGGCAAGGCTCATGGTTTCTGTATTTCTAAGAACGGGAACCATCAATCCTTTATCGGTTTGTACGGCAATACTGATGTCTACAAAATCAGGGATCACAATGTTATCCCCGTCGATCTGAGAGTTTACTTTCGGGAACTCCATCAGGGCGATGGTTGAGGCTTTGACGAAGAAAGACATAAATCCGAGCTTCACACCGTGGGTTTCCGTAAATGCTTTCTGGTGCTGCTTTCTCATCCGGACCACTTCGGACATATCCACCTCACTGAAAGTGGTCAGCATGGCCGTTTCATTCTTAACGGACACCAGTCTGCCGGCCAGCTTCCTCCTAAGCTGGGACATGGATTCGCGCTGCACCTCCCTGCTGCCCTTCTTTCCTGTATCGCTTGCAGTACCTCCCCTGCCCTGCAGGACATCCCTCACATCTTTGGAGCTGATTTTTCGAAGTCCCCGGATAATATCATCGATACCTAAGCCCTCCTCTTGCATCATCTTTTTTGCCAGCGGTGTTACTTTAACTTCAGCCTCAGCAGGGGCAGTTTTTGAGGCTTCCGGCTCTGCTATTTCAGTCGTCTTTTCCTCCGTAACAACCTCTTTATCATCTGATTTAGGGTTTTTCACTTTTGCCGTGCCCCTGACCGAAGTATCGATGGTACAGGCAAGGGTTCCTACCTTGACAGTTTCCCCTTCGGGTACCAGGATTTTAATTTTTCCGGGCTTGCCGGCAATCAGGGGCAATGTAGCCTTGTCGGATTCGATTTCAGCTATCTCCTGGTCCTTTTCAACGAAATCGCCATCAGCGACCAGCCATCGGGCAAGATCAACCTCCGTAACAGACTCTCCGGGAGTGGGTATGTGAATTTCAATGTTCATGATCTGCTATTTCAGGGATGTATTTTTATCAATAAAATATTTGTACTGTTTCAAAATTTCGGTCCGGGTACTACCATCTTTACATTGCAGACCGCAATACTTGTTCTGCAGCTCACAGATACACTCCCTGAATACCTTCCCGATGATCTCCTGTTGCTGGAGCTGGTGGATCTTTGATAAGCCCGTGGCCGGACTACCGCTGGCAGACCTGGCAATGGGAAATATCTCAAAATCTTCAAACTCTTCTTTCACATGCCTCCATGCACCCATGTTTATGGGTTCTTCCTGCACATAAAGGTTCAGCATGGAATTTTTATACTTATGCAAAATTGCCCTGATCCGTTCTGTAGGAAAAGGGTGCAACTGTTCGATCCTGATGAGGGCAATATCCTTCGCATCAAATTCCTGCTTTTTAGCCAACAGATCATAGTAGATCTTCCCGGAGCAGAATACAATTCGCCGCACCTGGTCGACCTCCACCTGGTCGTCATCGATTACTGTCCGGAAATGTCCCTCCGCCATTTCATCCAGTGAAGAGGTGCATTGTGGATGGCGCAGTAAGCTCTTGGGGGTGAAAACGACCAGGGGAACCCTGAAATCACGCAATATTTGCTGTCTGAGGAGGTGGTAAAGATTGGCTGGCGTTGTTGGCTGAACGATCTGCATGTTATTTCGTGCCGCCATGGAGAGAAAACGTTCCATGCGTGCACTGGAGTGTTCGGGGCCCTGCCCTTCAAAGCCATGCGGCAGGTAAAGGACAAGTCCGTTCATCAGTCCCCACTTTTCTTCAGCAGAGGACATATACTGATCGATAATCACCTGAGCGACATTATGAAAATCTCCGAACTGCGCTTCCCAGATATTCAGTCCTCCGGGTGTAGCCAGCGAATATCCATATTCGAACCCCAACACTCCGTACTCATTCAGGGGCGAATTATAAATGTTGAAAGGAGCCTGGTGGTCGCTGATATATTTCAGGGGGGTATGGGTCATATCTGTATCCTCGATGATATGCGCAGCATGCCGGTGAGCAAAGGTTCCGCGCACAGCATCCTGACCACTGATCCTAACCGGATGCCCTTCATACACAAGGGTTCCGTATGCCAGAAGCTCTCCCATGGCCCAGTCAAGCTGGTCGGTTTCAAGCATTTTGCGGCGGTCCTCCACCAGCTTATAGGTCTTATTGATAAATTTTTCATGCTCCGGAAGCGTGCAGATCTTCTCCCCGATGAACCTGAGCAGATCCCGGGATACTTCATCCGGGTATTGCTTCTCAAAATCTTCACGTCCGGCATAGCGGTAATTCTTCCAGTCACCATGTAAAAACTGCTGGATCCTGAGCGTTCCGGAACGTTTAGAAATTTCAAGCTTTTCCTCAAGGTAGGCATCAAAATCGGCTTTGATCTTCTCAATTTCTTCCTGAGTAAACACTCCCTCACTGATCAGCTTTTCAGCATAAATCTCCCTTGGATTAGGATGTGTCGCAATTGCCTTGTAGAGGGTAGGCTGCGTATAGCGGGGTTCATCTCCCTCGTTATGTCCATACTTACGGTATGAGAGAATGTCGATGAAAACATCGGTATTGAATTGCTGCCGGTATTGCATGGCCATCCGGACGGTATGAACGATGGCCTCAACATCGTCTCCATTCACATGGAAGATGGGACATTTCGTAACCTTGCCAACATCCGTACAGTAGGTGCTCGTGCGGGCCTCCAGGTAGTTGGTAGTAAAACCGACCTGGTTGTTGATCACGATGTGAATGGTCCCTCCTGTGCGATAGCCGTTCAGGTCTGCCATTTGGATTACCTCATAAACTACGCCCTGTCCGGCTATTGCAGCATCTCCGTGGATGAGGATTGGGGCAAGCCTGGTAAAATCTTTTTGGTATTTTGATTCGATCCTTGCCCGGGCAATTCCCTGTATAACAGGCGAAACCGCTTCGAGGTGTGAGGGATTCGGGGCCAGGTTAAGGTCGATGGTTTTTCCATTGTCCAGCTCGTAGCGGTTGCCGTATCCAAGGTGGTATTTCACATCACCCAGGGCAACCGAATTATCGTAGGTATCAGCAACAAACTCCCTGAAGATATTCTCATAAGGCTTTTTCAGGATGTTCCCCAGAACGTTCAGGC
This sequence comes from Bacteroidales bacterium, assembly GCA_016931575.1. Lineage (GTDB taxonomy): Bacteria > Bacteroidota > Bacteroidia > Bacteroidales > UBA10428 > UBA10428. The sequence continues at coordinate 9,987 of JAFGEO010000019.1, read as the reverse complement.
GCCCCCTGTGGGCCATACCAATGGTGAATTCAGAAATTCCCAGGTCGGAGCCCGCCTCAATGATATAATGCAAGGCCGGAATAAGGTTTTCGGTCCCCTCAAGGGAAAAGCGTTTCTGTCCGACAAACCTGCGATGGATAAACTGTTCAAAGCCCACAGCCTGGTTGAGGAGTTTGAATATCTTTTTCTTCTCGCCGGGAGGGTAATGGCTTTGATTTTTTGTTTTCTCGATGCGCGATTGTATCCAGTCAATCTTTTCAGGATGACGAATAAAGAGGTATTCGGAACCAATTGATCGACAGTAGGTTTCCTCCAGGAAGACAACAATATCCCGTAAACTCGCCGCTCCAATTCCTATATCAGTTCCGGCTTGAAAAACAGTATCCAGGTCGGCATCGGACAGACCGTAATTTGAGATTTCCAACGTTGGCTTATAAGTACGACGGCTCCTCACAGGATTGGTTTTTGTAAATAGATGCCCCCGCCGGCGGTAAGCATTGATCAGGTTAATAACCTTAAACTCTTTATCCATATTTACAGATGCCGTACCGGGTTTCTCAGGCCAGGTATTCCGAGCCAGTTCAAATCCCTGGAAAAAAAACCTCCATGAAGGCTCAACAGCCTCCGGATCCTTAAGGTACTGCTGATAAAACTTTTCTATCGTCGTGATATCTGAATTTCCCAAAAAGGAAAGAGTGTCCATAGGTTCCAAATTGTGTTAATTGCTTTAATAAACAGTCACAAACGGGTGATTGTTCAAGTATTTAGCGCTTTGGGGTGTACGAAAAGATCAACGCAGTCTAAATCGCTTCTAAACAAGCTTGCATTTCCTCAAAACACGATAAAAGGTACAAATTCCGGGATAGAATACCAAAGGAGAAGTGAAAGGTTTGAGACATCTTCCATCGTGTCACCCTGTACAAGAAAAACCAGGTCTGTTCTTCAGTAAAATACCGTGTATAAGAAAGCTGATTGTTCTCCTGCAAGGCGGGTATCATGGAATGTATATCCGCTTACAAATTCGCTACAGCACCCGCTCAGTCATCAATGTGGTGAATGGTCCTTACTCGATTCCGCTGAAATATTTCATAAACTGCCTTCTTTCATAGGCAGCCGGGTCGGTAACGGATTCCTGGCTAAGCTTTCCTTTCAGCTGCCCCAGGTGGGTATACCGCTTATCCTCCATCCATTTTTCCAGGTCAGCGAGCAGCACAGAGAGGTAATCCACACCCTTTTCGTAGAGGACGGATGCCACCTGCACAGCGCTTGCTCCCACCAGGATCTGCTTAACAATGGTTTCTGCCGAATGTATGCCAGTGGAGGCCACCAGGTCGCTAGTCACTTTCTTGGACATCAGAGCGATCCAGCGCAGGGAGTTCAGGTATTCGTTTTCCCTGCTGAAGTGGTTTGCCGAAACGATCTCCATCTTATCAAGGTCGATGTCGGGACTGTAAAACCGGTTGAAAAGTACCAGTCCCCTGACACCCGTTTTTGACAGGTCTGCAATTACTCTGGAAAGCTTAGTGAAATAGGGGCTTATTTTAACTGACACGGGAATCCCCGTTTTTCCGATCACCTTCCCGGCGATATCCAGGTATGCCTGTTCAAAATTTCTTTCGGAAAGATCTGTCGGGCTAAGGAATATATTCAGTTCGAGTGCATCGGCCCCCGCATTTTCTATTTTTTGGGCAAACTCGATCCATTCATAGTCTGTTGTACAGTTAATGCTTGCAATGATCGGTATCAGGGTTTCCTTTTTTGCCTGCCGGATCAGGTCGAGGTACTTATTGATGGTATCCTCTTTGATATGCAGGTCAATATAATCGAGGGTTTCTGAAAGCTCTGAGTAGATCATGCTGTTCGCTTCTGCTTCGCGGGTTTGCATGACCTCCTGTTGAAGGATTTCTTCCTCGAAGATGGATTTCAGTACTACGGCAGCTGCTCCGTTGGCTTCGAGCTTTTTAATGTTGCTGATAGTTGATGTCAGACCGCTGCTTGCTGCAATAACAGGATTTTTCAGGGTAAGTCCCAGGTATTTTGTTGACAGGTCGATCATAATGCCCGATTTAGTTTTTCTGAATAGAATGTTTAATATACTTATGCATTCCTGCTGCAGCCTTGCGTCCGTCGCCCATGGCCAGGATAACAGTAGCCCCTCCCCGCACGATATCGCCACCGGCAAAAAGCCCGGGGATATTTGACATCATGGATTCGGGATCCACGTTAATGGTTCCCCACTTTGTGACATCCAGGCCTTTCACGGCCTCGGGGATCAGCGGATTGGGTGAGACACCGACACTGACCACAACCAGGTCAACGTCGATATCGTATTCTGAGCCCTCGAGTGGCACAGGACGCCTTCTTCCGGATGAGTCAGGTTCCCCAAGTTCCATTTTCTGGACCCTCATCCGGTTTACCCTGCCCTTATTATCGGCAAAATATTCCAGCGGATTGGTAAGGTTCAGGAACTCTATCCCCTCTTCCTGCGCATGATGGATCTCTTCAACCCGGGCCGGCATTTCCTGAAGTGAACGCCGGTAGATGATCATAGCCCGGTCGGCACCCAGGCGTTTAGCGGTACGTACCGAATCCATGGCAGTGTTTCCACCTCCGATAACCGCCACATTCCTTCCTTTGAGAACAGGGGTATCATACTCTTCTTTTGCGGCTCCCATCAGGTTCATGCGGGTCAGGTATTCATTCGATGAGAAGATCCCTACATAATTCTCCCCGGGGATATTCATAAACCTTGGCAGACCGGCACCACTGGCTACAAAGAAAGCCTGAAAACCTTCATCCTTCAGATCTTCCAGGGAAGCAGTCTTTCCAACCACAAAATTCTTTATAAATTTCACGCCCATCTTCCTCAGAATTTCAATCTCCACGTCCACGATTTCATTTGGCAGGCGGAATTCCGGGATCCCGTATTTCAGCACGCCGCCGATTTCATGCAGCGCTTCAAAAACCGTTACATCGTATCCGTATTTTGCCAGATCGCCGGCAGCTGCCAGTCCGCCGGGCCCCGAACCTATTACTGCTACCTTTATGCCATTGGGCTTATCGGTTTCAGGGATCGAGATGCTGCCGCTGTTCCGTTCGTAATCAGCTGCGAAGCGCTCCAGGTTCCCGATTGCGACAGCAGGCTTTTTAAGTTTTTGGGTATAGAAACACTGGCTTTCACATTGCACTTCCTGTGGACAAACCCTTCCACACACTGCCGGTAAACCATTTGTTTCTTTCAAAACTTTGGCTGCTCCCAGGAAATCCCCACCCTCAATCTTCTTGACAAATTTAGGGATATTGATATTCACCGGACAGCCGGTAATGCAGGTAGGATTCGGGCAGTCGATGCAACGCTGTGCCTCCTTCACTGCCTGTTCTTCCGTCAACCCCTGGTTTACCTCCAGGTTATTCCTGTTACGGATGTCCGGCTTTTGTTCCGGCATCTTAACACGTTCAAACGAAGTACGTTCTTTATTTTTGATCTGTTTCCGGAGTTCTTCCCTCCATTCCTGATCCCGTTCTTCCTTAAGATATGTAGCAAAGTCAGTCATTATTCCAGTGGCATAAATTATTGGATGGTTTTCAGGTAGCGTTCATAATCGGCACGCTCCTCGTCCTGGTATGCTCCGAGACGCATCAGAAGCTCATCGAAGTCAACCTCATGGGCATCGAATTCAGGGCCATCCACACAAACAAATTTGGTTTTTCCTCCTACGCTGACGCGGCAGGCCCCGCACATGCCCGTACCGTCCACCATGATGGTATTCAGACTTGCTACCGTGGGAAGGTTATATTTCTTCGTCAGGGCGGCAGCATATTTCATCATAATTGCAGGTCCGATGGTGATCGCCTGGTTCACCGGTTCCCGTTTGATAACCTCTTCCATGCCCTGGGTAACAAGCCCTTTTTGCCCATATGAGCCGTCATCCGTCATAATGATGACTTCATCGGAATGAGCCCTGACCTGTTCTTCGAGGATGATCAGATCCTTCGTCCGGGCTGCGAGTACACTGATCACCCTGTTCCCGGCTTCTTTCATAGCCTGTACGATCGGCAGCATCGGGGCGATCCCGACACCTCCGCCTGCACAGAGGATTGTTCCCAGTTTTTCGATATGCGTAGCATGTCCTAGCGGACCCACCACATCGGTAAGCTCATCTCCCGGGTTCAGGGCGGTTACCTTATGCGAAGTCACACCGACTTTCTGGATCACCAGTGAAATGGTCCCCTTCTCAGGATCTGCCATTGATATTGTCAGAGGAATGCGTTCACCCTCCCTGCCGATTTTGACTATCACGAAATGACCAGGTTTTCTTTGCCTGGCAATGCGGGGGGCATCAATTTCCAGCAAGGTTACCAGTTCTGAAAACTGCTCCTTACCTACAATTTTTGTCATAAATTATACAATTAAATTCTGACATCCGGCATAGCAGCCGTGAGTCATACTAATTTTTAAAGGCATAAATTTAACGGTTTTAGCTAGATAAAGAATAGCCTGCAGGAACACATTAAAATAATCCATTGAATTTCAACTCTATATTGCGATTTCTTAATTTTATTTATATTTAGTTCAAATAACATTTCGATTTTTTCAGAACAATTCAGGTTGCAGGATGTTAGTAAGACGTTAATTTTTCTATGAATTCTAACTAATTGGTGCTGTCAAAAAAGTCGTTATCGGCTTCAATCTGAATTTAGTTCAGGATCGCAGCTACAAACTTCAAAACAGCCCGGGATAACTATAAAATAACGAATGAAGATAGGTGTACTCAAAGAGCAATCCCCGGAAAACAGGGTCGTGATCACTCCGGAAATCATAAAGGTACTGATCGGTTTAAAGGTTTCGGTGCTGGTGGAAAAACAGGCCGGAGCGCAAGCTACAATCTCCGATGAGGAGTTCTCTGAGGCTGGTGCGCTGATGGCAAGCCGTAAAGAAATTCTTGCGGACGCGGATGTGCTTCTGAAGATCAATCCCTTCACTGAAGAAGAGCTTGCCTCCCTTAAGGAAAACCAGGTACTGTTCGCCTCATTCAATCCATATTTCAATACCGAACTGGTGAAGACAATTGCCGGGAAGAAAATAACTTCCTTCAGCATGGAGCTTGTTCCCAGGATCACACGGGCACAATCTATGGATGTGCTTTCCTCCATGGCGACCATAGCCGGATATAAAGCGGTTCTCGATGCAGCCATGCACCTGCCAAAATTTTTTCCCATGTTCATGTCGGCTGCCGGAACCATCAAGCCGGCCAAAGTATTGATCCTGGGAGCAGGTGTTGCCGGACTTCAGGCAATTGCTATCGCCCGTAAGCTCGGTGCGGTGGTAGAGGTTTTCGATGTACGGTCGGCCGTGAAAGAAGAAGTAAAAAGTCTCGGAGGTAAATTCATTGAAGTGGAAGGTGCCAGGGAAGATGCTGCTGCCGGTGGATATGCTGTTGAGCAGACGGCGGAGTTTAAGCAAAAACAGGCTGCGCTGATCGATGAGCATGCCAGGGCCGCCCACGTTGTGATCTGCACAGCGCAGATCCCCGGGAAACAGGCCCCTCTTCTTATCCGGAAAGAAACTGTTGCCAGAATGCGGAACGGGTCAGTTATTGTTGACCTTGCAGCCTCGAGCGGCGGGAACTGCGAACTTTCAAAAAACGGTGAAATCATCCGTTCCGGCGGGGTAACTATCATCGGAAAATCCGATTATCCGTCAGATATGCCCTATGATGCCAGCAGCATGTATGGAAAAAATATGCTGAACCTCCTGAAGCTGATGATCGATGACGAGGGAAATTTTAAGCTCAGCTTTGAAGATGAAATTGTAAAAGGTACCTGCCTGACACACCAGGGGGAGGTCGTAAATGAACGTGTTAAATCAGTAATTAAGTAAACTCAGGATTCATGGAACAGCTACTACATTTTTTTGATGCAAATAAGGAAGCAATTTTTGTTATTGTCCTTTCCGTTTTCCTGGGTATCGAGGTTATATCAAACGTCCCCTCGGTACTGCATACGCCCCTGATGTCAGGAGCAAATGCCATCAGTGGGGTGATTATCATCGGAGGGATCATTCTCCTTGGACATGCCGACCTTAGTAAATTTACCCTGGAGGTTGTGCTTGGCATCCTGGCGGTGCTGTTTGGCACGCTGAATGTCGCCGGAGGATTTGTGGTCACCGACCGGATGCTGGAAATGTTCAGGAAAAAGAAGCGAAACTGATTATTCACAAAAGTAGCCAGAAGAAAATGACACAATACGGACAAATTATTCTCGATTTCAGTTACCTGGTGGCAGCTATTTTATTTGTTATCGGACTTAAACTGCTCAGTAAACCTGAATCGGCAAAAAAAGGTAACCTCTACGCGGCAGGAGGAATGGTACTGGCCATGATCACTACCCTCATTTTGCATAAAGATGCACACGGAAAGGGTATTCCCCTTGAAAATATCATCCTGATCGTCACGGTTATCGCAGTTGGCACTGTCGTCGGCGCGGTTGTTGCTCGAAGGGTAAAAATGACTGCCATGCCCCAGTTGGTATCCTTCTATAATGCCACTGGAGGTGCTGCTTCAGCCCTTGTTGCCCTGATGGAATTTTCCAATCCGGAGAACTCTTCCACACTGGTAACTTTGCTGGGACTGGTCATCGGAAGTATAGCTTTCAGCGGAAGTATGATCGCCTATGGGAAGCTCGACGGCTGGATAAAAGACTGGCTCTCCCCTGCCATGAAATATATCAACATCATCATCCTGCTCGTAGTCACAGCCCTCGTAGCTTACCTGATGGTGGCAGGTGATCCGTTCATGGATGCCGAAGTGCTGGTTTACATACTCTTCGGAATTGCATTGGTATATGGTGTGTTCTTTGTAATGCCGATCGGCGGGGCCGATATGCCGGTGGTGATCTCGCTCCTGAACTCCTTCACCGGAATTGCTGCAGCCATGGCCGGTTTTATTTACAGTAACCAGGCCATGATCCTCGGGGGAATTTTCGTTGGTGCGGCAGGGACCATCCTGACCGTGTTGATGTGCCGGGCCATGAACCGCTCACTGATCAACGTGATCATCGGTGCCTTTGGAGGCGGCGGGGCTGCGAAGAGCGACAAGGAAATCGGGACCATCAAAGAAATATCGCTGAGCGATGCTGCCGTATTGCTTAATTACACCTCTAAAGTAGTCATCGTTCCAGGTTACGGACTGGCAGCAGCACAGGCACAGCATACCTGCAGCGAACTCGACAAGCTGCTTTCCGAATCGGGTGTTGAAGTGAAGTATGCCATTCACCCGGTAGCAGGCCGTATGCCGGGTCACATGAATGTATTGCTCGCAGAAGCCGATGTCCCCTATGAAAAACTGGTGGAAATGGATGACATCAATCCCGAACTCCCGAATACCGATGTGGTTATCGTCATCGGGGCCAATGACGTGGTAAACCCAGCCGCCCTGGACGATCCCTCCAGTCCGATTTACGGCATGCCCATCATCAATGCCCACGAAGCAAAGAACATCATCGTGATGAAGCGTGGCATGGGTAAAGGCTATGCAGCCATTGAGAACTACCTGTTCTATGATGACAAGACCCGGATGCTGTTTGGGAATGCAAAGGAAACACTGCAGAAGCTGGTGAGTGAGATAAAGAGCTTATAAGTGAGACCTTTATAGGAATTAAGGGGCTGATCGAATAATCGAGCCCATTTTACATGCTACCCATAGTTAAGATTATCACCGGAATAAGGTATTACTCATTAAAGGTCTTAAGACTTCCACGCCTTCCTCAGTGTTTTTGGATCAGTTTTCTGACAGGGGCTCACCCCCCCGGCCTTTTCAATCATCGGCAGACAGGATCCCCGGGGCAGGGAGCTGATACCTATCTGATGCTCCTTCCCCTCCCGCCTTACTAAACACTTCCCGTCCTGGGGGCAAACTGCAAGGGCAACCGCATTGTCAATCCCGGTTTTTAACACAGTTATAACGGCATCCATCAAATAGTTGTAACCTAATCCGGGCCCTTTCGTTGTAGAATTTTATCAGAAAGATTTGATATCATGTGACACACCCTTCTCAGGAGAAGCAAACCTTATGGGATAGAATGATGAAAACTAAAGGCCTGAAACCAGCAATTATTCAGATGGATCACAATCTATTGATAAATTATCCGGACATCAGGTTTTTTTTTATTAATTTCAGTTTTGTATAATCCATTGATTTGAACGATTATGTGTAACTCAGACCGGATGATTGGAAAAACAGATCTTTTCACATGTGCCCATTTGATAAAAGAATCTATTACTAAAAAAGGAGTTTCTTTCAGTATTTTTTTTAAAAAAAAGTACACCACCCTGAATGTCAATACAATAAGCTGTTTCTGTTTTATGAATGATTAGCTTTGTTTCAGTAACTTTTTTGACCCGGAAAAAGAAATGACCCGAATAAAAATATTTGCGCAACCCGGAACCGAGCGAAAAGCTGTTGCTTTGCCAGTGTCAGCTATCAGGTTTTTACTTATATTATTAATGGGCTTATCCCTGAGTGTTGGACTCAAAGCTCAAAGCACCTGGTATACATTGGCATCTGGAGATTGGGACAACCCTACGATCTGGACCCTCGACCCCTCCGGTTCACTGCCTAACAATCCGGGTGGGTATACTCCTTCAACCTCTCCCACTAGTGCAAGTGATTTTGTAGTTATCCTTTCAGGGCGCACCATCACTGTATCCAGTAATAATAAATCCAACGCCCGCCTGACAGTGACCGGAAGAATCGATTTTAAAGCCACTACCGGACACACTTTCACAACCATCAGGGGTAGCGGCAAGATCATCCTGAAGGAGGATAACTTTCCCGGGGGAGATGCTACACATTTTATTACGGAGGACCAGGGAGAAGGTACCGTTGTATTTGACAGCACGGGGTACGACTTAGCGACTGCCCATACTTTTTACCATGTAGAGATCAACATGGATAACGCGACCGATGCGGCTGTGCTTTTAGCCGATTATCAAATTGACGGTAACCTGACTATTGCCAGCGGTATCTTTCAGATCAATGACAACTCGAATGCCACACCCATAAACCTGGAAGTATATGGTACCACTACCATCAGTTCCGGGGCTCAGTTTACCGTTGGTACCGGCAGTGCCGTTCACGCAGTTACTCTTTACGGGAATGTGATCAATAATGGTACCCTCGATTTTGCTAACGATGCGCCTTACAGCTGTGCAGCTACCGGGGCTGTAAACGTGACCTTTAGCGGAGCATCCGACAATACCCTGACCTGTAACGGTACAACTGATTTTTATCGCTTGTTCCTGGATAAAGGAACGGATGAGACCTATATCCTGGAAGTTATTTCTACCAATACTGCAAATTTCAGGCTATTTGGACCTGTTGCAGGGGGAGCATGTCTGGATGCCGGAGCAGAAGGATGGGAAAACCTGGCGCTGGTACTCCATAATGGTACCCTCAAACTGGGTTCCAACATCAATATTCCCATTCTGGGAGACAACCGGAGCGGTACCGCATCGCCTTACGAATTCCATATCCCCTCAGGCACCCGGCTATGGATTGACGGAGCCGATGTATCCACACATACTACCGGCGGAGGTTGGAGAGGTATTACAGTATATGGTACCCTGCAGGTAACATCAGGAAGCTTCACCAACCCGGATAATACCGGAGGTATAACCTATTTCAGCAATGTCACAGAACCCGGAAAACTCTTTATCGAGGGAGGTACCGTAACCACTACCCAGGTAAAGGAGGCCAGTACTACCGGCCGCTTTAGCTATATTCAGAGCGGAGGGACACTTCATATTAATAACCTTTCGGATAGCCGGGGGTCTTCTGCTGTGTTTGCCTTGCCGCAAAGTGATTATGTATTTAACATGTCCGGGGGGCTTATCCGGATCGACGCGATTAATACAACCCTCACCAACGGGATTGATATCGGTTGCGATGACGGTAATATCAATGTCACCGGAGGTACCATCGAGGTTAT
>JAFGEO010000018.1 GCA_016931575.1 Bacteroidales bacterium | reverse complement strand
CCCGGCAGCAGGTGAGGCACATGAGGCCGTTGAAAGCGCTGTGCCTCCAAGGGTGATGCCGGCAGCACCGATACCCAGGTTTTGAATAAAATTCCGTCTGTTGGTTTTCACGTATTTACATTTTAATATTATGCCCTATAAAAACATATCCGGTTTTGATACTGGCATTTCAATACAGATTAACCGGGGCCAGCTCCCAAAACTCAAGAGATCTGACCTTAACTCTGCCGCTATTTGAAAACAGGCTGATCCCTGTACTTTCCGACCCTGGATATATTTTACTCGAAATGGTTGTTTCCCCGTCATTGCCAAATACTTCGACCGAGCATTTATCAATGAAGATATGAAGCTTTATTATTTTGGTCCTGTCTCTCAGTGGTCCCTTGCTGATAACCGGGAATTGACTGCTGAACTCAACTTTTCCGCTGTAGCGCCGGTCGACATATAACTCTTCCCTTGAGGCATCATAACCAACAACAGTCTTTTGATTTTCGCCCACGCACAGATTCAGCCCGAATTCAACGGCTGATATATTCTCAAACTCAACGATAAGTTCATATGCATTCTTTGAAGGGAGGAACTTTTTTGGCTGCCAGATCCCTTCGAACGAATTCTCCTCAGCCACTTTATGTACGGTTCGTAATGCCTCAAGCTCCTTTACAGGATTTTGAACCAGCCGGATACCGTCATCGAAGGTTCTAAGTTCGAGGTTCCTTGGTACTGAAAAATGGCCGGGACCAGGTTCAGTAAAGGCATATGTCCAGATGCCCATCCATCCTACCCATATTGTCCTTTTCTCATCCGGTGCATAGTTATTCCAGGATCTCACCGCATAGAAATCCGGGCCCCAATCGGCCCAGAATGCCTTCTCCCAGCCTGGATTATAATCAATGTACGGAGTCCGGGGCAAATCGTCGCTAAGCATAAATGCATCACAGAAGATATATCCTCTGGCCAACATCCCTCTGCCGTCGATATTGTCAACGATTTCAATCCTGGCATCCTTGCCCCTGAATTCCGTTACTTCCCAGCCGGTCCAGCTAAGATGGGCGTTGCTGTTGTTTCCTGTCTGTGTCCTGACAACTTTGCCATCAATAACCAGGTTTACACATTCTTCCCCGGGGTAATAACCTCCTCCAATAAGAAAGTTGATATAATTTCGGGTAATTCGGAACTCCGGAGATGTGATTTTTCCTTTCCCGGTACCGCTGCTTTTTATGCTGCGATAACCCTCCTTACCATTGCTTTCTTCCTCAACGGTAGGGCAATCGATGAATGCATCACCCTCCACTTTCCATTCATCGAGACTCCTTTCAAAGTCAAACAGCATTTGTCCCGAAGGCATATGTTTGTCATACGACAGCTTCCTGATAAAGTCCTTATCCAGACTAAACCTTGTTCCATCAAACTCACCGATAAAGTATTCACCGTTACGAGGCTGAAGGCTTATTGCCAGTACCCATTTTATCCTGGAAACATCACCATCAACTGCAAGGGGGAAAAAATCAACACATTCCCACTGACCCGCCACCGCACCCCATGGGCCAAACTTGCTCATATATTCCCAGTCTAAGAGATTCTTTGAACTAAAGAATTTCACCTCCTGGATCTCGCTCCATCCCATTACCATTATCCATTTCTTATCGGGCTCATACCAGAATACTTTTGGGTCACGGTAGATGCCAGTACTGTTCGGTATCACAACCGGGGTTTCATGCCTGATCCAGGTCCTGGCAGTATCATTGCTGTATACAAGGCTTTGCCTTTGCCAATCCATCTGCAGGGCAATCAGCGGTGGGTTACCATTCTTCCCCAGACCGCTGGAATTGTTCCAGTCAACCACAACTGTTCCTGACATCCCGCTGAGTACCTGCGGTCTTGATTGAGAAGGAGGAGCAGAGCCTGCGGACCGGAGCCTTCCAAACATTTTGCTTCTTTCCAGGCCATATGGAGTCATTCTCCAACGGACAAAGTCCTTGCTGGTTGCCGCGCCCCAGTTAAGGAAGTACTGACCACCATAGTAAAATAGTCCTGTCGGATCAAATGAAGGATAATAGTGGTATTCCGGATAATACTCCTCTGATGAACGGGGTGAGGCAACCTGGCCATAACCGTCCAGGCTGCTCATGAACATCACCAGAACCAGCCCTAGGAGTAGCATTTTATTTATTATCATATTCTCAATACGTTGCACCTGCTCGTCTTTCCTGAAGTTTCTAAGGGGATCAATTCCTATTTAAAAAGCAGAACGGCAAATTCCGGAAGATATACTCTCCAGGTGAACCAGGTATGAGCGCCCTCGGACTCTCTGTAAACAGGTTTGAACCCGGTCTTATCGAGTAGTTCAAGAAGTGTCTGTGTACCGGGATAAGCCAGAATATCTGCAACGCCGCATCCTACCCAATAAAGCTTCGGATTACTTGCCTTCAGAGCTTCCAGCTTTTTCTCAATTTCCGGGGAAGGTGTTCTTACACCTGCACTGAAAACACCGATATATGAGAAAAGATCCGGGTTCTCCAGTGTTATATTGAAGGAGTGCATACCTCCCATAGACAGACCTGTAATGGCGCGGTTTTCCTTATCAGCTTTAACCCGATATACAGACTCAATAAATGGTATTATATCATTAACAAGGCTTTTCTCAAATAATCCGGACTGAAATGACATCCCGGGAGCAGTGGGATTCTTGACGACAGGGCCTTCACCCGGAGCCGCTGCCTGGTTAGCGTATCCGTTAGGCATCACGATGATCATTGGTTTAGCTTTCCCCTGTGCAATAAGGTTGTCCAGAATCAGGTGCGCCTTGCCCATGGTAGTCCAGCCTTCTTCATCAATGGAACCACCGTGAAGCAGATACAGGACGGGATACTTTTCCTTGCTGGTTTCATAACCGGCAGGTGTATATACAAGCATCCTTCGATTCATTCCCAATGTAGGTGAATTATACCATACCCTGTTGACAGAACCGTGAGGAACATCCTTCATTTCAATGAGTTCAGACTCTTTCCCGGGAATAAATACCACACTCAAAAGAGTAGCGCCATCCCGCTTTACGATTACATTGCCGGGATCAGTCACCATGACTCCGTCTATCACATAAGCATAGCCATATGAATTGGGCTTCAGCGGTCCAAGGGTGACAGTCCATAGACCCGTATCGTCCTTCACAAGTTTTTCGGTGACAATCGGTCCACGCTTAAATACTCCATTTTCAACGGTAAAAGATCCATAACCCTCCATCCATTCACCAGTGACCCCGATATCATGTGCGTCTGGTGCATATAAGGTGAATTTCACCCTCTTATCTTCCAAAACTTCCATTGAACTTTTAGTTGGAGCCGGCTGTGCAAGGGCCAGAAATGAGATGAGCGAAAAAAATATCGAACTGAACACTGCTTTCATAGTTTTGTTTTTTATTGGTTAATAATGCGATATCAGTTAGCGTAAATAATTGTATCAAGATCTAACCAAGTGATTTTCTGGCTTCCCTGTCAGGGTCATTCTTTACTTCACAGGTATCATCCAGAATCATGGTTTCTCCGTTTGCATTTGTGTACTTTGGCCATTGAGGAAGGTATGCACAGTTCGGATCACCGGTTCTCATGAATTGAACAAGTGCCTCTGACATCCTTGCCGCCAGCTTCCGTGGTCTTGCGCCTCCGCCTGTATGAGAAATCTGGACATCGGTGTTGTAATACCAGAAACCGATGTCCATGGTGTGGAAGGCTCTCAGTCTGCCATCAAAAATGGGTGGGTTCCATCCAAACCATGCAAGATAGACAGGAGCAGACTGCCTGACTTTGGCGTCAGCCGTTGCAACTACCTGTTTTCTGTTACTCAATACAAGGGATAATATTTCTATTGGTTTCCTGTCAGGGAAATTCATTGAATACGCATCAATTATTGCAGAAGAATTATCTCCCAACGGGCCGATAAATCCCCATGTGGCTTTTATAAGATTTTTTGCCTCATCAAGGGTAATATTTTCAATTGATGAATCGAATGCACTCGGTGACCTCTCATAGAACGTGCTGCAAATTATCATCGGGATATCTGACGATAGTTCCCCGGAGTAGAAAGGTTCCCGAGGCAGATAAAACCCGTCGGCTACAGGGGAGAAACCTGCCATTAACCTGGCCATCATGTCAGTTACTCCGGATTCTTCCATTAATCTGAGACTGGCTTTGTTAGCAATTGCATAGTAATCCCTCCAGGCCATTTCCTGAAGCCTGTCTATTTGTGAGGCTGTTAATCCTGCCTCTTTCAGAATGTATGATCCGAGTTTCTCAGAGTTGTCCTTATCGCCGCCCTTAAGTATGTTTCCGCTTAATGCCACGGCCTTGTGGAACAACCCTTTGGCCGATGGCATTGCAGTGAGAGTGCATACTTTTGCCCCACCGCCTGACTGACCCATGATT
>JAFGEO010000133.1 GCA_016931575.1 Bacteroidales bacterium | reverse complement strand
TGGTTCCTGGGAGTGGGTATCAACTTCAGCCAGATGTACAACGGTTATAAATCCTACGGCAACACCATCCGGTGTGTTTACGACAGCCAGATTACCTGGACGTGCGGCCAGCCGCTCCATATTATTCACACGGCAGGCAATGTGGCCCCTGTGAACAAGACCGTGGACTATGTGACTGTGGAGACAGACCTTGCAGGTTCCACCAGATGCTGGATCGCACAGAACCTGGGCGCAGACCACCAGGCTGCCTCTGCTTATGATGCTACGGAGGAGTCTGCCGGATGGTACTGGCAGTTCAACCGGAAACAGGGTTATAAACATGACGGCACGATCCGTACGCCGAATACGCCCTGGAACACATATTACTATGAACTGAATGACTGGACTTCAGATAATGATCCCTGTACCCTACTCCTGGGGACCGGCTGGCGTATCCCGACCGCAACGGAATGGAACAATGCAGACCTGAACGGCGGATGGAACAATATCAACCATGCCTATTCAAGCGTTCTCAGAATCCATGCGGCCGGCTTCCTCACCGGCAATGACGGATACCTGGAAGACAGGGGTTTGACCGGCCGGTACTGGAGTAAATCATCCAACGACTTCCAGACCGCCTGGTGCTTCGGAGCAAACAGCAGCCAAAGCAGTACCCTTACACACCCTAAGGAGTATGGCTTCACCCTCCGCTGCCTGAAAGAATAAGGGAGTTGGAAAGTGAAAAGTGAAAAAGTGGAAAGACTGGCTGCCCTGCCTGTCTTTTCCGGCTACAACACGTCCCCGGATGACCACTTTGTTTTCGCCTGGCTCTCTGAGGTTGGCTATTTCATTACATCCTGTTTTGCAGTGAACGATGACTTCACCATGAGTGGAGCAGGGGATTCCGAAAGAGGCAAATAGCCGGAATATGATCGAAAAATCTTATGGGCACCTCTAAAAATTAGTTTTTCGTTGCCTTTGTTTGATACAAAGCTATGGTTCAGTTTTTCAAAAACCAAACCCTTCTTTCCAGATTCTTCTTATATCCTTAAATTCAATGCTTTACGTATTCTGTCATTTCGCGTCAGGACATACCTATCCCATAGATACCTCAATTTTCAATTGAACACAACGGAAAATATTGTATGTTAAATTCATCATTCCTATTTTTGCTTTTGCTCTGGCTATCCCTATTGTTCGCACTATAGAACCATTCATACTGTTTTCGACAAAACCAAATATGTGTTCAACCCTTGCACGTGTTTTTGATTTTTCCTTATTACTGGCTTTTTGTTCTTCTGTCAAGGGTTTATTGCGGTATCCTTTTTCATTTATCATGTTGACGATCTTTTTCTTTTCGTAAACCAGTTCCTGCTCTTGTCCGGTATAAGCGCTATCGGCATAAACATGCTGGCCTTCGTCTTTTTCAGTAAGGAGATTTTCAATGGTCTGAGAATCATGCACAGAAGCATCAGTTACCTCATATTCTTCGATAAGCTTTGTTTTTACGTCTGACTTCACATGATTCTTATATCCATAAAAAGTTGTGCCGTTTTTCATAGTCCAACGGGCATCTGTATCTTTTTGACGTTTCTTGTGAGGCTGGATGTCCCATTCTTTGGGAGCAGTTCCGGTTTCCTTTATATGCTTGTTTTCCTCTCTTGTGTTGCGTTGGCGGGGGGCTTCCACGAAGCTGGCATCTACCATTTTGCCTTCATGTGCAAAGACTCCGGCTGCATCCAGGGTTTCGTTAAACGTATTAAACAAACCCATGATTACATCTCTTGCTATGAGTTGCTCACGGAATAACCAGAATGTTTTGCTGTCCGGAACCTTATCACTTTTCTTCAAACCCAGAAATCTTTTGAAACTTGTCCGGTCTAATATCTGGTATTCCAACTGGTCATCGGAAAGATTGTACAGGCTCTGTATTATCATGGCCCTAAATAACATCAGCTTATCGAACGGAGGACGTCCTCCCTTTGAAGAAGCCCTGGATTCATCTTGAAAAGCCCTATCTAAAGTGGGTTTGAAGACGTTCCAGTCGATATATTGACTAAGTTTTTGAAGCGGATCGCCAAGTTTTGTAAGTGTTTCCAATAAAAATTGATCATCAAATAAACCTGGTGGATTGATATTTTTCATTGTTATTATTTTTCAATAAAGGTAAACAATCTTATTGAAAGAAAAAAGTCAAATTATTAACAATCAAATGTTTATATCATCCAGGGTTTTTAGAGGTGCCCTTATAAGAAATTTCGGTTATGTTCAGAGAATTTTAAAGTTTTGCAAATGACATGATTACCCGGAGACTGGAAGCGGTTATAACCGGTAGGCTTTTTAAGGGGAAAGCTGTCGTTGTACTTGGTCCACGCCAATCGGGCAAGACCACCCTGCTGAGGCAGATCGTGGACCGTCAGAAGCTGGATCATATCTGGCTGGATGCCGATGAGCCCATTGTCAGAACCCAGCTTGCAGGTGCCAGCATTGCAGACCTTAAAAAACTCATTGCAGACGGGTTCGGAGGTTTCATATCTCGAACTGGGATAGATCATTGGCGCCGACTCTGAGACCGTACAACGTTACGTCGAATTGCTGGAGAAAACCTATGTGATTTTCAGGTTGCGCTCCTTTAGCAGAAATCTCAGGAACGAGCTGAAAAAATCCAGAAAGGTTTACTTCTTCGATAATGGTATCCGCAACGCCCTGATCAGCAATTTCAGCCCGCTGAACCTGAGGAGCGATACAGGCAGCCTGTGGGAGAGCTACCTGGTCAGTGAACGGATGAAATTCCTGCACTATAACGGTATTAATGCCAACAGGTATTTCTGGCGGACCCACCAGCAGCAAGAGATCGATTACCTGGAGGAGCGTGACGGGATACTGTATGCATATGAATTCAAATGGAATCCGCGACGTCGCTTCAGGGCCCCGCTCACTTTTGTCAATGCTTATCCCAACCACCGTTTCGAGGGTATTGCTCCGTCGGATTATGATTCATTTCTGAATTCGTAAAGCCACAAATTCACGTATTCAGGACGAATGGTGCTTATGAATCCGGCACTGGATGTAGCGGGTGATTACAGAATCATTGGGAATCCGGCATCAGGTCAATGGAAAATACACCAATAGACATCCAGAAAGGAAGAGGATATTAAAATGAGTCTTGTGTTATGATCAGCCGTGCAAAGTCAGAAATCTTTCCAGATTGCGAATCCTTAACAAGGGAATTTTAAAGGTATATTCCTTGCCGTCTTTGATCAGGGTTGCTTCGAGCTTCCTCCGGGAGACCCGGGTCAGGTAGCCAAGATTGATGATCTGGGAACGTGATATCCTGAAAAAATCCTCCCTGGGCAGGATGCCTTCCAGCGCCCCGATGTTCATGGTTACCATCTCTCTTTTCTCTCTGTCGAAAAATACCTCAGAATAATTCCAATCAGCCTGGATGTACAGAATATCTTCAGGCTTTATGAGTATAAAACCGCCACTGCTTGTCAGCTTGATCTTCCTGCGGCTGGTCTTCTCGATAAGCAGCTTAAGCCTGTCCTCTTTGTCTGTTTCGTTTGCTTTCTCCATCAACCTCTTCATTGCATCCTGAAGCTCGATGAAATTGACCGGTTTTAGCAGGTAATCAAAGGCCGCATAACGGATTGCCCTGATGGCATACTGATCAAAAGCTGTTACAAAAATAACATCGGGTCTTACACCGTTTTGATAAACCCTTGCCACCACCTCGAAGCCTGTAATCCCGGGCATAACGACGTCCATGAACAGTAGATGAGGCTTCAGCTGAACGATCCTGTCCACCGCCATTTCAGGATCGGTCAATGTATCCCTGACATGTACCTGAGGAAAGCCCTTCAGGTGGTTTGCCAGCGCATCCATCGCCGGCTGTTCGTCGTCCACTATGATTGCGTTTAATGGTTTACCTGACATATTACGGGCATTTATGGTCTTTGTACGGTTATTTTGACTTTTGTGCCGCATGCATGTCCATCATTATCAAACAGATCATCCAATGCTGATGCAATTTTAATGTTTGTTATCCTATGATATAATTCATAAAGGCTGTTCATAATTTCCATCCCTTTGCCAGTGGAATCCGAACTTTCCTGTGCACTTTGCTGCCTTCCGATCCCGTTGTCCTCTATAACGATAACCAGATTGCCTTCCGACACCATAATGTTGATCTCCAGCATCCCGATGCTGTCTTTCTTGTTCAACAGTCCGTGTTTAACCGCATTTTCGGTATAGGACTGTATGATCATCTTGGGGACCTCCCATTCCAGGTTCACGTCAGGTGCTTTAATGATCCGGTAACGGAACCTTTGATTGAACCTGAACTGTTCCATCTTCAGGTAATTACCAGTAAATTCGATTTCCTCACGCAGAGTCCGGCTGATCTTGTCCGATGACAGGACCAGCGACCTGTACATGCTGGCAAAGTGTTGCAGGTATATGCCGGCTTCTTCATCCTTATGGTTGTTGATGGCATTAAGTGCAGAATTGATGGCGTTAAATGCGAAATGGGGATCGAGCTGGTTTCGGACGATCTTGAGCTGCAGTTCGGCGATCTTTTTTTCCGTTTCGTAACGCCTTTGAATTCTGTACCTCTGTGCCCTTTGCACCAGAAGGGTGAACAACAGCACAGCCAGGTAAATACCTGAATAAATCCCCCATTTTCCATAATAGAGTGGACTGATACCATATGTGATCGTGGTGAGGATGTCCCCGCTGTTCACTGCCAGCTCAGGAGCATCATCACCATTAAGCTTCAGGCTGAAAGATGTCTTTGGGCCACCCTGCAAAGGCAGGTCCACTACGGCAGGATGAGTAAAACCGCTCTGGAAAATGATCATCTGGTTCTTAATGTAAATGGGTGCGAGAAACTCTTCATTTGAATCGCCGTCCAAATCCATTATTATTTTTAGCGGATTGCATATTAATCCAAGTTTATGGCTACTGACCGGCTCCAATGATGTGTCATAAACAACTAGGTTCCCGTCATTATTTAACATGCCGATATATGTAAAACTTTTCTCATTAAATGTGCGGGCATCTATTATGCTGCCGTGATCCGGCAAAGGAATGTTACGCTCCTTAACGATCCTCCCTTTTAAATCAACAATGCAGAATTTGGCTTTATATCCATCTGTATCCGGAATATATGCAATAGCACCGAGTATGGGACTCATGGAATTGTCAGGTACAATCAGGGGATAAAAGCTTCCTGATGGCCCGGGAAACTCAACCGGAGGGAAGACAAACCGAAGTTCGCAGTCCAGCGCCATCAGCCAGTTGCTTCCGTCATGGTAGGGATAGTTCGTATCATGGATATTATCAGCGGCATAGCCGACCGGAATGATCTCGTTCTTCCCGTCGCCGGTGATATCGGCCTGGATGATCTCCTGTATCTGATATCCGCTTTTGGGCGAGGATATCAGGGTACCGGTATGGATGTTATAGGCAAATACTGTGCGTGGGTAAATGGAAAAACCGGTGTTGACTGCAAAGATAAGCTCCCTGAAGCCATCTCCGTCCAGGTCATCCATGCTGCCGGGGATGATCGAAGCATCGGTTTTGCCCTCCTTCGATCCGACCCTGGCAATAAACCGGCTGGAAGGAACAGAGCGGGTTCCGGCAATTTGACTGATGCAATGAAGGAAAATTGAATCCGAGACCATCGTGAAAAGATATATTTCCCTGATCCCGTTTTCATCATAATCGCCTGTGATGATGTATCCGTCAGTATAAAAAATATATCCGCCTTTGACATTCCATTGGGCGGCTTTTTGACCAGGCAGGAAGTTCACAACCAGGTAACTGTTTCCGATGAAGTTTTCACCCGCTGTGATCATGTCGCCGTACCCGTTGCCATCCAGATCATCATAAATGATGGTCGTCTGTGATGCCTGTAATCTGAGTTGGGATGTCATTTCCGCCCTGAATTTTGGAAATTTCATGGGCAACAGTGCGATAATGATGGCGGAGGCCGCCAGCGCCAGCAGGAACGGATTGGCCATGAGGCTTAAGAGTCTTGCGGTATGGCCATTGTGCTTCATGCAATCCCTGTCCTTACTGCGTTGTTCACCGGTAATCAGAGGATGTCAAATCGGAATTAAAATTAGGAAAATAGTTGCTCATCAAAGATAAATCCCTCCTAATAAATTCTCTGATTTTCCATAAGTGGAATGATCATTTGGTAAAATGGCCCATTACTAATTTTAATTTTAAAAGTCTTTTTGATATTAAAGCAAAATT
>JAFGEO010000132.1 GCA_016931575.1 Bacteroidales bacterium | reverse complement strand
ATGTAAATTTTCAATATCAGACTCAAAAACTTAAATTTACGATATTTTCATGAATATTGTAAACTCATAAGTTTGTCCTGATCAGTTTAAGAATAAATATGTTACAAGGATCAACTATTTCAACGATTTGAATTTGACATTTATGGTGAGATCATAAGAATAATCGCCATGAATCAAGGGAACAGTCTTAGCACAGCTTTTGTCTATGATGCCAGAATACGAATTCAATAAATGTGTTACCAGATACAAGGGGAGCTTTCGAGTTCGCAATTTCTCTTGTCGGGATCATTTTTATATCAGGGGCTTTGCTCAGCTTACCCAACGTGATAGCCTTCGTGATATTGAAAACTGTTTGAATGCTGTCTCTAATAAACTGTACTATTGCGGGATAAAACGCGCTGTCCCGAGAAATACCCTTTTCCTGAGCCATTCAGAATGGTTACATATGAAGATTATGTTACTGACCTAGTCTGCAGATTCATTTCCAACAATACCATGCTTGATCCTCTAACGATCTCTGAAATCTACGAAATGAACTTTTTAGCAAATCCTCAACAATGGTTCCGGTGGACGATTTTTCTAACTTGTTCATTAACAATTATTTTTAACGGGACACTCGTGTTGACTAATATGTAATAGTCAGGACTTGATCTGATAGTCGGGCACTTTTTTGCCTTTATCGAGGCAATGCGTTTTCAAAGGCATTTTCTCCTAAAATGATTTTTGATAATGAAGGGTTTTTATTTCCCTCATAACCATATCGGTCGGTCAGACTATCCTGGCAGGTTAGTCGCTACCAGAGGCTGTTTCCGTTTTATCTTACACTGGATCTGTAGCCGGGTTGCAGGTGTTCAGTATTATTCAGGAACAGGTAGTTCGTACCGGATTAGAAAGGAGTGCCCTCCCAAAATCTGTTCCCCGATCACATTGAAATAAAACTGATAGGCAATTTCAAGTTTTTTAAAACCCTGGAAGGAAAGAACAAGTCCTTTGCTATTGTGCACGCTGTTAAAGTAAACTCCGCCACTGAATTTTTCTTTAAAAATAAAACGGGTAGCCAGGTAATAGTCGAGCTGGCCAAGATCCGTCATGATTACAACATCGGAGTTTAAGCTTAAAACTGCCCCCAGGGTAGTGAGCGATGTATAGCTCAGGATCAGTTCATGCAGGTTAACAGGGTATTCCTGCCGTATGCCTTCAAGGGAATAGCTGCGAATGCCTCCGTATGAAATTCCAAACTGCATAGATCTCAGACGGTATGACACTCCTGCATGCAGGTTAGGAATGAAGTACGAGTTCCGGGGGTCCCTGAGGAAAGTAGTCAGTAGGGAATCCGGTTTTAATGATGTCAGGTCCAGGCTGAGTCCCGCGGCAAGCCCGCTTTGTTCCGTCAGGGTATGCCTGTAGCTGTATGAAAACCGGACCATCCGGTTCCGTAAATCGGCATTGCCCCAGCGCTCTAGTTCTATGCCTGCGGTATGGCCGGTTTCTGGGATGTTCCACTGGAAAAATGCATTTTGTTCTGTAGGTGACCCACTGAACCCCAACCACTGCTCCTGGAATTGAACCTGGCCGCTCCATCGAACGGAAGGATCCGAGAATGAGGGGTTAACAGCTGTTTTATTGAAGAGCAGATCCCCGTTGTTTTGCCGGGCCAATGGAAGGTAATCAGCAAAGGTTCCTGTCTGCTGGCTGAACAGCAGGGAGCATGTGAGCAGGAGCATGAACATCAGGCCGCTTTTACGCATAGTATCCGTCGAATTTTCTGGCGAAAATAATCAAATAGGCATTCCATCGGAAAAGTAGTTATCAAGATTTTGCCTTTCACCGCATTGCACAGGTTGCTCCGGCTTTCACCCGTTTTTATTGGAGGGCTGATAATTTGCCGGATGATAAGGAAGAAGATTTGTTTTTTTTCATTATTTTGGTGTTTTAAATCAAATTCCTGAACTATGAGATCCTCATTATTTTTTATAGCTGTTTTGAGTCTGCTGAGCCTGGCCTGCAAAGAAAAGACCACACAACCTAAACCATCCAGCCAGGCACTTCTTGCCGAAGCCCTTCTCCTGGAAGATTCGAGCCGCTTCGGAGAGGCTGTTGTTAAATTGAATGAAGCCCTGAAAGTTACTCCGAATGACATCCAGATCCTGTATTACAGGGGCTGGGATTTATATCAAATAGGGGAACTGGAAAAAGCCTTTGCTGATTTCAACAAGATGGTACAGCTTGATTCGCTTAGCACTGCCGGATTATACGGGAAGGCGCTGATTCTGTACGAAGATGGAAAATACGAAGAAGCCCTGGATTATTTTTATGATATCATCAGGATACAGGGTGACCTGGACATGAGTAAAAACAAACTCAGGAAACAACCCATCATTGATGCACCTCTGAACTATGTTTTCGAGCTGAAGGACTCTGTGGAATCATTTCTGGGAGTGGAATCTTTACCTGCTGATTCCCTCGTGCCCTTCACCGATGAAAATGTAGAGATCGTAACAGTCGATTAGTCAGTGATCTTTTCAGACATACCGGTTGTCCGGGAAACGCTCACGGAGGAGCTGGTGGTACTTCCGTGCTGATTTTTTATCGCCCAGCTGCTCAAAACAATAGATGATGTTTATGAGTGCCATTTCCTGGTACGAATCCTTGGATGTGCTCAACAGGGTAAAGGCCCTGTAGCTGTCGATCCAGGCGTTCCGCTTGAAATAGTCATAGCTTCGCTGAAACGAAAGGATGGCCAGTTCCAGTTTCCCTTTTTTTATCAGAAAAATCCCTTTTTTGTGCCACTTGGGAATCAGAACTTTCAGGTATATCGACAGAAGGAAGTAGATGGATATCCCCAGCGCTTTGTAATGGGTCACTTCTAAAAGAAAGAAAAAATAGATCAGCAAGATGATAATCGCTGCCTGCGGGATGAAGTAGTAATAGTTTATACTGCGTATTTTCGGAATTTTTGATGCCATGCCTTGCGATTTTGCCCTGCAAAGATATTTCTTTTTGTATAGCAGGAGGGGATTATTTGCAGGATAAAGCTTCTTCAAACTTTTCAGGATGGATCCGTAAGGGGGCAAAAAAAAAAGGATGCCCCATAACTAATCGTATTACTTAATTATCTCAGGGCATCCCGGTCTCTCCTCTTATGGCATTAATCACCAATTCCAATTGGCTGGATGTATTTTGCCCATGGAGATATAGTGTATAACTCTCCGGCATCAAAAAAATTGTTTAGTTAGTGTTCATGTACATCCATCCAATACCACACTGTTAATTGGTTTTGCCATGCTAATTTAGAATAAATATGAATAGCAGTCCCTGGCAGCGAAGTGCATAAAGGCCGATTATAAACATACTATCAGGATTTATGCATTTAAAAATCTAATAATCAGGTATATAGATTCTTATTAACCAGACGGATCTGATTTTTGTCTAAATAGCAGACTGGCTTAAGGGGTAGGAATTACTCCTAAACAATATTTTCTACGTGAACAATCATCAGGGAATTTTTGAGATGAATTTGAGTACTTTTGAGAAATACTCCCATGAATAAACTTTCCGTCATAAAAGCTTCAGCAGGCTCAGGTAAAACCTATACGCTGACCTGGTCGATACTGCATCTGCTTTTCAACCATAAGGCTCCCGATTATTTTAAGCACATTCTCGCCGTTACCTTTACCAATAAGGCTACGGAGGAGATGAAAAGTCGCTTCATCAGTGAACTTGGGAAACTGGCGGGTGGAGAACATTCCGAATATCATTCCCGCCTGAAGGGCTTTGGTCACAAGGACGAGGAGATCAGGGAGCGGGCTTCGCAAATCCTTCGGCACATTCTCCACGAATACTCCTGGTTTAGCATAGAGACCATCGACTCTTTTTTTCAGCGGGTTATCAGGTCGTTTACAAGGGAACTGGGTTTGCCCGGCAATTATCACATTGAGCTGGATACTGATCTGATCCTGGAATATGCTGTGGATCAACTGATCGATTCAGTGGGGGAGGATGAGCAACTTTTCGATTGGCTGCTAAGCTTTGCCGAAGAAAAAATCGAGGAAGGCAAAACCTGGGATTTCAGGAACGATCTCCTTGACCTGGGCAAGGAACTCTTTAAGGAGCATTTCTCTACTCATGCTAAACAGCTGATGGAGCTTTTCAGGGACCGGGAGCGAATGAAATCTTTCCGGGATGAAATGCTAAAGGTTAAACTGAGCTTCGAGAAGAAGTGCATGGCAATTGGCGCTGAGGGGCTCCGGTTGATAGATCAGCATGGGCTAACGGAGCAGGACTTCTTTTCGAAGAAGAATGGGGCAGCTAAAATTTTCCGTATGCTTTCTGTTCCCAATCTGTGGAATAGCAAGGATGAGCTGTTCACTTCCCTGAAGATTATGGATGCCTTGCTTGAGGGACCTGAAAAATGGCCGGCTGCCGATTCGCCCGCGAAGGAGCAGGTAGTAAAACTTGCAGAGATTTCCCTGCTTCCCATGCTGAAGGAGGCTGTATCAGTTGTGGAATCCGGGCTGATACCCTATGAAACTGCCCGCACCATGCTCCGGAACCTTTATGCCCTGGGCATTCTGGTAGACCTGTCTGAAAAGATCAGGGACTACCGACTGGATAAAAACACTTTTATCCTGAGTGAGTTTGCCATACTGATCGACCGCATTATAAACCATAACGACACCCCTTTTATCTATGAAAAGATGGGGAATCGCTACCACCATTTTCTGATCGATGAGTTCCAGGATACCTCCCGCCTGCAATGGAAGAATTTTAAACCTCTGATCAGTAATTCCCTGTCTCAGAATGCACGGTGTGTGCTGGTAGGGGATGCCAAACAGTCGATCTATCGCTGGAGGAATGGTGAGTGGGAGATCCTGGCCAGACAGTTATTTGAGGAGTTTCCTGAGGAGGCCTTATCCGTGGTTACCCTCAAAACTAACTGGAGAAGCCGGGAGAATATCGTGAAATTCAACTCTGAAGTTTTTCAGCAGGCAGTAGAGATCCTGCGCAGGGAACTTGATGCGAGAATCGATCCAAGGCAGTTCTCACTTGAAGGGGGTACGGGCTTGTTGAATGCGGTGTATGATGATGTTGCCCAGGCGGTGCCCGAAAAAAATGCCGGTGAAAAGAGGGGGAATATCCTGCTTCGTTTTTTTTCCGGAAAAGAAATCCGGGGCGACCGGAATTATTTCTACCCTGCCCTTACCCAGGCTATCAATGATTTGCTAAGGCTGAAATACCAGCCCGGGGAGATCGCGATCATTGTCAGGGACAGGAATCAGGGTGAACGGATAGTCATGTACCTGAATGAATCGAATCAGGAAGGCAGGTTTGATCAGCCACTCGATTTTATATCGGAAGAATCTCTTCTGATCAGTTCCTCCGTTGCGGTCAATCTGCTTATTGCAGCAATGAAATACCTGATGTTCCCCGGGGAGAACCTATACCGGGCTGAGCTCCTTGGCGCCCTGGCCATGCTGGGGGAAAAGGAGCCTTCCGGGGGCGTCAGCTGGCTGATGTATCTTCAGGACACGGAATCAGGTCCTGTAGCCGTACCCAAAGGTTTTTCCCGACAGATTCAGGCGCTGAAATCTTTGCCTTTGTATGAAATGATTGAAAGTCTTATCCTGATCTTTAAATTGGACCAGCTTCATAGCGATACAGCATACATCCATGCATTCCTGAACCTGGTGTATGACTTCTCTCAACAGGAACAGGCTTCTGTGCAGGGTCTTCTGGATTTTTGGGATCAGCGGGGAAGGAAAAAATCAATTCCGGCTTCCTCCGGTCAGGATGCCATACGGATCCTGACAATTCACAAATCGAAAGGTCTTGAATACGGGGCCGTTATCCTGCCATTTTGTGATTGGGGGTTTAATCAGAAAGCAAACCAGATTTTTTGGGTCGATATGCCGGAAGAGCTTAAAGCCGAAGCTCCTGTATTCCCTATAAATTACAGTTCAGGACTGCGGTATACTTATTTTGCTGAAGCTTATAATCATGAGCTGTTCCGCTCATTTGTCGACAATCTTAATCTGCTCTACGTGGCCATGACACGGGCAAAAGAATCACTCATAGCCTTTCCTGTTTACAAAGACGAAGGCATTAAATCTGTCGGCGACCTGCTTTATCAGACGCTTGAAAGTGCGGAGGGTGGTTTTCTTGCTTCCGGGTATGTCCCGGAAAATAAGGAATTCCGGATCGGATTTGATATACCTCATATACCTGAAACAGGTGCATCTGATGGTGAACCTGCTGAATATATCAGGCCTGTGGGGGGCTCCATGGCCATGGAACGCCTTTTCTTTGCCAGGGATACCCTGGAGTATTTCTCTGAAAAATACTCTGCCATCACAGAGGGCAAAATCAGGGGGCAGGTCCTGCATGAGCTACTTGCCGGAATGACTACACTCAATGATCTGGAACCTGCCCTTTCTTTTGCCGTGAAGGAGGGGGACCTCTCTGTGGTGCAGGCCGGGGAACTTGAAAAGCATATCCGTTTTTGTGCTTCAACCGAACCGGCAAACAGTTGGTTTAATGGAAGCGGACAGGTGATCAGTGAGGCGGATATTATATTGCCCGGCGGACAGGTAAGGAGACCCGACAGGATTGTTATCCTGGGGGAAGAGGTGCACGTGATCGATTATAAATTTGGAAGTGATAAGGATGATCCGCGTCACAGGAGACAGGTACGCAGCTATATGGAGTTGCTGCTGAATATGGGGTACAAACAGCTTAAGGGTTTTTTGTGGTATATCGACAGGAATGAGCTTGTTCAGGTAAACAACGGGGAGGGGGCATGACAAGCTATTCATGGGGAACAGAAAGAAGGATCAATGCGGCCTCAGTCTATATGAAGCGCCGCTTTGGTACGCGAATTCAGAAAGTTTCCCTGGATGCCGGCTTTTCCTGTCCAAACCGTGACGGTACAAAATCAACGGGAGGATGTTCATTTTGCAATAATGATGCTTTCAATCCTTCCTATTGCCATCCCGGAAAGAGCATCGCTCAACAGCTCGCCGAGGGAATAGCCTTTCATGAACGGCGGTATAGAAGGGCAGCTAAATATGTGGCCTATTTCCAGGCTTTTTCCAATACCCATGCACCATTGGAAGTGCTGAAGGAAAGATACCAGGAGGCCCTGAAGCATGATGGCATCACCGGGTTGATCATCGGCACCCGTCCTGACTGCATCGATGAAGCGAAACTGGGGTACCTTGCAGAACTCAATCAAACCTCCAGGATCGTCATTGAATACGGCATAGAATCCATTTATAATAAGACCCTGCAATCCATTAACAGGGGGCATAGCTGGGAGGACTCGGTCAGGGCGATTGAAATGACCCACCGGTTCGGAATTGAGTGCGGCGCCCATATTATTTTCGGGCTCCCGGGAGAAAGCAGGGAGGAGATGATGCAATCTGTCACCGAAATCTCCAGGCTGCCCCTGCACAGCATTAAATTTCATCAGTTGCAGGTGGTGAAAGGAACGCGCTTCGGAAAGGAATTCCTTGAGGATCCGGACAAGTTTGAATTGTTTACCCTCGGCGAATACATCGAATTTATTACCGAATATCTAAGCAGACTTAATCCTGATTTCATCATTGAGCGCCTGGCAGCAGAGACGCAACCAGGGAATTGCATCTCGGAACGCTGGGGATTGCGCTATGACCAGGTGCTGCAAAAAATTGAGAGGCGAATGGAGGAGCGGGATCTGTGGCAGGGAAAGTTTTTTAAATTAATTCTTAATTCTAAATGACCTACTTTCTGGAAGATGTGGCAAAATACCTGTTCTCACGTCAGGCAAGCAACCTGAGGGAGCTAAGTATCGTTTTTCCGAACCGAAGGGCACGCTTGTTCTTCAATCATTTCATGTCGCAGTTGAGCGATTCCCCTATATGGTCACCCAGGTTTTATACCATTTCAGATTTTGTTCAGAAGCATAGCCGGCAAAAAGTTGCGGATCCTGTGATGCTGGTATTTCGCCTGTTCGAGGTTTTCAGGAAGGTTACCGGATCCACAGAATCGTTTGATGCCTTCTACTATTACTGCCAAATGATCCTGGACGATTTCGATGACATCGACAAATACCTTGTTCCTGCTGATAAGCTCTATCAAAACCTGAATGACCTTAAGGTTCTGGAAGACTACTATGAATACCTGGAAGAGAGTCAGATCAACACCCTTAGGGAATTCTGGGAGATCTTCAACCGTCCGCCCCATTCCGAGGAAAAGGACGCTTTCATTTCCATTTGGGATGTACTGCTTAAAATCTATACCGACTTTAATGCAAGTCTGGATGCTGACGGTCTTTCCTATGAAGGGAAATTGTACCGCGAACTGATCCGGGACCTTGAATCAGGAAAGTCACAAATGTCGGTAGACGGACCGGTAGCCTTTGTGGGTTTCAATGCGCTCAACCGGGCCGAGGAACGCCTGTTCGATTATTTCAGGAAGCGCGGGAATGCCTTTTTTTTCTGGGATTATGATGAATCCTACCTGCACCCTGAGTATCACGAAGCCGGATTCTTTCTGAGGAAGTACCTGAAGCGCTACCCCTCACCAAAAGATTTTATAACAGTGCATATCGAAAGGGGTAAACAAAAGATTACTACTGTTGCTGTACCTTCAACTATTGCACAGGCTAAAATTATCGGGCAGTGTCTCAGGCTTCTGAATTCCGAACAGGTAAATGGACCTCTTGATACGGCCCTGATCCTGGCAGATGAACGATTGCTGATTCCTGCAGTGAACTCGCTGCCTGATTCGATCGACAAGATCAATGTCTCCCTGGGGTATCCAATCACCGATACACCGGCATACCATCTGATAGACCTGTTGGCCTCGCTTCAGAAAAATAAAAAGATGCGGGGGGAGCTGACAGCAGCATTTTACTCCCAGGATGTATTTGCCATCTATCGGCATGAATTGTTGCAGGGCCTGGTGGACCGCGATGAGTTTGCAGCTTTTGAACATAACATGGTCGCGCAGAACAGAATTTTTATAGTACCCTCTGACATTAGCTGTTCCGATCCCTTTACCAGGGTGATCTTCAGGCCGGCAAAAACTGCAAATGAATTCGTTTCCTGGCTTAAGGATCTTTTTGAGAATATAGGTACCCATCTGCATGAAAACGGAGATGCTGAAATTGCCAAATCCTGGCATATGGAAGTGCTGGTTAACGTTCATAAGGTGCTTCTGCGTTTCGGGAGCCTGCTTGAGGCATCCGGAATGGAACTTTCTTTGTCTGTGGTCCTGAATCTGATCCACAGAATGTTGTCAAGGGTTTCTGTTCCCTTTTCCGGTGAACCGCTTGAGGGATTGCAGGTCATGGGCATCCTTGAAACCAGAACCCTCGATTTTAAGAATCTGGTCATCCTGTCCATGAACGAGGGGAGCTTCCCTAAAACAGGGCATTCACCCTCCTTTATCCCCTTTGCCCTCAGGGAAAGCTTCGGCCTCCCGACCATACGGCATCAGGATGCTATCTACAGTTATTACTTTTACCGGCTCCTGCACCGGTCCGGGCAGGTAATTTTGGCCTACAACACATTGACCGGGGGCATGCAGAAAGGGGAAGCCAGTCGTTTTATCCAGCAGCTGCGCTATGAATCACCTGAACGCATCAGGCATTTGAATATGGGGTACGAAACCGGCGTCCGCCCGGTTTTGGGGATTGAAGGCCTGCGTTCACAAGCGCTTACGGATCCCCTGGATCGGAAGATGATCAATCATCCGAAGGAGTATATCTCACCCAGTGCAATCAACAGCTTTCTTTCCTGTAAGCTGCAGTTCTATTTCCGATATATCGAGAAGATACGCGAGCCCAGCATGGTCAGCGAAGAACTGGAGGCAAATGTGTTCGGGAGCATCCTCCACGGAGCCATGAAAATTCTTTACGCCCCCTTTGAAACGAAGCTGATCCGGGAGGAGGATATCCGTGAAATGCTGGATGACAGTCAGGACATCGAAAATGCCATTGACAACTCCTTCCGCAAGGAATATTTCAAAATTCCCCCGGGTGAACAACCTGAATTCCGGGGGCGAAACCTGATCGTGCGAAGCGTGATCCGATCCTATGTGGAAACCATCCTGAAATACGATCTGCAGGAAGCCCCCATCCGGATCCTTGCCCTCGAAAAGAGGTTCCTCCAGACACTGACTCTGGACTCATCAGGGCAGAAAGTCAGCATTGGCGGCGTGATTGACCGGATGGACGAGAAGGAGGGGGTTGTCAGGATCATCGATTATAAAACAGGGAGTGGGAAGCTCGACTTTAAAGGGTTCGATCAGCTGTTTTCAGCACCGAAGCCCCGGCAACTGGATGCAGCACGCCAGAGCCTGGTCTATTCCTGGATTATCAGCCAGACAGAAAACGAAAGACCTGTTCAGCCCGGCTTATTCTTCATCAGGGATATGAATAAGGAGGAGTATGATCCCCGACTAAGATGTAAAGAACATGGCTTAATCACAGACTTTCGTCCTTATGCCTCGGATATACGGGACGAATTGGCCCGGGTGGTATCTGAGATGATGAGCAGGGACACCCACTTCACCCAAACCGAAAACCAGGACTATTGCGGCTATTGTAATTTTAAGGGTATTTGTATGAAAAAGCCTGCAGGGCAATGATCTTCATCCCCGACAGGGGTGACAGGAGTGCTATTCGTCGCCAAGAAGATCCGGTCGGAGCCTCCGGGTTCTGTCTACGGATTGCTGGTGCCTCCATTCATCAATATCCGTATGGTTTCCTGACATAAGAATATCCGGAACTTTCCAGTCTTTATATACTGCGGGCCGCGTATACACCGGGGGTGCCAGCAGATTATCCTGGAAGCTGTCCGTGAGCGCGGAAGTCTCATCAGACAATACCCCCGGAATAAGCCGGACAACACAATCCACCATGGCCGCCGCCGCAAGCTCACCTCCGGTAAGAACATAGTCGCCAATTGAGATTTCACGGCTGATCAGGTGCTCCCTCACCCGCTGGTCAACGCCCTTGTAATGCCCGCACAGGAGTATCAGATTCTGCTGTATGGACAGCTGATTCGCAATTCCCTGGTTAAACCGTTCCCCGTCAGGGGTCAGAAAGATCACCTCGTCATAGCTCCTCTGCAATTTTAATTCGGTAATGACCCTGTCGATCGGCTCGATCATCATCACCATGCCGGCACCTCCCCCAAAAGCATAATCGTCAACTTGCTTTTGCTTATTGGTCGCGTAGTCCCTGAGGTTGATCAGGTGAATTTCGACCAGACCCTTACTCAGGGCCCTTTTCATGATGGAGTGCGAGAAAGGGCTATCCAGCAGTTCTGGCAAAAGGGTAATGATATCGATCCGCATACCTTAAATTTTTGACAAAAATAGTATTCTTCCTTGGGTACAGGGCAGATTTCCGTAAATTTGTATTCCGGTCCCGGAATAAGTTATTCCGCGATTAGGCTGTCTTTTTTTTAAAAAATGCTATCTTTCCTCATTATCTGAGGTACATTTGAAAAATCATTGTACTATTAAGGGTTAATCTCTAATTTTGTAAACAGATTAACCTGTTTTGCTACAAAAAGCTATAGGCTATGAATGAATCTAACGACTCTGTTCATGAAGAACAATTCGGGAAAACCGAAAATACGGAAAAGAAAGATAAAACAGATCTTGAACCACAGGCGGGCAGCGATCAGGAAATAAAGGAAGAAACACCACCAGTCAATCCGGTTGAACCTGAGGAGGATGCAAACTCCGAAGGCACGGGTGAAGTTGTTTCCGGATCAGGTGCTGAAGAACCTCCTGTTGAAGAACCTCCCGTTGAAGAACCACCTGTTGAAGAAGTTGTTTCCGAAGGAGATGAAAGTGAAACGGATCCCGGAGATTTGGATGATCAGGATGAACCGGAACCGGATAGCGGGGAGGATGCTATAAGCTCATCGGAACCGACAGTTGCTGAAGAGCCGGAGGAAGAGGGCGATGCCGAACCGGAGGAATTCACAGAATCAGAACCGGAGGATGAGGATTCGCTGGAGTCCGGGTCGAGTGCACCAAAATTTGTACCCGAAAAAATTGACTATTCAAAGCTTTCCAACGAAGACCTCGTGAAGGTGTTGAAGGATCTCATTGATACCGGTTTTGTGAATGAGATTAAACGGGAAGTTGATGCCATAAAAACCAACTTTTACAAAAAGCATAAGCAGGAGATTGAAAGTATACGCCAGAGTTTCCTGGAAGCAGGAGGACAGATCCAGGATTTCAAAGTGGAAGAGTCACCTGTCGAACTTGAGCTTAAGGAACTCCTGAACCGGTACCGGGATCTGAGGACCGATATCAGCAAGAAGGTGGAGGAAGAGAAGGATGTCAATCTGAAAGCGAAGCTGGAAATCATTGAAGGGATCAAGGAGCTGATAAACAGTCAGGAATCCCTGAATAAAACCTTCCACGATTTTCGTGAGCTTCAGAACAGATGGCGCGACATGGGTCCCGTTCCCCAGGGGAGCCTCAAGGATCTCTGGGAATCCTACCACTATCATGTGGAAGCATTCTACGATTATATTAAGATCAATAAGGAACTGCGCGACCTTGATTTTAAAAAAAACATGGAAGCAAAGATGCGCCTGTGTGAAGTTGCTGAGGAACTCCTGCTGGAACCCTCAGTGGTTGAAGCATTCCGGAAATTACAGAAGTTACATGACCAGTGGAGGGAGATCGGCCCGGTGCCCATCGAGAAACGCGCCGAATTATGGGAAAGATTTAAAGAAGCCACCACAAAAATTAACAGAAAGCACCAGGAATATTTTGTAAACCTGAAGCAGGACCAAAAAAAGAATTACGAGGAGAAACTCCTTCTCTGTGAAAAGGCTGAAGAGATTGCTGCTTTCGAGCTGGAGAACAATTCTGATTGGGAAGATAAATCCAAAGAACTGATCGAACTTCAGAAATTGTGGAAGAAGATCGGGTTTGCCCCCAAGAAATATAACACCCAGGTATATGATCGGTTCAGAAAAGCCTGTGACAGCTTCTTCAATAAAAAACGTGAGCATTATTCTCTGACACGTGATGAACAGCAAAGCAATCTTCAGCTGAAAACCGAACTCTGTATTCAGGCTGAAGCCATGAAGGATAGTACGGACTGGAAGAAAACTACCAACGAACTGATCGCACTGCAGAAAAAATGGAAAGAGATCGGTCCCGTACCATCCAAACTTTCCGAAAAGATCTGGAAACGCTTCAGAAGTGCCTGCGATGTTTTCTTTAATAAAAAATCAGAATACTTTTCTCATGCTGATACACGCTATGAAGAAAACCTTGAGAAGAAGCAAAAACTGATCGAAGAGATCGTGAACTTTCAGCTTAGTGCAGACGTGGAAAAGAACCTTAAAAGTCTGAAAGAATTCCAGCGTCAATGGTCTGAAATAGGATTTGTCCCTCTTAAGAATAAAAATGAGATCCAGGAGCGCTACCGGGAAGTTCTGAATGCCAAATTCGATATGTTAAAGATCGATGATAACAAGAAATCGATCCTCAAATACCGTACGCGCCTCGAAGGTATCAACCATAAGCCTAATTCAGATCACCGCATGCACATGGAGCGTGAAAAATGCTTCGCAAAACTCAAACAGCTTGAGAGTGATATTACACTTTGGGAAAATAACATCGGATTTTTCGCCAATTCAGAAAATGCAGAGGCCATGATCAAGGATGTTCAGCATAAGATTGATAGCGCGAAAAAGAAAATGGAGCAAATTAAAGACCGTATCCGTCTGCTCGATGAGTATGAAGATTAAAAACGTTCAGCAAAATTCTTAAAAAAGTTTCTGATCGATACGTGATATGTGGCATTAAACTGTCTGTTGTAGTAAAGTGATCACTGTTTTTTCATGAAAAAGGATGAATTGCATAAGCTGAATGCTGACAGCAAATTCCTGATTAACAGGTTACGCAGGGGCGAGGAGGCAGCTTATGAACTCCTTTTTAAAGAATACTACCAGGTATTGACAGTTTTCGCCAGGCGCTATCTGAACGATCTTGAAGCTGCAAAGGAAGTTGTCCAGGATCTTTTTGTGAGTCTTTACGAGAAGAGGGAACAGCTGGATATCAACAGTTCACTGAAATCGTATTTATTCAGATCGACCCACAACCGGTGCATCAATCAACTCAATGCACAAAAAATCAGGCATAAATATGTCGAGTATGCGAATTATAACACCGATATCAGGGATAATTCCCTGGAGGATGAGGTAAATCGTACCGAGCTGGAACACCATTTGTACAAAGCTATTTCAGAACTACCCCCTAAATGCAGGTCAATTTTCAAGATGAACCGCTTCGAAGGGCTCTCCAACGGCGAAATTGCGGAGCGGATGAACTTATCCAAACGCACCGTGGAAACACAGATCAGTAAGGCCCTGCGCATATTGCGGGGAAAAATGGAACCCTATACTTCCCTTATAATACCGGGACTTTTTATTGAGATAATACGTTTGTTGGGTTCCTGAATTGTCCTATAAGCAGAAGACTATGAAACCAGAAGATAAACTAGAGAAGTTACTGTTAGAAATGCAATACCGTAATACTAAAACAATGATTAAGAATATTATAGGGGATGATGAGAAGAGTCGCAGGGAGTTTGAGTCGTACCTGGACGTGTGGGAGCGATCTGCAGACCTGAAGGATTTTGAAGAAGTGGATGCAGATAGCGACTGGCTGAAAGTGCGATCAAGGATGAAAGTGTTTAAAACCAGGGAGCGGATTCCTTTCCGTAGTTTTGCACTCCGCATTGCAGCATTGGTGGTATTGGCCCTTGGGCTTACATGGTTTCTTACACAAGTGCTGGATTATGCTTCCCGGGGAACTACTCAGCCCGCCGATCAACTCGCTGATATTCCATCCTCACGTAGCAATTATGTACTGGATGATGGTACCATGATCTCTCTGAACAACGGCTCCACCATTGAGGTAGATAAGAATTTCGGAGTAGAAAACCGGACCATTCATCTTAAAGGTGAAGCCTATTTTGATGTGGCACGAAATGAAAACCTGCCTTTTAAGATCTATACCTCCAATTCTGTGGTTGAGGTGCTCGGAACAAGTTTCTGCATTAAAGAATCCGAAGAAGAAGTGGTTGTAGGCGTTGTCAGCGGGAAAGTTGCCCTCTACGATCAGCAGGATTCCAGCAAGCGTGTAGACCTGTTGGCCAATAATACCGGTTATTTCAGAAACAGTGACCGCCATGTGGACTCAAGACCTGTTCTCGACCTGAACAGCATCTCCTGGCATACACGTACTTTCCACTTTAATGATCTTACCCTGGACAAGGTGGGAAAAGTTATCGCCGATTTTTATCGCCTGGAGTTGATACCGAATGGGGATATCCATTCTTTCGATGAAGTACATATCAGCGAACTGAGCGTAGAATCACTTGATGATGTCCTGCAAACAGTCAATCAAAGCCTGGTTGGAGATGTGAGAATCGTTAAGAGTGGTAACTACCTGTTATTAACCACACCATGAGAGCCGGGCGGATATACCTTCTTGTCCTATTCCTGCTATGCTCCCTTGCATCGAACGGGCAGGACCTGCTAAAGAAGTATATCCCCATCCCTCCGCAGGAATTATCCGTTGAGCAATTCCTTTATCATATCCAGGATCTAACAGGGTATCACCCTGCATACAGCTCCCTGATCGTGGAGGATAAAAAGCTGGCGATTTATGCCGACAGCCTGACCGTTAAAGAACTGCTGGATACTCTTTTTACGAATATCGAACTTACCTATATCATCCGGGATAATCAACTGATCCTTTCCCCACAGAGCCGCCTGCTTCAGGAAAAACAAATGATCAGGCTCAGCGGGATGGTAAAGCAGGAGAGAAACAACCGTCCTATACCTTTTGCCAGCGTATTTATTCCTTATAAAAGCCAGGGTACCGTGACAAATTCGGATGGCAGGTTCGAACTGTTTATTCCTGCTGATCAGCCTGTCGACTCCATTATTATCTCCTGTCTGGGTTATTCTGGAAAAACAATCCTTCCCGGGGAATTTCTGAGGGGACCCGTTGAGGTGAGCCTCGTTCCTTACCGCTATCAGATTGAAGAACTTATTGTTCGGCCGCAGGACCCAAAACTGCTTATCCAGGGAATGCTTGACCACAAGAAGGATAACTACTCCGCAAAGCCTGAATTGTTTACAGCATTTTTTCGGGAAGTGGGTCAGCAGAATGATAATTACGTCTCCCTTTCAGAAGCTGTCATCGATATCTATAAAACCTCCTACCTTTCTGAGGGTAACGATCTGATACAACTGAAAAAGGGCAGGAGGGGAACCAATGCCAAACCATCGGAAATTGTGAACCTGGTTGTGGAGGGAGGACTCTATACCACCCTCCAGCTCGATGTGATGAAATATGGGGTTGCCTTTCTGAATCCGGAAATGATGCAACACTATACCTACACCTTCGACAGGCAGATCCAATATAATCACCGGCAGACCTATATCATTTCCTTTGAATTTAAGGAAAATATCCAGGAACCGGGTTTTGACGGAAAGCTGTTCATCGATGCAGAAACGCTCGGACTGGTCAGGGCCGAGTTTGATATCACCGACGAAAGCCTGATCTATGCCTATTCCATCCTCGTCAGGAAAGTTCCAAAACAATACAGGGTAAGTCCCCGTTTTGCAAGGTATTTTGTGGAATACCGCTTCTATGATGGCAAGTGGAACCTTAACCATGCCAGCAGCGAAGTTTCTATCCGCCTCAAAAAAAAACGGGACCGGAAGATGGCCGGATACAGCTGCCGCTTTCTTGCGCGCTCCGAATTTGTCATTACTGGAAAGGAGGATCAAGAGTTTGAAAGGATTCGCTACCGGGATGCATCCAAACCCACAGATGTACTTTATAAGCAGGTAACCATTACAGATAGGCACTTCTGGGGCAATGAAAATACCATCATCCCGGAGGAACCCCTTCAAAATACCATCCGGAAGCTCCGGCTCGAAGAGTCAGGCATCGAAGGCAATGCGATGACTAACCGGGATGATTAAACGTCTCAGAGTATCCCATCGGGGAATACAACAGGCTGTTTTTTCCTGATAGCCGTTTTAGGAAGTAACTCCTTATAGGTTTTCACGATCCTCCTGCCCAACTCATTTAAAAGGGTTAATGTTTTTTACAGACGAAGTTCATGCCTTTGTCTGAAATCCTGGTTTTAATTCTTAGATGCCCTTATTCTGCCGAAAAGATGGATTCTCTGATCCAACTTTTTTCTTTACCAGAAGTTTATCTGGAAGATGTTTGCAATCTTTGCTGCAGGAAAACTATATAACCAGACAAATTAATGTAGTGAACCATGAAAATAAAAGTAATATTAACCGGATTAATGAGTGTAATGATGTTGAATGCAAATGCACAGAACAAGAATGAGAATAATACGGAAGATGATTTCAAGTACATCCTGGAGCAGTTTGCCGATTTGAGGATCCTGCGTTACCAGGTTCCGGAATTTGAGGAGCTTCCCCTGCAGGATAAAAAACTGATTTATTATTTGAGCCAGGCAGCTGTCAGCGGCAGGGATATCCTCTGGGATCAAAATGGAAAATATAACCTGGCCATTCGGACCCTGCTCGAAAATATTTACGAGACCTATTCGGGAGACCGAGAAACGGATGAATTTCGGTCATTTACTACTTACCTGAAGCGTGTATGGTTTTCGAATGGGATATACCACCATTACTCCTCTGATAAATTAAGGCCAGAGTTTTCGGA
This sequence comes from Bacteroidales bacterium, assembly GCA_016931575.1. Lineage (GTDB taxonomy): Bacteria > Bacteroidota > Bacteroidia > Bacteroidales > UBA10428 > UBA10428. Next base: position 13,486 of record JAFGEO010000132.1, on the reverse strand, counting down.
AGCCTCCTTCGATCAGCTTATTGGAAAATCAAACCAGCATAAACTGCCTGTGCTAAAAGGGAAAAGCCCGGAGGAAAGTTTGCTGTTACTGAAAAAAGTGATCTTCGATCCCGCCTTCCTGAATAAAAAAGTTAACCAGGCCGAAGGTGCTGACATGGTTCAGGAGTCAGCCGTTAACTTTTATCAGGGCCTGACTGAAGAAGATGTCGCGGCTTATTATGCTGAGGCGCGCAAGCAGGAGGATGAAACCCCGGTATCCTACGGCCTGAACTCGAGGTTGGTAAAAGAGGATGGTATAGTACAGGAAGTGGTTTGGAAATCTGGTGGACTTTATGGTCAGGCTATCGATCAGATCATATTCTGGCTCAGGAAGGCTGAGGAAGTCGCCCAAACCTCTGAACAGAAAGAAGGTATCGGTAAACTCATTCGCTATTATGAAACCGGCGATCTCGAAATCTGGGACGAATACAATGTAATTTGGGTGGCAGATCATTCCAGAATTGATTTTGTCAACGGCTTCATTGAAGTGTATTCCGACCCGATGGGCATGCGGGGAACCTGGGAGTCTGTCGTGAATTTCAAAGACCTTGAAGCCACCCGTCGTACCGAAATCATCTCGGAAAATGCACAATGGTTTGAAGATCATTCGCCTGTCGATGAGCGTTTTAAAAAGAAGCAAGTCAAAGGTGTAACAGCAAAAGTAATCACGGTTGCCATGCTGGGAGGGGATTGCTATCCTCATACACCTATCGGAATTAACCTGCCGAATGCCGACTGGATCAGGAAAGTTCATGGTTCGAAATCGGTGACGATGGAGAATATTACCTATGCCTATAACCAGGCAAACCTGGGATCGGGATTTCTGGAAGAATTCTCGCTGAATGAGGAAGAAATGGAACTGGTGCGGAAATACGGCCCCATGACCGATAACCTGCATACTGACCTGCATGAGTGTCTCGGACATGGTTCGGGCCAGGTCCTGGAGGGGGTTAGTGCCGAAGCCCTGAAAAATTACCATGCTCCACTGGAAGAAACACGTGCAGACCTGTTTGCCCTGTATTATATGATGGATCCGAAAATGGTGGAACTGGGATTATTGCCTGACGCTGATGCTGCAAAAGCGCAATATATCTCCTATATTCGCAACGGCATTATGACACAGCTGCGACGGATCGAGCCGGGAAATACCATCGAGCAGGCTCATATGAGGAACCGGCAGCTTATCGCCCGCTGGTGCTTTGAACACGGTAAGGCGGATAAGGTCATTGAGGAAGTGAAAAGGGATGGGAAGACTTATTACAGGATCAACGATTTTAAGAAGCTTCAGGAATTGTTTGGTAAATTACTCGCCGAGGTGCAGCGGATTAAATCTGAAGGGGATTATGAAGCGGGTAAATCCCTGGTGGAAAACTATGGGGTGAATGTAGACCCTGCTTTGCATGCCGAGGTGATGAAGCGCTTTGAAAAGCTTAACATAACTCCTTATAGTGGCTTTGTGAATCCTGAATACCATCCGGTTGAACTGGATGGGGAGGTTATTGACATTCAGCTTGAGTATGTCGATGATTATGCTTCGCAAATGCTGGAGTATAGCGAAAAGTACAGTTTCCTGCCCCTGGAAAACTAACAGTATGAACTGATTTTGCCGGATGGGGATGACCTGTCCGGCAAACCTAAAAAACGGCCTGCTACAGGATCTTCTCCATTTTAAAGTAGTGTAAAGCTACCCCTTCTACCCAATCGGTCATCGGGGAAATGAGCCTGAACCCAAGCTTATCGTATAAAGGCTTTGCCAGAGGGGTAGCATCAAGCCAAATCCTGTTGAGCCGTTTCTCAACAGCCAATTCTATTAATCGTACGGCAAGTCTCCTTCCGATTCCTTTCCGTTGATGGTCCGGATGAACATACAGCCCCCCATCTCATCATCCTGCAGAAAGCCGGTTCCGGTAAACATGCCATCAGATTCATGCACCAACATAATCCCCTTCGTCAACCGTTTGCTAACCTGATCAGCTGAATGATAATTTATGAAAAAGGCTGCTACCTCAGGTGGGTATATTTCCGGGTAGCAAGTCAGGATTGTTTTATGGATGAGTTCTGTTATCAATCCCGTATCCCGCTTGTCGCAAATGCGGATCTGTTCCATACTTAGCTCTGGGATATGACTTTGCTCTCCTGTTTCTTTGGTTTAACCAGGAAATCATTTCCATACCTGATCCAGAAATAGAACAGCGCAGCAGCACCGAGGACAATGTAAATCATATTGGTTACCGTATGGGCTATAAGCGCAAAGATTTCATAGTCTTCCTGGCCCGCCTTATTGTTCAACAGTACCACCAGGGCGATCGCAATTGTACCATGCCAGGTACCTACACCCCCCTGTACGGGGATGATCATTACCAATCCTCCCAACAGGAAAACTACCATGCCAATTTTCAGACTAACATGTTCGGTCGGCCCGAAAGACAGGAATACTACCCAAAGCATAAAGAGCCACATCAGGAAAATATTCGCTGTATGCAGAATGAAAAGCCATTTCTTTTCCATGTGCCTGATGGAGATGATCCCTGCAATAAGCTGGTTTTTTAACTCTACGAGACGGTCCTTCCTGCTGGACTTCTTCACGCGTTTTCTGAAATACAGGAAGGCAGCGACCATAAGAATTATAAAGGCAGCTAAAAGGAGAATGTATTTTATTTCAAGGTATTTTTTTAGTCCGGCGGTATCAATAGGAAGCTCACGGAAGAAACCGCTTATGAGCTGCAGGTTAAGAGCAAAGATAAGAATGACAAGAAAGAAGAGGGCGATCATGTCAGCCAGCCTTTCAGTAAAAACGGTGCCAACAAGCTTTGTGAACGGGATCTTATCGGTCCTGGATATGACCGTGCATCGGGCTACCTCACCGGCACGCGGCAGGATCAGGTTTACGAAATACATCACGAAAACTGAAAGAAAGGTATTTGTGGCAGAAGGATTGTGACCAAGGGGTTTGATAAGCATTTTCCAGCGATAGGCACGTGAAATCTGCGCCATCATATTGAAGACCAGGGATAGTATGATCCATTCGTATTTCAGGTTTCTCAGGGCTTCAGATATCTTTTTCCATTCTATATTCTTATAGATCGACCAGAAAATGAGCACCCCAATGGCTAAAAAAATAAAGTATTTTAAGCCGTTAATTGCGATTTTTTTCATCTTTGAGAATAACTTGCAGCATTATTTTGGATGCAAAACTAACTAAAACTACCATTTATTAACTACTTACTTTATCAATAGTTTCATTTGCACCATGAACTTTATTTATTTCCGACAAGTCATTAAGGGGATCCTGATCCTCCTGTTTTTTTTCTCCGCGGAGCAATTTAACCCGGCTTACAGCAGGGTGGGAGAGACAGAAACCATCTCGGTACACAGTGCGATCCTTAATGAAGGACTTGGTGTCACGGTTATCCTTCCGGCAGACTATGACTCTTCCACATGCCGATACCCTTCAGTATACCTCCTTCATGGTTTCGGGGGTGATCACGGGAGCTGGATCAACCGGTGCAGGATCGAAAATATTATTGACAGTCTGCAGCTAACTGATAAGCTTCAGGATTGCATTTATATTCTTCCGGACGGAAGGAACAGCTATTACATTAATAATTTCGACAGCAGCTACAGGTATATGGACTTCTTTATCGGAGAGCTCGTCCCACTGATAGATGCAAAGTACCGTACCTGTAATGATCAGGCTAAAAGGGCTGTAATGGGAATGTCGATGGGAGGATTCGGAAGTGTGATCCTGTCGGTGAAGCATCCGGAAATCTTTGGGATCAGCATATCCCTGAGTGGTGCCCTGCGGAATGAAAACCAGTTTCTTTCCCTGTCGGACTACAGCTATGATAAATTCTTTCTGAAAGTTTTTGGCCCCAGGTCTGCCGAACCCTCAGGCACCAGTCAGCACTGGAAAGAAAACTCGCCCTACTGCCTGATTGATTCCCTCTCTGCTAAGGAGCTTGGTGAAGTGAAGTGGTATATCGACTGCGGGCTCGATGATTCGCTCTTGCCCGCCAACGAGGCTTTTCATGAACTGCTTATGCGGTATAAGATACCCCATGAGTACCATGTTCGCCCCGGAAGTCACAGCTGGGAATATTGGAAATATTCCACGATTCAGAGCCTGAATTACTTAAACAGTAAGCTGCCGGATGTTCACTGAGAAAGGATCGGGATTTTATTATCCAAAAGGAATCAACTATCTTTAACCAAAATATTATACCCATGATGAAGAATAAAATAATTGGATTGTATCAGCTCGTAACCGGTGTATATGGTGCTATTCTGGTTTTTTACAGACTGATAGGGGAATTTAGCGACAAAAATATTGAGGTACATTATTCCAATTTTCTGGGAGTGCTTCTTTTTGCCGGTGTGGCCTATGCAGGGTATGCAATGATCAATAAGATGAGGCAGGCTGTAAAATGGTCAATGATTGCTCAGGCGGTTCAAATTATTGGTTTTTCTACCGGTTCTGTTGTCTATTATTTTTCCGGATCAGCTTTCATCTCCCTGGCTATCCCCAGCAAGAACGTCATTCATTCTCAGATGGAAACCATCGCATTTCAGTTCGGGTCAATCAGTGCTGACCCTAAGGTGAATATTTATTTTATCCCAATCATCATTGTCCTGATACTGATCGCCAGGCCTAAATAAAGGGATACCCTTCACCAGATTATGTCTTTTTGCCTGTATCGTATCCATAGTTCCGGCTAAAAAAGCAGGAATTGAATACGGTATTTTATCGGAAATTGGTATCTTACAGGATCGAATCCTAAAAGGCGCGTTGATTAACATCCAAACATCAGGCACATGAAAAAGACCCTAATCCTTGGAGGTATTCTTATCTCCTTTCTATGTGTTCATCCTCTGAATGCTCAACTTAGTAAGGGAGGAACACCCCATAGTTTTCAAAGAGAAAGTGTCCTGAGGGGAACGAAAATCGAATTTCGGAAAATGCCTGCCATCGACATCGGGGCTCTCAGGGCCGAAGACCGGATTAATGATAAGCTGAAAGATATTCCCTGGCGATTTGGAAAGACATTTGAAGTAAATCTGAACCCGAAGAATTCTGGTTCATGGACTTCAACAGAGGATGGGAAGATCTGGCAACTGGGTATTACCTGCGAAGGGGCGCTTAGCATCAACCTGGTTTTTAATGAATATCGTTTGCCGGAAGGTGCCGAACTCTATCTCTACAGTGCTGACAAGTCCAGGGTCCTGGGTGCCTTTACCGCTGCAAATAATCAGAAAGACGGCTATTTTGCGGTTCATCCCATTCCCGGTGAATCAATCATTATAGAATACTTTGAACCGTATTCTGCAGCTTTCGAAGCAAAACTGAATATTGAACAGGTTGTACATGCTTACCGTGACATAAATGCCTTTGCCAAGGCTTTCGGTGCTTCCGGGGCGTGTAATATTAATGCGACTTGCCCTGAGGGTGACCCGATCAGTAATGAGATACGGGCTACTGTCATGATGATTTTGGTCGACGGACTGTGTACAGGAACCCTGATCAATAATACCTTAAATGACGGTACGCCTTATGTTCTGTCTGCTAACCACTGTTATTCATCCCCTGGAGGAATTGTATTCCGGTTTAACTGGGAGAGTGAGACCTGCGAAAATCCTTCTGTTTCCCCATCCTATACCAGTTTAAGCGGCGCTGAAGACCGGGCTGTTTATGCACCCTCTGATATGTGGCTTCTCGAGATGAATGATCTCCCTCCGGCCGGGTATAACGTTTATTATGCCGGCTGGAACCGGGCTACCATCTCTACGATTACTGACAGGGTATGGTGTGTGCATCATCCCCGGGGGGATATTAAAAAGATCAGCTGGTCGGACAATGGTATCGCCAGTTCATCACTGGGCGGATTGCCCGGATCCGGCACAAATTACTGGCGTGTTAGCTCATGGAGCGATGGAACGACAACGGAAGGGGGTTCCTCGGGAGCCGCCCTGCTGGATGTGAACCACCGGATTATCGGGCAACTATATGGAGGAACTGCCGCTTGCGGCAACACGGACCCCGACTGGTTCGGAAAATTGTCGGTGTCATGGACAGGAGGCCTTACCAATTCCAGCCGGCTTAGCAACTGGCTTGATCCTGACAACACTGGTTTTCTGACACTGGATGGCTTCGAACCCATCCTCGATACCATCGATGGCGGAATAGTTGCTATTTTGGATCCGGTGGGGGTGTATGAGTCGCCGGATACCATCAATCCTCGTTTTATCCTATGCAATGAAGGTTCTGATTCCCTTAAGTCTGCAGTTGCCTACTACATTTTGAATGAAACTGATTCCATAGCCTTGGACTGGTCAGGGGCACTGGCCAAGGGAGAGAAAGATACCCTCATTTTTCCCGAAATAATCCTTCGCTTAGGGTGTCAGAATTTCTTCGCAGGTTTGTACCTCGACGGGGATGAAAACCCCCGGAATAACCACCTTTCACTCGACTTTGTCGTTGCCGATTGTCAACAGCCAACTCTCCCCATTTTAGATAATTTCGACAGCCTGGTGATTTCTCCATGCTGGAATATGCGCATGGTTGAAGGAGCCACTGCCAGCCTGAGTACCGTATCGGAAAGCCTGAACCCGGTAAGTATTCCCTCGCAGGGTATGCGTATGATCGGCTTCAATTCAGAGAACGCAAATGTTGGCGCTTCCATAAGACTTGAAACGCCTGCATTGTCAACCGAGGGGATGGATAGCATCTCAGTTGGTTTTGACTGGCTGCACGATAGTGGTTCAAGTTTTGCCGAAGACCGGATGATCGTCCAGTTTTCATTGGATGGAAAGATATGGGTCAATGTGGCTGAATTTATGCGTTATAGCGAGTCTGTGAGTGGTTGGGAGAGGAAAGAAGTTCTGCTTCCCGATACCATCGATCATCATGCACAGGTAGTCATCGGTTTATGTTTTATTTCCGGAAACGGACAGGATTGCCACATGGATAGTCTGGTGATCGCCGGTACAACGATCGATGAACCTTATCCGGACTTCTTCGCCTCTGAAACCAGGGCTGCGCCGGGAGATACCATCATTTTTACAGACCATTCCGTTAATGGTCCCTATACCATCTTTGAATGGGATTTCGGCGTCGGGGCGAATCCTGAAACTGCTTTGGGACCCGGTCCGCATGAGGTTGTTTACGACAGTACAGGTTATAAAACGGTTTCGCTTACCCTAGACGAACTCTATACCCGAACCCGGATAAATTATGTTCTGATCGATGACAACATCTTCTTCATACCTTTCAACCTATATGGAGAAGCCATTCTTAATGATGTATACCTTAGCTGGAGCTGGAAGGAATTCACTGATGGATTTGAAACCGGTGACTTCCGCAACTGGGGAGATCTGATTGAAGGCCCCGGAGTTTTGGGTGATACGGCAGGATTCCCATATTGGTACGTCAGGGAAGATCCTTCATCAGCGTATGCCGGTGACTTTTGTGCCGCTACAGATTGGGGCTACAACCTCGATACCTGGTTAATCTCCCGGGAGATGCATGTAACGGAACTCTCACAGATCATTTTTACCTGGCAATCAAGCTATTACTGGCATGTTGAAAATGATAAGGGTGATCTTTTTGTTAAAATCTCACCTGATGGGGGAATTACATGGAATACCCTTTGGACTTTTGGTGAAATCGGTGTCTGGGAAAACTGGACCTGGTACCAGACTGTCCTGGATATATCTGAATACGCGGGTAACGATGTCATTATAGCCTTTAATATCGTTGCTAATGATAATTCAGAGGTGATCCTCGATGAGGTGGCAATCCGTGATGTCTATAAGAAAGCTCTGCCGGGAACCCGCCAGGCAGGATATCCTGCTTCGACAGAATATACTTCAAAAGTTTCCGGTATTACTTCTTCCAGCAGGCATGTAGTTTCATTAAAGACGGCAACGTTGATTGATTACAGCATTTTCCGTGATGGGGAAGAGTTAGGTAAATCAATGATAAACAGTTATTTAGATGAGGGGCTTAAATCCGGATCCTATGAATATTACATAGTAGGTAACTACACGGATCCGGTGTATACTACGCTGCCCTCCGATACAATTGTCGTTGTGGTTGATTATGATGATATTCCTCAACCCGGCAGGAAATCGGGACTGCTGCTTTATCCCAATCCTTCAACAGGGCAGTTTAGTCTAAGCCTTCAGGAAGCCTGTGAGCTCAGGATTACGGATATCCGGGGGAATACCATTCATGAAGATTTTTTGAATGCCGGGCAGAGCATGACAGACCTTGGTGATCAACCTGATGGTATCTACCTCTTCTACCTGATTTCAGATAATCAGACAAGGGTCATCAGAGCCGTGAAACTATCGGAATGAAGGATCAGGCATCGATGAATTCCTGAATGTGACGGACTAACTTGCCGATAAGCAAATTTCTTGATTCTAAACTGGCCCAGGCAATATGCGGGGTGATAAAAAGGCTTTCAGGGTTTTTACAGTGTACCAGAGGATTTGACTTTGAAATAGGCTCCCTGGTCATCACATCAATGCCTGCACCTGCAATCCATTGCTTATCCAGGGCCAGTGTCAGGTCTGCTTCATTAACAATTCCTCCGCGACCCATATTTAGCAGGTAGGCCGTAGGTTTCATCCTGCTGAGCTCATCCTTGCCGACAAGGTTTTGGGTTCGCTCATTGAGGGGGCAATGAATGGATACTACATCTGATGATTCCAACAACCCGCCCAGGGGAAGATGTTTATAGCCAGTATCCAGGTTTTTTCCTGATGTGGAGGTATAGCATACTTCACACCCAAAAGCACTGGCAATTTCTGCGACCCGTTTGCCAATGGTCCCCAATCCGATAATTCCCCAGATTTTCCCTTTTAGTTCCCAGAATTCTCTGCCATGGTGCGTGAATACCGGACTTTCGGCATAGGACCCATCTTTTACATAGCGGTCAAAATACGTATTGTGATGCAGGAGATGAAAAAGCATTGAAAAAGTTGACTGCGCGACAGATTCCGTTGAATATCCGGCCACATTTCTGACCAGGATCTTCTTCTCCCTGGCATAGTCAAGGTCAACATTGTTCATGCCGGTGGCCGCAATGCAGATTAATCGCAGGTCATCGCAGGCATCCATCACTTCACGGTCGATGATGACCTTATTGGTAATGACGACCGAACAGCCCCGGATCCTTTCAATTCGCTGTTCGGGACGGGTAACTCCATATTGAGTGTATTCCCCAAGTTTGCTGAATTCACTCAGAGCTTTCAGATTTCCTACTGAGTCGGCATCCAGAAAAACAATTTTTCTTTTCATCTTTCAGAGTTATATCATCAGGGCAGGCTCCCTGCCAGAGTCTTTGTAAAAAGCACTGAATTTTTCAACCAGCGACAAATGCTTCACCTGATTTGTAGTGTAGCTTCCATTCTTAAGCTCCATGAATCGTTATTTTAAGTATCAAAGATATGAAAACAAAAATCCTCAGCCCTGATAATGAGCTGAGGATCTATGTTATTCAGGATTTGTATATCTATTTTTTCTTAGGCTTGTAGTTTTGTTGCTGCTGTCGTTGCAGCGTTTCGATCCGTTGCTGGAACTTTGATTTCTTTTTGGGCTTCGACTTTTTGGTTTCCAGCTTTCTCAACAGCTCCTCCTCATTGACAAAGGCTTTGAACAGGAAATTCTGACCAATGGTAATAATATTGGCGAGAAAGTAGTAATAGGTAAGACCGGCAGAAAACTTATTGAGGACAAACATGAAAACAACCGGCATAATGTACATCATGGTTTGCATGCCCGGCATAGTCTGATTGGCATTCGTCTGGTTGTTGAATTTCATGCTGAGGATGGTCGATACCGTCATCAGGAGGGTAAACAAACTCAGGTGGTTTCCAAAAGTACTGCTTATCAGCGGGATGTTTCCGCTCCATTCAACGATGGCATCATAGGTAGACAGGTCCTTTGCCCACAGGAAGGCTTCCTGTCGCAACTCAATAGAGGTGGGGAAGAACCGGAACATAGCAAAAAGGATGGGCATTTGCAGCAGCATCGGCAAACAGCCTCCCAGCGGGCTGACGCCAACCTTTTTATATAAACTCATGGTAGCCTGCTGGCGTTCCATGGCCTTTTCTTTAGGAATCTTGGCGTTGATTTCATCGATCTGTGGCTTCAGCACCTTCATTTTGGCTGTTGACATATACGATTTAAATGTCAGGGGCAAAAGGAATAGCTTGATAATTATGGTCATCACAAGAATGATAATGCCATAATTGGAAATGAAGCGGTTTAGCAGATCAAAGAGGTTAATAATGATACCCTGATTGATCCATTTCACAATGTTACTGCCCATTTCAACCAGGTTGTGCAACTTTTTATCGCCGTATTCAGATTTTAACAGCCTGTATTTATTGGGACCGAAATAAAAATTCAGGTTGAGGGTATTGTCCTGCCCTGCAACATAAGGCAGTGTCACTTTCGATGTGAATTTCTTCAGGTACTTACTGTTTTCCGGCTCCATTTTCGATTGCATATCCGCAGAAGCAAAAGGCTGCTGTGGCATGACTACCGCTGAAAAGAACTGGTCTTTGTAAGCAATCCACTCAATGGGGGTCTGATGTGACTCATTTTCATCCTTTTTCTTCCTGGGCTTGAAATGTTCTACGTCATCATCCTGAAAGCGGTAGTAGATGGAAGTATAGATCAGTTCGTTATCCCGTCCTTTTTCCTGTTGTGGCGAACGGATCATCCAGGTCATGGGGATGGTGTTTTTCCCATCGGTAACATTTCCCATCTGGTGGAAATTTACCTTCAGGTCAAGCTGGTATTTACCTGGTTTTAGTGTGTAGGCGTATTCTATATACCGCTCAGCGGTTGAATCCGGGAAATATTTTAAACTTACGGATTGCTGCTTTTGATCAGCCCTGATGACTGCTTTGTCATCCAGTTCCGTTTTAAAGAAAAGATTTTGCGTAAACGGATAGCTGTAGTTTTGATCTCTCAGCGAAATATTGAAACCAAATTCGCTGTTCTCATCAAATAGATAAAGTGGTTTGCCTTCGTGTGTCTTATATTTCTGCAGCATAACATACAAAGGGCGGCCTCCTTTTTCGCTCAGGAGAACCTTGATCATGTCATTTTCAAGAACGACAGACTTATAAGCGATGGAATCTACAGGAGAAGTTACTGAACCGGAACCGGTCTGACTGGCTTGTTCTGTGGCAGCAACAGGGCCGGCATTACTGGTCTGACCTTCTGCTGTAGTCATTTCTCTGGCTTCAAAAGCTGAAGAGTCAATTTGTTCCTGCTTTGCTTTTTCAGGCAGGTTTTTCTTTTCCGGTTTGCTGAAAATGCTCCAAATAAAGAAAATACCAGCAATAAGAACAATACCAATTATCGAATTTTTATCCATGTTTTTTGATTGAAAGAATACAAATTAAGAAATAGCAGCTTTGATAAAGTGTATAAATAGTGGGTGCGGTTCGATAACCGTGCTGCTGTACTCAGGGTGAAACTGAACACCGACAAACCACTTCAGATCGGGGATTTCCATTATTTCTACCAGCTTGGTGTCAGGATTAATTCCAACAGCCTTCATCCCCGCAGCTTCAAATTCAGCCAGGTACTTATCATTGAATTCATAACGGTGCCTGTGACGTTCTTCGATCTGTTCTTTTTTATAGGCATTGTAGACTTTTGATTTCTTGTTGACTATGCAGGGGTATGCTCCCAACCGCATGGTTCCACCTTTCTCAGTAATTCCCTTCTGCTCTTCCATCAGGTCGATTACCGGATAGTTGGTTTTTGTGTGCATCTCTGTGGAATGGGCTTTCTCTAAGCCCAGGACATTCCTGGCAAACTCAACTACTGCACATTGCAGTCCCAGGCAGATCCCAAAGAAAGGGACGTTATTTTCACGTGCATACTGGGCTGCTAGGATTTTACCTTCGATTCCCCTGTCCCCGAATCCGGGAGCAACCACAATTCCATTAATGCCGGCAAGCGTTTCAGCCAGGTTATCCTGATTAAGTTCTTCTGAATGGACATACTTAACCTCAACAGCGCACTCGTTTACAGCACCGGCATGGATAAATGCTTCGTTGATCGATTTATAGGAATCGGCCAATTCAACGTACTTACCCACGAGGGCAATTTTTACTTTATGTTTGGGGTTTTTAAGCTTCTGAAGAAATTTCTTCCAGGGCTCAAGACTTGGTGATGATTTCTGTGGGATGGAAAGCTTTTTCAGCACGGTTACATCCAGGTTCTCCTTCTGCATCAGGATAGGTACCTCATAGATGGTAGAAACATCAATCGACTGAACAACAGATTGAAAATCGACGTTACAGAAGGAAGCAACTTTTCTGCGTATATCGTCAGTCAATTCATGTTCTGTACGGAGTACCAGGATATCAGGCTGGATTCCGTTTTCCAGAAGCTCCTTAACGGAATGCTGGGTGGGTTTGGTTTTCAGTTCTCCCGATGCGGAGAGGTAAGGAACCAGGGTAAGGTGAATGTACAGGACATTGTTTGATCCAAGCTCCCATTTCAACTGACGTACGGCTTCAATATACGGAAGGGATTCAATATCGCCTACGGTACCCCCGATCTCGGTAATGACCATGTCATACTTATTTTTGGTGCCGAGCAGGAGAATACGCCGTTTGATCTCATCGGTAATGTGTGGGATAACCTGAACGGTTTTTCCCAGGTAATCACCGCGGCGTTCTTTGTTGATCACCGACTGATAGATCCTCCCGGTAGTTACATTGTTGGCTTGCGATGTTTTGATCCCAAGAAAACGCTCGTAATGCCCCAGGTCAAGGTCAGTTTCAGCACCATCATAGGTTACAAAACACTCACCATGCTCATAGGGATTCAGCGTTCCGGGGTCGACATTAATGTATGGATCCAGTTTTTGAATCGTTACTTTAAAACCCCGTGCCTGTAATAATTTTCCAAGCGAAGCTGATATGATTCCTTTTCCTAATGAGGAGGTTACACCTCCGGTGACAAAAATGTACTTAGTATTTGACAAAACTTCCTACGATTATTTGTTTGGGCAAAAGTAATAATTAAGCCGGAAAATCGAAGTAATTAGGTGGATGTTTTCACAAACAGTTTTTCCAATGGACCCAACGCAGGAATATTTATTCATTATGTTTACATAACTACTTAGATGCAGTATAAATTAGCTATAAAGAATGGCTTTCAGTCCGGAGTACTTGTATATTCTTGCTGAAACATTATTTTTGTTAGGCTCATTTGATAAGTACTAACCCATAATTATATTTTCACATGGCACGACAAAGGAAAATTTATCTTACTGAAGCTGAGATGCCAAGACAATGGTATAATTTAGCCGCAGACATTAAAATACCCCCTTATATGAGTCCCCAGGGAGCCGTTCCCCCTGAAGCCTGGGCTCCGGTTTTTCCAATGAACCTGGTTGAGCAGGAATACAGT
>JAFGEO010000131.1 GCA_016931575.1 Bacteroidales bacterium | reverse complement strand
TTTTTAATTTCATGGGAAGCCTGACACTCATCAGGATTTCTAAATAATTTCCGGTTTTTATACTTTTCAGCCTTAAACCGTGGATAGACAGCTTGTAATGCATCCAAATCTCCAAGGTACCATGCTTCAAGTTCCCGGCATGCTATTCTAATTAAATGAGTAATTGTTGAATTAGAAATAATCAGATCTCTAAGTTCCTTCTTTAGTAGGATGCAGTCTGCCGAATCTTGGTCATGAATAACAATAAGCCTAATTGGGACTGAGTATTTTTGATAGGCTCCTGCTTTTTTAGGGATACTTTTTCTAAGGTCTTGTTTTCCCTGATGTGCTCGGATAAAACAATTAGAATTAAGGATATACCCCTTCGGCAAGATTCCAGGAAGAATCCCCTGAAGAAAATGCTTCATGGAGGGCTCTTCAACGAGGATCTCTGCAATTTCACCTTTCATTTGGGATTACTATTCTTAAAATAATCTTGAACCCAAAGATATCCGAGTAAATCTCCCTCATCCACAAGTTTTGAGATTAATTCATCTTCCTTGGCTCTGTGAATTTTAGTAAATCCATTATTTTTCACTAGCCAATAGACTTCACTTAATTCTGCGTGATTAAGGATATCAGGAGAATGTGTTGAAATAAATACCTGTCCTCCTCTCATTGAATAATCTCTAAACTCCTCAAGTAATTCTCCCATCAGCGTAGGGTACAACTGATTCTCTGGTTCTTCGATACAAAGTAATGGGTGTGGTTTAGGATCGTGCAAAAGGAGCAAGTAAGCAAACATCTTAATGGTACCATCTGAAACATATCTTGCTATAAAAGGATCCTTAAATGATCCATCCTGAAATTTCAGAACAATCCTTCCATCTTCAGTTGGTACAGCCTCAACATTGGTGATTCCTGGAACTCTTTGCTTCATTTTGCGCAATACTGTATTAAATCTTTCATTGAAATATTCAAACATGAATTGAGCAACAAGAGGCAAATTTTGTCCAGTTTGTGAAAGATGTTCCGCATACCCAGCTTCTTGACTTGGCCTGGCTTCAGCAATGTGAAAGTCTGAAACATGCCAATTCTCAATAAAATCTCTAAATGAATTTGCGGCTTTAAATCTTTCAAACTGGCCAAGTCCCTTGATAGCTAATATATCGGGTGATCCTAATTTTTGATTTTCTCTATTTAACTCTTCATCCTGTTTATCAAAATCTTCTTCATTATTTATTGCATATCCCTCTCCTTTAGTAAAATCCAGGAAATGATAGGGAGATCCGTAGGGGCCCCTTTTATATCTCAATATTTCTCTGTGAATGTATGGTAATCCATCTAACTCACCAATCTCTAAATGGTAGGTAACCAAACGATTTTTTCCAGCGATAGCTATTCTAAATTGAAGCTCAATCTCGATAAACCCATTTTTACCTCTTGATATAACCTCTTTAAATCCACCTCTTTTTTGAAGAGCTTGTCTGACATTATTTTTTAAAGCATCGCTTAAAAAACCAAATACATCGAAAAGTGTTGTTTTACCAGAACCATTCGAACCAACAAATATGGCAATAGAGGGCAGATCGGTAAGTTCGAGTGCTTCAAAAGTTTTAAAATTCTTTAGCTTAATACATTCAATTTTCATGATGATTGTATTATTAATACAGTATCGTAAAAATAATGCTTCTTGAATCAATATGATCCTTAACAGGAAGTAATAAAAAACTAATTACATTTAGAAATAGTCGGGAAACACTCCAACTATCTGTTTTTATACTGCCGCTCGTAATATTTCTCATATTCCCCCGAGGTAATGTTATTCACCCAGGCTTCATTATCCAGGTACCAGTCTACCGTGCGCTTGAGCCCCTTCTCAAAATCGACTGAGGTTTCCCAGCCCAGCTCATTTTGCAGTTTGCTGGCATCGATAGCATAGCGTAAATCGTGCCCTGCCCGGTCTTTTACATAGGTGATCAGCTTTGCAGAGGTTCCCGGTTTACGATCCAGTTTCTCGTCCAGAATGGTACAAAGCAGCTTCACCACGTCAATGTTTTTCCATTCGTTGCAGCCTCCGATATTATAGGTTTCCCCGATCACGCCCATATGGAAGATCTGGTCGATGGCCCGGGCATGGTCGATGACATACAACCAGTCGCGGATGTTTTCCCCTTTTCCGTAAACGGGGATCTCACGCATGTTCTTGATGTTATGAATGACCAGGGGGATCAGCTTTTCCGGGAACTGATTCGGGCCGTAATTATTGGAACAGTTTGATATGACTACCGGTAATTTAAAGGTATTGTGGTAGGCCCTTACCAGGTGGTCGCTGCTGGCTTTGGAGGCGGAGTAGGGACTACGGGGGTCATAGGCAGTCGATTCGGTAAAGAAGCTATCGCCTTCAGCGGTACCATACACTTCATCCGTAGAGATGTGATAGAAAAGCTTGTCATCAAGCGTATCTTTCCAGGCTTCCTTGCAGGCATTCAGCAGGTTCACGGTTCCGATGATGTTGGTGTAAATGAATTCCATCGGACTGCTGATTGAACGGTCGACATGCGATTCTGCAGCCAGGTGTACCACTCCATCAACCTTGTATTTTTCGAAAAGCTTCCGAACAGCTACCGGATCAACGATGTCCACCCGCTCGAAACGATAGTTGGGCCGGTGTTCTACATCCCTGAGGTTCTCCAGGTTTCCGGCATAGGTGAGCTTGTCAACATTCACCACCAGGTAATCGGGGTAAAAATAGATGAACTGCCTGACAACATGCGATCCGATGAATCCTGCTCCTCCTGTGATGAGTATGGTCTTGTCCATAGAACTATGATTAGTGAATATTCCTTATTCTCTTTTCCCACTGCCAGGCAGTAAGGAGGGTTGTTTCCAGGGGGGTATCGGCTTTCCATCCCAGCTCCTCGTTTGCAAGGCGGGTATCGGCCCAAACCTTTTCAATATCTCCTTCCCTGCGGTCGACAATCTCATAGTTGATCTTCTGTCCGGTAGCCTCTTCAAAGGCATGGATGATCTCCAACACGGAACTACCGGTGCCGGTTCCCAGGTTAAACATTTCGTAATTGGATTTATTCTTGCCTTCCAACATTCGTTTTACCGCAACAACGTGTGCCTTGGCGAGGTCGCAGACATAGATATAATCGCGAATGGCACTTCCGTCCGGAGTGTCGTAATCGTTTCCGAAAACACGGAGTTTTTCGCGCACGCCGGCGGCAGTTTGCGTGACGAAAGGCACCAGGTTTTGAGGCACCCCTAAAGGCAATTCTCCGATGAGTGCAGAAGGATGAGCGCCGATGGGATTGAAATACCGGAGCGCAATGGATTTAAGTTCCGGGTGAGCATACAGGGTATCCTGAATAATGTCCTCGGCAATTTGCTTGGTATAGCCATAGGGCGAAAGAGCCTTTTTGGTCGGGGCCTTTTCGGTAACTGGAAGCTCATCGGGCTGCCCGTATACGGTGCAGGAGGAAGAAAACACCATGGAAGATACCTTATTTGCCTTCATATTTTCCATCAGGACGATCAGGGATTCCAGGTTGTTATGGTAGTATTCAAGAGGCATTGACACCGACTCACCAACTGCTTTTCGTGCTGCGAAGTGAATGATGGCATCAATGGAATATTTTCGGAACAATCCGGCAGTCTTTTGCCGGTCGCACAGGTCAAATTCTTCAAAAGCGGGGCGTTTCCCGGTGATGGCTTCAATGCCGTCGAGTACTTCGATCTGCGAATTGAGCAGGTTATCAACAATCACTACATGATAGCCTTTTTCGATCAGTTCAACCGCTGTGTGTGACCCGATGTACCCTGTGCCGCCTGTAACTAGGATGGTTTGCATGCTATATTTTTTTAACGCTGTTCTTTTTTAATTCATACCTTTCCCCGCTTTCGGGACAGCTGGCTATACCCCTGGAGTCGAAGCTCAGGCTGTGACCATATTCGCTCACCCAACCGATATGCCGTGCAGGGTTTCCAACCACCAGGGCATAGGGAGCGACAGCCTTTGTGACCACGGCACCTGCCCCGATCAGGGCATACTCACCAATGGTATTCCCACATACGATGGTGGCATTGGCTCCGATCGATGCACCCTTCCTTACGAGGGTTTCCACGTACTGATCGCGGCGGATAATGGCACTCCGGGGATTGGTGATGTTGGTAAATACCATCGACGGCCCCAGGAAAACATCGTCTTCACAGATCACACCGGTGTAGATGGATACGTTGTTCTGCACTTTGACATTCCTGCCGAGTATAACACCCGGAGAGATTACACAGTTCTGCCCGATGTTACAGTTTTCACCCAGGATGCTTCCGGGCATGATGTGTGTAAAATGCCAGATCTTTGTTCCGGCACCAATGGTGCAACCTTCATCAATAACAGCGGTAGGGTGTGAAAAGTAATCTTCAGGCATAGGCATTAGTTAAAGAATTCTTTGATGGCCGAACAGATATACTCCTGTTCTTCCAAACGAAGTTCGGTATGCATGGGAAGGGAGAGGACGGCTTTTGCCATCGCTTCCGAAACCGGGAAATCCCCATCAGTCCGGTAAGCCTTTTGCTCATGCATGGGTACCGGGTAGTAGATCATGCTGGGAATACCTTTCTCAGCAAGGTATTTTTTAAGTTCATCGCGCCCCTCACTGATCTGCAGGGTATACTGGTGGTACACATGGTCTGTGTAATCTGCCACTTTTGGGGTGGTGACTTCACCGATATTCGCAAGCTTTTCGTTATAGCACTTAGCAGCTTTTTGCCTGGCTAAAGCATACTCATCCAGGTATTTCAGTTTGACATTCAGGATGGCAGCCTGCAGGGTATCAAGCCGGGAGTTGACACCGATGAGGTCGTTATAATATTTTACTTTTGCACCGTGGTTACCGATAGCAGTTAGTGTTTCAGCCAGCTTATCATCGTTGGTGATCAGGGCCCCGCCATCGCCAAAGCATCCCAGGTTCTTCGAGGGGAAGAAGGAGGTACATCCGATGGTGCCGAGTGTTCCTGTCCTGCCTCTTAGCATGCCGTCATCATAGGTACCCCCCAGGGCCTGGGCATTATCTTCGATAACCGGGATGGAATGCTCACCGGCAATCCGGAGTAGTTCCCCCATAGGGGCGCACTGTCCGTAAAGATGCACCGGGATAATCGCCCGGGTTTTTGGAGTGATGGCTTTCCGGACTTGTTCAGGATCGATATTGCAGGTCAGCGGATCAATGTCTACGATCACAGGTTTCAACCCCAATAGGGCAATAACCTCGACGGTGGCGATAAAGGTAAAATCAGGGGTGATCACTTCGTCACCGGGCTGCAGGCCCAGGGCCATCAGGGCGATCTGCAGGGCATCGGTGCCATTGGCACAGCCAATAACATGCCTGGCCCCGAGGTAGCCGGCCAGGTTGTCCTGGAAAACTTTTACCTGTGGGCCCTTGATAAATGCGGATGAATCGATTACCTCCTGAATGGCAGTATCGACCTCGCTTTTAATACGTTGATACTGGCCCTGCAGATCAACCATTTGAATGACCTTCATCCTTAAAAAATTTATACGAAAATAAGATTTTCCCTTATAGCTTCCTAGCTGCTGTGCTGCTTTTCATAAAAACTACAAAGGGTACAGATCCTAATCCCGGAAATTTATAGAAAACCGAGAAACAATGTGTTTATAACTATTTCCTTTCTATAATTCATATTTTTGTGTCCTATTCTATTTTTAAAAGAAATTATCTCCATTGGATTTGGCACCTTTCATACATGAATTAATCCTGATGAATGAATGCATCATTCTCAGAGGGATTGGGGGTTTTGAGACGCATTACAGACATGCGGTCATGGATAAAAAGAAGAAAGTCCTGATACCCCCTGGCAAGGAAATCCGTTTCCGGGAGGATTGGATTAAGGATAATGGTGTGCTGGAGAATCACATTGCTGCGTCGCTGAAGATTAACAGGGAAAGGGCTTCCGATTACATCGACGACTTTGTTCAGCGCTTTTTTAATACGCTGAAGGATAGCGGGAAAATTACCCTGGAAGGTATCGGGACCTTCTCGTTTGGAGAAAACAATCGTTTACTTTTCGAAGAATTGAAGGATGTCAACTACCTGGCTGACTCCTTTGGACTGGATGCCCTGGAGATTGATTTTGAGCCGGGGACTGTGGAACGAGTCCCGGCAGAAGCGCTTAAACCTATTGACCAACCCCGGCGAAAACAGACGGTGTTGTATATTACCATCGGGATCCTGCTGCTTGTTATTCTGGTAACTATCATTATCCTCCTATCCGAGGGGAGTAATTACAGGCTTTTTGACTTTAATAAACGGCTGACCAGGAATGAACAACTGGTTTTTGGAACCCGTGAGGTATTAAGTACCGACTCCGCTACCCAGCTTGTTGAAGAAAAGCTGAATACCCGGACCACCACCCGTGTGGCACTTGCCTACGATCCGGAAGAAGGTGCAACCGGTGCGGATGAAGAGGCTTCCGGAATAAGCTACTACCTGATTGCCGGGAGTTTCAAGACGATAAAAAATGCTGAAATATCCATGCAGGAGCTTATCGATGATGGATTTGCTGCAGAAGTCGTTCCCATGGGAGAAAATATCCGCGTGGTTGTCGGCACATTCTACGACAGAAAGGAAGCGCTGAACGAACTCCGGCGCCTGCGCCGGCAGATCGACCAATCCATCTGGCTGCTGGAGAAGCCCAGATAGAATAATTCTAAATAACGGGGGGGTATAAATATTAGTAATTATTTACTACTTTAGAGGCGAGGTTAATTGTGCCGTTCTGAGAAATGAGGATAGAGTCTCGCCTGAGACTTTGAGGGCAACTGGTTTAGCAAAAACAGTTATTACTTTTAACTGAACATACTTTTCCCACTGGCACTCAATATGCCAGTGGGAACCTAAAAACAGACATCATGAATAAATCACATCTACTCTTTCTAAGTTTGCTCTCTGTTCTTGGCATGACATCCTGTTATAAACACCCTATGCCACCGGCAAACCGGGTCGCATCTATCGAAGGTGTTACCCATACATCTGCAATCATCCGGGCAGAGATCCTGGAAGAGAGTATCCATAGTTTCAGCAGTGGAATTGTCTTTGCCCAACATCAGCAACCTAACCTAAACGATAGTAGTATCAGGAATGATCTCAGTTTTCCTTTCAGAATACCCCTCATAGGTCTTGAATACAATACCACTTACTATATCCGGGCGTATACAAAAAACGAGGCGGGTGTGACCTATAGCGAAGAGGCTCAGTTCACCACCGATCAGGTTGACCTCTTTGTTGATCCCCGCGATGGAAATGTTTATCCTGAGGTTCAAATCTTTGAACAGGTATGGATGGGAGAAAATATGCGGTATGAAATTCCGGGTAAAAGCAGAACTGTAAAAAATGAGTTTGGCGAAAAACAGGAGGAAATTTATGGTTTGCTCTATCCTATGGAAGTATGCGAAGCGGTTTGTCCCTCCGGCTGGCATTTACCCACCGATGAGGATTGGAAAGTACTTGAATATAATGTTGAAATGCCCGCTGAACTATTGGATGAATTGGGTCGCCGTGAAACGGATGGAGCTGCTATGCTCAGGGAACCCGGGAAAAAACACTGGGAATCTGACTATGATGATATCACCAATAGCCTGGGATTTACGGCGATGGCGGCTGGATTCTTTAATGGCTATAGCGGTAGAAATGCATCGCTAGGTTATGCGGCTTGTTTTTGGACCGCACCCAATGATAGCGGGGTTTATTACCCGAGGGTTATGTGGCCCCAAAGTTTTTATAATAAAGGGATTAATAGATATGATGAGACTAATGAAACGAACGAGGGTGATTGTTTTTCCGTTCGTTGTATCAAGGATAATTAATCGCAACTGATCTCATGATGAAGTTACGTCCCATTCTGGTTTTTCTGTTTCAAACGGTGCTGATCCATCCACTTCTTTCTCAACCGGCAAATAACACCCTCAGCGGGTATATTGAAGATAGCACATCAGGGGAAAGATTGATCGGAGCCACCCTGTATGATCCTTCAACCGGGAATAACGCTGTGAGTAACGAATATGGCTTCTTCAGTATCCGGCTGGAGGGGGAGAGCAAGAAGCTGGAGATTTCTTATCTGGGCTACGAAGCAGCGGAATATCCAATTCCGGAGAAGAAGACAGAGTCCGTTATTATAAAGCTGGTGCCGGAACAACAATCCCTGGATGAAGTCGTGGTCACAGCTCAACATGACCCGATAAAATCGCATTCCATCGGAATAAACAGGATTTCCATGCAATCCATCAGGAAGATCCCGGTTATTGCCGGGGAGAAAGATTTATTAAAGGCATACCAATTAATGCCGGGAGTGCAGGGAGGCATGGAAGGAACCGCCGGGATGGTGGTCCGCGGCAGCAGCCCGGGTGAAAACCTGATCCTGCTGGATGGCGTTCCGGTATACAATGCCAACCATCTCTTCGGGTTCTTTTCAGTATTCAATACTGATGCGATCAACAGCAGTACCCTGATGAAAGGAGCTCCCCCGGCTCGTTATGGAGGGCGCACTTCTTCGGTGCTGGACATTCGGATGAAGGAGGGTAATACTCAAAAAATTAAAGGTTCTTTTTCAGCCGGATTGATATCTGCCAGACTTTTGGTTGAAGGCCCACTGATCAAGGATAAAACCACCTTTCTGATATCGGCACGCCGTACCTACCTGGAGTTATTGGGATATCCTTATTTTAAGTGGGTTATCAAAGATGATGCCATGTGGGCGTACAATTTTCAGGATATCAATGTAAAGATCAATCATCGGATCAACGCCAATAACCGTATCTATTTTAGCCTGTATACTGGGAACGATGCTTACCAGTATACTTTTTCTGAAGATACGGAGACTGAAGCCGGCACTGAGCATTATGAAGAGAAGGATGCTTTCAGCTGGGGAAACCTAACGGGTACGCTTCGCTGGAACCATCAGTTTGGCCCCCGGGTATTTTCAAACACTACTTTATTGTATACCAGGTATACTTTTGAGACCAATACTTTCAGGGAAGATATTACCACTACGGTGGGTGATGTTAAAACGAACCGGTATAGTATGGGGTTTAATTCCGGAATTGAGGATTATGGGGTATCCTACGACCTGGATTTGTTTCCGAATAATATGCATAGGATCCGTGTTGGAGGGACAGCTGTCCGGCATCAATTCAAACCGGGTGTGAATATCTATGATTTCAGGGACTTTAGCGGATTACTGGATGTTGATTCTGTGAATACGGGAAGAACGCTTACTAATTTTGAATTTGCTGCCTACCTGGAGGATGCAATAAAGCTTGGATCCCGGTTCGACCTCTATCTGGGGCTCCGGTATGCTGCTTTTCTGACGGAGGATACGCTATACCAGTCTCCCGAACCAAGAATCAACCTGCAATTTAGGTTTTCGGAGAATAGTTCTCTGGAAGGTTCCTGGGGTATCTGTTCTCAAAACCTTCACCTGCTGGCCAACTCATCGGTTGGCTTCCCGACAGATCAATGGGTACCGGTCACTAAGGCTGTTAAGCCATCAGGGTCAATACAATATAGCCTGGCCTATAAACAAAAGCTGGGTCCCTTAATCAATGTATCCGTTGAATGCTACTATAAACAAATGACTAACCTGCTTGAGTATAAGGAAAATGCCAATCTGAAAGAGTACTGGGAAGATATTGTGGTACAGGGCCAGGGTCAGGCAAAAGGTCTGGAAATTATGCTTCAGAAAGAACAGGGCAAATCAACGGGTTGGATAGCCTATACCTTATCCAAATCGGACCGGTTATTTGATGAATTGAATTACGGGAATAGTTTCCCCTACAAATACGACCGCCGGCACGATCTGAAAATCGTCTTTATGCAGGAGATAAATGAGAGGTTGGAAGCCGGGGTAACCTGGATTTTTACGACCGGAAATGCAGTGACCTTGCCTATTGAGAAGGTAAGTGTATTGAACCAGGAGTATTATTTATATTATCCTCCTGATTATCCTTACTATGAATCCAAAAACAATTACCGGCTTCCCAACTATCACAGGCTGGATTTTGTGATCAACTATACGATACAGAGGAAAAAGACTGATCATGTTTTTAGTTTTGGCCTCTATAATACCTATATGCATCATAATGCGCTGTACTACACCTTCTATAATGGGAAGCTGCGCAGCCATAGTATCATTCCGATATTTCCTTCTTTTAGCTATACAATAAGCTTCAAATGATGGTTCCTATGAAAACACATTTTTTAAAATTCACTTTTGCTTTTGGTATGGTTGTGCTATGTCTGTCATGTACTACCAAAACCTATGATATTGAGCTGGAGGGTTTTGAACCCAGATTGGTATTACAATGCTTTTTCAACGAAGGAGAACCATTTGTTGTTTATGTTACCTCTACCATGAGAATAGACTCGGAAGAATTTTATTCGGATACGATAGAGAATGCAGAAGTTAATCTCTATAAAGACGGGATTTTCCAGGAAAGCTTAGTGTGGAATGAGTATTATCTAGACCCCCATCGGATTAGAAACAGAGTTTATTGTAGCGATTCGGCCATGGGGGAATCTGGCAGTACCTACCGTCTTGAAGTAAGTGCTCCCGGTTTTGATCCGGTATTTGCCGAGAGTACCATTCCTGAAAAGACCTGGTTGAAATATCTGTATCATGACTATGATACCACAATACAAGATATTGCAGGGGTGGAAGATTTCCAGTTATATCTGAATACATATCTGAAAATGCAAAACCCGGAAGATATCAGGAATTTTTATTTTTTTGTGTCCAGAATAAATACTTGGAGAGATCCATATGATCTACTTGAGTTATCCGATCCAAGAATAAATGATCCTATACTTGGCAATACGCTTGACTTATATAATAGTCCATTTGGTTGGGGAGATCCGGATTATTTGCTATTCACAAATGAGTTTATACAATCGGATGAATATGAATTTATTGCCAAATTTTGGGTCGATAATGCCTATAGTCTGGGTGGAGACAGGAGGATATATTTTAACCTGGCTACCCTTAGTTCCGAAGCCTATGAGTATATGACTTCCCGCACCATTCAGAGAAACCTTGATCAACGGTTTTCTGAACCGGCCTGGGTGTATTCTAACGTGGAAGGAGGAGCCGGAATTTTTGCTGGTGTTAATATAGCTACCGATTCTTTGATTTTACCGATATATTATGGCAGATAGTTGAGTAATTGAAACCTGAAGTCTCAAGCTAGTATACCAATCCCTAAACAAACCTGCAATCTAGGAGATGTTGCTTCCCGGATTAACCTTATCTGAAGGCGAAACAAATTTCAAACTCCCGTCGCTATCCTGAGCCATCAGAATCATGCCCTGCGATTCAATTCCTCTTAGCTTACGGGGCTCAAGGTTCACCAGCACACATACCTGCTTTCCGATGATTTTTTCCGGATCAAAATATTGAGCAATCCCGGAAACTATGGTACGCTTGTCAATACCTGTATCGACAGTAAGCTTGAGGAGCTTATCAGTTTTTGGTACTTTCTCTGCTTCCATGATGGTCGCAATACGAATATCCATTTTCATGAAGTCGTCGTAGGTAATAGCTTCTTTCTGTGGATCCACTTTTACTTCTTTTTCAGCGTTAGATTCTTTGGTTTTCCTGAGTTTTTCCAGTTGTTTCTCAATGGCATCGTCCTCTATCTTTTCAAACAGGAGGCCGGCTTTATTGATGGTATGTCCCGGTGGCAGCAGGTCGTGACTGCCGATGTTCTCCCAGGCTACTGTTTCAATATTCAGGAACTGCTCCAGCTTTTTCGCCGTTACCGGGAGGAAGGGTGCAACCAGGCTGGAGAGGTTGGCCGTGATCTGCAGGGAGATGTTCATGATGGTTTTTACCCGTGCCGGATCGGTTTTCTGGAGGGACCATGGCTCGGTATCGGCCAGGTACTTGTTGCCGAGGCGGGCAAGGTCCAT
This sequence comes from Bacteroidales bacterium, assembly GCA_016931575.1. Lineage (GTDB taxonomy): Bacteria > Bacteroidota > Bacteroidia > Bacteroidales > UBA10428 > UBA10428. Next base: position 40,002 of record JAFGEO010000131.1, on the reverse strand, counting down.
GGCAAATTTCAGGGATTCGCGCAGGCGGAAACTTTCCATGCTGTTTTCAACAGATGCCTTGATGGATGCAATTTCATCCAGGGTTTCCTTGTCGAAACCGGTTAGTTCGTTTCGTGCCGGAACCTCTCCCTCGTAATATTTATGTGTCAGTACGATGGCGCGGTTTACGAAGTTACCCAGGATGGCCACCAGCTCACTGTTATTGCGGGTCTGAAGGTCCTTCCAGGTGAAATCGTTATCCTTGGTTTCCGGGGCATTGGCACAGAGGGTATACCGCAGGACATCTTCTTTTCCGGGGAAATCTTCAAGGTACTCATGCAGCCATACCGCCCAGTTCCGTGAGGTTGAAATTTTATCGCCTTCCAGGTTGAGGAACTCATTGGCCGGGACATTCTCGGGCAGCACGTAGCTTCCTTCAGCCTTCAGCATGGCCGGAAAGATGATGCAATGGAACACGATGTTGTCTTTTCCGATGAAATGGATCATGCGGGTATCCTGCTGTTTCCAGTATTTTTCCCAGTTGGGGGTGAGTTCTTTTGTTGCTGAAATATACCCAATGGGTGCATCAAACCACACGTATAATTTTTTCCCTTCGGCACCCGGAACCGGGACATCTACGCCCCAGTCGAGGTCGCGGGTAACGGCACGGGGCTGCAGCCCTGCATCGATCCATGATTTACACTGTCCGTAAACATTGACCTTCCAGTGCTTGTTCTCCTCGAGGATCCACTTCTTCAGGAAAGGCTCATACTTATCCAGGGGCAGGAACCAGTGTTTGGTATCTTTCAGAACAGGGGTGCTGCCGGAAATCATGGATTTCGGATTTTTCAGTTCGGTGGCATTCAGGGAGCTTCCGCAGCTTTCGCACTGGTCGCCATAGGCACCTTCTTTTCCACACTGGGGACAGGTTCCTGTGATGTAACGGTCGGCCAGAAACTGCCCGGCCTCCTGATCATAATATTGCTGGGTTACTTTTTCTGCGAATTCTCCCCTGTCGTAAAGGGTTTTAAAGAATCCTGAAGCAGTTTCAGCATGTATTTTTGTGCTGGTCCGTGAGTAGATATCAAATGAAATTCCAAAATCGGCAAAGGCTTTCTTGTTAATCCCGTGATAACGGTCAACGATATCCTGCGGACTTACACCTTCCTGTCGGGCCTTAATGGTGATGGGTACCCCATGCTCATCCGATCCGCAAACGAAAACCACATCTCTTCCCCTCATACGCAGGTAACGCACATAGATATCAGCAGGCACATAAACACCTGCCAGGTGTCCGATATGTACGGGTCCGTTGGCGTAGGGGAGGGCAGCGGTAATGAGGTATCGTTTGTAATCTTTCATTTTTTTAGGAATAAACAGGTATTATTTTCTTTCACAAGTTTGTATATTCACACTCCACGCTGGGTGCAATTATCCCGCAAAGATATGGAAATGCAAATGTATTGGAAATTTTTACCTCTTGAAGCATAGTGACTGCCAAAAAAACCATACCCTTTCTAAAATCCGGGGATGAAATCCGGATTGTCGCTCCGGCCAGCGTTGTCGAAAAGCGCTATGTTAAAAATACGGTTACGTCGCTTAAGAGCCTGGGATTTAAGGTAAGCCTGGGGGAACACCTATTTTCTGTATTCAACCAGTTTGCCGGTGATGATGAACATCGGCAGGGTGATTTCCAGTCTGCTCTTGATGATGAAAATGTGCGGGCCGTATTCTGTGCCCGGGGAGGCTATGGTTCAGTGCGGATCTTCAACCGGATCAGCTATGAGGTATTTAAGAAGAATCCGAAGTGGCTGGTCGGTTTCAGTGATGTAACGATTTTCCATGTATTTCTGAATCAGCAGCTGGGCTTCCCCAGTGTTCATGCACCCATGCCGGTGAACTATTCCAGTGAATATTTTCAGGAGAATCTGCAGCGACTCGATGCGATCCTTCGGGGTCGGAATGATGGGATCTCTGTTAACCCAAATCCCCTGAATATTGAGGGGAAATGTAGGGCGGAAGTTGTCGGTGGAAATCTGTCCATTCTCTACAGTCTGCAGGGGACACCCTATGAGATCATCACCGACGGTAAGATCCTTTTTATAGAAGATGTTGGCGAACAGCTATATCACCTGGACAGGATCATGCAGAACCTTTCGCTGAGCAGTAAGTTGAGAAAGCTTAAAGGATTGGTGGTGGGTGCGTTTTCAGACATGAAGGATAAAAAGCGCCCCTTTGGCAGAACTGCCGGGGAGATTGTCAGAAGCTATGTCGAGGGGAACGGAATTCCGGTGGCTTTTGGATTTCCTGCCGGGCATATTGAAAATAATGAGCCTTTCATCCTGGGAAGGGAAGCAGAGCTGTCAGTCACAGCGGAAGGCGCTTTCCTGAATTACGGGATGTAGCTTATAAGTCCGAAAAATTAATGCTGACCCTCTGGGTCGTTAGGGGAGATAGTGTACGTATGAAATCAAAAACCGAACTTGGTAAAGAAGCAGAAAAGATTGCTGCTCAGTACCTTATCCGTAAGGGCTATGAGTTAGTAGCCATGAACTGGCATATGTGCCACCGTGAAATTGACATCATTGCCTGGGATCAGGAAATGCTGGTCATTGTGGAGGTGAAACTCCGGTACAGTGATTCCTATGGGCATCCGAGCGAATTTGTCAGCCGGCAGAAACAACGTTTTCTCATCGAAGCTGCGGAAGCATACCTGGAGACCATCGATTCCATGCCTGAAGTAAGATTCGATGTGGTGGCAATCCTCGGGGAGAAGGATTCGTTTACCCTGGAGCATATCGAGGATGCGTTTAATGCCGATCCTTAATCGAGCTATCAGCTATTCATCGGTCTTAAGTCCAGGTGTAGCTGAGTGAAACAAAAAAAGGAACACCGGGGGCCACTGAGGATCACGGAGAACCACTGAGAAAAAATAGAAAAACCTCTGTGTTACCCGGTGTAAAAAAAGGACCACAAAGCTGAAAAAGCTTCTTTGTTTTTGAATGTTTGCTTTCATTTTAATTATCTATTTTTGAAAAACACCCTCAATCACCCGGCATGAACATCGAACAAATCCACGAGTATTGCCTGTCGAAAGCAGAAGTTACGGAAAGCTTCCCGTTCAACGATACTGCCCTGGTATTCAAAGTAGCCGGGAAAATGTTTGCCATTCTCGACCTTTCGGAGGATCAGCGTGGCCTCACCCTGAAATGTAATCCTGAACTGGCGGTTCAGTTACGTGCGCAATACCCTGAAGTCACCGCAGCCTATCACATGAACAAGACCTACTGGAACGGTGTCGACATCCAGGGCAACCTGAGCGATGAGCAGATCAGGGAGTGGGTTGATCATTCGTATGATGAGGTGGTGATAACCTTGCCGAAAAATAAACGCTTTTTGCTACGAGGGGATCAAATATCATGAGAGAAAAGCTCTTGCAGATACTGCCTGTCGTCTTTTTTTAGTTGAACCTGTTCGGGCTATTGAGTATTTTCCTGATTATCCGATAATACGCAGGGATACCCTGGAAATGCCCGTGATGCTGAAGCGCTGCGGGGGGTAAAATTGATACCTCAATGGGAGCTTATCTGTCGTCATGTTGAACAGGTGCAGGAAACCTATACCATTCCTGTTTATTTCGGGAAATGGGAATGGCCGTGGCTTATTGAGGAAGCCCATTTAATTATACAAAATCGCAGGCTGTATTGATTAATTTTCTATTTTTACTAATTACTGACCAATAGTCAATAAATTACCAATAGTATAATGGGAATTGCTGAGCGAAAAGAAAGAGAGCGAAATCAACGCCGTGACGATATTGTGCTTGCGGCCGAAAAATTGTTTAATACCAAAGGCTTCGGGAAAGCCACAATGGATGATGTGGCAGCAGAGGCAGAACTGAGTAAAGGCACTCTCTACCTTTATTTTAGAAATAAAAGTGAGCTGCACTATGCGGTGATCCTTGCAGCAACCTCCCGCTTGAATGACCGTCTTTCAGACCTTTCCGGATCTCCCGGAACAGGGCTTGAGAAGTTGAAATTATTAGGGCAACGATTTCTGAGTTTAATCCGGGAATGCCCTGCTGAAATCAAAGCGATTACAGAATTAGAAGGGTTAAGCCCCGAAGAGCTGGATCTGAGCCGGGAGGAACTCAGGGAGACGGTCTATACCCGCACTCCTGTGCGGCTGGTGCTGGAGTTCATCCAACAGGCCATTGAGGAGAATTCAATCCGGAAGGATATTCCGGCCATGGTGATCGCCCATACCTTATGGTTGCAGTTCCTGAGTATTGTCCAGATCTCCATGACCAAAAAGGGCTTGTTCGAAGTGCTGGAATTTTCCACTGAAGAGCTGTATGAAAGTCTTATCGAAATAGTACTAAACGGAATACGATCATGAAAAAGCACCTGATTCTGATCTTTTGCCTGTCAGCTTTTTTTCTGCCGTCTTTTACGCAGAACCTTGTTTTGGAAGCCTACATAGCGGAAGGCCTTCAATCAAACCAGGGTCTGAAACAGCAGCAGCTGGAATATTCGCACGATCTGATGGCACTGCGTGAAGCCAAAGGCCTTTTCTTTCCGGAGGTGAGTCTGAACGCCCGCTATACGGTTGCCGCTGGGGGAAGGGTAATTGAATTCCCGGTAGGTGATTTGCTCAATCCGGTATATTCCACCCTGAATATGTTGACAGCATCGCAGAATTTTCCCCAGATCGAGAATGAAGCTTTCAGCTTTTATCGCCCGACGGAGCATGAGACCAAGCTTTCCCTGGTACAACCCATCATCAGCACCGACCTGATCTACAATGTGAAAATCAAGAAGGATATGGCTGAGATTTCCAGGATCGATGTGGAGCGTTATAAGCGGGAGCTGGTACTTGAGATTACCCGGGCCTATTACAACTGTCAGAAAGCCTGGTACCTGATGCATGTGACTGATACCACCCGGACCCTGGTTGATGAGAATGTCAGGGTTAGTGAAAGCCTCTTTGCAAATGACAAGGTGACGAAAGATGTGGTATACCGCTCACAGGCCGATCAGGCTCTGGTGGAGGCCGAGTATGCCAAAGCGAAGAACCTGGCGGAAACCTCGCGGGCTTATTTCAATTTTTTATTGAACCGCGAGCTGACAACCGAAGTTATCCTGGTTACCGAAACTCCTCAACCCCCCCTGCTATCGCTGGACGAGGCACAGGAAACAGCAGTTCAGCAACGGCCCGAACTGCTTCAGATGAAACAGTATCAGCAAATGAACCAGCAAGTTACAAAACTGTATCGTGGAAAGAATGTTCCTGCCCTCTATGGTATTGTAGATTATGGTTTTCAGGGGGAGGAATACAGCTTCACGGGGGATGATGACTTTGTGCTTGCTTCGGTGGTTCTGAAATGGGATCTTTTTAAAGGGATGACCAATCATGCAAAGGTGCAACAGTCGGTGATCGAAGGGAAAAAGATCGAGGAGGCCATGAACCAGGCCGAGGCACAGATCAGGCTCGATGTGATCAATTCTTATTATGGTGCCCTTGCAGGGTATGAGTCCTTTCTTGCCGCACGGAAACAACAAAAAGCAGCTGCAGCGGCTTACCACCTGATCAGCAGGAAGTTTGCCGCCGGGCAATCTCCCCTCCTGGAACTCATTGATGCCCGGACAAGCTACACACAGGCCAGCTCGTCGGTGATCATCGCTGAAAATGATTATTTCATACGCATGGCCGAACTGGAACATGCCCGGGGAAGCATAGACAATAACGCATTTAAAAATTAAGAAAATGAGAGATCTACCTGCTTTACTCATATTGTCCGCATTACTTCTCACCGGATGTAAATCTGCATCTGAGGATCAGGCTTCGGGAGAAAATGAAGTCTATATAAAGGTGGAACAGGTGTCGGTTTCTGAATACCGGGATCCCATCCGGTTAACGGGTTTGCTGGCTACCCGAAAATCCATGAAGCTGAGTTTTAAAACCGGAGGAATAGTAAAATCAGTATTTGTACGTGAGGGAGAGCGCGTTAACCAGGGGCAGCTTCTTATGCAACTCGACACTCTGGAGATTGCTGCACAGGCCCGTCAGGCAGCTATTGCCCTGCAAAAAGCTGAGCGGGATCTGACCCGGGTTACAAAGCTGCATGAAGATAGTGTGGCAACACTGGAGCAACTTCAGAATGTAAAATCTGCCTGCCAGATTGCCAGGTCAAATAAGCAGATCGCTGACTTCAATATTTCTCATTCCCGGATCATCGCTCCCACAAGGGGTGAAATACAAAAGCTGCTGGTGCAAAGCAGCGAGATGATTGCTCCGGGTTACCCGGCGATTCTTTTTGCTTCTACCGACAATGACTGGGTGGTTCGGGCAACACTTACGGATAAGGATGTCGTCAAAATTGCTATGGGAGATTCTGCCAGCATCCTGATGGATGCATTTCCGGGAGATACCCTGGCGGCAGAAGTCACCGAAATAGGGGCCATAGCCGATCCGGTCACCGGTACTTACGAGGCAGAACTGACAATTCTCCATCCGGATTCCCGTTTTCGGGCCGGATATATTTCCAGGGGATGGATCTATCCTGCGGAGAAGAAGAAGGCTATCCTGGTTCCACTCGATGCCCTGCTTGATGCTATGGATCGAAGGGCATACCTTTTTGTGATCCGTAAAGGTTTACCTGAGAAAATAGGGGTAACTACAGGAGCAATTCTGAATGACAGGATCAGCATTCCGGAGGGCCTGAATGAGGGAGATTCCCTTGTTACTACCGGAGCCCAGTATATCTCAAAGGGTTTAAAGGTCATCATCAAGTAAGAAGGGAGGAGCTATGCGTTTACCTAAACTGGCAATTAAAAATTCCGCCTTTACCTGGATGGTGTTTCTCTTCTTAACGCTTCTCGGTGTGAGGGCCCTGATCACCATGCCGCGAACGGAAAATCCGGAAGTGATCATTCCGGGATCTTCCATTATAGTGATCATGCCGGGAGCCAGCGCTTTCGACATGGAACAAATGGTTGCCATCCCTGTGGAGGAAAGTGTCAATGAACTGGAGAATATAAAGCGAATAAAAACCTCTGTCCGGGAAGGATTGGCAGTTATATCTGTCGAATTTGAATTTAATACCGATGCAGACGATAAGTACAATGAGGTAGTCCGCCAGGTAAACGCCATCCGTAGTAAGTTACCGGCTGAAGTTAGCACGGTGGATATGTGGCAATGGTCTATTGCTGATCTGGCAATGCTGCAGCTGGCATTTGTTTCGGACTCGGCATCCTATGATGAAATTGAAGAGGTTACGGATAGGTTTACCCATGAAGTGGAGAAATTGGGCTCTATTAGGAAAGTAACCTCTTTCGGTCTGCCTGACCAGCAGGTTCAGGTTCAGCTCGACATGGAAAAAATGGCCCTGGTCCATACCTCCCTCGATCAGGTGATAAAAGTTCTTCAGTCCAACAATACTTCCGTTCCCGGGGGAGAAACCCGGATCGGATACCAGAATCTGAATGTTCGCACATCAGGAGGTTTCCAGGACCTGGATGAAATGCGAAATACAGTGGTAAATTCCTGGCAGGGAAAACTGATACACCTGCAGGATATTGCAGAGGTAAGCTATGGCTTTGAGGAGTCGATGCACCTTACACGATTTAACGGGGCGCGATGTGTTTTCCTGGCCCTCAGCCAGAAGGAGGGACTGAACGTGCTGGAAACCGCTAAAAAGCTTGAGCCGGTGATGGAGGAGTTCAGGGAAGATTTACCGGACGGGATGCAAATGGAAGTGGTATTCGACCAGTCAGGGAAAGTCCGCAATCGCATTAATGGATTTATGATGAACCTCCTGCAGGGGATTTTACTGGTAGGGGTAGTTATCTTTCTTTCGCTTGGATTCCGGTCCTCCCTGATCGTTGTTCTTGCCATTCCTTTGTCGATTGTCATCGGCCTGGGTTTTGTTGACATGGCGGGTTATGGTCTTCAGCAGATCTCTATTGCCGCATTGGTAGTTGCCCTGGGTCTCCTGGTGGATAATTCCATTGTGGTGGTTGAAAATATTGACCGGTTCAGGTCTAAGGGAAAGGATTCGGTGTCAGCTTCCACGGAAGCTACCTCAGAAATAGGCTGGCCGGTTGTTGCGGCAACGCTGACTACGGTACTTGCCTTTGTCCCTATTGCCATGATGCCCGACAAAGCCGGGGAGTTCATTAAGTCGCTCCCGGTGACGATCACCATCACCCTGACGGTATCGCTGTTGATTGCCCTGGTGCTGACCCCGGTGATTACCAGCAGCCTTTTCAGGAAGTCGGCTTCAAAGAACCGAAAAATCCGGGGTTTCCGGCTGCTGCTTCAGTGGGTGATCGAGCATCCCTTCCGTCGCTCCCTGAAGGCAGCCCTTAAACGACCCGGGTTAATTATGGTCATAGCTGTTGCCTTTCTTGGTATTTCCGTATATATGTTCAGGTTTGTCGGGGTAAGCTTCTTCCCTAAAGCCGAACAACCCAACTTGTTGGTCCAGGCAACCTTACCGGAAGGGGCCGACCTGTCCAAAACTGATGAGGTGGCCGGGTATATCGAAAGTGTTCTCGATTCGACGCCAGAGGTAAAATATTATGCTACCAATGTGGGGCACGGCAATCCACAGATCTATTACAATGTATTTCCGAGGCGGCTCGACAAGAAATTTGCTGACATCTATGTGGAATTGAAATCCTACTCCCCGGATGCATTTCAGGAGGTGATGGACAGGCTCAGGGAAAAACTCAACAAAGTACCGGGGGCTCGGATCCGTGTGAAAGATTTCGAGCAGGGACCTCCCTTTGAAGCTCCCGTTCAGATTTATCTGAAAGGTAACGACCTGGAAGTTCTGCGTACAATCTCTGCCGATGTCGAAGAAATGATCAGAAAGCAGCCGGGAGCCTTCAATGTGGAAAACCAATTTGTCAAGACCAATAATGAACTCTATTTCGATATCAATAAAGATAAGGCAGGTTTGCTGGGAATTCCACTGCTGGAGATAGACAGAACCATCAGAACGGCGGTTGCCGGATTGAACATTGCCTCCTTCAGGGATCATGAAGGCTTGGAGTTCGATATGGTGGTGAAACTGAAGAACGGGGACGAATTTCAGCTCGAAGATATGGATAAGATTTATGTGGCATCACTTTCAGGACAACAGATCGCACTGAAACAGGTGGTCGATGTCAGCATCAGGCAGGTGCCGGCTACCATTACCCGGCTGAACATGGAACGGTCGGCTGAGATCCTGGCAGATGTGCGCCCCGGCTATACCCTCGATGAGGTCCTTGAGCCGGTAGTTAGGGACCTGGAAGCCTATCAGATGCCATCGGGATATACCTTCCAGGTGGCAGGGGAGATGGAAGGCCGGAAAGAAGCCTTTGGCGGGATGCAGCTGGCAGTGATCATCGCCATATTGTCCATCTTTGCGGTCCTGGTTTTACAGTTCCGATCCATCCGGCAGCCCCTGATCATCTTCCTGGCCATCCCTTTTGCAGTAACGGGAATGATATGGGCCCTGTTCATTACCGGGATCACCTTTTCATTTACAGCATTTGTCGGATTGACAAGCCTGGCTGGTATCGTGGTCAACAACTCCATCATCCTGGTGGACTATATCAATGTGCTGCGCTCGAGAGGCATGCCACTGGACGAAGCATTGCAGGAAGCTGCGGAAACAAGGCTGACACCGATCTTTATCACGGCGTTTACCACCATTGGGGGTCTTCTGCCTTTGACGCTGAGCGGAGGTACACTTTGGGCACCTATGGGGTGGACCATCATAGGGGGATTGCTCGTATCAACCCTATTGACGCTGGTGCTGGTTCCGGCATTGTATAAATTACTGGTGAAGAAGTAGTCCGGGGAATTAAAGCAAACCTGACGGAAGGGGCCGCGGAAGATGCATGTTGTTTTTCTGCACCCTCCGTCAGGCATGGGCAAGTGGTCTCTCCATGGATAGTGCCGGCATGAAATTATTTGGTAAAATGAATATTATACAGGCTATTTCTTTAGCTTTACCCCTCATCATTCTCATGTTTTGTCAGGTAAAAATTTAATCTATGAAAAAGATCATTCGTTACTTTTTGCAGGGCCTGCTGATTATCGCACCCTCCTTTATCACGATTTATATTGTCTATCTGGTTTTTTCCGTGCTCGATTCCTCTATTCAGAGATTTTTTTCTGACTACCTGCATTTCTCCATTCCGGGAATGGGACTGGTAGTTGGTTTGGTACTTATTACCCTCCTGGGATTCCTGGGACAAAGTATATTCTTCAAGCCCATCCAAAAGATCCTGGACAGGATGCTGAGGAAAGCTCCTCTGGTAAAAGTGCTGTATTCGTCCATCAAGGATCTTCTGTCAGCTTTTGTCGGGGATGAAAAGAAGTTTGACAAGCCGGTTCTGGTGAAGGTGAACATAACCTCTGATCTGCATAAAATGGGTTTTCTGACCACCGAGGATCTCACGGAGCTGAACCTGAAGGATAAAGTGACGGTCTATTTTCCGCATTCCTATAATTTCTCCGGGGAGATGTTTATAGTCCCCCGCGACCAGGTTACCCTGCTTAACATTTCGGCCTCCGAGGCGATGAAGTTTATTGTCTCCGGAGGGGTTACCAAGGTGTGGTATCCTTAATGTTCACGCATCCGATGACTCCAGGTCATTGAATGAGTAAAGATTTTTTTCCCTCATTCCGTGTAATTACCCGGATGATTGTATATTTATGCATTCTGAAAATATAGTATCCCTCTATGTTAAAACAAACCAATAATCATGAAGAAAACAGGCATATATTTGTCACTTGTCATGGCTGCAGTTTTGTTGCTGGCGGCCGCACCTGTAAAGGATAATCCCAACAAAAAATTTATCGAACTTTCCCAGATCGACTATACTGTTCGCCCCCAGGACGATTTTTTTCAATATGCCAACGGAGCATGGCTGGATAGCATCGAAATTCCGGCCACAGAGTCAAGCTGGGGTAGTTTTTCCATCCTGGCTGAGAAGTCTGCACACGATCTGAATTCCATTTTGAGGGAATTCGAAGGTGGGGAAGTATATGCTAAAGGAAGCGTGGAACAGCTTGTGGCCGACCTGTATCGGAGCGGCATGGATTCGCTGCAGGTCGAAAAACTTGGAATCAGTCCCCTGCAGAAAGACCTTGATATCATCGCCGGACTTCAAAAATCGGAGGACATCCTACCTGAGATTGCACGGGAAATCAGAACGGGGCGCATGCCCCTGGCTTATGGGATGTTCCCCACGCATATTCTTAGTTTTTACGTATATCAGGATGCCAAAAACAGTGAGTCGGTGGTGGCACAATTCGACCAGGGGGATCTTGGACTGCCAAATTGCGAATACTATACGCGCCTGGATAGTGGCTCAATAGAACTGCGGGATCAGTATCATGAATATGTCAGGGAGATCTTTATCTCGCTGGGAAGCGATCCGGAAACAGCTATCGATCAGGCCAGAAACGTGCTGTATATTGAATCGCAACTGGCTTCAGGCATGAAAACCCCTGTGGAACTTCGTGACCCGATAGCGAATTACAATAAATTCGCCGTTTCGCAACTGGCAGAGATGATGCCAAAGTTCGGCTGGGAGGGTTTCATCGCAAATCTGGGCATCGAAACGGATACCGTACTAATGGGTCAGCCCGACTACTACAAAAAGCTGGAAAGCCTGATCTACGGTCTGCCCCTTGAGTATTGGAAGGAAATGCTGACCTTCTGGCTGGTACGTAACAATGCAGGTGCACTGCCCTACGAATACCTGGAAGACCAGTTTGATTTTTACGGGCGCACCATGAGGGGCCAGCAGGAAATGAAGCCCAGATGGAAGCGTATCTCCGGGAATGTGAATGCCGGTTTGGGAGATGCCATGGGGCAGCTTTACGTTAAAAAATTCTTTCCCCCCGAAGCAAAAGAACGTATGGATAAGCTCGTGGATAACCTGCTGCTATCCTACGAAGAAAGGATCACTGCTTCATCATGGATGAGCGCCATTACCAAAGATAAGGCCCTGATAAAACTGCACACGATCAGCCGCAAAATTGGGTATCCGGACAAGTGGGACGATTATGAAGGTGTGGAAATTAACCCCGACACCTACCTGGCCAACCTGATGAGCATCCGTACCTATGGGTATACTAAGATGATCTCCAAACTGGGACAGCCGGTTGACAGGGACATTTGGCTGATGACGCCTTCCACCATCAATGCGTATTATAATCCCAGTAACAACGAAATCGTATTTCCTGCCGGAATCCTGCAATCCCCGTTCTTTGACATGGATGCCGATGATGCGGTGAACTACGGGGCTATCGGCATGGTTATCGCTCACGAAGTGACGCACGGCTTCGATGATAATGGCCGGTTATACGATGAAAAGGGAAATCTAAAGAACTGGTGGACTGCCGGAGACTCGGCGAACTACGAGGAAGTTACTGCCGCCATCATTGAACAGTTTAGCCACTATAAGGTCCTTGACACGCTGTTTCTTAACGGAGAGCTCACCCAGGGTGAAAATATAGCAGACCTTGGGGGATTAGTCATTGCTTACAATGCCTTTAAGAAAACAAAACAGGGGCAGTCCGGGAAACTTATTGACGGTTTGACACCCGACCAGCGTTTTTTTCTTTCCTATGCAAAGGTTTGGATGATTAAAACCACTACCGAATCGCTCCGCGAACAGGTACTTACTGATCCGCACCCGCCGGCAAAATTCAGGGTGAATGGCCCGCTTATGAATATGCCGGAGTTTTATCAGGCCTTCGGTGTTAAGTCAGGGGATAAGCTTTATAAGCCGGAAGAAGATCGAATTGTGATTTGGTAGAAGACTGTTTACTCATCCGATGACTTCAGGTCATCGGATGAGTAAACATTTTTTAAAATAAGCCTTCAACCGACAGGTATCGTTCGCCTGTATCGTAATTGAATCCGAGGATCCGCGATCCTTTAGGGATCTCCGGCAGCTTTTTAGCAATGGCTGCCAGGGTGGCCCCTGAGGAAATTCCACCAAACAGGGCTTCTGTTTTTGCAGCTTTCCGGGCATATTCAAAAGCTTCGTCTTTGGAAACGGGAATCGTGCCATCCAGCAAATCTGTGTACAGGTTCTTTGGTATGAATCCCGCACCTATACCCTGCAGGGGATGCGGCCCGGGTTGTCCTCCGCTGATCACCGGGGAAGCTTCCGGTTCAACGGCAAAAACCTTGAGTTCCGGATAGTTCTCCTTTAATACTTTGGCAATACCGGAAATATGGCCGCCTGTTCCAACTCCTGTGATCAGGTAGTCAATACCCTCCGGAAAATCTTCTGCAATCTCCCGCGCAGTGGTCAGGGCATGAACATCAGGATTCGAGGGATTGTCAAACTGGGAAGGCATCCAGGCTTTTGAGTTGGCCTTAACTAATTCCTCAGCCTTTTCTATGGCTCCTTTCATGCCTTTTTCCCTGGGGGTTAGGATAAATTCAGCTCCGTATGCCGACATGATCTTGCGCCGCTCCAATGACATGGATTCGGGCATGACCAGGGTAAGTTTATAATTTTTCACTGCCGCTACCATGGCCAATCCCACTCCGGTGTTACCGGAGGTTGGTTCAATGATCTCGTACCCTTCCTTCAGGTCTCCGCTCTTTTCAGCATCCTCGATCATTGATAGTGCGATCCGGTCCTTAATGCTTCCGCCGGGATTGGACCTTTCCAGTTTGATCCAGACTTCATGATCATGGTCAAAAAGCTTATTTATTTTCAGGTGTGGCGTCTGGCCTATGGCTTCAAGTATGTTGTTCAGTTTCATAACAAATTATTTAAGATGTATATAAGGAAACACGGCAGTGCCGGGAAGGTTGACCGGTTCCGGAATATTTGTTCATTTTAAGAGGCATCTGTGGCCTGAAAAAGGTCAGATAACAAAATTAATGGGTTCAGGTTTCATTTTACTGTCCCGGACTACAGTCGTACTTTCATGATACACGACACTATAGGGAGGTACACTCTTGGTTAACCAGACATTACCTCCCACAACAGTATCATGGCCTATTACCGTATCACCCCCCAGGATCGATGTTCCTGAATAAATGATCACATTGTCCTCAATGCTTGGATGGCGTTTGGTGCCGCGCATGCTCTTTTCAACCATGATCGCTCCCAGTGTTACCCCCTGGTAAATTTTCACATTATTACCGATTACCGCAGTTTCCCCGATAACAATCCCGGTACCATGATCAATGAACAGGTTTTCACCGATCTGTGCCCCGGGGTGTATCTCAATTCCCGTTTTACTGTGTGCATATTCCGACATCATCCGGGGAAGGAAAGGCACTTTTTGCTGATACAGCGCATGTGCGAGCCGGTAAATGGTAATGGCATAAAATCCTGGATAGTAAAGAATAACGCTTTCTACCGAACGGGCTGCCGGGTCAAAATTCAGAAAATGTCTGGCGTCTTTCATCAGTTCCCTGTAGATTAAGGGTATCTGATCGAAGAAATCTTTTGTGATCTCACTGATAGACTTTTCCAGGGTGTTCTCCTGAGGTCCCAGCAAGTCCCGGAAATCGATCTGTAATTGGGCAAGGTTCAACTCGATCTGGGGAAGGGTGCATTTCCTGTCGACCTTAAAAGGAAAAAGAAAATTAATCAGGTTTTCCGTAAAGTTGTGGGCTTTGATCATGGAAGGAATATCCTTCCTGAAATCCTGGTATTGCTCAAGCAGGAAATCTTCGAAGCTGGTTTTATTTTTCATATGTAATGAAGTTTAAGGGTAATGGGTATTCAGTAAACCATAAAATGGGGTCAATCTTCGGGAGGCAGAAAGTTGACAATGAGCCTAACAACACATACAAACGCCACCATTCGAGAAGCCGGAGAGGCTCAACGCTGCGTAAGCGATAGAATGTGATATGATGGCGTCCATAGTCTTAAATCAAATTTCCGGTACAAAGATCAGGATAATATTTGACATTCACCTATGAACGGGCTCCAGTTTTTTGAACGGAATTTCTATATGGAGGTTTTTAGCAGTTTTCCGTCGATTTTTTCAATTTCAGGACCGGATCACCACATCAGATTATGAAGCAGGTGCTTTTCCGGGAGTTGGGAATGGCAGAATAAGCTATTGACTGGCAACAGATTCGATCCTGCCCTGGATCCGGTAATCCAGGTTCCTCCTGAACAGGGTAGATGGAGTGTCGGGATACCATCTATTTTCGCAGGAAGAATACACCAGGTTAGTATGCAATGCTTTGTTGACAGGGTAATTGGTGGAAACACTGGTGATCTTTTCCGGCATTTCATCCAGGTGATGACTTTTACATTACCCCCTTCCTCTGTTCTTTATGTCCTTGTCAGAGCCTTCAGCATCAGGATTTTCCATTTCTTTTGTCGGCTTACCGCTAAGGTAGGATTTGCTGCTTTTTCAAGCTGACGGGCTACAAGCCAGGAGCAATCCGAAAAGGATAAGGATGTTGAGTTTCTGCAGTACAAACGGGATGCGAGGTTTACTTAGGCTGTACCAGCTTATTATAGGAGGTAAGCAGCCCCTTGATGACGGATGAGCTGAATCCCTGGTGTTCCATTTCGTTCAGCCCGGAAATCGTTATGCCCTGTGGGGTGGTGACCTTATCAATCTCTGATTCAGGATGTGAGGCGTTTTCATGCAGGAGGCGGGCAGCCCCTTTCACGGTTTGAGAAGCGATAAACTGGGAAACTTCAGCACTGAATCCGATCTCAATACCTCCCTGGGTGGCCGCACGGATAAAACGCAGGGCAAAGGCTATCCCGCAGGCCCCAAGCACGGTTACGGCATCCAGTAATTCTTCCTGCAGCACAATGGTCTTTCCAAGCTGATCAAAGAAGCCAATCACCGTCTCATCCTGTTCTTTACTGGTATTCATTGAGCAAATGCAGGTCATGGATTCCCGGATCTCGATCGCTGTATTCGGCATAATTCTGACAATTGGCTGTTCTCCGAGATTATCACGCATGGTTTGCAGGGGGACTCCGGTAACGGTTGAGACCACAAGCTGGTCTTTTCGAAGCTGTGATTTCAACTCGGTGAGTACTGCAGTAAAATGTTGTGGTTTAACCGAAACGATGATTATGTCAGCCCCCTGGATGGTTTTGGTAATATTTTCTTCAACTACCTCAAAGCCCATGTCCATGAGCTGCTTTACCCGTTGCTTTCTTTTTTCGCAAATGATGAGGTTCGACTTATCAGCGTTGTTCAGGGAAAGAATACCCTTTGCAATTGAGGTACCCAGATTTCCTCCCCCGATAATGGCGATCTTCTTTATGCTTGTCATGTGTTGTCTGCTAGAGAATTAATACAGAACGTAAAGATAGTTATTTATGGGATAGGGAAAAGGGGAAAGAATGTTAACCGGTGCCAGGGACTGGGTGCCAGATGCTGGCTTCGTATATCTGAAATCATCATTCTGCAATCGGATATCAAGTTCACAGGAGTATTTTTGGATATCCGATTGAAGAATAGCGGGATACGATTTATGAAGTCACCCTTCACCCATCAACCCCTCAACCTATAAACTCATAAACTTATCAACCCATCAACAAAAAAGGGCCATCTCAACGAGACGACCCTCATTATATCAGGTATAGCAGATTATCCTCTGATTGCCTTAATACCGGGTAGTTCTTTGCCTTCCATGTACTCAAGCATTGCACCCCCACCGGTAGATACATAGCTGACTTTGTCCGCCAGCTTGTTCTTGTTGATCGCAGCAACAGAATCACCACCCCCGATCAGGGTGTAGGCACCATTAGCAGTAGCAGCAGCAAGCGCTTTTGCCACAGCGGAGGTTCCGGCAGCAAATTTCTCCATCTCGAAAACTCCCATGGGGCCATTCCATAGTATGGTTTTAGATTCGGTAATAACCTTTGTATAGGTAGCAATGGTTTCTTCTCCGATGTCCAGACCCATCCAACCGTCAGGAGTGGCATCA
Organism: Bacteroidales bacterium; assembly: GCA_016931575.1. Lineage (GTDB taxonomy): Bacteria > Bacteroidota > Bacteroidia > Bacteroidales > UBA10428 > UBA10428. The sequence goes on along the minus strand of JAFGEO010000131.1, from coordinate 23,072 downwards.
GTTTTTGAGAGATTTGTAGCAGCTTCTGCATCAAACTTATCAGCATTTACCGCATCGGTTGGGATGTATACTTTGACGTTGTTGGCTTTAGCTTTTTTCAGGATCTCAAGTGCCAGGTCAAGCTTGTCTTCCTCACAAAGTGAATTTCCAATCTTTCCACCCTGGGCTTTAATGAAAGTATAGGTCATGCCACCACCGATCAGCAGGTTGTCAATTGTAGGCAGCAGGCTCTCGATGATCAGGATCTTGTCGGAAACCTTGGCACCACCCATTATAGCTGTGAAAGGCTTTTCAGCGCCTTTTACAACCTTATCCATCGCATCAAGTTCCCTGTTAATAAGGAAGCCGAACATTTTATCTTCAGTATCAAAAAAATCAGCGATAATCGCTGTGGAAGCGTGGGCACGGTGTGCAGTACCGAAGGCATCGTTAACATATACATCAGCACCTTCGGCCAGCTTCTGTGCGAAACCTTTCATACCGTCCTTATCCTTATTCTCCTCTTTATAGAAACGCAGGTTTTCCAGGATGAGAATTTCACCGGGCTTAAGCGCTTTTTTCATTTCAAGCGCTTTTGCGCTGATGCAATCATCTGCAAACTTAATCTCCGTGCCGGGAAGGTGCTCCTTAAGTTTGGAAATGACATGCTTCAGAGAAAATTTATCCTCTGGCCCTTCTTTGGGCCTTCCCAGGTGCGACATTAGAATCGCAGATCCACCGTCAGAAAGGATTTTTTTGATCGTCGGAAGGGCTCCTCGGATGCGTGTATCATCTGTTACGGCAAAGGTCTCTTTGTCCAGCGGTACGTTGAAGTCAACCCTGACTACCGCCTTTTTCCCCGAAAAGTTATAGTTATCAATTGTTTGCATCTTTTATCGGTTTGAAGTTTACGAATGAGGTGCAAATGTAAAAAAACTATTTTTATTTACCTTTGGGCAGCTGTCATCATTCAGAGGCTTTGTTGATGCAGTTAACTTATTTAGAATCAATACAGATAATGTTCTTTTCAGATATTTTCGGTCAGCAACAGTTAAAAACCAAGCTTGCAGCTTCGGTTAATTCAGGAAGGATTCCCCATGCCCAGCTATACAGCGGTCCGGAAGGGAGTGGCACGCTGGCACTGGCAATTGCCTATGCCCGCTATGTTGCGTGTATCGGCGAAAAGGGTGAGGATGCATGCGGAGCCTGCAGTTCCTGCAGAAAATTTGACAAGCTCAGCCATCCCGACCTGCACTTTTCTTTCCCGGTGAACACAACCAGGAACGTGAAGGATCCGGTCAGTGATGATTTCATCCAGCAGTGGCGTGCATTCGTTCTTGAGAATCCTTATTTCAGGGCCAATGCCTGGTACAACCATATCGGACTTGAAAATAAACAGGGACTGATCAATAAAAAAGAGGGCGAGGCAATTGTACGGAAGCTGAGCCTGAAATCGTATGAGTCCAGGTATAAATTCATGATCATCTGGCTTCCGGAGAAGATGCATGTTTCCGTATCTAATATGCTCCTTAAGCTTATTGAAGAACCCCCGCCAAATACGGTTTTTTTATTGGTCAGTGAACACCCGGAACAGCTGCTGAGGACCATATCGTCGAGGACACAGCCCGTGAGACTTGAGGCCCTGAAAGCAGAAGAGTTAAAGCAGGCTATCGGTAAAAAGTTTGACTTGCCGGCACCGGAACTCGAAAGCCTGGTGAGACTTTCCAACGGCAACCTGATCACAGTCTTTGAAACCCTTGAGCATGCGGAAGAAAACCGGCAAAACCTGACCAGGTTTATCGACGTGATGAGGATGTGCTGGAAAGCTGAATATTTTGAAGTAAATGACTGGGTGGAAGAAATGTCGGGTCTGGGAAGGGAACAGCTAAAGAGTTTTTTTGAGTATGCCTGCAGGCTGCTAAGGGAGAACTTCATGATGAATTTAAAGAAACCTGAACTTGTCTATCAAACTGCTGCGGAAGAGGACTTTGCATCCAAATTTCACAAATTCATCAATGAGAGGAATATCCTCGATTTTTACGAGGAATTTAACCGCGCCAGTGCCGATATCGAAAGGAATGGCTACGCCAAGATCATTTTATTTGACCTTTGCCTCAGGATGATGAAGCTGATCAGAAAATGATGAGTGATTTATCAGTTCCCAGGTTCCTCAAATAATCAATGAAGTTCAGGCATATTATTAAATCCGTACATTTTTACTAGTTTTGTTGATCCAGAAAAGAATAAGGAGAGAGATGAGCCAGGATAATATCGATAGTGAACAACTTTCCCATGCTGCATCGGATGCCGGAGAGCATGTCAATTATGCATATCTCAGAGGGTGTAAAAAGCTTACCTCCTACGATTGGTTAAAAGATATCTCTGAAATCGCAGAGTACAGGCACCTGGTTGAAGTTCAGTTTAAAAATACACGGAAGGCGTATTTTCAGAATTCCAACGAACTGAGGTTGAATAAGGGTGATGTAGTGGCGGTTGAAGCATCGCCCGGGCATGATATCGGAAGGGTATCCCTTACCGGTCAGATCGTGCTTACCAAAATTCTGAGCGAGGGAATCAATCCGAAAGAGCAGGAGTTTAAAAAGGTCTACCGAAAGGCAAAACCTGCGGATGTTGAGAAATGGGAGCAGGCCATGGCTCTCGAAGATGAGACCATGCTCAAATCCCGGAAAATCGCTGAAGACCTGAAGCTGGACATGAAGATTGGGGATGTGGAATACCAGGGCGATAAGACAAAAGCCATTTTCTATTATATCGCGGATGACAGGGTGGATTTCCGGGAGTTGATTAAGATCCTTGCCGACGAATTCAAGGTCAGGATTGAAATGCGCCAGATCGGAGCCCGCCAGGAAGCAGGAAGGATTGGCGGGATCGGATCCTGCGGCCGGCAGCTTTGCTGCGCTTCATGGATAACAAATTTTGTTTCTGTAACCACTAACGCAGCCCGATATCAGGAAGTATCACTGAACCCTCAGAAACTTGCAGGTCAGTGCAGCAAGCTGAAATGCTGCCTCAATTATGAGCTGGATGTTTACCTGGATGCTCAGGAAGATTTCCCGGATACTTCAATTCCCATTCAAACCAAACAAGGTAAGGCTACCCATATGAAGACGGATGTCTTTAAACGCCTGATGTGGTATAGTGTCCCAACGGACCGTGCCCCGGTTATTACCTGCCTGTCCGTAGATCAGGTGAATGAGCTCCTTGAACAGAACAAAAAAGGAGTTGTCCCGGAAAAACTGCTCGGCATCGAAGAATCCTCTATTGCATCGGTTATTGAATACCAGAATTCTGCCGGACTGGAAAGTCTGACACGCTTCGAAGATAAACCCAAAGATGGGGGATCCGTCAAAAAGAGGGGAAACCGAAAAAAGAAAAGGTATCGTCCAAAGTCAAACAACAGCCAGGAATGAAACTAAGTTTCCAAAAATTGTCGCCTCTTATCCTTTTAACTGTTATTCTTGGATGTGGGGGAAACGATCAGAATAAAAAAGCCATTATCAACGAATTTGTTCACCTTCCTTCCAAAGGATGGAGGTACGATGATGTGAAGAAATTCAGCTTTTCCATTACCGATACGGCCCGGCAGTACGACCTGACTATCAATGTAAGAAATGATAAGCGCTATGCATACAGCAACCTCTGGCTGTACGTAAGGCTTACCTCCCCGATTGGTGAAATTTTAACGGACCGTACCGAAATCGTACTGGCAGATGAGCTTGGAAACTGGCTGGGGAAGGTAGAAGGACGTAGTCTGCATGAGATTAGCCATACGTATAAGAAGGCATTCCAATTTCTGCATCTGGGGATCTACACCCTGGAGCTGCAACACGCCATGCGTGATTCCTCCTTGTCCGAAATTACCGATATCGGACTGTCTGTTGTACCTGTTAACTAAGCATTGAAGTGAGTAAAGGGAAGCTGGCAAAGTTTGCCGAGGTTGAGGGGTTCAATCATGTGATTCAACCTCCTTTTGAAGAGGTATTTCAGCGCGAATATTTCCTGAAGGGAAAATGGAACCAGGAATTCTTTAAGGTGCCCCAGGCCATAACCCTGGAGTTAGGATGCGGAAAAGGGGAATATTCGGTAGGGCTGGCCCGAATGTACCCGGAAAGAAATTTTCTGGGGATCGATATCAAGGGCTCCCGCATCTGGAGAGGCGCCAGACAGGCCCTGGATGAGGGTCTTACTAATGTTGGGTTCCTTCGCACACGAATCGATTTTATTGAGTCTTTCTTCAGCCGCGATGAGGTCAATGAGATCTGGATAACATTTCCTGATCCCCAATTGAAAAAGCAAAACAAACGGCTGACATCCACGCGTTTTCTCAACCGCTACAGAAAGATTCTCCGACCCGGAGGATCTGTCAACCTGAAAACCGACAGTGTTGAATTATACCGGTACACCCGGGAGCTGGTACTCCTGAATGGGTTTTCTGCAGAAGTCATGACGGATGATTTGTACCGCTCCGACTATCAGAGTGAGATTCTGTCGATTAAAACCTTTTATGAAAACATGTGGCTGGAAGCAGGAAAACCTATTCATTATATCCGTTTCCAATTGCATGACGGAGAATTCAAGGAACCACCTGATGAAAACGGATGATGACTTCTTCAACAGGGTATACCGGGTAACCCGGTCCATCCCGTACGGTAGGGTTAGCTCATACGGAGCCATTGCCCGCTACATTGGTTCACCCGGGGCTTCAAGAATGGTTGGATGGGCGCTCAATAATTGCCATAGGCAGGAAGACTTTATTCCCGCCCACCGGGTAGTCAACCGCAACGGCATCCTTACCGGTAAGCATCACTTCAGGCATCCCGGCCTCATGCAGGAACTGCTCGAGAGCGAGGGTATCCGGGTGGAAAATGACCGTATTGTGAATTTCCCAGACCTTTTCTGGGACCCTTGTTCGTATTTAATCTAAATAAAAAATACGTATATTTGTAAGCTTTATTTCGAAAGTTTCTGAAGGTATGAAAATTAATGAAAGTCAGATTATCAAAGCATTAGAGGTGATTGTTCATCCCTCGTCCGGGAAGGATATTATTAGTATGAATATGGTTCGGAATATCCGGATCAAAGGATCATCTCTTAGTTTCGATCTCCAGTTCACCAGCATAAACGATCCCTTAAAAGCATCCCTGAAGAAGGCCTGTGAGCAGATTATTCAGGACACATTTCCCGGCATGGAGGTCAAAATCGAACTGCAAACCACCATGAAGCCCGTTGTCCCGGTGAAGGAAGAAGCTCCGCTCTCCTCGGTTAAAAATATTATAGCCATTGCATCCGGAAAGGGTGGCGTCGGAAAATCTACGGTCGCAACCAACCTGGCGATTGCATTTGCTGGTATCGGAGCAAAAGTAGGTCTTATTGACGCTGATATTTTCGGACCTTCCATTCCCAAAATGATGGGCGTTGAAGATGCCCGGCCGGAAGTGCAGAAGATAAACGGCAAAGATAAACTGCTACCGGTGGAACGCCACGGCATAAAGATGTTATCCATAGGGTTTTTTGTCAGCAAAAATGATGCTACTGTGTGGAGGGGACCAATGGCTTCAAATGCCCTTAAACAGTTGATCACGGATGCTGAATGGGGAGAAATCGATTACCTTTTTGTGGATCTTCCTCCCGGCACGAGCGATATTCACCTTACCCTGGTACAAACTGTATCGGTTACCGGAGCCGTAATTGTAAGTACCCCTCAACCTGTTGCCCTGGCAGATGCCATCAAGGGGATCAACATGTTTCAGAATGATAACATTAATGTTCCTGTACTGGGACTCATTGAAAATATGGCGTGGTTTACACCTGATGAACTACCTGATAATAAATATTATATCTTCGGCAAGGATGGATGTGCGAACCTGGCAAAGGAGTTGGGACTTCCTCTGCTGGGCCAGATCCCCATTGTTCAGAGTATCCGTGAAGGCGGGGATGAAGGGGAGCCCGTTGTCAGCAGAAAGGAGAAGGTAAGCGGGATTTATAAGAAGGTCGCCGAAGCCCTCAGACTGGAAATTATCCGGCGGAACGCTGATCTGGGACCAACAAAAAAGGTGAAAATAACCCACAGATAATTTGTTGATTGTTAATTTGTAAACATCATGGGAAATAAAGTTAGCCAGGAAGTACTTGATAAAATTATCCACGCCATCGAATCGGTCCGTCCATACCTCATCTCCGACGGAGGTGATGTCACCTTGGTTGAAGTAACTGACGATCTGACGGTTAAGGTTCGGCTCCAGGGAGCCTGTTACGGGTGCCCCTTTAGCGAACAAACCTTACGGGCAGGGATCGAACATGCCATACGGAGTGAGGTTCCGGATATTAAAGAGCTGATAGCACTGAATGAGTAAGGCCATCCTGTTGGCCTGCAGAAAGCCGGGGCTATAAGGATCCCTGACCTGTAATATCATCCGGATGGAGAACAAGTTTCCTGATTTTGTGCGCTCTTTCAGAATATTTTTAGGACTAAAGTTCCGGAAAGGTTCATAGGGATAATAATTCCGGATTTTTAATGAAAGTTTGCTCTTCCTCAATTAAATTAGTGCCGGAATCGTGATTGCATAAAATATACTGGCCGATTTCCAGTTATATCTTATTAAACCAGAGTCTTTTTTTACGTGCACAGAATTGTTAAATATTTCTTCATAGCTGCTGTTTTTCTGACAGCTGTTGCCTGTTCTACCAAGAAAAATACAGCAACAACCCGGTTTTATCATAACCTGACCTCCAGGTACAACATCATGTTTAACGGGAAGGAGAGCTATAAAAGCGGAATCAACAAGCTGATTGATAATTATGATGACGATCTGACACAGATGCTGCCGGTCTTCCTTTACGATAATGAAGATGCCCTGACAGCTATTGCCCCGGAAATGGACCGGACCATCAAAAAATCCACCAAGCTCATTTCCATGCATTCGCTCACTGTGAAGCCAGCGATTAAACCTGACAAGGAACTATCTCTAAAGCAAAAGGCGTTTTACAATAAGCGGGAATACAACAAATATGTTGACGATGCTTACCTCCTGATGGGGAAAGCACATTTCTACAGGTCGGAATTATCAAAAGCCAGGCAGACTTTCAACTTTATTATCTCCAGTTTCCCTGAAGAGGAAACAGTGTTTGAGGCCCGCATATGGCTTGCCAGAATGTCGATTGAAGATGGCAGGTACCGCGAGGCGATGGAAAGCCTGCAGTCGCTGACAAAGACAATTGAGTTCCCCAAAAGTCTGAGAGGCGAACTCGCAGCATCCATGGCGGATTTGTTGCTGAAACAGAATAAATACGCTGAATCGGTGGAATACCTGAAATCTGCCATTGACTTTACCGGGAATAAAAGGCTCCGGATCAGATATACCTACCTGCTGGCCCAGGTTTTCACCGAGATTGGAGATAATGCCCAGGCCAGTGAGTATTATGGGAAGGTCATTCAGATGAACCCGCCCTATACCATGACATTTAATGCAAAAATCAATCAGGCTCTGACCTACCGGAGCGGTACGGGATCCCGGAAGGATATTGAAAAGACTTTGCGCAAAATGCTGCGGGATGATAAAAACATTGAGTACCAGGACCAGATCTACTATGCCCTTGGTAACCTGTTTGCCGCGGATGGTGATAGAAAAAATGCCCTGGAAAACTACCTGCTTTCCATGGAGAAAGGTACCGACAATAACCGGCAGAAAGCCAAGACGGCATTGACCCTGGCCGACATCTACTATGAGGAACCCGATTACATCCTTGCACAAGCCTACTATGACAGTGCTGTTTCAGTAATTAATGAAGAATATCCCAACTACCAGGAAATACATACCAAAGCGGTCAGCCTTAACAGGTTGGTGGAAAGCTACAATACGGTGCAATTTGAAGATAGTGTGCTTGTTCTTTCAACCCTTCCGGAAGAAGAGCTTAACGCGCTGATAGAAAAAATCATTGAGAAGGAGCGCAGGATAGAACAGGAACAAAGGGAACGGGAACAGCAACTTGCCCAGGAACGCCTGGAAAACATGGCCCTTGAAAATACGATAAATCAGCTGGATCAGGGAGGAAATTGGTACTTCTACAACCCTACCGCCAAGAGCCTTGGGAAAAAGGAGTTTATTCAGGAATGGGGCAACCGGAAACTGGAAGATAACTGGAGAAGGAAGAATAAAAGCACCGCTGGTTTCGATGAACAAACTGAGCTTGCTGATGATACCCCGGCAGCTGAGGAAGCCTCTCAGGGTGCTGCAGTCGTCAAGGATAAATATAACAAAGCATTCTACCTTCAACATATACCTTTTACGGATTCAGCCAGGGCCGAATCGAACGAACGAATTAAGAATGGGCTGTTCATCATGGGTGAAGTCTATGGAAACGAGCTGAAAGACTATTCGGAAGCTATTAAAGTCTATGAAGAACTGCTGTCGCGGTTCCCGCTTTTCAAGAACCGTTTGCAGGTTTATTATCAACTGCATACCATCGCCAAAGAAATGAAGGACATTGAGCGTGTTGGAAAGTATCAGCAAAAGATCATCACGGAATTCCCCACCAGCAGTTTCGCCATGCTAATGACCAACCCAAACTATATCAGGGAAATAAAAGAGGAAGAAAAGAAGATGCTGGCTGAATATGAGGGAGTAAGGACACTTTTTAATGCCCGGAACTATACCAGGGTCATCCCCCGTGCAGAAATACTGATGAAGGACCATCCGAAACACGAATTGTTTCCAAAAATTGATTTCATGTATACGGTTTCCACGGGTTTCCAAAAGGATACCCTTACCTTCCTGGGTGATCTGAAGAAATTTATCGCACGCTATCCCGGTACCGAAATCGCTGACAATGCTCAATCTATGATCGATTACATGGAAAATGCTTCTCCGGAGGTGGTAGTTCAGCAGAGTCTGCGGGTGGCCAAAGAGATTTATGTCAAATCCGATAACGAAACGCATTTCTTTGCCTATGTCGTTCCCAATGCCATCAATTTTAACCAATTGATTTTTAATATTGTAAATTTCAACCTTGACAATTACGATAAGGAGAAACTGGAAGTAAAGCGGGTTGGTGTCGATGGGCCCAAATCTATGTGTGTGATTCAGGGATTCCCTACCGCTGCTGATGCCCGGGCTTATATGGAGCACATACAAACCGATCAGAGTATATTCAAGGATGTTGAGAAGCGGGAGGTGGTTCCGGTAATTATCTCCCGAACCAACTTCAATAAATTGAATGAGACTAAAAAGCTTGAGGAGTATACACTTTTCTATAAGGAGAATTACTAGGCTTGGTCTTTTTCGCGGAAACAGAAACTAGCAGCATGAGGAAAACTAAAATACTCTGGGTAGATGATGAGATTGATTTGCTGAGGCCACATATTATTTTCCTGGAAGGGAAGGGATATGTACTTTCAACGGCCAGTAACGGGAGCGATGCCATTGAATTGGTGGAGAAGGAGGATTTCGACCTGATTTTCCTGGATGAAAATATGCCGGGCCTCAGCGGCCTGGAAACTCTTCAGAAGATCCTGCTTATCCGGCCGAATACCCCGGTGGTGATGATCACAAAATCAGAGGAAGAAGACATTATGGATGCTGCAATAGGATCCAGAATAGCCGATTACCTGATCAAACCCGTCAATCCAAAACAGATCCTGCTTTCTATTAAAAAGAATATTGATACCAGGAAGCTGATTACCAGCAAAACAACCTCAGATTACCAGGCCGAATTCAGCAACTTATCCATGCAAATGGCTTCTGCTTCCGGTTTCGATGACTGGGTAGAGATATACAAAAGGCTCCTCCATTGGGAGCTGGAACTCGACACCTCATCAGACACCGGTATGAGCGAAGTCCTGCAGATGCAAAAAAATGAGGCGGAGTCTGAATTCGGGAAGTTTGTCCGAAACCGCTACCTGAGATGGGTAGACCCTTCAGAGACCAATAAACCGGTGTTATCTCCTTCAATAATGAAAAACTATGTTTTCCCCCGGTTACGGAATTCGGAAAAGGTGGTTTTTCTGCTGATCGATAATATGCGTTTTGATCAATGGCGAAGGATGCAGCCTATTATTAATCAGTATTACCAGACACAAACCGAAGAACTGTATTGTAGTATCCTGCCCACTTCTACACAGTATGCAAGGAATGCAATCTTCTCCGGGCTCATGCCGGCTTCTATCCAGAAAATGTACCCTGAATACTGGCTCAACGACGACGATGAGGGGAACAAGAATGAATTTGAAAAGGAACTGCTGCTGGAACAACTTCAGCGAAATGGACTTAAATCCAGGCTGTATTATGAGAAAATCTTCAGCAACAGGAATTGTTCAAAACTGATTGAAAACCTAAACGGGGTAATGCAAAACGATCTGATTGTACTCGTCTACAATTTCGTCGATATGCTCTCCCATGCCAATACGGATACCGAGATGGTCCGGGAACTTGCATCAACGGATTCTGCCTATCGCTCGCTCACATTATCCTGGTTTCAGCATTCCCAAATGATAGACCTTTTCCGTGAACTGGCCCGGAACCGCGTAAAAATTGTTGTCACTACAGATCATGGCACCATTCGGGTGAGTCATCCGGTGAAGGTGGTCGGGGACAGGACAACCTCTAAAAACCTACGGTATAAATTGGGGAAGAATCTGTCCTATAACCCAAAGGAAGTATTTGAAATTACCAATCCTGAGAGAGCTCAGCTGCCTAAAAGTTCCGTAAGTTCCAGGTATATTTTTGCGCTTAAGAACGATTTCCTTGCCTATCCGAATAATTACAACCATTACGTGAAGTACTACACAAATACCTATCAGCACGGAGGGGTGTCTATGGAAGAAATGATGCTTCCGATTATTTGTCTTACCCCACGTGATTTAATCTGAACCTATGGAAGAGATCAAACTAGTATTTCAGTTGGATGAGATTGAAGAAGCGGTAGCCCAGTTCCTGGATTTTAGCTCCGGGAACAAGAAATTTGCCTTTTATGGTGAAATGGGTGCCGGAAAGACAACCTTCATCACTGCCTTATGCGCAGCCCTTGGCACCGACGATCTGGTTAGCAGTCCAACCTTTGCCATCATTAATGAGTATGCCGATGCGGATGGAGAGCCTATCTTCCATTTCGATTTTTACCGGATCAAGGAAGCCTCGGAACTGCTTGATATCGGATTCTACGACTATTGCGAGCAGGATGCTTTCTGTTTTATCGAGTGGCCCGAGAAGGCTGAAGGCCTTATCCCGGAAGATTTTATGAAGGTAAGCATTGATGTAGATGATGATAATTCGAGAGTTATAAGCTTTTGGCTTTGAGTATTGTATTCTTTTTCTTCAGGCTATCCATGATCTCCTGATAGCGGACATTACCAATGTCCTGGAATAAGGCAGCTAACTGAATGAAGGATTTATCTGCAGGAGCTTTCCTGCAGGTATTCTGCTCAACCTTCCGGCGCCTTTTCCCTGTTAGCAAACAGTGCTTTTATTTCCGGTGTTTTTTCTTAATTTTGGGTTATTCTTTGAGATAATCCTGGATTGCTATGGTTGATCAGAAGCCTGAAACATCCTCCTCGCCCTTGATGTATACGGGTTTAATGCCACAGGAGGAAATGCTCGAAATCGGAAAAAAACACAAGAAGCTGGTCATTGGGATGCCCAAAGAAGATCCCGGCAGCGAACGGCGCATTTCCCTTACCCCGGAGGCGGTGGAAGTGCTGGTGGATAACGGGCACGAAGTAGTTGTTGAGACCAAAGCCGGTGACGCCGCACACTACACCGACAAGGACTATTCTGAACATGGTGCTTTCATTGAGGAGTCGAGGAAAAAAGTTTTCGAATCAGAGGTGATTCTTAAAGTAGCTCCATTGACTGAAGAAGAAATCCAGCTTCTAAAAACGAATCAGGTGGTTTTTTCTTCCCTGCACTTAAGCCAGCAGAGTCAGGAATATATTCGCGGGCTTATGGCTAAGAAGGTTACTGCCATTGCCTACGAATACCTAAAAGACGGTTTCGGCAGTTTTCCTGTCCTAAAATCTATGAGTGCCATCTCAGGGAATGCTGCCATAATGATTGCCGCAGAACTTTTAAGTAATCAATCGGGAGGGAAAGGCATCATTCTGGGAGGGATTTCCGGAATAACCCCTACCGAGGTAGTAATCATCGGCGCAGGAACAGCTGCCGAATATGCTGCCCGTGCTGCTATCGGCATGGGCGCTTTTGTTAAGGTCTTTGACACTTCTGTTCAGCGCCTGGATGAATTGCAACGCAACCTGGGCATGCGTTTGCATACTTCCATATTTCATCCACAGGTGTTAATGCGGACACTCAAATCAGCTGATGTACTGATTGGAGCTGTGTCTTTACAGGATCAGGGACCCCGGTTTTTCGTTACTGAAGAAATGGTGCGGGATATGAAAAGGGGATCCATTATTATCGACCTGAACGTAGATCAGGGAGGATGTATCGAAACCTCTGAGTGCCGGACACTGAAAGAGCCTACCTATACCAAGCATGATGTCATTCATTATAGTGTGCCCAATGTGCCTTCCCGGGTAGCCAGGACCGCCTCCATCGCACTGAGTAATATCATCTCCCCAATTGTCCTCGAAGTCGGTACCACTGGAGGAATGAAACCCTTCCTGAAGGATCAGAACGGAGTGAGAAACGGAGTTTATATTTACCGGGGAATCCTGACCAATGAGCTTATCGGAAACCGCTTCGGAATCCCTTCCAAGGATATCGAACTGCTGATGGCAGCATTCTGAAAGGTTCAATCCCATAAAGTGGGGAAGGCTGGAAATTCTATGCGGAATAAACTCTTGAAATTCTAAACGGTTTTAAGGGTTTAAACGAATACGGGAAACATCAAATCCCCGGATTATACAATTGATCCTTTAAAATCGAATTGCGTGACAGAAAAAAAGGGGCCGAAACAGCCCCTTTTTTTTACTAACCCTAACCACTTGACTTAATTAACCCTAATACGTTTTGTATTCATGGTCTTGTCGGAAAATGTTATTCGAATCAGATAGACTCCTGGTTGTAAATTTACCTTCAGTCGCACGCTATTCGACGGTTCCGGCTCTTCTGACTGTACAACATGACCAACAATACTCAGTATCTCGATCTTCTGAAATTCTTGCTCAGACTCAATGCTTATCGTCTCATCTACAACCGGATTGGGATATATTCTTAACGAATTATCGTTGGCCAGAGCCTGTATCCCGGTTAAAGTAAGGATTGAAACGAGTATGAATGCCCTAAATTTCATAGTTTATATCATCCAAAAAGTGTGCCAAAGAATAATATTTGCTTTGACATATTTTATTCTTCTACTCATTTTGCTTTTTTTTGTTACATTCTTATCCCTCATTTTTCTTCTACAGCTTGTGATACTCCAATAGCGGGAAAATCATAGCTGATGTGGAGGATTGGTTTGTATTCGCTGAAAAATCAGGCCAGGAAAAATGTTCGTACGATTTAAAATTGTAGACATAAATCCTCCCTTTTTGGACAATTGACCCCCTCAGCTCCCATAGAAAACAGGATCTTTGAAGGATTAAAATTTATAGAATGAGGAGATCTGTAGTCGTACTGAGTTTCTTTGTGTCAAGCTTGTCTGCCCTGTCGCAGGAGTGCCTACCCGATGGATTTGAGGGGCCGTCCTATTTTGACACCTATCACGAGCTGTATGACAAACCGGCGAAGTGGAATGTTTATAATGTTCACGATCCATCCGTGTATAAAGACGGAGACTGGTACTATATGTACAATACCGATGTTGGTATGGGATACACTTCAGGTAGCGGAGCGATGAAGCGCAGGTCGCAGGACCTCGTGAACTGGGAATACCTGGGTCATGCCTTTGACGGGATCCCTGATACTGCCAGAAATTTTTTCCTGCAATACAATCCGGATTACACCGATGCCGGAATCTGGGCTCCATTCATTAGTAAGTACAAAGATGAATTCCGGTTGTATTATTCAGCACCGGGAGGATTGGAGGGTGTTAACCTGGCATTTATCGGATGGGCGACAAGCTCATCGGCCGATGGGCCCTGGGAATCACAGGGGGGGATTACCACTTCCATTCCGGATGATACCATCAATGCAATCGATCCTACTGTAGTGATCGACCAGGAAACCGGACAGCACTGGATGGCATACGGTTCGTACCAATCCGGATTATACATTGTTGAACTGGACTCTACTACAGGTGGGTTAAAAACTCCCGGTGACAGGGGGGTAAGGATCGCTGCACGCGGAGGCGGAATGCATGCTGCCATCGAAGGTCCGGAGATCACTTACCATGATGGGTATTACTACCTCTTTGTTTCTTACGACTGGCTTGAGGACTACTATAATGTCCGCGTGGGACGTTCTGAACATCCTAATGGTCCGTATTACGACATTTTCGGTGTGGATATGGCTGAGTATTCCAACAATTTTCCGGTAATTCTGAAACCCTATCAGTTTAATGATCATGTTGGCTGGCAGGGAACCGGGCATTGCTCAGTTTATAATGATTCGGGTCAGTACTATATATTTAACCAGGCCCGGCCCAGAGGGGATATCTATAACATGGTGCTGCATACGCGGAAGATCTTCTGGATCGATGGCTGGCCAGTGGTATCCCCGGAAAGGTATGCCGCTGTTCCTGAATGTGATATCCCTGCCGATTCCCTGGTTGGGGAATGGGAGGAGATGGAGCTGAAATATGTTGTTGGAATCCTGCTTACAGGCTCCACCACCATTACGCTTGATGCCGAAGGTACGATCGACGGGGATTTGATGAGCGCCTGGACTTTACAGGACAGCCTGCTGACCCTTTCATGGGACGACGGGAATTCTGTCTTTAAAACCCTTGTAGCCTGGGCCTGGGACTGGGAAAATTCCGTCCGGACACTCGTATTTACAGGAATGGATAACGAAGGCCTGAATATTTGGGGCAAAAAGATCAATCACCAGGCAGTTTCACGGCATACCGAATTAATCCCCGGAGCAGCTTATTCCATCCGGAGCCGCTACAGCAACTTGCTGATGGAAGTCCGGGACGGGGAAGATAATATCGGCACTTCCATCCGTCAGGGAAAGGATGACGGAGGCCTTAACCAGGTATGGAGAATTGTACAGTATGAGGACGGCGACTGGTCCCTCGTTGCAGAACACAGCGTGGATAATAAGGTGATCGAAGTTCCCGATGGGGATCCTGCAGCGACCTTCCTGGAACTGGGGGCCTTCACTGGTGAGGATAAACAGAAATTCGACATCAGGTATACCGATAATGGGTATTTTAAGATCTTAACAAAGGTGAGCGACTATGCAAAATGTTTTGACCTGTATGGATTCTCTGTCCTGGAAACAGGTTTTATCAGCCAGTGGGACGATCTTGGAGGTACAAACCAGGGTTGGAGGTTTACCCGGATCGATTCTTTGGGGGCAGATAATTCTCTGAATTTTGAATCTCCGGTTTTGACTGATGCGAGGGTCTATCCAAACCCGTTCCTGAACGAGATCCATGTTGATCTTTCGGGAGGGTTACAACTACAGCGTGCAGAACTGATCAATTCCCTGGGACAGGTGGTTTTTTCGTCGGAAACAAGAGCCGAAACCCGGACCTCTTTGGAGGTTCCTGCCTTCCTCTCAGGGCAGTTTTATCTCCTGAAAATGTACACTAACAAAGGGGTGCTTATTAAACCAATGCTGAAGAGGTAATAAAAGTTTAGATATAGTTTGATTAGATAGTAAGCTTTGTAGTAGGTGATTAAAAGGAGCAGAATAGGACTGCTCCTTTTTTTGGAGAAATAGCGGATTTTAGAATAAATATAAGAGTAAAAAATACTTTTATAATATTTTGTTTATTTTCGTAAATTCAGATCTTATTTCAGATCCGATAAATCTGTACGTTAAACCTGACTTATGCTATCATGGAGGTATGTTAGTGTGCTGGTGCTTGCTGCCTTGTTTCCCTTATCCCTGGCATCGCAACCAAGCTCGCAGGAATTGTCCTACAGGATATCCTATCTTACCTCTGATGATGGATTATCCCAGAACACGGTCGACTGCATTTTAAAGGATAGCCGGGGTTTTATGTGGTTTGGAACCTGGAACGGTCTGAACCGCTACGATGGTTACTCATTTAAAGTCTATAAGCGCGAAGATAAAGCAAACTCCTTATCAGATAATTTTATCCACTCCCTCAGTGAGGACAGAAGAGGTAACCTTTGGATAGGAACCCGAAACGGACTGAACCTTTTCGATTTTAAATCGGACCGTTTTACCCGTTTCCTTGCTGATACCACAAAACCGGGGAACCTTTCCGGTAACTGGATTAACATTGTTCATTGCAGCCCCGATGGGATTGTTTGGGCGGGGACAAATGGTCAGGGTCTGAACAAGATTATACCCAAGAAAGGGGGCGCAGGATATGAAATCCTTCAAATCAGACAAAACAGCCGAGGATCACTCCGGCTGGGGGATGATTTTGTTAATCATGTGATCACCGATCGCTTTGGCAGGCTATGGGTGGGAACCAATGATGGGCTGACCCTTTTCGATCCTGCCAAAGATACAAGCTACATCTTCAGAACAGATGCAGCTGATCCTTCCTCTCTTACTTCAAATGAAATCTTAAGTCTCTTTGAGGATAAAGACGGAGACATCTGGGTAGGGACCCGATTTGGTTTAAACCGTTGGAACGGGGAACAGGCCAGCTTTGCACGTTATTTCAATACGATCAATGATCCGGGCAGTATCTCACATGCGATCGTTTACGACATTGGGCAGGATCCGAACGGAAGGATATATATTGCCACGCTGGGAGGCCTGGATATTTATAATCCTGCGAATGATAATTTTGATCATGTGCCCAACGATGGACTGACAAACCTGAGCCTGAATACTGAATTTATCAATTCTATCTACTGCGACTACTCTGGCCTGGTTTGGGTAGGTACAGAAAAGGGGGGTGTAAACAAGTTCAATATTCAGCAGAAACAATTCCGTGCTTTTTCAGAGGAAGGTCCGGATAAAATGAAACTGAATGAAAATACCGTAAATTCGATTTTACCCGAAGGACGGATATTATGGATAGGAACAGCCGGTGGAGGACTGAACAGGATTGATTTTAAAAACAGGCAGGTCCGCTATTATACCTTTGACGCGCAACGGGAAAATTCTATTGGCAGCAACTACATTACTTCCCTGCTTCGGGACAGACAGGGTATTCTTTGGATAGGATCCTGGGGGGGAGGTTTTTCAAAACTGATATCTGAAAACGCTGACGGGCAATTCTTAAATTATCAGAATGACCCGGATCCCGGCAGCCTGGTAAACAGCTTTGTATCGGGATTGGTTGAAAATCCTGACGGGAAGATCTGGGTGGGTACTGAAGGTGGACTCGATCTCTTTGACCCAAAAGGGAATACCTTTCTCCACGTTCTGGATAATCCTGTTTCAGGAACGCCCTTAACCGATGTCGGTTGCCTTCTGCTCGATGCTTCAGGCAACCTCTGGGTAGGTACCCGGAAGGGATTATACCTGATCACAGCAGAGGACATTGCCGGCATTTCTTATAATCCCAACACCATAAAGCCTTTCTGGTTCCGGAACGATTCAAAGGATCAGGCCTCCCTGAACGAGAATTACATCATTTCGCTGTATCAGGACAGTAAGGGGACACTTTGGATCGGTACCTATGGCGACGGATTGAATAAACTCGTCTGGAATGGCAAAGATCCCTCCACGGTTAAGTTTATCCACTATAATCAGGAAGATGGGCTGTCAAATAATGTGGTATATGGGATCCTGGAGGACGAAGTCCACCAGTTATGGTTAAGCACCGATTACGGTCTTTCAAAGTTCGATCCTGAAAATGAAGAATTCAATAATTATTTTGTTTCGGATGGTCTTCAAAGCAACCAGTTTTACTGGAGTGCCAGCGCCAAAGGGAGTGATGGCACATTGTACTTCGGAAGTATGAACGGGGTAAACTATTTCAGAGCCGACCAGATTGTGAATAACCAGGTAGCCCCCAGGCCAACCCTTACTGAACTGAAAATATACAACCACACCATCGAACCAGGCCGGGGTTTCGAAGACAGGATAATTCTGGATCAGAGCATATCTGAAACCCGGGAGATTGAGCTTACCTACCGTGAAAATACCTTCTCCCTGGAGTTCTCAGGACTGAGTTATCAATTGCCCGGCAAGAATAAGTATGCCTACAAACTTGAAGGGATAGATCAGGATTGGGTAGTGGTGGGATCTAACCGCCGGTTTGCCAGCTATACAAAATTGCCCGGAGGAGAATACCTATTCTATCTTAAGGCCGCAAATAATGACGGTCTTTGGAATAGTGAGCCGCTCAGGATAAAAATTGTGATCAGGCCCCCCTTCTGGAAGACTACCTGGTTTAAGATCATGGTTGTCCTTGTGCTGCTGGCTCTTGTGGCACTCTATTTTCAACGACATACCCGGAACCTGAAAATGCAGAAACGAAAACTGGAGCAGCAGGTCACGGAGCGTACCAGACAAATTGAGGATCAAAAGATAAAGCTTGAACATCAGAATTCAGAAATCCTTGAACAGCGGGACAGGCTCATTCACCTTAACAGAAAGGTCAAAGCGGTGAATCAGCAGAAACTTAGATTTTTCACCAACATTTCACACGAATTCAGAACCCCCCTTACGCTCATCCTGGGACCGCTCGAAAAATTAAAAAAAATGTGGGATGAGGATGGAGAATCAAAACAACTTCTCAACCTGATCAGCCGAAATACGGAACGCTTGTTACATCTGGTCAACCAGCTGATGGATTTCAGGAAGATCGAAAAAGGCAAAATGACACTCCACGTGCAGGAAGGAAATCCCTTTCTTTTTATTAGCAATATTCTGGATGCTTTTAAGGATCCTGTATTTCATAAAAGTATCTCGCTCGAGTTACAATGCGCCAGGAAGGACGCACGGGTTTGGTTCGATCATGAGAAACTGGAAAATGTACTCTACAACCTGCTTTCCAATGCACTCAAATACACCCTGGAGAAGGGAATGATCAAGGTATCGGTGAAATTCTCGGCTGACCTGACAGAGGAAGATTATAGGAAGAAAGCCGTAAAAACAGAATCACCATTTATGCGAATAGAGGTGGAGGATAATGGAATAGGGATCAGTAAAGATAAATTACCGAATATTTTCAAACGTTTTTATCAGGCTGAGCAACCGAATGAGAGCGCATCGGGAACCGGAATAGGTTTATCCCTGACCAAAGACCTGGTGAAGATCTGCAAAGGGCATATTGCCGTTGAAAGCGAGCAGGGGAAAAGAACCAGTTTTATCTTTGATATGCCCTGTGAAAGAGAAGCTTATAGTGACAATGAAATTACCCTGACAAAACCCGGTGATTCTAACCTGAAGATGCATGTTGAAATGCTCAGGAACATGCTGGAGGCAGAGCATGAGAAATCCATGAATATTGAATCGCCACAACTCATCCGTAAGGAAGGACGGACGGAGATCCTGATTGTTGAGGACAACCGGGAACTTCGCGAGTTTGTTGCCAGCAAGCTGAACAACTCCTACAATATCCTTTTGGCAACCAATGGTGAGGAGGCATTGGAACTGGCTGAAGCAGCCGGACCGGATTTAATTATCAGCGACATCATGATGCCGGTCATGGATGGCCTGAAATTGTGCACCATCCTTAAACAAAAGGTGGAGACCAGCCATATCCCGATTATCCTTCTTACGGCGAAAAGTACGGTCGAAAATCAAATGGATGGCTATAGAATTGGGGCTGATGACTATATTCCCAAACCATTCCATATGGAACTACTCGAAACCAGGATTGAAAATCTTATTGAGTCCAGAAAAAAACTTCATCAGATTTTCAGTCAGGAAAGATTATTCAGTCCTGAAGAACTAACAGAAAATCCCACCGACCAAAAATTCCTGCAAGCTGCACTTGAACAGATAGAGGAAAATCTGGATAATGCTGATTTTAATGTCTCCGATTTTGCATCCAGCTTATGCATAAGCAGGAGCCTGCTTCATAAAAAACTGACAGCTCTGACCGATCAGTCGGCAACGGATTTCATTAATACGGTGCGCCTGAAAAAGTCCAGGCAGTTTATGATGGAAGGTTCCTATAACATTTCTGAAGTTGCCTACGCTGTGGGGTATAATGATCCAAAATATTTCAGCAGGCTTTTTAAAAGACACTTCGGAATTTCGCCTTCCGAATACATAAAAGAGCTTAGATCAAAGGCTGGATAAGCCTGGAAGATAGGCATAATGTATTGATAAACAATACAATCAACAATAGTCCACGCTTTTGAAACAATACTCCACTTGGTTTGAATATTGCCGATGTACTTTAGCCATGATCCGGCATGCTGTGCTAACCGGATGCCCCTAACCTAAAGTATGATTTAAACATTAACCTAATTATTGCCTCATGAAAAGACGAAATCATTTTTTGTGCTTTCTGCAACTGGCACTTCTCCTGTTTATCTCAGGAGTAGTTTTGGCACAAACAAAAGTTACCGGTGTGGTAACCGAAAGCTTGTCCGGTGAACCTATTCCCGGTGTAAATATTGTCGTACAGCAAACCAATCAGGGTACGATTACCGATCTGGACGGCAAATTTACCATTGATGTACCGGATCCGAATTCAACACTGGTTTTCTCCTTTATTGGATATCTGACCGAAACTTATGCGCTCAACGGTTCCACCAATTTAGAGATCGGCCTTGTGCAGGACGTTCTCTCCCTTGAAGAACTCGTAGTTGTTGGATACGGTGTTACTAAGAAGCAGGACCTTACCGGTTCTGTTGCAGTGGTGAACACAGCTGATATTGATAAACTGGCCGGTAGCGATATCGCAAAACTCCTGCAGGGCCAGGCAGCTGGTGTGACCGTTCAGAGCAGCGGCGAACCAGGCGCTGTGAATAAAGTGAAGATCAGGGGACCGGGATCATTCGGAAATTCTGAGCCTCTTTATGTTGTGGATGGCGTGCCTCTTGCAAATGCCACCAATGTCGATGTTGGCTATTTTGCAGGACAATATGGAGGCGGCATTCCTACGGGAGGTATTTCTGACCTGAACCCTTCCGATATTGAATCGATCCAGATCCTGAAAGATGCCTCCGCAGCTGCGATCTACGGTGCCCGGGGAGCTAATGGTGTAATTATCATTACTACCAAAAGAGGACAAACCGGAGAAATGAAAGTTAGCTATGAAGGAAGCTACGGTGTGCAGGAAATTACGAAACGCATGGATGTGGTAGGACGTGAGGAATTCCAGGAGATGAACAATGTGGCTCGTGAGAATGCCAACCAGTTCCTGGCACCTGCCAATGATCCCGACGATCCCTATTTTATTGATGATATCGATACTGACTGGCAGGAAGAA
Organism: Bacteroidales bacterium; assembly: GCA_016931575.1. Lineage (GTDB taxonomy): Bacteria > Bacteroidota > Bacteroidia > Bacteroidales > UBA10428 > UBA10428. The sequence continues at coordinate 1,688 of JAFGEO010000131.1, read as the reverse complement.
GTATTCACCACCGGTCACATCACTGACCATCTCCTTTCATTCCAGGGAGGTACTGAAAACTCCAACTATTATGCCAGTATCAATTACTTCGACCAAACCGGTACCATGACCGGACCTGGCCCGAGGTATACCCGTTATTCAGCCAAACTGAATATGGATCAGAAAAAAGGCCGCCTGAAAACAGGACAGTCTTTCTTCTATGGATATGCCAGACAAATCCGTCTTACCAACTCGCAATGGGCCAACCCCATCTACGAAACTGTTATGGCCCTGCCTACTGTTCCGGTTTATGACGATAAAAACATCGGAGGTTTCGGCGGTGGTATCGATACCATCCACGACCAGATCGCAGGTAACCAGGTTGCATTCAACAGCCTTAAGAACAATTACCTGAACCGCTATCGTTTCCAGGGTGTAGTTTATGGTGACCTGGAGATTGTTTCAGGGCTGAATTATAAAATTAACCTTAGCTATGACCGTTCTGACTACCTGAACCACGAATTCTATCCCGTTTTCGAAATTGGTTCCCGTCACAGGAATGATATCGCCTTCCTTGATGAGTGGAGAGGTGAGAATGCCTATATGCTGATGGAACAAACCCTCACCTACAATAAGACTTTTGGAAAAAACAGCATTACTGCTCTTCTGGGACATTCTGCTCAACATGATTACCTGTCTGAAAACTATTCACATGCTCAGCAGTATACAGAACCTTACCTTGAAGTAATCAATGCCAGTGGTGATCCAGATGCACTGACTGCCCTCGGATTTAAAAATGAACACAGGATGCTCTCGTATTTCGGGCGTATCAATTATTCTTATGATGACAGGTACTTGCTGACCATTAACATGCGTCGTGACTATTCCTCACGCTTTGGTCCAAACAATAAATTTGGTGATTTCCCCTCATTCTCCGGAGCATGGAAAGTGCATAACGAGAGTTTCTTCAACCTTGAATTCATTAGTATGCTGAAGATCAGGGGTGGATACGGTAAGATCGGAAACGATAATATCCGCGATTACCTCTTCCAGTCCTTCATCAACAATGCAGTTACCTATCCGCTGGGAGGCACATTGCCCCAGGCAGGGATCCAGACCAATATTATTGACCCTTCCATCAAATGGGAGGAACGGATTACCTCTAACGTGGGGGTCGATATGGCTTTCCTGCAAAACCGAATCGAATTTTCTGCTGAATACTATATGAACGATGCCAGAAACATTCTCTATGAGGTCCCCGTACCCTGGTCAACCGGTACTGTGCTGAATCCAACCGTGAACTCAGCTTCTATGGTCAATAAGGGAGTTGAATTTGTCGTGGGCTATCGCGACCAGTTTGGAGACCTGAGTTTCTATGCAAGTGCTAACCTGGCAACCCTGAAAAACGAGGTAACCCAGCTGGGACGTGATAACGAACCTGTCATTACCTATATGAGTAAGACTGAAGTTGGGGGCTCTATGGGTCAGCTTTACGGTTGGGATATGGAAGGGATCTTCCAGAACCAGGACGAGATCGATGCCCATGCCCGACAGCAGAATGCACAACCCGGTGATATTGCATTCCGGGATGTTAATGAGGATGGTATCATCAATGACGAAGACCGGATTTATCTCGGTCTGGCTTTCCCAAAACTTACCGGGGGATTTAACCTGAGCCTGGAGTACAAAGGTTTCGACCTGGCATTATT
>JAFGEO010000130.1 GCA_016931575.1 Bacteroidales bacterium | reverse complement strand
TTTTTTGATATTCAATTAATTAAAATCTGACATTTACATTCAGATAATACTGTCTTCCGTAGAGATAAAAATATTTGGGAGGGAACTTTTCCAGATCCAGGGGGTCGTATCTGAATTGCTCAAAGCCGCCGAAAGCAAAATCGGTGTTGTCAAGGATATTGCTGAGGCTGAAACTGAGAGAGAGATAATAACCCTGTATGCTCCACGATTTTCCGATGTACGCATCCATTGTGAAGGCAGGGTCGAATTTTTCCTGCTTCAGGATGTTTTCCCTTTCAGGATAGGAAGGATCATAATTGCTGACACCTTCGGCCGTTCTGCGGTCGGGGTTGATCTCAATGTAGATATTATCATAATAATTGATGTTGGCGCCGCCCCACACATATTTGGATGAGAAATACTTAAATCCTGCCGACATGGCCGTCTGGGGTGAACCCCCCACCCGGTAATTCTTCAGAAAAGCCGTCCGTTCAGCGATTACCGTTGCCTGGTTGTCGACAGTAAAAGTAACTTCAGGTCTTGAATCGTAAAGGTGCATACCCTGGGCCAGCACACCAATAAGGGTGATGTTTTGGGTCACCTTTCCCTCAACCCCGATCTCAAGTCCGTAATGCAGTTTATCCACCCCCGTCATCAGATAATTTCCGAATGACCGGAGCACTTCATGATAGAAACTTCTCAGGTACACCTGGTCTTCGATCCTTGCAAAATAGCCTGTGGCCCTGAATTTGATATAAGGCGATCTGTAAATATAACTCGCATCTGCCGACATCACTTTTTCGCTGGTAAGGTTATCCACCACGTCATCGCGCGTCCGGGGCGAAATATAGGAATTTCTGAAAGAAGGGGCGCGGCTCATGAACAAAGCATTGATGCTTGCAAAATGTCTTCCGGTGATCTTGTAAGTCATGCCTGCTTTTACCCCCGGGTTCATGAAGTTCTGCTTTTCAGAATCCCCAAATGAATTGTCGGGGAATTTTCCGGTTTTCATGTGGCCGGTACGCCAGAAACCGGTACCTGAGAGGGAGGCTGCGATATAAAAATCCACTTTTGCATAGGTGAATTCCGACTGTGCGAACAGGTCAAAGTAATTCACATTGGCGGTGTAATCATAGCCAAAAACATCCCCTTCTTTCACTACCCGGTTTGGGTGGTTCAGGTCGTTTTGTGCAAGGATGGGATCAAAAAAGTCACGCTCGGCGTATTTATCGATGTCCAGGTAGAAATCTCCCCCTAACAGGTCAACGACGGTTTTGTACTGGTCACTTTGATAAGAAAGCAGGTTTATGCCGGAAGAAAAAATGATGTGGTCAGAGAATTCTTTCTTGTAATTCATCGTCAAACCAAGCTGGCTCCGGTCATTTCTTCTTTCTTCAATGATATAGTTGGAGAGGTTTCCGGTGTATGTTTTGCCTTCCACTCCATCGACATTGCCCACAGTATAAAGATTTTTCCTGTTGACAAAATAGAGATAGTCCCAATTGATCTGTCTGAAATCGGTGTTGTTTTCCCAGAGATATTGTCTTTCTGCCGGGGTAAGTCCGTTCACATCGCCATCCCAGCTTGGCAGGTTCCTGTAATAATCGGGCCTGGGATCGGCGGCATCATACCAGTCCAGGGCGGTTCCCCCTCCCCTTCCAAATGAGTAATAAACGGAAGTAGTAAGATTTGTTTTCTCAGCCATTGTCCAGTAATGAGACAGGGCAACCATAGGCTGGTTGTAATTGTTGACCCTGGAGTTTCGTTTTTCACCGTTTTGGTAGCCCCAATAGGGATTGTAATAATTGGATCCGGCAAGATCATAAGTTTCCTGCGTACTTACACCTCCACGGCCGCTTTTTGACGGGGCCCCGAAAGCCACTATCCCGAGGCTGTGCTTTTTGTTCAGTTTCTTTTCGGCTGAGAGGAAGTAGCTCCATGCATCATAAAATGTGCCTTCCACGTATCCTTCCTGAGCCCATCTGCGCGATCCTGAAACGGTGAGGGCCCAGCCATTGTCCATCATGCCGGTGGAGTGTATAAACATCAGCCGGTTTCTGTAGTTCCTGTTGGTGAGGGAATAGGTCAGCCTGGTATTCTTCCTGAAGGAAGATGCCCTTGTGATCATATTGGAGGATCCCCCCACGCCTCCGAAAGAATAGTCGGAAGCAGCAATGCCATTATTGATTTCTTTGTTGCGGGTGGCGTCATTGAGCCCGCCCCAGGATGACCAGTATGCCCTTCCTGTTTCCATATCGTTCAGGGGTATTCCGTTCATCAAAACAGAAGAGTATTCGGAGTCGAAGCCCCTGATTTTGAACCTTGTCTGCCCGAAAGTAAACCCTGCTGTGGACACAAAAATATCCTGCGAAGACTGCAACAATCCTGAAATGTCCTGCGATTGCTCTTCATTCTCAAGAGCAGATTCCGTGATCAGTATCCGGATGTTTTCGGGGGATTGGGATTTGATATTCAGGGTGTCGTCCGTTTGACCGGCAACGCTCAGCCCCGTCAGGATAAGTATTATATACAGCAGGTATGTTTTCATGTATGCCTCAGCGTTTAAATGAGGAAACAAAAATAATTAAATTGGAACAGGAAGTCTTAAATTAAATTCTCCCTGCCCCGATTTTTTATCATATTTTTGCCACGTTGGTGACAGTGGACTAAAAAAGGTACAATTTTACGATTATGAAAAGGATCACAAAAAGCCGGTTTTACTTGCTTTTGATGTTGTTGTGGATGGCCGGCTCACTGCAGGCCCAGCAGGAAAAAACTTTCAACGCCGTTTGTATCGGATTTTACAATCTTGAGAACCTCTTTGATACCATCCTCGATCCTGAATTATATAATAATGAGGAGTTTACACCCAATGGACCCAATCAATGGACTGCAGAACGTTACCATGAGAAGCTGCGAAATATGGCGGATGTCATCTCAAAAATCGGTACGGATGTCGTTCCTGCCGGGGTTGCCATATTAGGGATCTCCGAGATTGAAAACAGGAATGTGGTCGAGGATCTTGTGAAACATGAAATACTCAGGGAAAGAGGTTTCCGTATCGTCCATTACGACTCCCCCGACGCCAGGGGGGTTGACGTAGGGCTGATCTACCGTCCGGATATTTTCACTGTGCTGGGAAGCAAGTCGTACAGGCTCACATTGGAGAATGACAGCGGTTTCAGGTCGCGCGACCAATTGCTGGTGACCGGAAAAGCCGGCGACGACATACTGCATATCATCGTTAACCACTGGCCATCGCGAAGGGGCGGTGAAAGGGCAAGCCGGCCCAAACGCAATGCTGCCGGCGACCTCAGCAGGCATATCGCTGATTCTTTGCTTGCCCTGGATAAAAATGCGAAGATCATTGTTATGGGCGACCTGAATGATGATCCGGTAAACCCGAGCGTAAGGGATCATCTCAGGGCAAAAGGAAACAAAGACAAGTTAGAAGAAGGCGACCTTTTCAACCCGATGTATGGACTCTACAAGGAAGGCATTGGCTCGCTGGCCTATCGCGATTCATGGAACCTGTTCGACCAGATCATCATTTCTCAGGGACTTCTTGGGGATGATTTTCGGGACTATACGTTTTACAAAGCCAAGGTGTTCAACAAAAATTTCCTCGTCCAGAAGGATGGCCCCTATGCAGGCTATCCCCGGAGAACTTTTGCCGGGGGCGTGTATCAGGGAGGCTACAGCGACCATTTCCCGGTGTATATTCTGCTGATCAGGGAAACAGACTGATAAGAGTGTATTCCTGCTTTTCCCAAAATAAAAGGAAAGTGGTATTTTATAATTTCCGGCTACTGCCCGGATCGTACAGACAAATTGGTTGGTCATTACATTTTCTGTTTTTGCTGTAAGATTAAACCCGATAGAAATTTTTTTCATTGCTCTGAAAATATTTCCCAGACACACTTGCTTTTTCTGAAAATTTTCATACCTTTACCAGTACCTTATTAAGGAAGATCGTAAAAACAATAAATACTGTGGTACATGCTTCTTCTCCTGATTTTCTAATGTTTGCAGAGAGAGAGAGAGAGAGAGAGACTGATCCTTTTCTCTTTCCGGCGCTGAACAAATTCATCCGATACCCCCGGGCGCCGTAGAAAACCCGGGAAACTTAAGGACAATTTATCAAATGAATTTGTAAAACATTAAACCTCGATCGTATGAAAAAGTTAATAATTTCAATCATTCTTTTTGTTTCACTGATATTCATTCAGGCCCTGCAATGCCAGGTAGTTTTGAGCGACACCCTGATTGAACTGAGTAATGGATACTCGATAATAAGGCTTTTCAGTCAGAACGGATACTCCTGTGATTACCTGTTTCATGGTAATGCAGATGATGCTGAAATAATCACCGGCCAGTTGGGAAGCGAAACACCGGAAACCGAAGAGGGTGATATCCTTGAAAATACATTGTGGCTGCCAGATCCTGATGGTGGGGCAATGCCCCAGGATGCGGTTCTTAGTACAAGCACAGTTGACGGGAAGATTTACATCTTTGGCAACCGGCGCCTGGTAGTGAAAAACGCTGCTACAGGTAGCACAATAAAATCTCTGACAATATCTTCCTACGGTAATATTTTTGCAACCCAGGCATATTTATTGAATCCGTTTTCAAGGTATCTGGCTATAAGCCCCGAAGACACAATGATATATTGTGCCACTTTCGGCAATGAACTGCATTTTATTGATGGCAAGACCGATGAGATCGTACAGACCATCAGCGAAGCTTCGTTTGGAGAACAGTTATCAACGAGCATTTACTATGTGGAGAACACCAACAGGCTTTACTGGATACTCAATTCATGGGTTTCATCAAAACTGAGAATGTTTGACTTCAATACAGGGCTTCAGGAAGAATTGGCACTGTCTGAACAAATTTACGACTTTACACCCGATGCCAATGGCGATTATATTTATTTGTCAACTAAAACTGCGGTTAAAACTTTGGATGCTGCACAACTTTCGGTTGAACAATCCTATACTACCGGAGCATCTGGAGCCCTGGTTTTTGACCAGGCAACTTCTAAACTATATGCCCAAATGAATGGAAACTGGCCAAACGCTGGGCCACTACATTATTTTTCTAACTCAGGTCTGTACCAGGGCAGCTTGTCAACCGGAATAATAAGTGTTATTGGCAGATGCTCAAGGCCTCTCATTACAGGGGTCACCGATGATAGTAAGATCTATTTCTCAGGAGTGATGCAAAACGGTTATTCGGTCAAGATCATCAATGGGACAACCCAATTAATCAGCACGGTCAATACTCCAAAGCCTTTATTTTCAATTGCATATAAGCTTGCGACCGACAAGATATTCGGAGGAAGTACCGACTTGACAATGTCAATAGATGGCTACTCTGACGATATGCTTGACACGCAAACCCTTAGAGGCTGCGAAAGCAGGAGAATCAAGGTGTTACCTGAAAACTCCGACAATGTATATTCACTGAATACAGGTGAGGGCACCGTATTCAGAATACAGGATAACTGCCAGTACAATGAATTTGTTCAAACCGGCATGTCAAGTTATAAAGGATGTTACAACACACAGAATGATAAGAGTTATTTCGCGCAGTGCGAGTCTGATTATCAGGATGGGATCGTTTCAGTATATGACAATAACAACAATTGGTTAACTACCGTGGAGGATGTCGGGCAGGATATAACTTCGATCGTTTATAATGAGGCTTCAAACAAGATTTTCGTTGCCTGCTATGGGGATGGGAATGTAACTATAATAAGCGGTATTACGAATTCCATCATTGCAAAAATTATAGTAACCGGTACCGGGGAGCATGAACAAGTCTGGCCAAGATTATTATTGAGTTATGACGAGTATGTATATGTTGCAGGTTATGAAGGCATTGCTTATATTAATGCGATTACTCACGCGACTGAGATTATTACTGATGAAATACTATCCATACCCACAGATATAGAAAAAGATGAGGTAAATCAACAGGTTTATTTCGCATACCCTATGGTAAGCCCTGATATTTATTCCGTTGTGCACTCATTGCCTGCACCTTACATCAATAATACATACTGGGTAGGCGGGTCATTTCCAGTCAGCATTACTTACCACCCGGTAAACAACAAGGTATATATCGGGAATTTCTATCCTGACCTGGGCAGTATATTGGAATTAACCCCAGGACTTAATTATGTAAAATCTTACGGTCTAAACCATCCCATCAGGCACGTTGAAAAAAACCCTTTCAGAAAATATCTGTACGCACTGGGAGAGTATGATGTTTATGGCTATTTATCGGTTATTGATATTACCGATCCCAACCCGGTACCTGTCAATACATTTACAATAAAAAGGAGTAACGGATTGGTCTATAATCCGATAAATGATAAAATACTAACCCATGAATGGTATCCTGATTATGGAAATGAAATAAGCCTGCATACGGTTGATTCTTATGATAATGCTGGAACAAAAGACATTGCTACCGGAAATATGATACCGATGCCAGCAATAATGAATTTTTCACAGTATAGTAAGGCCGAACCCTTCTTCAACAAAAACTTCAACAAACTGTATTTTGGGAACCATGGTTTCAGCAATGCCAGCGTCATCAAATGCTATGCCGACGAGCTTTCGCTCACCACGGACATCACCTGGCTCTCCTTACCGAGGATGGGCAGGTATGAAAACAATGAATATTATACCGATTCCGTGCTAATGCGAAACAACTGGTACCCCCAGGTGGGGTTTGACCTGGAAGGGTATTTTCTGCCTGATGATGAATTCAAACATCGGATATTTGAACCACCAAATTGGGACGGACTATTCACAACAGTCAAAAGCACCCAGGGCTGTAAGCTTGATTTTGCTGCTTCCGAGCTACCCACCCCAAAGATTGAACTGCACGGGGCAATCGTACCGCCTGAGACCGAACTCACCATTTACGGCAACAACGAAGCCAACTGGCTGGGATATTTCCTCAAGGATGCTCAGTGGGTCAAAGATGCCATACCGGCAAATATCTATGACCATTACCTTACTTCCATTCAAACACAGTACTGGTCGAAGCACAAGATATGGGGCTTTTGGGTTGCCACCGGCAAGGAAACGCCCCTGGAATACGGCGACATGGTGATACTGAAGATGAATTACGGAGGCTCGGTAGAGTTCCAGTGGAACATGCCTTCCGAACCGGCGGACGATGTGGTTATTTCCGAAACAGAGTATTTCACTTTTGAGGAAGAACTCGATTATGTGCCGTTTTACATTCAAACCGACTCAACCTCAGATATAAAAGAGATCGGGGCTATGGTGAACGGGGAATGTTACGGGGCTACCGTGAGGAACCCGGGAGATACCCTCGTGGAAGTTGACAGTTATATTTTCAACGTTCCTCCCGGATCGGTGGTGGAGTTTGAAACATGGGACGGATACAAGGCCTCCGGAGTTGAAAAGGGGAGTTATGCAGTTTATAATCCCCTGAACGGCAACATGGAAAAACGGAATATCTATGCAGGGGAAAGGCAGGAGTACTATCTGGTTTCTTTGAAGTCTTCTGTAAATAGTATTATTCCCGGGGATATAAGCAGCCTTGAATGTTTCCCGAACCCTGTGAACGGCCATTGTAGAATTGTTTTCAGGTTGAATAATGAAACCTTTGTGGATATTGCTCTT
>JAFGEO010000129.1 GCA_016931575.1 Bacteroidales bacterium | reverse complement strand
TTATAGAATGTTGTTTTCATTGTGGATAGGTTTTATTGAAAGCCTTGTGTATCATGTTCCGCGTACCTGTTAAATATTTCCTGCCTTAAAAAGTAATATTCAAACCTATGAGGTATGTTTTCGCTACAGGGTATGTCCCCCAGTCGATCCCGACCGCTCTGTCTCCTTCTCCGGCAGCATTTTCGCTGGTTTGCATTTCGGGATCCAAACCGGAAAACCTGGTTAAGGTGAACAAATTCTGTGCACTCAGGTAAATCCTGAATTGCGTTATCCTGACTTTTTGGCGTAAACCTTCAGGCAGTGAGTAGCCGATCTGGATATTTTTAAGTCTTCCATAAGATCCGTCTTCAATAAATCGGGTTGATGGCCGATTGTTGTTCGTGGCTCCACTCCACGCCGCGCGCGGAAATTCATTACTTTGATTCTGGGGTGTCCAGTGGTTATCATAAAAGCGTTTTGTTACGGGGAATGCCCGGTAAAATCCTTCAATATCTTTGTTTATTTGCATATACACCTTATTGCCCTGTACACCCTGGAAAAAGGCAGAGAAATCAAAATCCTTATAGAACAGGTTGACTGTTAAGCCATAAATAAAATCAGGTATGGCGCTGCCTGCATGGATCCTGTCATATGCATCGATGGTACCGTCAGGAACACCATCAGGACCACTGAGGTCGCTATATTTCACATCGCCGGGTTTTACATTGGGCCCCTGGTATGCGTGTGTCAGTATTTCAGTCGTTGACTGGAATATGCCCTCCATCTGGTACACATAAAAAGCACCAATTGGCTGCCCGACTTCCGTCACTGTAACAAATGTATTATTGTCGACCTCGCCCCCTATGATGGGTTTTGCATCCTGACCGCTCAGTGAAAGAACTTCATTGTCAACTTTGGCGAAATTACCACTTATTTCATACCTGAAATCTCCCAGGACATTCCGGTAGCTAAGCTCAAATTCGTATCCCTTATTTTCCACACTGCCGGCATTTACCCAGGGGTATTCTGCCGAACCGCCAATTGAGGGTGCCGGAAAAGGAATGAGCATATCGCTGGTCACCTTTCGGAAATAATCCGCATTAAAAATTACCTTGTTTTCAAACAACCTTAAATCGATGCCAAAATCCATCTGTTGTGTACTTTCCCACTTTACGTCATCATTACCCTGTGTACTGATGGCGTATCCTTTTTGCAGGCTTTGAGAAGTTGCACCAAATGGATAATCGTATCCGCCGTTAATGATGGTGGCCCATGGATAATCACCGATTTCCTGATTTCCAAGCTTGCCAAAAGAACCCCTTAACTTCAGCATGCTGATATGGATCTTCTCAACGATACCCTCCATGAACGTTTCCTGATCCAGACGCCATGCTGCTGATCCTGAATAGAATGTTCCATAACGGTTTTTCGCTGAAAATCGAGATGAACCATCCCTGCGCAGGGTAAATGTCAAAAGGTATTTGTTGTTGAAAATGTATTCCAGGTTTGAAAAATAGGAGGTAAGCGCCCATTCCCAAGCATTTCCGTAACTTCTTTGTTCTCCGATGCCGGCGTCTAAATACCTGAAGTTTTCCGTTTGCTGGGTATAGTTCTGTCTGCTGCCCCCGTGTAATGCAGTTTTATCATGAATGATTTCATAACCCAAAAGAAGACGGAAGTAATGCAGTTCATTAAATGTCTTGTTGTATTCCAGTACATTGTTCGAGGTTAGCGCTGTGTTTATGGCTGTGGAATTTACAGCGCTGCCCGGAGCATCAATACCCCGGTCGCCCCATTCTTCATAGAACTTCTTGCGGTTGATTATATTCAGGTTAATTCCGTTATTAGACCTGAAAACAAGATCCTCCAGGATCTTTATTTCTATAAGCGCGTTGTTCAGGAAGATATACTTGCGTTCCTTATCATCGAAATGATTGGCCAATCCAACCGGGTTATATCCGTCTCCCAGGAACTTGGGATTCGGGGGCAAGTCCACGTAGTCACCATTTTCCTTATAAATGGGTGTACCGGGTGTTCTGAAAAAGGCATACCGCACCACACTTCCTTTATCGCTGGATGCCCCATCGCCGGAATTGGAAATGATATTTCTCAGGGTATGTGCAAAGTTTGTGTTTACGGTGACCCGTATTCTTTTGCTTAGCTGCGAGTTAACATTTGCTTTGAAAGAATACCTGTCATAAAATGAGTTCAGAATGATCCCTTTCTGCGTAAAATAATCGCCCGAAATAAGATATTGTGAATTTTCATTCCCACCGGAAACACCAACCTGATGATTCTGGACCGGGGCAGTCTGAAAAATGGACTCCAGATGGTTAATATCGGCAAAAGTTGCCGCTACTTCGGGTGTGATTACATCGCGGTTATCTGCCGTTGCTGCTTCGTTATAGATGGCAATATACTCTTCCGTATTTACCATGGGGGTGAGTCTGCCGTGCTGCTGAATTCCGTAATATCCGTTATAGGTTACATGCTGCTTGCCTGACTGTCCTTTTTTCGTAGTTATCACAACCACGCCATTGGCTGAGCGGGAACCGTAAATTGCTGCCGATGAAGCATCTTTCAGAATGGTTATCGACTCAATATCAGACGGAGAAAGAACATTTAAAGCACCTTTGGTCGGGATTCCGTCGATGACATAAAGCGGATCATTGTTCCCAATGGTTCCTACCCCTCTGATCCGGATGGACACAGCATCACCCGGGGCACCGGTTGCCTGGTTAACCCTGACTCCCGACACCTTACCGGCCAGCGCACGGTCAATGTCATTAACAGGAAGTCTATTAAGATCTTCAGCTTTTACCGTCGATACAGCCCCCGTAATATTGCTTTTGCGTATGGAAGAGTATCCGGTTACCACCACCTCATCGAGCACCTCATAATCCTCTGCAAGCTGGATATCGAAGTTTGTGGCAGTGCCTACCGGGATCTCCTTGCGCTGATATCCGATATAGGATACAATCAGAATCGGATCCTCAATACCAGCGGGAATGGTTAATGTAAAATCGCCGGTATTGGAAGTTATGGTACCAAGGGTGGTTCCCTTAACAGCTATATTCACACCGATCAGTTCAATGCCTTGTGGATCGGTAACCTTACCTGTGATCGTTTTCTCCTGGGCATGTAGGGTGATAGGGATAATTAATAAACCCAGGAGTAAAGCGTAAAACAGGTTAACAGACAAATTCTTCGAATTTCTGTCTGGTTTTGGATTTCTTTTCATCTTAATCATTCTTTTACATTACTTATAGGCGATAACTACAGTGTCAAGCATAATTCGTTCGCCTCTTTTTTCGAGCTGGCTTTCCGATGGTACGACGACAATAAGCATGGCCGATTTTGCCGGGAGGTCAAAGCAACCTTCTTCTGTCACATGCCTGGCTACTATCCGGTGACTGATGGCATCGTACAAATCCACAGGGGCATCTTCATTGAAGTATTCGATCTGCTTATTCTCATCATAAGGATTGTAATACAGATAGGTCGGG
>JAFGEO010000017.1 GCA_016931575.1 Bacteroidales bacterium | reverse complement strand
GTTTAAGGGTGTCCAATTGTTCTTCTACCCATTCCTTGTTTTCCCAAAGGGTGCATCCGCCGGCTGATTCTTTGAGCAGGTGGTGATGGCTCCTGATTTTGCTCAACAGGACGGAGTCAAGCGCTTCCGCTAGCGAGGAGTTGTTGATGTTGGTATCTGAATACGGGGCAAACGGACATGGTTCCACATCCCCGGTAGCACTGATATGGACAAATCCCCTGCCGGCTGCCAGGCATCCCCCATACTGTTCTTCCTCTCCAGGGAGGGCTATGTAAAGTGCATGGGTGGTATCGCGCAATGATTTCATGATCGCGGGGAGCTTCTTCCTCTGATTTTCGCTCATACAATGCGGGATATCCTTTTCTGTCACCGGAACATATTCCACGAAGAAAAAAAGCCTGCAGCCCTTATCATAATATCGCTGTAAATATCCCGGGTCCATTACCGCTTTAAAATTATCGCAGGTCAGGGTTATGGACAATCCATAGAACATCTTGTTCCGGCGAAGGACTTCGGCTGCCGATTCAACCCTGTCATACAGTCCAGCTCCACGTCTCTCATCGGTTTGCTGCCGGTCACCTTCCATGCTGAGTACCGGTATAAGGTTACGGTGTTTCTTAAAAAACCGGATGGTATCGCTATCCAGCAGAACCCCGTTGGTAAACACCGGGAAAAGCGTTCCCTTTGCTGCGGCTGCTGTTTCCAGAATATCTTTGCGCAGGAGGGGTTCTCCGCCTGCCAGCATGATGATCCTGGTCCCGATCCGGGAAGCTTCATCGATCAGTCGTTCAAATCTTTCTGTTGATAATTCAGGACCCGATGGCCTTTCCTGGGATTGATGGTAGCATCCCCGGCATTTGAGGTTACACCGGTTGGTAATACTGCAGATCATTACCGGAGGGGCAGGCAGGCCCTGGTCAATTCTTATTTGTCGGATTTCGGATGCATTGTTCTGGTGGTTCATGGTCTTTATCCAGAAACCGCATTGTCTCAGGTTTGTCAGGTTAATATCTACTGCTTCATTGAAGAAAAATGCGAGATTATCCTGGAACTGGTTTAAAAAGTCTTTTTCTGTTGACATGGCTCTCAAAGTTTGTAATGTAAAATTATTCCGGTAAAAAGTTATCCACAGGGGCAAATCGGTAAAACATCCTGCTTTATCGGTAAATCACGTTCATTAAATTGATGAGTTATCATTTTTTATTTATGGACGAAGCAATTAGTTGTATATTTTATCGTTGAATTCTTGTATCTTTGAAGTCTATTTAACAGTGAACTTAGCATTAATCATAAGGATTTAGCACGAATATGGATATCAAGGTAAACGGTAAAGATTTGCATCAGTTGACAAAAGAAGAACTGATTGAAGCAGATAAGGAAATAAAGCTTGCCTTCCTGCAAACCAGCCAGAAAAACGGATTGCAACAATTCCGCGTTGGAGATAACGTCAGGGTTGAAAGGAGAAGTTGGTCTGCAGAGGGTGTTATCGAAGAAATTGGCAGCAAGACAGCAACGGTCAACATAGGAAATCAGACGATTCTGGCTACTGCAAAAATGATCAAAAAAGTCTAGTTCAGGCTTTCATCTTCGTCATAAGTTATTCCTTTTATTCCCGGCGAATTACCCGCGCACGGGAGGGCTGTTTCGTTGCGGCTTGCCAGCTAGCGTGAGCCTTCAAAACGCTTTGCCGAGTCTCTCCTCCAGTTTAAATACCCTGATGGCGTTCTCCCGCAAGACCTTTTTGACAATATCAAAAGCCACATCCTCTGTCAATAATCCACGTTCAATCCTGCGGGTCAATACTGCTGCCAGGACCTCCTTGCCGTACTCAAGGGATCCTACAGACTCTTCAATCAAACCGCAATCCCCTCCCCAGAAAAATTTGTTATACGGAACGCAGTCAAACATTTCATCCAGCGCGAGCACTGCTTTTTCTCTCGATATTTGCGGGAGCCACACGATGTCCAGGTAAACATTGGGGAACATCTTGCCCAGGGCTGCATACTCGCCCGTCCATGGGTATCCCCCGTGGAACAGCACAAACCTGGCCTCCGGGTAGTTGAGGAAGAGGTTGTTTAATTTCACCGGCCGGCCATTTTCCAGGGTGTTCCCGTTCCCCGCAAGGTAACCTGTATGGATCTGTATGGGCAGATCATATTCAATGGATTTCTGAATGATCCAGTGAAACATAAAATCCTGTATTTGTTTGGATTCGCCGCCTGATAGTTTTGCTGAGCGTCGGTTATACAAGGCCCTGGCCGTTTCATATGGGACTTTCTCGAAATCCAGGGACCTTGAATACGCCAGGGTGTTCTTTAAACAGACAGCCTTATGGTCAATGTTCTTCCTGAGCAGGTGATCACAGTAAGCAAGATATTCGTCGAGTGTATGCATGGGGTACCCCTCCCCGGCAGCCTCACGGTAAATCATGGCAGTATCCCCGGGAGAAGGGAAACTGCTGGCATGCAGGACAAGCGCATTGATGTTGAAAACCAGGGCAAAATATCTTTCATCGATCTCGGTATTAAATGGATTCCAGTACTGGTCAAGGAACATCAGTTCAAAACCTGCCTTGTGAAAGGCGGAGTCAAACCAGGACCGGTAATCCTTATAGTTTTCCTCAATCTGCGCTGAGAGCGGGGGAATATTTGTTTCTGTGAAGTACAGCTCATCGAAATCATAAAGCTTCCGGAAACCCTTGATGAAATGACCGTAATAACTGGTATTCCGCGTATGATTCAGCGCCTGTCCATTGATTTTCCAATGGTCT
>JAFGEO010000128.1 GCA_016931575.1 Bacteroidales bacterium | reverse complement strand
GGGCCGTACCGCTCTTTTATATCTTTACAGAATATATCGTAGTTATTTACAGGTGTATTTTCTTCATCCGGTCCTAAAAGCATCTCATCACAAGCTAACATGGATATTGCCAGGAGCATAAGTAGTATTATATAGAAATTTTTCATAACTAGCTGTTGATTTTGTTTTTAAGGTTCAGGGATATGCAATTGTCATACGCATTAAATGTGCTTTGGTCTGAATATTGAAACCAATAAAACCTATAGCTGACAGAAAAGGACAAGGTTGAGTTTAGTTGTTTTTCCAGTTCAAAAGACAGGTTAACCTTCTGATAATCCAGAGGACTTACTACTTTGCTTCCGGTATCATACGTAACATAAAAATGATTGTGCTCCCCATCTACCGGGTCATTTGAAAAGGGCAAATGTGTATTTAATCCTACGAGAGGGAAAGCAATACTTCCGTGAATGTTTGTTGACGGATTGACCCTGTAGGCCGCAAAAACGGATGGATTAAGCGATATTTCAGAGTGAAATAAAACCGGCACCATTGAAAAAGAAAGAAAGAAATACTGTATAAAACTTCCCCCTGCATAAAGATTGAATTTTGATCCGGGATGTCCCCAAAGCTGGTGAAACCAGGATACCGTAAGCTGGTCCTTGTAATTCACCGTGTTTCCAATGTTGAGCTCAACGGTTTCTAAATTGCCGGAGGAGTTTGTCTGACTGATGAGTGCTTTCCGGTCTTTAAATTCACCGGCACTGCCCACCAGTCCGGGTTCAAGAGAAATACTGGCCATAAAAACCGACTTATCCGTTTGTTTTGTATATCCCCCAACTATGGGGATACTGTTTGATGCATAAACCAGTTGCGTGGCCGATCTGTCAAGCATTCTCATGTGTGAGTACCCTGCACCAAAATTTAAGCTTTCTATGATCTGGCTCTCTTCTTCCTGCCCTGATAGTAATAACGGATTAATTATAAATAATATAACGATAAATACTATGTTGTTTCTCATAACCTGATTTTTTATTGAGATTTGTTAGTAAGCAAATGCTGAGTTTATTTATCAAAAGTCGCGTTGAAATAATTCAAACCTGTATCCCGGTAGCGAGGTCGTTACATTTGTCGAATAAGCACTATAAATATAATTATCCGGAGAATAGCGGATCATTCCCTGACCACAGGAATCGGCAGCATGACCCTAACTTTTACCAGAATCTGTTTCAACAAAAAATTAATCTGCACCGTAAGCTTTTCCATAAACACAATTGAATACATTGATTTTTTCAAGCAAGAATCACTATTAATTTTCACCTGGCTTTAACGACAACAATTATTCAAATGGGTTGCATACAACCGCACTACAAAACGCAGGCTGGCTATGCAATTTGTTCCACAAGAGCGTCCGGTTATCCTGAAACTGGAAAAGTGCGATGGAGCAGCCTTTTTTGGAAAAAACAGCACGCCAGGATGCGCTGAAAACCATCATAAGAGTAATCCCTGTTCCGGATAAATCGAAAATAGTTCTCAAAACCTTTAAAAGTGTTTAGCCTGTTGCCCGGGATGTAGTTCAACCGGGAACCGGGGACGCAGGACGAGCTCAGCGAAGCTAACCATCGCCGGGTTCCCGCAAAAGTGCGGGACAGGTAGTGCAAACCGCTCATGTTCCTATGGATTATGCACAGTGCATTTTTGACTATGGTTTCTACGGGTTTTCTTTTGTATTCACTTCGTTGATTTTCGCAGTGGTAAAACGTCATACTCCCAACTTGGATCTTCATAAATTGGCATGCTGATTTTTAGGGTTTAGAACTTGCTTTTTTCTTCTTCCGAAGCTTTATGTATTGTGATATGGAGTCGAAAATTAGGTTTTGCATAGCTTTTCCGTACTAATTGGATCCATGAAAAAAAGAGAATTCTTAAGATAATCTATACCACCTTGTGCCCCAGCGAGGAGATTCTCGATGCGGTAGTGCCCGAAATTTAGCAGCCTATTCTGAACGTGTTCAGGTATGTCATATTCCTTCCGGGACTCCTATTGAGGCTCCCGGAAGGTGAACGTCTGCTATGACTTTTACATTGTCCTACAGCCCTGCTAGTGCTTCATCACAGGATAAACGCAACAGTATTTATTGTCTACGACTATTGTCAGGAAGTACATTCCCGCTTCCAGACCAGCACCTTCAACCTGCAATGTCGATGAACCTGCAGTAAGCAAACCATTCTGCAAGGTGGTAACCTCTCTGCCGGAAACATCGCTTAGTACGATTTTTACAATTGCTGATTTGTCCAGATTGTATTCGATCAGCAGTCTATCGGTAAAGGGATTGGGATAAGTGCTCAGCCTAAAGCCGTTTACATCTTTCGAAGTCAGGGAGCTCGGTCCGGAGCTGATAAGGATCGTTACATCATCTTGCCCGGAATTACCATAATCATCCACTACAGTAAGTGTAATTCTGTGATTTCCGGCCGGGAGATCGACTGTGGCCCCTACACCTGTTGCCAGCACAGTGTCTGCAAGGGTCCAGGTGTAGCTTTCAATTGTTCCGTCGGGATCTGAGCTTCCTGAAGCGTCGAGGGAAACGCTTGCAAACTCTTCGGTTTCGTTCAGCGTAATGTTCTGATTGGGTCCTGCGTTTGCATTGGGAGGCAGAACACCGGTACAACTTTCAGCGGCATCACCAATACCGGTTGGAATGGTACCCGTATTGGTAATATAGAACTTATCCATTTCTGTTCCATCCTCGCGGTAAGCCAGGGTCAGCACATGGCTGCCCGCTGATAAGGGGTAGGTCAGTTCAGCTCCATTCGGTGCATTATCCCATTGAAAGGTAGACCCCCCGTCAATCTGATTCCACATTGTCCAGGCTCC
>JAFGEO010000127.1 GCA_016931575.1 Bacteroidales bacterium | reverse complement strand
AGTTAATACTTGGTTCAGAAGCCCACGCTGATACCCACGATGAAGTTCCTGGGCTTCGGGTAAGCCATGTAATCGATACCGCCGTTGACCTCCGGATCATACCCGGAATACCTTGTCAGTACAAATAAATTCTGACCGGTCACATACAGGTACAGGTTGGAGAAGACACCGTTCGGGGCCAGATTAAAAGTATATCCAAGGTTCAGATATTCCAGGCGGAGAAACGATGCGTCCTGCACCCATTTCGATGAAAAAACATTGGCCTGTCCGTAAGCAAGGCCATCATTAAGTGCAGCTTGTGAAGCATTGAATGCCGGGATCCTGGTTTTATTCTGTATCGCAAGGGCCGTGCTATTCAGGATCTCCGCACCGGCGGTACCTCTCAGGAAGCAATCCAGGCTGAATCCTTTATAATTGATTTTGGTACCCAGACCGAATAAATAATCAGGGTGGTAAGACCCGATATAGGTCCTGTCGCCGCCGGGAGTGATTTCGCCATCATTGTCAAGGTCGTTAAACTCCTGCGTTCCATCTTCACCCACACCTGTATACTCATAGCCGTAGAAGGTTCCAAGCGGCTGACCGGGGACAATGATCATACTCGTAAAACCGCTGAAACCAGCAGCCCTGACTCCCCCGAAGTATATGGCCTCGGTATTCCATGTTTCATTGGACAACGAGGTGACTTCCTGGGCATTATAACTGAAGTTCCCGTAAAGGTCCGCACTGAACGAACTTTTCGATACAACAATACCGTTAAACTCAAGTTCGACTCCCTGGTTCTGGATTCCGCCAACATTTGCAAGAATGCTTGGGACCTCCGCAGGGGAAGGAACATCAAATCTCAATAACAGGTCATTGGTTTTTTTCCGGTAGACATCAATACTACCGCTGATACGATTGTTCAGGACACCGAAATCGATGCCCACATTGGACTGGGCGGTCGATTCCCATTTCAGATCCGGATTGAAATTCTGGTCCGGGCCCACCGCCACATAGACGTCTCCCCCGATAATATAGATATATTCACCGGGACTCAGGGTTGCAAGGGAGTTATAGTTCCCGATCGACTGGTTGCCTGTTACTCCGTAACCGATACGCAGCTTCAGATTGGAAATGACATTGCTGTTTACCAGAAAATCTTCCTCCGAGAGTTTCCAGGCAAAAGCCATGGATGGAAATGTCCCCCATTTGTTATTCGCACCAAAGCGGGATGAACCATCCCTTCGGACTGTCGCCGTCAGCAGGTATTTTTCATGGAAACTGTAGGTGGCCCTACCGAAAAACGATATCAGCCTGTTGCTGCTTTTACTGGTTCGAACCGGATTCTGGGTTACTCCCGCGGCTAAATTATTGTAGGTGGTTGCATCCGTAATAAAATCCGAGGCAAAGATATAGGAGCCCGTATAGAAAAAGTCCTGGTAAGAATACCCTAAAATGGCATTCAGGTTATGGTTTTCTCCTATACGCTTATTAAAAAGCAGGTTGGATTCCAGTAGCTTGGAGTAATTATTCTGTCCCTGCTGTGAAGCCGTACCATGGTCATTCATTCCGACCTGGCTGTTAATCGGTGCATAGAAGTACCTGTTAATGAACTCCTGGGTAAAGCCCACATTCGTATTAAAGTTTAAGAAACTGGTGAGCTTAACATCTACCATCATGTTACCGATTACTCTTTTCGTCTCAGCGATGTCAATGAGGGTGTTTGCCTGTTCCACCGGGTTGAGGTTTAACGGTCCCCGGTAGGTGTACTCACCATTGGCATCTTTGACCGGAAGCGTAGGATCATAACCCAGTGCATCCCGGATGACTCCCCCGTCATACTGGCTTCCCGTGCTTTCCGGATTGGCGCCCCTGTTGCTTTTCATGCTGGCCCCTGACATGAATAATTTTATATTGACCCGGTCATTAAGTGCCTTCTGATTCAGGTTGATTCTCCCGATCACCCGCTGCAAGTTTGAATTAAGGATAATCCCCTCCTGGTTCGAATAAGTTACGGATGCCCGGTAATTTGTTTTCTGGGTTGATTGTGAAATTGCCAGGCTGTGCGAATGGTTCAGGGCAGTCCTGTATATCTCATCCTGCCAGTCGGTATTGGCCCCGCCATCTGTCCACCCGGTGATCTCGGGATGTTCGTTCATGTATTCACGGAACTCATCGGCCGAAAGTACATCCAGTTTCTTTCTGATCTTTGATGCGCCGAAATAGGCATCATAGGTAATTCCGGGTTCTTCCTGTGCTCCCTGCTTGGTAGTGATCATGATGACACCGTTGGCTCCCCTGGCTCCGTAGATGGCAGTTGCGGAAGCATCCTTCAATACATCGATGGATTTGATGTCGGATGCATTGAGCATATTGAGCGGATTGAATGCACTCCTTGTCTGCCGCGTGGAAGTTGTACTGAAGCCGCCCTCATTGAAATCGACCGGGACTCCGTCGATGACGTACAGGGGGGCGTTTGATGCGGTGATGGATGTTCCTCCCCTGATCAGAACCGTCGAATTGGCACCGGG
Organism: Bacteroidales bacterium; assembly: GCA_016931575.1. Classification (GTDB taxonomy): domain Bacteria; phylum Bacteroidota; class Bacteroidia; order Bacteroidales; family UBA10428; genus UBA10428. The sequence continues at coordinate 3,514 of JAFGEO010000127.1, read as the reverse complement.
TTCCCCGTTGTCGGCGATGACACTCACCCCGGATACCTTACCCTGCAGGGCCTGCTGTGGCGCGACGACCACACCCTTACTCAGATCGTCACCCTCCAGTGAGGATACAGAACCTGTAACATCTGATTTTTTCACCGTGCCGTATCCGATGACCACAACCTCCTCCAGACCGATGACATCCTGCTCCAGTGTGACATCAATGACTGTATTGCCTCCGATGGAGACTTCCTTTGACAGCATTCCTGTAAAGGAGAACACTAGGGTTTCGGAACCGGAAGGGACCTGCAGTCTGTAATACCCTGACGGATCGGAGATCGTACCCACCAGGGTCCCTTTAACCAGGACATTGACACCCGGCAGGGGATTGCCCTCACTATCGACAATCCTCCCGGTAATAACCACCTGATCCTGGACAACATCCCTGTCTGGAATGAGTACCACGAAATTGTCTTTGATCACTTCATAAGTCATATCAGCCTGAGCAAGTGCGTTTTCAAGCGCCTCCTTCACCGGAGTTCCCTTCAGGGAGATATTTACTCTTTTGTTTAATTCCACGAGATCATCGTTATAAAAGAAACTGATCTCCCCCTGCTCTTCGATGACCTTTATCACATCCCTGAGGGTGACATCATGCATGTCGAGGGTTACATTTTTCCCCTGTGGAAAAACAGTACTGGCCGTTACATGAATAACTGCCATAAGAAGCAGAAACATGGATAGTTTCATAACCAGTAAGATTTTTTTGATCTCCTTCTTAAATAAAAGGATTTCATAGTTAGTTTTAGTTTTCATAAATTTGAATGGATTTAGAGTTAAACGTGCACTTCCTGATTTCTTTAAGCAGGGTTAGGAAAACTGTTTAATCAAGATCTGCCGGAAAATGTGCCCTCATTTTCCGGCTTTTGTTTTTGCTCCATAAGCAAGTTTCTTTTATTGAATGACTCATTTCAATCCCAGCGTAACTTTGTTTTTCGCTATTTCATAATATATAGGTACCGGCGATGCACTGGCCAGTGCATTTAACACCTCCTCGATTGTGACCTTTTCCAGGGTACCTGAATATTTGAATTTCTTAATGGAATCGTCCCGGAAAACAATTTCAACATTGTAGTATCTTTCAAGCTTGATCGCCAGTTCACCAAGATATTCGGATTTGATGATAAGCCTTCCGTCTTTCCATGACGAGTACTTTTCAGTATCAACATTCCTGACAACCTGCATATTGTCCGGCGCACTGATCTGGTCATGTGTACTTCCCCCTGAAGAATTCTTGTCCTGCATCCTGGCTATATCGGTCCGGCCGGTGCTCTTCCTGTATACAAGTTTCTGATTCGGATCCAGCATCACAGTCCGGACCCCGGCCTGGTCTTCAAGAGATTCAACTTCAATTCTGCCTCGAACCAGGGTTGTCTCGATCACATCTTCCTCTGGATAGGACTTGACATTGAAAGAAGTTCCCAAAACCCTGATCCTCAATTCACTGGCGTTAACCACAAACTCCCGTTTATCTAATTTCCGGACGTCGAAGAATGCCTCCCCCACCAGGGATACTTCCCTGTTCCGGCTAAAATCTGAGCTGTATGTCAATTTGCTGCCGGCATTCAGCCATACATCAGATCCGTCGGGCAGGGTGATATTCGTCCTGGACCCGTAGGGAACAACTATTTCATTTTCGGCGGATGTAATCTGACTGAACCTGTAATTCTGATACAATAGCAGTGAAGATATGGCGATCAAAAATGCCAGACCGGCCGCCATTGCGAGTCTTCTCACCGGAAAACCTGTCTTCTTCAGTTCCACGCCGGCTGTACCATTCTCAGACTCTTCCATTCTGAGATTCAGTCTTTTCCAGTTATCATCGATCATTTCTTCATTTGAACCGCCCCTGCTCTCCAGCCAGATCCTCTTGGCATAGAAATAGTTCAACCGATTTTCCCTGTTCTCATTTATAAATTGAATGACCTTTTCAATTTCCTGTGGGGTTGCCGATCCATTGAAAAACCTTACGAGCAGAGCATCATCAAATCCTTCCATATCAATATTACTGAGATTTACATTAAACAGACGTTTAGATCAACAGAGTCCCTAAAATTTCCTTGGAATTATCAAGTGAATGCCAGGAATGTAATAATGAACAGGGATAGATAATCTTTCAGAAATTTCCTGAGTGAGTCCAGGACTTTAGAAATGTGATATTCCACAGATTTCTCGCTAAGGCCCATCCTGTCTGCAATTTCTTTATTGGTCAGGTAGTTGTTCCGGCTTAATTCATATATCTTACGGGATTTGGATGGGATCCTCACCATGGTTTCCCGGACAAGGTCTCTTATCTCGGTTTCAAACAACCTGGTCAATCCGCTTTCGAAAAACAACCGGTTCATCAATACGGCTTCTTCAAGTTTTGCCTGGTGCCACTCTTTATGCTGCCTTTCTACCTTATTATGACGAAGATACTGGATACAAATATTGTGCACTGACCTGAAGAGATATCCTTTCAGGGTGGTATGGATTGAGATCTTATGTCTTGACGACCAGAGTTTCAGAAATATATCCTGGACAATATCCTCTGCCAGGTGGGCATTTTTGATGTAGAACAACGCATATTCATGCAGATCGTGGAAATATCGCCGGAAGATATCCTCAAATGCTTTTTTATCATTGCTCTTTAATCGTTCTATTAATGGCCGGTCTTTCAATTCCAGTACGGTCTGGTTGTTCATTGGTACAAACCTATTAAAATTACGAATCGGCGTCAATCATATCGTTAATATCCTGAATACAAATTAAATAACAGATACCCGGAACGTCAGGACCCGAATGCTTCCGTTCCAGGTACCTGTCACAATACCAACCACTAAACTAAACCAAAACTTTCATTACCGATTTGTTAAAGAGCAAAAGTCTTCCGAATACAAAGACGCATGAACCGGCACCGTCCCTAAAAAAAATACGGTTATTCTGGAGCACAATGAATTGCCGCGCTTTTTTATACAGAATTTAAATTAATTTTCCTTCACTCAGAGGCCGTACCATAAAAATCAATGACCCCTCCTTTTACCAGGTCACTGTGCCTGAGCACATAATCTTGTATTTCACGCCCGTTGTAGGTGATCTTTCCTGGCGCATCCGGCCCGGAATAATGCCGTTTGATTTTAAGGAACCTGCCATTCCCGAGATCGATTTCAACCCGGGGGAATTTGGGGACGGACAGCAGGTATTCAGGATCCGCGGGCGAAAAGGGGTAAAATCCCATGGAGGTGAACACGTACCATGAGGACATCTCGCCCGTATCGTCCATGCCAGGGAGTGCAAGGCCATCCTCCCCGGTTCCGTACATCGACTGGATCCGGTTGATCAACTCCCGGGATTTCGAGGGTTTACCAACGAAATAATAGAGGTAGGGAGCATGGTGGTCCGGTTGATTCCCGTGGCAGTACTGCCCGATAAAACAGCAGACATTCCTGGCGATATATTCCGGGTTCCACTTCACCGTAAAGAAAGAATCCAGCCTGTT
>JAFGEO010000126.1 GCA_016931575.1 Bacteroidales bacterium | reverse complement strand
CAACCGGCACCGATCAATAGCGAAGAACAAGTCAAGACACAGCGCAGAAACTCTATTGACCCGGGTAGTGATTGCCAGGCAGTTCCGCACCAAGTACGACAATGCCTTACCACAAAAAGCTCAGTAAAATACCCGCAGCCACAGCACTTCCGATCACCCCTGCCACGTTAGGTGCCATGGCATGCATGAGCAGGTGGTTGGTTGGATCTTCGCGCAGACCCATATTCTGAACTACCCTGGCACTGTCGGGAACGGCGGATACCCCTGCTGCACCGATCAGGGGATTCAGTTTCTTCCCTTCGGGAAGGAAGAGGTTCATCACTTGAGCGAACAGCACACCGCCGGCGGTGGCTATCATGAAGGACAATGCTCCCAGCCCGAAGATGATCATGCTTTCGGTAGTCAGGAAATAGTCTGCCTGGGTCGAAGCCCCAACCGTTAATCCCAGCAGGATGGTTACAATATCGATCAAAGAGTTCCTGGATGTTTCTGCCAGTCGCTTCGTGCGGGTAGATTCCTTTAAGAGATTTCCAAAGAACAGCATTCCCAATAGCGGCAATGAACTGGGGGAGATAAAGGTCGTAACGATGAGTCCGACGAGCGGGAAAAGTACTTTTTCTGTCTTGGAGACGGCCCGCGGAGGACTCATCCTGATCAGCCGCTCTTTTTTTGTGGTCATCAGTCGCATGATCGGTGGCTGGATAACCGGAACCAGGGCCATATAGGAATAGGCTGCAATGGCAATGGGCCCGATCAGATGCGGAGCGATCCGGGAGGACAGGAAGATGGCAGTGGGTCCGTCGGCACCACCAATAATACCGATCGCCCCGGCTTCTTTCATGTCAAATCCAAGGTACATGGCGCCAATGAAGGTCAGGAAAATACCCACCTGTGCCGCGGCACCGAGGAGGATCAGTTTCGGTCTGGAGATCAGACTGGAAAAATCCGTCATGGCCCCAATGCCAAGGAATATTAAGGGCGGATAAACCCCCTTCATCACCCCGAAATAGAGGTAATTCATTACGCTGCCTTCCTGATAGATCCCCAGTTGTAGGTTAATGTTACCATCCTGGTAGAAGGGTATGTTCCCGATGATGATTCCAACACCGATCGGAATAAGCAGTAAGGGTTCATAATCAAATTTAATTGCCAGGAAGATGAAGAAGAGCCCCACGACAATCATGATCAGGTGACCGGTTTTCGCATTGCGGAACCCGGTGAATTTGTAGAATTGCTTAAGCCCGTTTACGGTCGTTTCCAGGATCGATTTACCCTGACTGTTCCCGGATTGGACCTGTTCAGACTTGTGTTCAGCTTTTCCTGAGGAGACAATGGCATGACCGGCGAGCGGACGGAGCAAACTCAGTACGGCGATAACCAGAAAAAATGTAATCAACTTTTTCATTCTTAGATCAGTTTCATTAAGGTATCACCCTGCAATACCGTATCGCCTTCCTTCACATCAACAGTCTCGATAACCCCGTTTCTATCGGCCAGCACCTGGTTTTCCATCTTCATAGCTTCCATCACCAGGAGTACTTGTCCTTTACTGATGATATCTCCCGATTTAACATGTACCTTCAGGATAGTTCCGGGAAGAGGAGCAGCAATCGGGTGAGCATCGCCTTCATCTCTCTTCTGAATTTCAGGCTTTGACGGTTCCTTGGCAACAGGAACAATGATCCGCGGTGTTTTTGATTCTTTCACCTTTTTGTGGATCTCGACTTCATAGGGTGTTCCGTTCACTTCGAGGTGAGCAATATTATTTTCAACATCGATCACATCGACTACGTATTCATTTCCGTGTATTGAAAATTTAAAATTCTTCATAAAAATTATCGGCGATTAAACTGGTTACGCACTGCATATATTTTTGAACTCCAGGGGGAATATGTTTTTGAGACTTTTTTTATCGTAAGGATGCCGCTTTCATCGTCATGCAATTCAGAGAGATAAAGGTAAATGGCCATCGAAATGGCTGCCGTAGTTTCCCCCTGTATGTCCGGTTCAATCTTCTTTTGCACTTCCTTTCCGCGAATGAACAATCTTTTCCAGCCATCCATATGGATCAGCCTGGGAAGCATATTGAAGAACAGGAACAAAAGCACCAGGGCAGCGAACACCACGATATATCCCATGACTGCAATAATTATAAACTCCTGCTGTAAAGCACTATCCATCACAATCCATGCATGTATCATAGCGGTATATTTCCGTGTTTTTTAGGTGGATTCATTTCTTTTTTCGTGGCCAGGGCCTGAAGTCCCCTGATGATCCTGAAGCGTGTATTTCGCGGTTCGATAACATCATCGATATAGCCATACTTAGCTGCTACATAGGGATTGGCGAACTTGTTCCGGTATTCATCGCTCTTTTCCCTGATGAACGCCGCCCGTTCATCGGGATCTTCTATTTCCTTAAGCTTTTTACCTTCCAGGATCTCCACGGCCCCATCGGCACCCATCACAGCGATCTCGGCAGTTGGCCAGGCATAGTTCAGATCCCCGCGCAGCTGCTTGGAGCTCATTACATCATGAGCGCCGCCATAGGATTTACGAAGCGTAATGGTGATCTTGGGCACTGTGGCTTCGCCATAGGCAAACATCAGTTTTGCCCCGTGTATAATAATCCCGCCGAACTCCTGGGCACTTCCCGGGAGGAATCCCGGAACGTCGACAAAGGTGATGATGGGTATATTGAAACAATCGCAGAAGCGCACAAACCTTGCCGCTTTCCGGGAGGCTTCAATATCCAACACACCAGCCATATGGTTGGGCTGATTGGCTACAATGCCAACGGGTATTCCGTTGAACTTTGAAAATCCTACCACGATGTTTCGTGCATACAGGGCATGTACTTCAAGAAACTCCTCCCGGTCCACTACCTGCATGATGACATCCATCACGTCATAGGGTTCGTTAGGGTTCTCCGGGATGATTTCGTTGAGGGCGTCTTCCAGCCTGTTAATGGGATCCGTGCAGGCGGTCTGAATGGGATCCTCCAGGTTATTCTGGGGCATGTAGGAAAGCAATTTTCTGATCAGCAGTAATCCCTCCTCTTCACTATCAGCTTTGAAATGAGCCACCCCCGATTTTGAATTATGCATGACGGCACCTCCCAGGGCTTCCGTTGAGATCCGTTCCCCTGTCACCGTTTTGGTTACCTTGGGCCCGGTAACAAACATGTAGGAAGTCTTATCGCTCATGATAATAAAGTCTGTGAGGGCTGGAGAATAAACCGCCCCCCCGGCACAGGGACCAAAAATAGCAGAGATCTGCGGGATCACACCTGAAGCCATAATGTTCTTCTGGAAGATATCAGCATACCCGGCAAGCGACCTGACCCCTTCCTGTATGCGGGCCCCTCCGCTGTCATTGATCCCGATGATGGGCGCCCCAACCTTCATGGCCTGATCCATGATCTTGCAGATCTTCAGAGCATGAGTCTCAGACAGGGATCCTCCAAAAACCGTGAAATCCTGGGCATAGACATAGACTACCCGGCCATCGATCGTACCATAACCCGTTATAACACCATCGGAAAGGTACGATTCCTGCTCAAGCCCGAACTCATGACTGCGGTGCGAGATGAACATATCATATTCTTCGAAGCTCCCTTCGTCCAGCAACATCTGTATGCGTTCCCGGGCAGTATGTTTACCTTTCTCATGCTGAGCAAGAATTCTCTGTTCGCCACCGCCAAGTTTTGCCTGCTCACGAAGCTCGATTAACTGCCGGATCTTATCGGTACCACTCATATTTTTAAGGTTTATTCAGCGTTCTGTATCTCTCAGACAGGAACCGGTATAAGGAAACCAAAAACTTAGCGGTCTCCAACCAGAAAATGCCCGCTTTCCTAATTTACAGAAAAAAGATTTTTTGTTATTCGTGTCACAATAAAGTTAAGAACAGCTTTCAAAATAATTACTGACTTATGGCAGGAATGGGAAAATATACAGTTGTAATTATCACTTCGTTATGAATTAAAAAGGTACTGCCTGATGGTCATTCATTCCGGCGGGAAATGCTCATTTTTAACCTGTCGTACTAATTTAAACCAACCTTTATGAATCAATTTTGTTTATAATGAGTATAATAGGCAAGCTGACAGAAATGAGAATGTTTTATATTTTTGACAAGGTCAATTAACTAAATCAATAAGGTCTCAGATGCTCCATTATACTACATTTAAACACGCGACATCCAAAACCTGGGTAACGTTTGTGCATGGTGCGGGAGGAAGCTCATCCATCTGGTTTAAACAGGTGCGTGAATTTTCGAAGAATTTTAACGTGCTCCTGCTAGATTTGCGCGGTCATGGAAAATCAAAGATGAAATTTAAAGATGCCTTCAAAAAGGACTATACCTTTGATGTGATCGTCGATGATATTGTAGCTGTTTTGGACAAAGAACACATCAAATCATCACACTTTGTAGGGATATCCCTTGGGACCATCCTTATCCGGCAGTTAGGTGAAATGTGCCCTAGTCGGGTGGATTCGATGATTATGGGGGGTGCCATCGTAAAGATGAATGTTCGTTCCCAGATTTTGATACGCTTTGGGAACATTTTTAAATCTGTTGTTCCCTACATGTGGTTGTACAACTTTTTCGCCTACATCATCATGCCCAAAAGGAATCACAAAGCATCCCGCCTGTTGTTCGTAAATGAAGCAAAAAAACTCTACCAGAAAGAATTTTTACGCTGGTGGAAATTAACCTCGAAGATAAATCCCTTACTCCGGTTGTTCCGACAGATCGAAGTCAATATCGCCACCCTGTATATCATGGGCGATGAAGATCACATGTTTTTGCCCAGTATCCGCAAAATTGCCCAGACACACCGCTCCGCCACCCTGCATGTTATCCCCAATTGCGGACACGTGGTGAATGTCGACGAGCCGGTGATCTTCAATACCCGGGCAATTAGTTTTATTAAGGAGGTTAGCGGGGAGAGGTAAATTCCTCTTACTCTGTTTAGGTAGCGACAATAAAATACCTAAGCCATTCTTATTGAAGGATTCAGCATTAATTATCGAAAACCCTGATAGTATTTAATTACTCTTATACCTTTAAGTATAATACCTGGTAGTTCGTTCAAATGCACTTCATTACCAGGATATTTGCGAAGCTCTAAGCAATACCCAGCTAAACCTTATCATTGCTATTCTGGATGGTAAGACCAAACCGGCAAGCTTTGCCTAATCGAACAAGTGCTTCACATTTATGTTTCTTTGTTACCAACATGACCCAATCTATCATTCTTATTTTCTCAACTTTTAGGATGATCGTTAACTACATACTTTAAGCGAAATGAAAATAACTGTTTTTGGCGCCAGTGGAAAAACCGGCCAGCATGTAATAGAAAAAGCACTGGATAAGGGATTTCAGGTCCTTGCCTACGTTCGCAGAGAGAATTCTCTCCGCATACAACACCCGAACCTAAATATTTCTGTAGGCAATCTAAACGATACCTACAAAATAGAAGAGGCCATAAAAGGTGCCGATGCATGTATCTCAACGCTTGGGGGGGCATCACTGCGAAAACATGCCACAGAGGTCGTTGAAGGAATCGACAGAATTGTTACCACAATGGAAAAGCAGGGCGTTAAGCGTTTGATGTATCTTTCCTCTTTTGGGGTTGGTGATAGTGAGCAGTACATGGCACCCTTTATCCGGTTTCTTATTGTCAAACTCATTTTAAGGGTTCCCATTGCTGATCATGGAACAAATGAGCAACGAATTCAAAGAAGTGACCTGGACTGGACCATTTTCAGGCCAGGAAGCCTTCATGACGGTCCCCAGTCAGAAAATGTAAAATCCGGAATCGACAGTCCCGGCACTAAAGGAAATCTGAGTATTTCAAGGGCCAGTCTGGCTGCATATATGGTCAATCGGTTAACTGAAAAACCCTATATAAAGCAAGCTATTTGGCTTCATGAACAATAAGCCGCTTCCCCGGGAGCCGTTTTTCGGAATTTAACATACTATCTTTGATTAACAAAGCTAAAGCGAACGAAATCAATTAAATTCATTGGCCTATCATAATATATTAATTTACACGAGAATATTTTCCTTTCAAGGGACCACCAAATACTAAAATCAATATCAACTTCTGCATGTTCATCAAACAGTCGCATATCGAATTCAACATGCTTGGGCAACAGGCTCCTTTTGGTTAAATAATTTGATAAATTTGTTGAGTAACATTCTCTGTCATGATCTCAAGAACCTGTAGGTTTTTTATACTTGTTTTTTTCCCCGGAGCTTTATATGGTAACATTACCGACAGTTTACAAATACAATTTAATTCCCAGAGCGGTACAGAACAAATCGAGACGGGTATCCGGCTATGTTACCAGCTGAGCGATGAACCGGAAAAAATGCTGCAGGCATCTCTTTCTTTGCTTGGAAAAACAACAATGTGCAAAATTAATCCTTCGCTTATAGCAAAGACATACAGAGTCATTGCCGATGCATACTATTATTGCAACCAGATTGAAAATTCAACTGACTATTTACTGAAGGCTGTTTCAATGGCTAAATCAGATGATGGTAACCTGGCTTTTTTGGCAGAGGCCTATAATGACCTTGGACTAAATTATCGAAACCTCGACGAAAATGAGAAGGCCTTAGAGCATTTAAACAAAGCTGCTGAAATAAATAAAAGGCTGAACCGACCGGATTTACTGGCAGATGTTATCAGTAACCAGGCGGCGATATATCATACCATGGGACAATACGAGAAAGCCATCAACATGTTTAACGAAGCCTACGAAATTGACCTGTCTACCGGAAATGTTAAAAGCCAGTCTTCATCGCTAAATAACCTGGGCAGGATGTATGTCGATATGGGGAAATATAAGACAGGAATTGAATTCTACCAACGCTCCCTCGCCCTACTGGATACCATTACCGACAGAAAACTCTTAGGTGTAAGATATAACAATATTGGACTGGCATATCAATTAATGGGAAGACACACTGAAGCCATTCAATGGT